>NZ_FYDH01000021.1:0-95141 GCF_900187475.1 Pseudomonas sp. Irchel s3h9 | reverse complement strand
CACTATTACAATCGGATCAGGCTGCACAGTTACAACGGATATCGGACTCCGGTAGCAATGGAAGCCTTGGCAGCATGAGAAATGACCTAAACCCTATAACCGTGTCCAGTATCGTTTGACCAGATCAGGTGAGGGGGAAAAGGATCTACAGAACACCACAAACTCCAAGCCGAACCCCCAATAAAAAACGACCCTGAAAAGGGCCGTTCTTCCGTGCATCAAAAACTCAAGCCCGCAACGTCCGCGTCATGCGCAACGCCAGCAGACTCCCGCCCACAATCACACCCGCCAACAGATACAACGCCGCGTCGGTCGAACCGGTGCTGTCCTTTACCCAACCCACCAGGTACGGACTGAGGAACCCGGCCATCTGCCCCATCGAGTTGATCAACGCCAGACCACCGGCCGCAGCCCCGGCGCTCAACATGGCCGTCGGCACTGGCCAGAACATCGGCAGGCCGGTCAGCGCGCCCATGGTGGCGATGGTCAAACCCAGAATCGCAATGGCCGGGTTGGCCGCGAAATTCACCGCAATCACCAGACCGATCGCGCCCATCAGCATCGGCACCACCAAGTGCCAGCGACGCTCCTTGCGCAAGTCCGCCGAACGCCCGACCACCAGCATGAACACCGACGCCAGCAGATACGGAATCGCACTCAGCCAGCCAATCACCAGGTTATCGCTGAAGCCAAGGTTCTTGATGATCGACGGCAGCCAGAAGTTGATCGCGTACACGCCGCTCTGGATGCAGAAGTAGATCAGGCCAAACGCCCAGATCGCCGGGTTCTTGAACACCGCCAGCAGCGAGTCGGAGGTGGTTTTCGGTTTGTTCGCCAAATCTTCGGCCTGATCCGCTTCTAGCACTGCACGCTCATGCGGGCTCAGCCACTTGGCGTTGGCGAAGCTGTCGCTCAGCAGGAAATAGGCGAGGGCGCCGAGGATGACGGTAGGAATGCCTTGCAGCAGAAACATCCACTGCCAGCCGGCCAGACCGCCCTGGCCCGCAGCGAAGTGATTGAGAATCCAGCCAGAGAACGGGCTGCCAAGCAATCCGGAAACCGGGATCGCCGACATGAACAACGCCATGATCCGGCCACGGCGGAAGGTCGGGAACCACTGCGAGAGGTACAAAACAACGCCCGGGAAGAACCCGGCTTCAGCCGCACCGGTGAACAGCCGCAGGGTGTAGAACTCGGTCGGGGTGGTGACGAACAACAGGCAGGTCGACAGCGTGCCCCAAGTGATCATCATCACCGCGATCCAGCGCCGTGGGCCGAATCTGGTCAAGGCGAGGTTGCTCGGTACGCCACACAGCACGTAGCCGATAAAGAAGATACCGGCACCGAGGCCGTACACGGTTTCGCTGAATTTCAGGGCATCAAGCATCTGCAATTTGGCAAATCCAACGTTGACCCGGTCGAGGTAGTTGAACAAGTAGCAGATGAAAATGAAGGGGATCAAACGCAGGGTGATGCGTTTATAAACGGCGTTTTTACCGTCATCGATGGTCTGGGTAGCTGCGGCGCTCTGCGACATAGCGGCTCTCTCTTTATTATGATTTTTTGCGATGCAAAGGGTAACGTTGATCGCCCCGAGAGTCTCGGCCACCTTTGGCTGGATTGTCTTTGTGCCTGCGCACAGGGTTTGCCGTCAGACCCTGTGCGGGTGAACAACCGCCAGTGCCATAAATCAAGGATTGCCGCCGCTATGTTTGAACTCGATCACGACCTCGCCCAGGATATCGTCGACCGGGCCATGGCCATTTTGCCCTACAACGTCAACGTCATGGACAGCCAGGGGCTGATCCTCGGCAGCGGTGAACCGGAGCGCATCAACACCCGTCACGAAGGCGCGCAACTGGTGTTGGCCAACGGTCGCGTGGTCGAGATCGACGCGCAGACCGCCGTGCATTTGAAGGGCGTGCAACCGGGGATCAACCTGCCGCTGTTGCTCGATCAGCGCTTGATCGGAGTACTTGGCATCACTGGCGAACCGGAGCAGTTGCGCACTTACGCCGAACTGGTGCGCATGACCGCCGAAATGCTCGTTGGCCAGCGCAATCAGCAGGCCGAGCAGCAATGGCGGCGCCAGCGTTGTGATGATTTGCTGGCGCTGCTGCTGAGCGAGGCGGGGGATTCGCCGCGTCTGGTCGATGAGGCGCAGCAACTTGGCCTCAAACCGCAATTGACGCGGGTGCCGTATCTGTTCGAGCTGGGTCTTGAGCATGGGCCGGGGCAAACCGTTGAGGCGTTGAGTGCCTGGCTGACGTCGCGTTATCCCGATAGCTGGTGCGTGAGTTCGGCGAAGTCGTCACTGCTGTGGTGTCGGCCGGCGAGTCAAAACGTCGAGCATGATCGCTTGCTGGAAAAACTCGACGGCCTCGGCTGGAAGATTCTGCGCATTGCCGTGGGCGGGCAGGCCGATGGACTCGCCGGGCTGCGCCGTTGTTATCGCCGCGTGGGCGACTTGCTCGCCTATGGTCGCGAAGTGTTGCCGCATTCGCGATTGCTGACGCTGAACCGCTATCGATTGCCAGTGATGTTGTGGCGGCATCGTAACGATGATGCACTGGACGAATTGCTCAAACCGTTGCGCAAGGTGATCGCTAAGGACGGCAACGGCCAGTTGCTGGCGACGTTGCGCAGTTGGTGTGAGCACGATGGCCAGAGTCAGGCCTGCGCCGATGCCTTGGGCATTCATCGCAATAGTTTGCGTTATCGGATGGAGCGGATTGCCGAGTTGAGTGGGGTTGATCCGCTGCGGCTCGATGGGATGCTGGCGCTGTATCTTGGGGTGCAGCTGTTACCCCAGACAGATCTGTCAGCGTGAGGTGATTTTGAGGCCGCCATCGCTGGCAAGCCAGCTCCCACAAGGGTTGATGGTGTTCACTACATTTGTGTTCACCGACAATCCCTGTGGGAGCTGGCTTGCCAGCGATGGCGGCCGAACATTCACCGCCACTTTCCCTGTCTTTGTGAAAATGAACAATAAACGCCCCCGCCACTTGTGCAGCGGACAGGCGTCAAGGCGCAGGCCGACTGGCAGCATGAGGGGCATTGCAACCGGAGAATTCCCATGAAGATCGTCATCGCCCCCGACTCGTTCAAGGACAGCCTCAGTGCCCAAGGCGTCGCCGAAGCCATTGCCCTCGGCCTGGCCCAGATCTGGCCGCAGGCAACGATGATCAAATGCCCGATGGCTGATGGCGGCGAAGGCACGGTCGAATCGATTCTGGCTGCCTGCGAAGGCGAACTGCGCCGTACCCGCGTGCGTGGCCCGCTGGGCACAGCCGTCGACGCCGCGTGGGGCTGGTTGCCGCACAACCACACGGCAATTATCGAAATGGCCGAGGCCAGTGGCTTGCAATTGGTACCGCTGGGGCAACGCGATGCCTGCATCAGCAGCACCTTCGGTACCGGCGAACTGATTCGCGCAGCGCTGGATGCCGGCGCGCAACGGGTGATTCTGGCGATTGGCGGCAGTGCCACCAACGATGGTGGCGCCGGGGCGATGCAGGCGCTGGGCGTGAAGTTGCTCGATGCACAGAATCAAGCGTTGGTGGCCGGTGGCTTGGCCCTGGCGCAACTGGCACGCTTGGACTTGAGCGAACTCGACCCGCGGCTGGCGCAGGTGCGTTTCGATATCGCCGCTGATGTGAACAATCCGCTGTGTGGCCCACACGGTGCCTCGGCGATTTTCGGTCCGCAGAAAGGTGCATCGCCGGCGCAAGTGCAGCAACTCGATCAGGCGTTGGCGCACTTCGCCGAACTGTGTGCACAAGCGTTGGGCAAAGACGTCCGCGATGAACCGGGTAGCGGTGCGGCGGGCGGTTTGGGCTTTGCAGCGAAGGCTTTTCTCGGCGCGCAGTTTCAAGCCGGGGTGGAAGTGGTCGCCGAACTGGTTGGCCTTGCCGAAGCGGTCAAAGGCGCTGATCTGGTGATCACCGGAGAAGGGCGATTCGATGCGCAGACCTTGCGCGGCAAGACCCCGTTCGGTGTTGCGCGGATTGCCAGGCAGCACGACGTCCCGGTCATTGTCATCGCCGGGACGTTGGGCGAGGGTTATCAAGAACTTTACGAACACGGTATCGATGCGGCATTTGCCGTGACCAGCGGCCCGATGACACTGGAACACGCCTGTGCCGAAGCACCGCGTCTGTTGCGTGAACGCGCCACCGACATCGCCCGAGTCTGGCAGCTTGCCGCCAAACGCTGAGCCAGATCGGAATCTACCCCTGAAGGAGCTGCCACAGGCTGCGATCTTTTGATTTTGCTTTTAAAAGCTCAAATCAAAAGATCGTCCGAGCGCGGCCCGAGCCTTCGGCAGCTCCTACACCAAGCGATCAACAGTGTTTCATTGTTGTAACACCCGGAAAAATAGTTGCTATTGACCCGCAATCTTCCTAAAGCCTGGCCGATACAGCTAACAGGCGCGCACATAACTTCCTAAAACAGTGACGCCGGACTGAGCCCGCCCCCTCGGGCCAGTGATGACGCATGGACGCTCGTAGTTTCTATCTTTCGAGAGCTCAACTATGTCCCTGCGTAATCTGAATATCGCGCCCCGTGCCTTTCTCGGTTTTGCCTTTATCGCCTTGCTGGTGATCGTACTCGGTGTGTTCGCCGTCAATCGCATGTCGATCATCCGTCAGGCTTCGATCGATATGGACTCGACGCAATTGCCCAGTGTCACCCACCTCAGTGCGGTAACGGAAAACGTCCTGCGCATGCGCATCCTGTCGTTCCGTGTACTGGTCAATCGCGAGCCGGCCAGCCTGCAAGAGGCGCAAACGCGCATTGCCGTGCTGGTCGACAAGGCGCGCAAGGCTCAGGCCAGCTATGCCGCGCTGCCGGCAGGCCCTGAAGAACGTGAAATCTACCAGACCTTCTCAACCACCCTGGACAACTACCTGCAAGCGCAGAGTCAGATGATTGAGCTGTCGCGTCAGGACAAACTCGACGAGATGCGCACCCTGATCAACACGCGGATCAAGGAGGGTACCGACCAGATGGGCGAGCAGCTCAACAAGCTGATTGCAATCAATACGACCGATGCGAAAACGGCGGCCACCAAGGCTGGTGAACACTACGACAGCGCCGTGACCGGGATCATCATCGTTGCCGTGATCGCAGCGCTGGCCACCGTGCTACTGGCCTGGCTGCTGACCCGCAGCATCGTCACCCCGCTGAACCGTGCCGTACTGGCCGCACAAACCATTGCCGACGGCAACCTGAGCAAAACCATCGAAGTCGACGGCAAGGACGAAGCGACGCAGTTGCTGCAGGCGCTCGCCACCATGCAGAGCAACCTGCGCAAAACCATCGAACAGATCGCCGGTTCCGCCACACAACTGGGCGCCGCTGCCGAAGAGCTCAGCGCGGTGACCGAAGAAGCCTCCCGTGGCCTGCAGCAGCAGAACAACGAAATCGAACAAGCCGCCACCGCCGTCAACGAGATGACCGCCGCTGTCGAAGAAGTGGCGCGCAACGCCGTGTCGACCTCCGAAGCCTCGAACCAGTCAACCCACGCCGCCCGCGAAGGTCGCGATCAAGTGGTGAAAACCGTCGACGCGATCCAGACTATGACCCACGACGTGCAGAACACCGCGCAGATGATCGAAGGCCTGGCCGCGCAGGGCCGTGATATCGGCAAAGTGCTCGATGTGATCCGCGCCATCGCCGAACAGACCAACCTGCTGGCCCTCAACGCAGCGATCGAAGCCGCACGCGCCGGTGAGGCCGGGCGCGGTTTTGCCGTGGTCGCGGACGAGGTTCGGGCATTGGCTCATCGCACCGCGCAGTCTACCCAGGAAATCGAAAAAATGGTCGCCGGCATCCAGAACGGCACCGGCGAAGCGGTGTCGTCGATGCAGCAAAGCAACCAGCGCACCCAGACCACCCTGGAAATGGCCCGCGCCGCTGGGGTTGCGCTGGAGCAGATCACCCAGTCGATCCATCAGATCAACGAACGCAATCTGGTGATCGCCAGCGCCTCGGAAGAGCAGGCGCAAGTCTCGCGCGAGGTCGACCGCAACCTGGTCAACATCCGCGATCTGGCTACGCAATCGGCCGCCGGGGCCAACCAGACCAGCGCCGCGACCCACGAACTGTCGCGACTGGCGGTGGATTTGAACGCCATGGTGGCGCGTTTCGTGATTTGAGATACGGTGAAGGCTGGAGACCGCGCAATCAGGAGACGTACATGCGCTATTCAGCCTTGACCCAACGAATCGCCGGGGAGGGAGCCGCTGCCTGGCAGATTCACGACCGAGCGCTGGAGCTGCGCGCCGAGGGTGTCGATATCTTGCTGCTGAGCGTGGGCGACCCGGATTTCGATACACCGCTGCCGATTGTCCACGGCGCGATCGACAGTTTGCTGGCGGGCGATACCCATTACTCCGAAGTGCGTGGTCGTCTGGCGCTGCGCAAGCTGATTGCCGACCGCCATCGTCGGCGTAGCGGGCAAGCGGTGGATGCCGACCACGTAATCATCATGCCCGGCGCGCAATGCGCGGTGTATTCGGTGGCGCAATGTCTGCTCGATCCCGGCGATGAAGTGATCGTCGCCGAACCCATGTACGTCACCTACGAAGGCGTGTTTGGCGCGTGTGGCGCAACGGTGGTGCCGGTGCCGGTGCGTCCGGAAAACGGCTTTCGCGTCGACCCGGTGGATGTTGCCGCGCGTATCACCCCGAAAACCCGCGCCATGCTGCTCAACAGTCCGAACAACCCCAGCGGCGCAAGCCTGTCACTGCTGATCTGGCAAGAACTGGCGGCGCTGTGCATCCGCCATGACTTGTGGCTGATCAGCGACGAGGTCTACAGCGATTTGCTTTACGAAGGTCAGCACGTCAGCCCGGCGAGCCTGCCGGGCATGGCCGAGCGCACGGCGACGATCAACAGCCTGTCGAAATCCCACGCCATGACCGGCTGGCGCATCGGCTGGATGATCGGGCCGAAGTCGTTGGCCGAGCATTTGGTCAATTTGTCGCTGAGCATGTTGTTTGGCCTGCCGGATTTTGTGCAGAAAGCCGCAGAGATTGCGTTGCAGTCAGACCTGCCGGAAGTGACGCAGATGCGCGAGGAATATCGCCTGCGCCGGGATCTGGTGTGCGAGCGTTTGAGCGGTTGCCCGGGGCTGTATCCGATCCGTCCAGATGGTGGCATGTTCGTGATGGTCGATGTGCGCCAGACCGGTCTCGGCGCACAGGCGTTTGCCGAACGGTTGCTGGAGGGCTATGGCGTGTCGGTGCTGGCCGGGGAGGCATTCGGGCCGAGCGCGGCGGGGCATATCCGCATTGGTTTGGTGGTCGATCGGGTGAAACTCGCGGATGCCTGTGCGCGGATTGCGTTGTGTGCGGCGCAGCTTTTACAGGCGCGTAGTGCTTGATGGTGTTGGGTTGCCTGCACTGGCCCATCGCTGGCAAGCCAGCTCCCACAGTGATTTGAGGTGGACATGATAGTTGTGTCCGCCCGAAAACCCTGTGGGAGCTGGCTTGCCAGCGATTAGGCAAGAACAGGCACTGAAGATCTCAACCCTGCCAGGCCGATGGATTCACCAGATTCGCCGGCCTCTCTCCCTTCAACGCAGCCAACAAATTCTCCACCGCACACCGCGCCATCGCCTCCCGCGTCTCATACGTCGCCGAGCCCATGTGCGGCGTCGCCACCACATTATTGAGTTGCAACAACGGCGAATCGTGATTCAGCGGCTCACGCTCGAACACATCCAGCCCCGCCGCCCGAATCCGTTGATGACGCAGCGACTCGATCATCGCCGCCTCATCGACCACCTTGCCCCGCGAGATATTGATGAAGATGCTTTCCGGGCGCATCAGCGCGAACTGCTCGGCGCCGATCAAACCTTCGGTCTGCGCCGTCAGCGGCAAGGTTAGGCAAATGAAGTCGGCCTGCTTGAGCAGATCTTCGAGGCTGCGGTATTGCGCATCGAATCGCGCCTCGACCGCCGGTTTGCGCGACTGGCTGTGATAGATCACCGGCATACCGAATCCGAAATGCCCACGCTGCGCCAGCGCTTCGCCGATACGGCCCATGCCGATAATCCCCAGCGTCTTGCCATGTACATCGGTGCCGAAATGCGCCGGGCCGATATTGCGGCTCCATTGGCCGCTGCGCACCATGTTCGCCAGTTCCACCACACGCCGGGCAGCGGCGAGGATCAGGGCGAAACCGGTGTCGGCGGTGGTTTCAGTGAGCACGTCCGGGGTGTTGCTCAGGAGGATCTTGCGCTGACTCAGGTAATCGATGTCGTAGTTATCGACGCCGACCGAGACGCTGGCGATGGCTTCGAGTCGCGGCGCGAGATCGAGCAAGGCTGCGTCGAGTTTCAGGCTGGCGCCGAGTAAACCTTGGGCGCGGGGCAGGGCATCACGCAGTTGCATGAGGCCGTCGGCGTCGAGGCTGTTGATCAGCGTCACCTCACACTGCTCTTGCAGACGAGCCATCAGCGCGGGTGAAGGTTTCTTGTACAACACGACCTGTTTTTTCATGGCAAAAATCTCTTCAGGAGTGCGCCGGCACGGCACGCGTGGCGACGGCTTTGGCGACGACGCGATCACTGGCGCCGGGCTTGAGAAAAATCGTTAACACCACCGACAGCAGCAACGCGCCGCTCATCAATAGGTACGAAGCGCCGGGCGAACCGGTGGAGCTGTTCAGGTAACCGACCAGATACGAGCCGCCGAACGAACCGAGCGCGCCCATGCTGTTAATCAGCGCCATCGCGCCGCCGGCAACGTTGGCCGGGAGAATCTCCGGGACGATGGCAAAGAACGGCCCGTAAGGCGCGTACATGCACGCGCCGGCAATTACCAGTAGCGTGTACGACCACCAGAAGTGTTCTGCGCCCAGCGCGTAGGAGCCGTAAAACGCGATCGATGCGATCAGCAGTGGCGGCCAGACGAAGCGTTTGCGCTTTTGCAACTTGTCCGAACCCCACGACACCACAAGCATGCCGATCACCGCCGCCAGATACGGCAGCGCCGACAGCCAGCCGGCTTCGATCATGTCCATTTGCGCGCCGGCCTTGAGGATCGACGGCAGCCACAGCACAAAGCCGTAAACGCCGATGCTCCAGCAGAAAAACTGCAGCGCGAGAATGATCACCTTCGGCGAACGGAACGCCTCGGCGTAGTTCTTCACTGCTTTGATACCGACCTGTTCAGCAGCCAGTGCGCTTTCCAGATCCTGCTTTTCCTGCTCGTTGAGCCACTTGGCCTGCGCTGGACGATCATCGGCCAGACGCCACCAGATAAACGCCCAGAGTACCGCCGGCAGGCCCTCAATGATGAACATCCAGCGCCAGCTGAAATGCTGCACCAGATAACCCGAAACCACCGACATCCACAGCATCGTCACCGGGTTGCCAAGGATCAGAAAGGTATTGGCCCGTGAGCGTTCGGCACGGGTAAACCAATGGCACAGATACACCAGCATCGCCGGCATTACAGCGGCTTCGACCACGCCGAGCATGAAGCGGATGACGATCAGCCAATAGGCGTTGGAGACCACGCCGGTCAACGTGGCGAGACCGCCCCAGAGAATCAGGCTGACGAAAATCAGTTTCTTCACGCTGTGTTTTTGCGCGTAGATCGCACCCGGCACCTGGAAGAAAAAGTAACCGAGGAAGAACAGCGCACCGAGCAGCGATGACAGGCCCGGGGTGATCATCAGGTCTTCGGCCATGCCCGATGCGGCGGCGAAGCCGTAGTTGGCGCGATCCAGATACGCCAGGCTGTAGGTGATGAACACGATAGGCATGATGTACCACCAGCGGCGGGTGGCGAGGGTTGCGGTTTTCATGGGTCTTGCTCCTGAGCTTGTTGTTTTTGTCGCAGCAGGTTCAAACAACTTCTCGTTCCCACGCTCTGCGTGGGAACGCTTCTAAGGACGCTCCGTGTCCTCTGTGACGCGGAGCGTCACGGTATGCATTCCCACACTGGAGCGTGGGAACGATCGATCAAGTTCAGCCCGAGTTGGAAGGCCCTCCATATCCCCGCGACTCTGCACCGCCCGACTGCCAATCCAGTTCGCACGCTGCACCGCCTCGGCAAAACTCTGGTGCTCAAGCAGGGCACTGATCATCCCCACCGCAAAACCATCACCGGCACCGACCGTGTCGACGACATGCGCCACCGGCACACCGGCGACAAATCCCGATGCCAGATGCGTTCGGTAATAAGCGCCTTCCGGGCCAAGCTTGATCGCCACCGCTTCGGCACCTTGATCAAGATAAAACGCAGCAATGTCCGCCGGGTCTTCGAAACCGGTGAGCAAACGGCCTTCGCTCAACCCCGGCAGCACCCAATGGGCGAGAGCGGCGAGGCGGTTGATCTCGCCGATCATCTCGCGCTCGCTGGCCCACAGGCTCGGGCGCAGATTGGGATCGAACGACACGCTGCGTCCGGCGTTGCGCATGCGTGTCATCAATTCAAAGGACATCTCCCGCGCCGAGGCCGAGAGCGCTGGAGGAATGCCAGTCGCATGAAGATGGCGAGCGCTCAGCAGATTGGTCGTAATCGACTGCGGCGACAAATGACTGGCCGCCGAACCGCGTCGGAAATACTCGACCTGCGGGTCGCTGCCATCGTCATTGCGCGATTTGAACTGGAAACCGGTCGGGTGCTGTTTGTCGACGTCGACGTGGCTGCAATCCAGACCTTCCTTGATCAAGGCTTCGACCACAAAGCGCCCGAGCGAATCGTCGCCGACCCGGCTCAGCCACGCGACGTTGAAACCCAGGCGCGACAGCCCGATCGCGACATTGCTGTCGGCCCCGGCGATGCGCTTGTGAAAGTCTTCGACTGCCGCCAGATCACCGGTCTGCTCGGCGACCAGCATCGCCATGGTTTCGCCGAACGAGAGAATATCGATCTCAGACATGAGCAGGCTCCAGACGCGATTGGCCGAGGCGGGCGAGGGCGGCGACGTGCTCGGTGGTCAGTTGCACCAGATCATCACCCTGCAACGGATATTCGGCGGCGCGCATAACGCCTTGGGCCATGTGCCGCAACAGTTGTTCCCACAGATGCAGGTCACTGACGGCCGGCGGCACCGCCACCAGTTTGCCGTCGGCGCGACGGGCCACGGCTTTGCAGTGCACATAGCCGACATGGCGGCCGAGCAGGCGGGCGGCGCTGGTGGCGGACTGGTCCTGCCACTGCCAGTTGCCAATGTCGAAAGTCATTTTGATCGGCAGATTGTGCTGCTCGACGGCGGCGAAGAAGCGCTGAAACGGTTCGATGCGTCCGCCGTGCAGAGTCTGGTCGTTTTCCACCAGCAGTTGCACTGAAGTGCGCTTCAGGCGTTCGGCCAAGGCTTGCAGATCGTTGGTGTCGGTGAAGTAGCCGAGGGAGACTTTCAGCCATTTCGAGCCGAACGCTTCGGCTTGTTGCAGTGCGGTGATCAACTCGGGATTGGGCTGCGCCTGACCGGCCAGCCACAGTTCGGTCGGTGAGGAATAGATGCTTAGCAAGCCCTGCGCCTGCGTGGCCTGCGCCAGCTGCGCAGGGTCTTCACGCGTCAGCAGTTCCTCGCGCCACTCAATGCGATTGGCCCCGGCGGCAGCCAGAACCTCGATGAAAGCATCCTGCCCGCGCTGGCGTACAAGCTCGGCGCCGTAGCTGGACAGGCTGATGGAAACGGCGGGTTTATTCATTGTTATTGACCTCTGAAACCGGTTTCATTTTTGTTCAAAAAAATATCAGGTGTTGCTGTGTTGTTCTCTCGGGCGCCTTCGCGAGCAGGTCAAGCACTACCAACCTCACGGGTTGACCCACGCTCAACCAGCACCGGCGCAAAATCCACCACCCGCGCCACCTCATCATCCCCACGCAACCGCTTGAGCAAACACTCAAACGCCCGCGCGCCAATCTCCTGCGTCGGCTGAGCCAGCGCGGTAATCCCGCTGCCCACCAACGGATACCAATCCAGATCGTCCAGGGCAATCAGCCCGACATCCTCGAACAACCGCACACCCATCTCCCGCAATGCCGTTGTGGCAGCAAGCGCCGCCACACCATTGGCGCAAAACAATGCTTTCGGGCCGTCGCCGGGAGTGTTTAAAAAGGTTTGAAGTTGCGTGCTCAGGTCATCGCCGGTTTCTAGCACCGCCCCGGCCAGGTTCGAGTGCAGCGCGATCTGCGCCTGAAAACTGCTGACCCGCTCGATCCGCGAGCTGGTGCCGTCATACGGTTCAGTCACCAGCACCAGATCCCGATATCCATGCTGCTCCAGATGCGTGATCGCCATCTCAACGGCTTGCGGGTTGTTCAGCCCGACCATGTCGCTGTCGAGCCCGTCGACCTTGCGATCCACCAGCACCAGCGGCATCTCGCGGCGCAGTTCATGCAGTTCGTCACGGTGATGGCCAAGGGTGTTCACGATCAGCCCTTCGATGTTGTACGAACGCAACAGCGCCAGGTGCTGGCGTTCCTGCTCGTCATCGCGGTCGGTGTTGCACACCACCAGGCTGTAGCCATGCGCACGGCAAGCGGTTTCCACCCCGTGCATTACGGCAATCGAATAAGGGTTACGGATATCGGCGACGAGCATACCGATCAGGCGTGTGCGCCCGCGCTTCAGCCCGCGAGCCATCTGGTTAGGTCGGTACCCGAGCTCGGCGATGGCGTGCTCGATGCGCAGAGCGATGGCATCGGAGAGCAGGGCGCGGTCATCGCCGATGAAGCGCGAGACACTGGCCTTGGACACGCCGGCGCGCTCGGCGACGTCGAGCATGGTTACACGGCTGCGTCGGGCGGTGGAGAAGACGTTCATGGTGGCAACTTTATTTTTGTTGGATGAATTTTGTTAATCGTTGAAACCGGTTTCAGATAACACCAAATACTCCGCCTTCGTCAAGACACGCCTACTACCTGAAGACGTATGCAACCTGAAAATCCCGACAAGCGGTCACGTACCCTGTCAGATCTGACAGTAGGCGGAACTCATTTTGAAGCGCCTAATAAAAGTCATAGCGTTGCAAGCCGATTCAAGCAGGTACGTCAAATGAACGATCCAAAAACAACAAACCTAGCGGGGCGGCCTGGCACTGATCCAATCGGTGTATTTGATTACGACCCCCCGGTAGTTATTGAGGTCGATGCGAATGGAGTCATTCTTCCTATTGCCCATCAAAATGGCTTGACTGTAATAGTACCGAGATGGCCTTTTCCGGCGCCGGTTGGGTCATCGAATTTTCTTTATATTTATTTGGAGGGGGACGAGGTTTTTAATCAAAACTATCCGAGTCCACTAACCGAGCCAGATTATCGGCCAGTCATTGCGCCTAGGTTCTTCGCCGCCGATGGAACGTACCGTTTGCATTACGAGACCATCACGGAAGGAAATCCCGCTTACTCGGGCGACACAATTCTTGTCGTTAGACGCACGCCACCTGTTTTATTGGTTGAACCTGAATTTCCGAGTAGAAGTCTGCACGGATATTTGAATTGCGGTTCGACTCCCAGGTTATGGGAGAAGGTGATCGTGCGCATTCCAGTGCCAACGCTGGTGGATTGGTTCGAGAACGACGAGTTGCGTTTGGAGTGGACCGGGTATGCAAGTTTGAATGCTTCCGGTCCAGTGCTGTTTACCCACGAACTGAAGAAGGTATTGACCGCTCAGGAAGTGGTAGAGGGATATGATTTTTTGATAACCGATTATGTGCAATATGTAAAACCGTTGGAAAAGAATTCCTCGGCGTTGGCGGTCTATTCGATATACCGAAACGGTGTGCCTTTTGCGAAGTCATCTCCTGGGCTTATTAAGGTAGACAGGATAATTCCTGGAACAAATCGCAGCTGTGAACCTTGATTGTTGTTGTTTTTTGAAACTTGCTGGATTGCGTTGTTTTTTTGCTGGCGTCGTTAATAAACGGAAGGGAGCTGTTAACATGACAATCGATATGAAGCTAAGCGCTGTACAACAGGCCGCGGAGAACTCTCGGAAAGAACTCAGAAAAAATCGATTAAATATAGGCGTTTCGGCAGATTCGCCAAAACCTGTGATTGTGGGTGTGGCAGATGGTGGAGTAGTGCCCGTTACGATATTGAAAAGCGCCGCGGCACAGGCGGCGACTACAACAGTTGCACGCCAGCCCGATCTTCCCATTACGGTTACTGTTTTCGCATGGGAGTTTCCGAGTGACAGAGACGAAGTAGTTATCGAGGGCTATGCCTTTCAGGAGGGTATCGACGACCCGGATGCTCCTGATAGCTGGGCATGGGTGGAGTGGCTGCGTCAACCGGCCCCCGCTGTTTCCGGTCGGCCTACTCAATGGAATGTCACGTTGCCTGCGGGCAGGCTCACGGATATTCTCACGACGGGTTCTGCCTCACCTACCCAGTGGAAAATCCAAAGTTCGGGACAACTGGACGGCAACCCTCAATACTCTGAAATCACCACTTGTTTCGTGGATACTTTCGCGCCTTTCCACAACAAGGGCGATGTCCGTGTTCTGGCACCCACCCGAGTGGACTTTCCACTGCCTGCGAACGCTAAAATTGATACGGCCTATCTTGAAACCATTCGAACTACCGGGATGGAGTTCACGTTGCCGGTCACAGATGGCAAGTGGGAAATTAAAGCTACAGATAAATGCTTTATTTACTTGAGCCCAACGCTAAGGCCTACACGTCAGCTCACCCCGACTTTGACTGTTGATCCTGTTCCAGCGGATGGGAAGGTGTCTATCCCGATGCTGGACATCAGTAAACTGGCAAACGGTACCGTGTGGCTGATCATGGCCTATGAAGATGCGGCGGGTAACCGCAGCGCAGATATGCTCGCCTACAGTCGAATCGTCGAATTTGTCCCACTTCCTGTCCCCGCTCCTCCGATCATTGACGCTGCCAACACCGCCGGCGATAACGTCATTGACCTCGCCGATGTGAGGTTCTACGGAACTTCAGGGGTACCGATTAGAGTTTTACGTCCTCTAAATACGCAAGACACCGACAAGGCTACTGTGTTTTTCGAGAATTTTGAAACAATTGACCTTGATCCTCCGGTGCAAGAGTTTGGAACCAATACCGAGTTGACCTTCAGGATTAAATGGATTGACTTGAAAACGATTTACGCCTCCCTTGCTGGAGGAGACCCTGACGTTCGTGAAGTTGGCACGCGTGTCGTGTGGACCTGGATGCGTGGTCTCACTCCGAAAGACTCCCCGGCGGCAACTCCCGATCTGGATTTCTCCTACCCAGGTGAGGAAAACCCGGATGAGCCTGATGAAATCAATAAATTGCTGGCGAAAGTGCAACTTCGTGGGGTCGACAAGATTCTGAATACACTGAATCCTCCGGATCTGCTGACAGATCCGGAGGTCATTATTCCATTGCCGACCACCGAGCCATTGGGTAACGACGTTGTTTGTAAGTGGTTCTACAACGGACTTGTCGTCAATGAGTTTTCACCGGAAGGTTTGACAGAATACAAAGGTACTTTGCCCGCCCAGAGAGTGGTTGATGGTCAAGCCGGGGACAAATTGACCTACTGGAGCTTCTCGTATATCGGCGGTATCAACCCGCAACGGTCTCTGGATGAAACGGTCACGGTGACAACTGTCGCGAAGGAAGTGCCTGACCCGGTCATTGACAGGTTGTTCGACAACGGCACGATTATCAACTGCCCAACCGTTGGATTCATCCGAGGCGTCAAACCACCTCTGCCGTTTTTGACTTTCAGGGTCGCGGCGAATCCTGTTCTGGCTGGCTTGCAAAGCATTACCGCCCATTGGGTTGGGACTACTGATGCTGCCGGACAATCGCCAATCACTGATACCGATCAAGATGTGCCTATTACTGTAACCGGAGCCGAAGCCACGACGGGCATCACGGGTCAGATCGCGGAATATCTGACCAAGATTGTACCGATCCAGACGCGCCCGGATCCTTTCCCTGTACCTGCGCCGGCGATTACTTATGCATCACTCAAGTACACGGTGGTGTGGACCGATGGTACTCGAGCAACATCGAATGCCACAGTGAAGATTATTTCTCTGGTCAATGGGAACCGTGAGTTCTGTCATGAAGTGAGGTGATTAGAGGGAGAGTCAAGAAAACCGGGTCCGATTAAACGGGAGGCATGAGAAATGCCTTCCCGTTTGGTTTTTTCAACGGCGCAGATTTTTCTTTCAGTAGTTAAGGATTAGTCCTACAGAAAAGCGAGAACTTGGTCTGTAGCCTTCTGGCCATTCTGGGGGAGGAAACTTTAATGGGAAGCCCCCCAAAGTTATCCTTGTTGATTTATTTTTGGGTGGTAATTCTTATGCCTTTGCATTGTTTTGACAAAAAACTGATGGCGGGTCGTGCAGGAAAATTCTGGTTTCTCGCTTTTTCCGTATTGTCCACATCGATGGCTCATGCTCGCGCCATCATCACCGATGAAACGATCAATAATAGTGCGCCAGTGGAGGACTTTATTATTGGGCGGGGTGCTACGTTGACCGTGAATAATGCTGAGACATTAAATATTTCTTCGAATGCTTCAAAGCTGGTTGTTAATGCCGGAACCTTGCAAGATATTCGAGCAACTAACGGTTCGACAGTGACGCTCGATCGTGCCACGGTCACGGCGCGTGCAAATCAGCCGGCTGTCACCATTACCAACTCAACCGCTGTCATCACAAACAGCACGATTACCAGTGATACCACAGGGTTGCAGGTTGGGCGTATACCTAGCGCGCCTCGTGAGACAGTGGTGTCCCTGATTGGAACTACGGTTACCGGCGGTATAGAAGCAGCGGTCGTCAGCGCGCAAACTACACTCAACCTGACCCGTTCTGATCTGATTTCCAATAGCGCCAATGGTTACGGTTTACGCTTGGCCAGCGGCGATGTTTTCGCACAAGGCGGCAGTATCGTCGGAGGAATGAATGGCATCTTGCTGAGCGGGGATAATTTTATCGATCGCGCCAATACCCTGGTGCTGGATGGCACGCGCGTGTCGGGAGGCAGCGGTGCCGCTATAGCGGTCGATAGCGCCGGGCGTTCGATTGTTACTAACGTACACGTACGCAATGGTGCCGATCTGGTTAGCGGAAATGGCAATTTGTTAGAGGTTGGCAACGGTGGATTAGTTAACCTGACTGTTGATAACAGCGCACTCACTGGAAACGTCGAAATTGCAAATGGCGCGTCTGCCAATATCACATTGCAAAATGATAGCTCGTTGTCCGGTAATCTTCACAATGCGGCAGCAGTTAATGTGAATAACCGAAGCTTTCTCAAAGGGGATATTGTTAACGATGTGCCTGGCGGTGCTTCTGTAGTAATTGACTCTGCGTCTGTCGTCCAGGGGAATATTTACAACTCCACGAGCGTCGATGTGAATAATGGCGCTCAGTGGAAAATGACCGGAAACAACCTGGTCAGTAAACTGCATCTTAATGGCGGCACTGTTGATTTGACTGGCGGTGATGCGTTTAATCGTGTTGATATCGTCAATCTGTCGGGCACTGGTGTTTTTGCGATGAGAGCAGATCTTGCCGCTGATGAAAGTGATTTTTTGAATGTTTCCGGTACGGCTACAGGGAGCCACCAGTTATTGATAGCTGCCAGTGCCAACGATCCAGCTTCGGGTAATCCTTTGAAAATCGGTAACATTGCGACTGGCGATGCCGCTTTCTCTTTACTGAATGGTTCTGTGGATGCGGGAGCATTCACTTATAAACTGTTAAAGGAAGGGGAGGGGTTGTACCTTGCTCCGGACAAAGAGACGGTCAGCACAGGTACCAATACGGCCCTGGCAATTGCTGCAACTGCACCGACTATTCTCTATGCAGAAATGACTACGTTGAATAATCGACTCGGTGATCGACGTTTGAATGGCGCTGAGCCGAGTGTCAGCGCCCGATCGACAGGACAATCTCAAGCCGGGGTCTGGATCCGAACCTATAGCAATCAATACAATGTTGACAATGCCTATGGTGACGGTTATTCACAAAGCCAGAAAGGTGTATCGGTGGGGGCAGACGCACCTTTACCGATAGGAGATGGCCAATGGCTGGCGGGAGGCTTTGTCGGTTATAGCAAAACCGAGATGGATCTGAAACGAGGGAGCAACGCGACTGTCAACAGCGGATATCTTGGCGGCTATCTAACCTGGTACGACGCAGCGACGGGCTTTTACGTTGATACGGTCACCAAAATCAACCAGTTCGATAACAGTGCCAAAGTCACTATGAGCGATGGAACACGAACCAAAGGTGATTATAAGAATCTGGCACTCAGTGGTTCGGTCGAGGTTGGCAAACATATCGCTTTTGAAAATGGCGTGTTCCTGGAACCCTTTACCCAAGTCGCGGCTGCCATCGCTCAGGGCAAGGACTACACGCTTGATAATGGCTTGCGCGTCAGTAATGATCACACCCGCTCACTGGTCGGCAAGGTCGGTACCACGGTCGGCAGCGAAATGGCCTTGGCCAATGGTGGAAAATTGCAACCCCGATTAAAAGTCGCACTTTCACAAGAATTTATAAAAAATAACAAGGTCACTGTGAATGACACTCAATTTAATGATGATCTGTCGGCTACTGCTGTGGAGTTGGGCGCAGGAATAAACTGGACGCCGACGAAAAAAGCCTGGCAGGTTTACAGTGAGGTCAATACCAGTACGAGTAAAACCGTCAGCCAGGATTGGAGCGCTAGCGTCGGAGTGAGTTATAACTTCTAATGTTTGTATAAGAATCATAAAATAAAAAGGAAGCCAGGCTTCCTTTTTATTGTTCGCTATTTTTCAAATGATTGCGGTGTCGTAACTTAATTGGCCGGAGATTTTGAATGAGCTGCCTTCGGTGTCGCTAACGGTTATATCAAAATTCCCATCGATTTTGCTGACTTCATCACCTTTGCGTATTAGGTCCAGAAATACTGTGCCTTGGATGGCAGAATAAATATGAGGCTCGGCATCAGCTGTGTCGATGTAGTCAATTTTGAGTCCCTTGGTTGTAACGGGAATGAAGAAAGTTCCGCCTTCAGTGCCTTCAGGGAAAAGCAGGGTAATCGTTTTCGTGTCGATTCGGGTTTCATCTACTCTAACAATGTGCTCGGCTGTGAATACCCATTGTTTGCCACCTAATTCCGGGTAGTCTTCCAGTTTCAGATTGAAGTAATTGGCGTTAAAGTTTACTACGTCGTTATTGCGCAAGATTTGGGCAGTGAATGAATTTATGGTTTGGATGGTTACATTGAGCGGCGCATTCATGAACGTTCTCCGAATTTAGTTGGGTACCTATCCATAAGCCAGATCCAGCTTAATGCATGGATGTCACATATAAACGTGTGTGCGCAACTTTGTATACTGTCAGAGTTGACAGGTGTACAGGTGGGTAGTTTTATGCTTCTGCAGATTGCAAGGGTGTTTCTTTATATGCAGTACGGTTTTTATACTTTAAAGCGTGATGCCCTGATTTCCCATGTTGGAAAGCGTATCAAACCATCGTTCGCTGGCTCGTATGGTAATCAAATTGCAGGCGGTAATCCTGAAAGGCTTCGCACCGCCGTCAGCCGAACAACCCCGCTGCAATATTGATCGAAAACCCCAGGATTGCTGTGTTGAAAACAAATCCGATCAACGACTGCGCCAGCACGATTTTCCGTATATCCCGTGTCGCCACGCCTACATCCGCTGTCTGCACTGCCACACCGATGGTGAACGAGAAGTACAAGAAGTCCCAGTAGTTGGGCGTGGTCAGACCTTCGGCAAAACGCAGGGCCGGCTCCTTGCTATCGCAGGTGTAATACAACCTCGCGTAGTGCACGCAGAAAATCACTCCGATCAGCAGCCACGAACCGATCACCGTGAGGGCGGTAAAGCCGTAGTGCAGGAGCTTGCGCGTGGTTTCCAGATCTTTGCTGCCCGCGAGTTCGAAGGTGATGGTCGCCAGACTAGCGAGGGCAGCGATGCACACCACAAACAGCACCAGCCCGGCATTTTCGTCTTCGACTTCAGCGATACGTTTGACGTCCGGCGCCTTGGCGCGCACGGTCAGCCAGAACATCAGGATCAGGTAAGTCCAGACACCGGCGTTCCAGCCGATGAGGATTTTGCTGACGATGGAATCGGCGGGGGCCAACAGACCAGTGGCGAGGCCGAAGAGGGCGGCGGCAGACAGGCGAGGGTGGGTGCGGGCGAGGAAGCGCATGGGGACTCGATGGGCCAGGGTAGTTCAGACACCTTAGCCCAGCGATGCAGGATATGACCACTGACTCGAGTTTATGAAGAACCCTGTGGGAGCGAGCCTGCTCGCGAAGGCGTCGGTAGATTCAACATAGATGTTGGCAGACCGGACGCTTTCGCGAGCAGGCTCGCTCCCACAATTGGTATCAGTGGGGTTTGGTGAATCGTTGTACGAGCTTCATGACCACGACGAAGAACACCGGGACGAAGATGACCGCCAGCGTCGCGGTGATCATCCCGCCAATCACGCCGGTGCCGATCGCCTGCTGACTCGCCGAGCTGGCGCCGGTGGCAATGGCCAGTGGCACCACGCCGAGAATGAATGCCAGCGAAGTCATCACGATCGGTCGCAGACGCAAACGCGCGGCCTGCAACGTCGCATCGATCAGGTCGTGACCTTCGTCATACAGGCTCTTGGCAAACTCGATGATCAGGATCGCGTTCTTCGCCGACAGACCGATGATGGTGATCAGGCCAACCTTGAAGAACACATCATTGGGCATGCCGCGCAATGTCACCGCCAGCACCGCGCCGAGCACGCCCAGCGGCACTACCAGCAACACCGAGGTCGGAATCGACCAGCTCTCGTACAGCGCCGCCAGACACAGGAACACCACCAGCAACGACAGCCCAAGCAGGATCGGCGCCTGGTTGCCGGACAAGCGTTCCTGCAACGACAGCCCTGTCCATTCCTGGCCCAGACCTTTCGGCCCCTGCGCCACCAGACGTTCAATCTCCGCCATGGCCTCACCCGTGCTGTGCCCCGGCGACGGTTCGCCGGAAATCGCAATCGCCGGATAGCCGTTGTAACGGGTCAACTGCGCCGGGCCTTGAATCCAGTTGGCCTGCACGAACGCAGACAGCGGCACCATGTGCCCGGTGTTGTTACGTACATGCATTTTCAGCAGATCGGCCACCTGGCTGCGTTGATCGCCTTCGGCTTGCACGACAACACGCTGCATGCGCCCCTGATTGGGGAAATCGTTGATGTAGCTGGAGCCGACGGCAGTGGACAGCACATTGCCGATATCGGCGAACGATACGCCCAGGGCATTGGCCTGCTTGCGGTCGACCACCAACTGCACCTGCGGCGCTTCGGCCAGCGCGCTTTCACGCACGTTCATCAGTACCGGGCTTTTCTCGGCGGCTGCGAGCAGTTCGGTGCGCGCTTGCATCAAGGTCGCATGGCCGAGGCCGCCGCGATCCTGCAAGCGGAACTCGAAACCGCTCGATGTGCCGAGGCCATCCACGGGCGGTGGCAGCACCGAGAACGCCATGGCGTCCTTGATTTCAGTCAGTGCGATATTGGCGCGATCGGCAATCGAGCTGGCGGCATCATCACTGCTGCGCTGCGACCAGTCCTTCAGCGTCGAGAACGCCAAGGCTGCGTTCTGGCCGCTCCCGGAGAAACTGAAACCGAGAATCACCACGGTGTCACTGATCCCCGGCTCGCTGGCGTTATGTGCCTCAAGCTGTTCAGCCACGGCCACCGTGCGGTTCTTGGTAGCGCCGGGCGGCAGTTGAATATCCGTGATGGTGTAGCCCTGATCTTCCACCGGCAGGAACGAGGAGGGCAGACGCGCGAAGCACAGGCCCAGTCCAACCAGCAGCACAGCGTAGATCAGCAGGTAACGGCCGCTGCGTTTCAGCGCATAGCCGACCCAGCCCTGATAGCGATCAGTCAGGTGCTCGAAGCGGCGGTTGAACCAGCCGAAGAAGCCGGATTTTTCGTGGTGTTCGCCCTTGGCAATCGGCTTGAGCAGCGTCGCGCACAGTGCCGGCGTGAGGGTCAGGGCGAGGAACGCCGAGAACAGAATCGATGTCGCCATCGACAGCGAGAACTGCTGGTAAATCACCCCGACCGAGCCTTGCATGAACGCCATCGGAATGAACACCGCGACCAGCACCAGCGTGATGCCGATGATCGCGCCGGTAATCTGCGTCATGGCTTTGCGTGTGGCTTCCTTGGGCGACAGGCCCTCGGTGGCCATGATCCGCTCGACGTTCTCCACCACGACGATGGCGTCGTCCACCAGAATACCGATGGCCAAGACCATGCCGAACATGGTCAGCACGTTGATCGAGAAGCCCAGCGCGAGCATGGTCGCGAACGTGCCCATCAGCGCCACCGGCACCACTAGCGTCGGGATCAACGTGTAGCGCACGTTCTGCAGGAACAGGAACATCACCGCAAACACCAGCAGCATCGCTTCGCCCAAGGTGTAAATCACTTTGGTGATCGAGACTTTGACGAACGGCGAAGTGTCGTACGGAATCTTGTATTCCACGCCCGCCGGGAAGTAGCGCGACAGCTCATCCATCTTCGCCCGCACCAGGGTCGCGGTGTTCAGCGCGTTGGCGCCCGGCGACAACTGCACGCCGACAGCGGTCGACGGTTTGCCGTTGAGACGCGTACCGAACTGGTATTCCTGACTGCCGATCTCGACCCGCGCGACGTCACCGATGCGCACGGTGGAGCCGTCGCGATTGGCCTTGAGCACGATGTCGGCGAACTCTTGCGGCGTCGACAACTGCCCCTTCACCAGAATGGTCGCAGTAATTTCCTGGCTGGACGGATTGGGCAGATCGCCGATGCTGCCAGCGGACACCTGGGCGTTCTGCGCCACGATAGCTTCATTGACGTCAGCCGGTGTCAGGTTGAACGCGATCAGCTTCTGCGGATCGATCCAGATGCGCATGGCCCGTTCGGCGCCGTACAACTGCGCCTTGCCGACACCTTCCAGACGTTTGATCTCGTTCATCACGTTACGCGCCAGATAATCACTGAGCGCCACGTCATCGAGCTTGCCGTCGCTGGAGGTCAGGGTGATCAGCAAGAGGAAACCGGACGAGACTTTTTCGACCTGCAAACCTTGCTGATTGACCGCTTGCGGCAGGCGCGACTCGACTACCTTGAGGCGGTTTTGCACGTCGACTTGCGCCAGCTCCGGGTTGGTGCCCGGCTGGAACGTGGCTTTGATCGTCGCGCTGCCGAGGCTGCTTTGCGATTCGAAATACAGCAAGTGATCGGCGCCGTTGAGCTCTTCCTCGATAAGGCTGACCACGCTTTCATCGACGGTCTGCGCCGAGGCGCCGGGATACACGGCGTAGATTTCGATCTGCGGCGGGGCGACGTCGGGGTATTGCGCCACCGGCAACTGTGGGATGGCCAGCGCACCGGCCAACAGGATGAACAGCGCGACGACCCAGGCAAACACCGGGCGGTCGATAAAGAACTGCGGCATAGAAAAGCGTCCTGCTTACTGACCAGAGGTCTGGGCAAGTGGAAGAGGGGTGTTGTCGATCTGCACGGTTTCGCCGGGGCGGGCGTGTTGCAGGCCTTCGATGACGATGCGGTCGCCGGGCTTGAGGCCGCCGGTGACGATCCAGCGATTGTTCTGCACCGCGCCCAGTTGCACCGGTTGCTCAGCGACGCGCATCTGCTCATCGACGGTCAGCACCTGAGCAATGCCGGCGCTGTCACGCTGCACGGCACGCTGCGGCACGGTAATGCCGTTCTGGATGGTTGCCTGTTCCAGACGCACGCGGATGAAACTGCCCGGCAGCAAGTCGAGATCCGGATTTGGGAATTCGCTGCGCAGGATGATCTGACCCGTGCCCGGGTCGACGGTGATGTCGCTGAAGAGCAATTTGCCTGGCAGCGGATACAGGCTGCCGTCATCCTGAATCAGCGTGGCTTTGACCTGATCCTGGCCGACTTCCTGCAGTTGCCCGGAACGGAACGCGCGGCGCAACTCGTTGAGTTCACGGGTCGACTGGGTGAGGTCGGCGTGAATCGGGTTGAGCTGCTGAATCAGTGCCAACGGTGTGGTTTCGTTCTGCCCGACCAGTGCGCCTTCGGTGACCAGCGCACGGCCGACGCGACCGGAAATCGGCGCGGTGACGGTGGCATAACCCAGATTCAGTTTCGCCCGCTCGACGGCAGCCTTGTTGGCCGCAACGTCAGCGGCGGTTTGCCGGGCATTGGCGCGGGCGTTGTCGTAGTCCTGAGCGCTGATGGCTTTGTCATCGATCAACTGGGCGTAGCGTTGCTCTTGCAGTTTCGCTTGAAAGGCATTGGCTTCTGCCTTGCGCAGCGCAGCTTCGGCGCTGTCGAGGTCAGCCTTGAACGGCGCCGGGTCAATGCGGAACAGCACATCGCCTTTTTTCACGTCGCTGCCTTCGCGGAAGGTGCGTTGCAAGACCACACCGGCCACCCGTGCGCGCACTTCGGCGATGCGTGGCGCGGCGATGCGGCCGCTGAGTTCGCTGCTGATCGTCAGGGGATGCGCTTCGAGCGTCTCGATGCGCACCGTGGCCGGTGATGCCTGATCCTCGGCTTTCGAGGATGAATCACAGGCGCTCAGTGTCAGCGCCATCGCGATCAGGCCGAGTCCGGCCAGCAGTTTCTTCGACATGTACAACCCCCAATATTGATGTCCGCATCCTACGGGCAGACGCCGAGATTAGCGGTGAAGCTTTGTAGGCGCTGTGTGAAATTGTGTAAGGGTTTTGCTCAGGGATGGGCGAGGGCGTATATCCTTCAGGTCTTGAAATTTATTGCGACAGATAGATAGCTTTCGCGAGCAGGCTCGCTCCCACAGGGGATCGCATTCCAAGTGTGGGAGCGAGCCTGCTCGCGAATGGGCCTTATCAGTCGCCACAGCACTTTCTGGATCACCCCATGCCCAACATCCTCCTGGTCGAAGACGACACCGCCCTCGCCGAACTGATTTCCAGCTACCTGGAGCGCAACGGATACTCCGTCAGCGTGATCGGCCGTGGCGACCATGTGCGCGAGCGGGCGCGAGTCAATCCGCCGGATCTGGTGATCCTCGACCTGATGCTGCCCGGCCTTGATGGCCTGCAAGTCTGCCGTTTATTGCGCGCCGATTCGGCGACGTTGCCGATCCTGATGCTGACGGCTCGCGATGACAGTCACGATCAAGTGCTGGGCCTGGAAATGGGCGCCGACGATTACGTCACCAAACCCTGCGAGCCGCGCGTGTTGTTGGCACGGGTGCGCACCTTGTTGCGCCGCAGCAGCCTCGGCGAACCGCTGACCGCCAATGACCGCATTCTCATGGGCAATCTGTGCATCGACCTGTCCGAGCGCACCGTGACGTGGCGCGATCAGCCGGTCGAGCTGTCCAGCGGCGAATACAACTTGCTCGTGGTGCTGGCTCGCCATGCCGGCGAAGTGTTGAGCCGCGATCAGATCCTGCAACGCCTGCGCGGTATCGAATTCAACGGCACCGACCGTTCGGTGGACGTGGCGATTTCCAAGCTGCGCCGCAAGTTCGACGACCATGCGGGCGAGGCGCGCAAGATCAAGACCGTGTGGGGCAAGGGCTATCTGTTCAGCCGCTCAGAGTGGGAATGCTGAGCTGATGTTTCGCATCCTGTTTCGCCTGTATCTGGTGACGATCGTCTCCTACAGCGCGGCGATCTATCTGGTGCCGGATCTGGTGGTCATGGCGTTCCGGGATCGCTTCGTCACTTACAACCTCGATTATTCGCGCGGTCTGCAATCGCTGATTACCCGTCAGTTTCACGCCGTGCCGCACGAGCAGTGGCCGGCGCTGGCGGCGTCGATGGACAAGGATTTCCAGCCGCTGCACATCGCCCTCGCGCGGATCGACGATGCCGGGTTCACCGCTCTCGAGCAGCAACGCCTGCGCCGTGGTGAAAACGTCGTACGCATTGGCGACTGGGGCTGGCGCACGTTGGCGGTGACGCCGCTGGACGACACCACCGCCGTGCAAATGGTCGTGCCGCCGGATCCGCTGGACGTCAATCTGTTGTACTGGAGCATCAACGTCCTGATCGGCGCGAGTCTGCTCGCCTGCCTGTTGATGTGGCTGCGCCCGCATTGGCGTGATCTGGAACGCCTCAAAGGCACTGCCGAACGCTTCGGTAAAGGTCACTTGAGCGAGCGCACAAAGATCGCCCAGAGCTCCAACATCGGCAGCCTCGCCAATGTTTTCGACACCATGGCGGGCGATATCGAAAACCTGCTCAATCAGCAGCGTGACCTGCTCAACGCCGTGTCCCATGAACTGCGTACGCCACTGACTCGTCTGGATTTCGGCCTGGCTCTCGCCCTGTCCGATGACTTGCCGAGCGCCAGCCGCGAGCGCTTGTTGGGCCTGGTCGCGCACATTCGTGAGCTGGATGAGTTGGTACTGGAATTGCTCTCTTACAGCCGTTTGCAGAACCCGGCGCAACTGCCGGAGCAGGTCGAGGTGTCGCTGGATGAGTTCATCGACAGCATTCTGGGCAGTGTCGATGAAGAGCTGGAGTCGCCGGAGATCGTCATCGATGTGTTGCTGCACGGTCAGCTCGAACGCTTCTCGCTCGATCCACGCCTGACCGCGCGGGCGATCCAGAACCTGCTGCGCAATGCCATGCGCTATTGCGAAAAACGCATTCAGATTGGCGTGCAGGTCAATGCCGAGGGCTGTGAGATCTGGGTCGATGATGACGGCATCGGTATTCCCGATGATGAGCGAGAGCGGATTTTCGAGCCGTTCTATCGACTTGATCGCAGTCGGGATCGGGCTACGGGTGGGTTTGGTCTTGGTCTGGCGATCAGCCGTCGCGCGCTGGAAGCACAGGGCGGCACACTGACCGTTGAGTCTTCACCGTTGGGCGGGGCACGTTTCCGGCTGTGGTTGCCCAATAACGCCTGAGCTTCATGACGCTGAAAATCTGCCTTTGGGAGCGAGCTTGCTCGCGAAAGCGTCGGGTCAGTCAACGCATACTTGGCTGACATACCGCCTTCGCGAGCAGGCTCGCTCCTACAGGGAATTGCGTTGTTCAGACCAGCTCTGTGGATTGAATCAACCCGACCCCGGCACTTTGCATCCGCTCAATCGCTGCCGCCAGTGATCCATTCAGATCGATCGCCCGGCACGCATCCATCACCACATAAGTATTGAACCCCGCCGCCCGCGCATCCAGCGCCGAAAACATCACGCAGAAATCCAGCGCCAGCCCCACCATGTAGACCGTATCGATCCCGCGCTCTTTCAGGTAGCCGGACAGCCCCGTGGTGGTATGACGATCGGCCTCCAGAAAGGCCGAATAGCTGTCGATATCCGGATTGCAGCCCTTACGAATGATCAGTTGGGCGTGAGGCAGGTCAAGTTCCCGGTGAAATTCGGCTCCCGGTGTCGATTGCACACAATGGTCGGGCCAGAGCGTCTGCTTGCCATAAGGCAACTGGATGACATCGTAGGGCTGGTGCCCGGGATGACTGGACGCGAATGAGGCGTGACCGGTCGGATGCCAGTCCTGTGCGACGACAACCTGGGTGAACTGGCGGGCGAGCCGGTTGATCAGCGGCACAATCAGGTCTCCTTCGGGGACCGCTAATCGACCGCCGGGGGTGAAGTCGTTTTGAACGTCGATCACCAGTAAGGCAGAACGAGATGAATCTGGCATCGTGGAGGCATCCTCGGAAAAAATACGCGCTGAGCATAGTGCAGGAACTAGCTGGTGATTAAGCGGCTTTTTAACAGTTTTGCCTTGTCTTCCAGCGCTATCGGGGCGTCGTGTCCGATCAGCATCCAGGCGTGTTCACGTTCAGTCCAATACACCACGTTCATCTCACGCCGACGCTCATGGGCCAACGGCTGACTGCCGCTGTTCGAGCGGGTCACACACAGCGCCAATGGCCCATGTTTCGCATCCAGATAAACGATCTGCGCAATCGGTACGCCGTCGTACTCCAGCATCTGCGCCCGTTTGAATTCGGCATCAGGCAGCTTCAAAGTGGCTGGCGAAAGGTTCAGGCCCAGGCGCGCATCGACGGTGCGCAGTTGCACGCGTTGGGAGGCTTCGTCGGTGGGCAGGTGATCGAGCGTTTGCGGCACATACAGCGCCATGTAATCGCCCACCAATGCCCGCCAGTTGTTCGATTGCGCGGCGTGCCAGCCGAGGAATAACCGGTCGGCCAACACGCCACCGGCCAACAGCGCAGCGGCGGCGCCACCGATAAACCAGCGGCGATTGAAGCCCGGAGGCTGCGGCGCTGGAATGGCGTCCAGCCGCGCTTGCAGACGCTCCAGCGGGGCCTGTTGCGCCAGCTCGTCATAGGCGTTCTTGTACGGCAGGTTGCTGCGGCTGAGCCATTGCACGCGCAGACTCAGCAGTGAGTCTTCGGCAATGGCGTTGTCGAGTTGATGGCGATAGTCGCCGTCGAGTTCGCCGTCGAGGTAGGCGACCAGTTGCTCATCCGAAGGTGGGTTCATGATCGGTCTCCTTCGGTGGATTTCGGCACGGTCTGCAGCGGTGGGTATTCAGCGAGTTTGAGGCGGGCGGTGGCCAGACGGCTCATGACCGTGCCGATCGGCACTTGCAGGATTTCAGCGACTTCGCGGTAGGACAAGCCTTCGACATAGGCCAAATACACTGTTTCGCGCTGGGTTTCCGGCAGCGCGTCGACGCGGCGAATCACTTGCGCGGCCATCACATGCGTTTGTGCGGCGTACTCACCATCGAACGCCAGTTGACCATCGGCATCGACCTGCCCCGTCCCCTGACGCACGCGACGAGCGCGTACTTCATTGAGCCAGATCGAATGCAGAATGCTCAGCAACCAGCGATCCATGCGCGTACCGTCGAGGTATTGACCGGCGCGCTCCAGCGCTCGCACACACGTGGCCTGCACCAGATCCTCGGCCAAATGCCGATTGCGCGACAGCAACAAACCGTAGCGCCACAATCGCGCCAGATGCTGTCCGAGTTCTGCTCTGAATGCCTGATCGTTGACGATGATGGCGGCCCTTATAAGTGTTCAGGTTTTCGATGAGTCGTTGATGGCTTCGGCCAGGTCCTGGTATTCCTCGCAGGACGTGCCGCAAATCGATTGGATCTGCCGCAACTGCTCCTGCGCCAGATCGACGCGACCTTTGATCACATAGGCCTCACCGAGGTATTCGCGCACTTGCGCGTACTGCGGATCGAGTTTCACCGATTGCAGGTAATAACCGATGCCCTCGTCAGTGCGCCCTAGCTTGCGCGTGGCGTAACCGCGATAGTTGAGGGCCTTGGCGGTGTGCGGTTGCTTGAGCGTATCGAGCAGTGCCAGGGCTTCATCGTAGCGACCGGCCTTGGCGAGGCGATAGGCGTAATCGGTACGGTCGGCATCCGAAAGTGCTTTGCTGACTTGCATCACGCATTTCTGCGTTTTGCTGTCCCAGACCTGGCCTTTCGGGCATTCCGGTTTCTGCACCGGCGCTTCTTCATCACCATTGGCCAAGGCCAACTGGCTGGACATCGCGGCGACCAGCAGCAACGGGGCGGCGAACATAACGGAACGGATAGTCATGGGCAAGGCTCCACAGGGGGTTATGTTTCACTTTGAACACCACAGGGTGAATTTTTATTCATTGCTTTATCAGTGACTGTTCAAGGTAAGCGTAAATTCAAGCGCTATGCTCGGGAGCGTCTGCCGTCGATCCGATGTTTTGCCGTAAGGAGAGTTGCCATGACCGATCACGTCCATCATTCAGCCGCTGCCGGCTACAAAAGCGCTGCCGACACCTATGTGAAAGGGCGGCCGGACTATCCGCCGCAGGTGACTGAGTGGCTGAATGTAACGCTGGGTCTGGACAGGCATAAAACCGTGATCGATCTGGGCGCCGGCACCGGAAAATTCACCGGGCGTCTGGTAGCGACCGGCGCGCAAGTGATCGCCGTAGAACCGGTGGCGCAGATGCTGGAAAAGCTGTCTGACGCCTGGCCCGATGTGCTGACCGTAAGCGGCACCGCGACCGATCTGCCGTTGCCGGACGCTTCAGTCGATGCGGTGATTTGCGCGCAAGCGTTTCACTGGTTTGCCAGTGCCGAGGCGCTGAGCGAAATCGCCCGGGTGCTCAAGCCCGGTGGCAAGTTGGGGTTGATCTGGAACCTGCGCGACACCGACGTCAGTTGGGTGCCGAAACTGGATGCCATCGTCAACGCACTGGAAGGGGACACGCCGCGCTATTACACCGGTGCCTGGCGCGAAGCGTTTCCGCACCCGGCGTTCGCGCCATTGCAGGTTGAGCGGTTTCACCATGGCCATACCGGCTCGCCGGAAGACGTGATCTTCAATCGAGTGCGCTCGACCAGTTTCATCGCCGCGCTGCCGGAGGCGCAGCGGGCGAAGGTCGATCAGCAGATTCGTGCGTTAATCGCCACAGAGCCGGAACTGCGTGGCAGGGATGTGGTGACGGTGCCGTATGAAACGGCGGCGTTCGTCGCCGTAAAAAAGGGCTGAATGCCACGACATTCCAGTGTAGGAGTGAGCCTGCTCGCGATAGCGGAGTGTCAGTTACCTCATTTTTGGCTGACACTCCGCTATCGCGAGCAGGCTCACTCCTACAGGGTTTTCAGGTGTTCATAGTATCTGGCTGCACTTTGCCACCGCCTTCCGTCGTTCGCGAACCCCACGCACCACCAGATACAACAACGGCCCGATCGATACGAAAACCGCCGTCAACAACAAATAAGGCAGCACCGACCAAATCGACTGCCCACGCGACCGGGCATCCTTGACCATCCACACGCCCGCCAGCGTGGCCAGCAGATACAGATCAATCACCACCTGCGCGGTATCGGGCCGCGACATCAGGCTGATGCCAAAGTCGATCAACGACTGTTCAGCCTGGAGCATCACCGAAACGGTGTAACCGCTAAACGCGAGCAAAGCCGCGAGGGGCAGGGCGATCGACATCATGCATTCCTTCCGTGGTGTGATGAGAGAGTCGCCAGACTAACGCTGCCGCGCAAAATTGGCCATTGACTCGGCAATAGCGCACAGGCTAATTTCCAGCCCATGACTTCGACTGTATCGCGCTGCCAGCCAATGATTATTACCGCCATTCCTCATTTGGCGGGCTAGCTCACGACTGCAGCACCCAACCCGCCCTAGAGGCGGGTTTTTACTTTCTGTCTCCGGGGTTTTTGAAGTGTGGCTCATGTAGGAGCTGCCGAAGGCTCGGGCCGCGATCGGACGATCTTTTGATCTTGTTTTTGATTTAGAAAAACCAAAGTCAAAAGATCGCAGCCTTCGGCAGCTCCTACAGGGACCGTGTGAAATTCTGCCAAGGAGATGTTCATGAGTTACACATACGATCAGCAAACCCTGCTTGAGCACTACGTGAAAAAGATCCTCGCCGCGCCAGTGTACGACCTCGCGGTGCGCACGCCTTTGCAAGCGGCACCGGCGCTGTCGGAGGCGCTGGGCAACCGGATTCTGCTCAAGCGCGAAGACCTGCAACCGACGTTCTCTTTCAAGATCCGTGGCGCCTACAACAAACTGGTGCAGCTCAGTGAAGAGCAAAAGGCGCGCGGGGTAATCACCGCCTCGGCCGGCAATCACGCGCAAGGAGTGGCATTGGCAGCACGCGAGCTGGGGATTGCGGCGACCATCGTCATGCCAGCGACAACGCCGGAACTGAAAGTGCTGGGTGTGCGCAGTCGTGGCGCTGAAGCGCTGCTGCATGGCGAGAGTTTCCCGTTCGCCCTGGCGCATGCGCTGCAACTGGCAGAACAGAGCGGACGCACCTTCGTGTCACCGTTCGATGACCCTGAGGTGATCGCCGGGCAGGGCACCGTGGCGATGGAAATCCTCCGCCAGCATCAAGGTTCGCTGGATGCGATTTTTATCCCGGTGGGCGGTGGCGGCCTGATCGCCGGCATCGCGGCCTACGTCAAATACCTGCGCCCGGAAGTGCGGATCATCGGCGTTGAATCGGAACATTCAGCGTGCCTGAAGGCTGCGCTCGAAGCTGATCAACGCGTCGTGCTGCCCACTGTGGGGACGTTCGCCGATGGCGTGGCGGTAGCGCAGATCGGCGCGTTCGGGTTTGAGGTCTGCCGCTTTTGCGTCGACGAGGTGATCACCGTCAGCAACGACGACCTCTGCGCAGCGATCAAGAATATCTACGACGATACCCGCTCGATCACCGAACCTTCCGGCGCGCTGGCCGTGGCGGGGATCAAGCAATACGTCGCGCGGACCGGGGTGCGCGAGCAGACATTCGTGGCGATCGACTCGGGCGCGAATATCAACTTCGACAGCCTGCGCCATGTCGCCGAGCGCGCCGCAGTCTGCAGCGTCTCGGCGTGAAGCGGCTTACGGCAGCAACGGGCGCAGGAAGCTGCGCTCGTAGCTGACGATGAACTTTTTCTCGACCAGACTGGCGACCAGTGCGGTGCTTTCCGGGTCAGTCATCGCGATGTGCCGATAGCTTTCGTAATCCGCCAGTGACGGAAAACTGAACAGGCAATAAGCGATGTTGCTCGCGCCTTCGGACGGCAGAAAGTAGCCGTGATGCGTGCCGCCCAAGCGCTCGACGATGCCGAGCCAGGCCTTGGCGTAGGCCTCGAACTCAGGCAGTTGGTACGGATCAATGACGTATCGGACGTGGCAGGTAATCAAGCAACGCACTCCTTGTTCTGATTATTCCTGCAGGGCTGTACCGACTTTTTCCGACGCCGACCAGATGCGATAACGCACTTCGACGTCCGACGGCGCATACACCACGACCGGCAACTTGCTGTTGTACCGCAGCATGAAACCGTCACCAACGACCGGCACGAAGGCGCGTTTCTTCTGGCTGCCGGGCGGGCAGGCCATCATCGTGCTCATCGGGCCGATGACCTTTTCCAGTCGATAGAACGGATAACCCCAGCCTTCAAGATTCTTCTCATCGAGAACACCGCCCAAACGCTGGCGATTGCAGTCCACTTCAAGGGTTTTGCCGGCGAGGATTTCCACCTGGAAGTTTTCTTCCTGCTCTTGCTTGGGCAAATGAATAACCTGGCGGGTGAACCCGGCTTCAGCCTTCGGGTACGGCGCGACGTCTTCAAGCTTGGCGGCGTGGGCGAGGGTGGACAGGCTGGCGATGAACAGCCCGGTGGTCGCGTAAACGCGTAAAGAACCCATGGAAGCCTCCGTGCGGGTGTAGGGTGGATAACGGGCATTCTTACCGTCATGGGCCGTGATTGCAAACCAGCGTCGAGTTGCAAATTGCAGTACCCGCCGAGGCCATTCTTGCAAATTGCAAGTAGCCAAATACTGGCGCCGCCGCCAAGTGCTTGATTTCATGAGGGTGAAAATGAACCGATGAAAGGCACGCTTTATGCGTCTTTTCAGTGCGGCGCACCGGCCTTGGGCGCCTACACTCCAATGGGCATTTCGCAGTACCACCGCTTGTCGCACCAGGGAAACAGCGGGGACACACCCGTGCAGGGGCAGCAACGGTCAGCGTGAATACTTGATTGGCATCTCACAGTAAGGAGAGGGTTTCGCCATGTTTCTGTCTGCCTTGGAACTACGCAATATCATTGAAAGCAGTTTTCTGCCGAAACGCTGCCAGTGCACGCTGTCGCCGGACTTGTCGATGACCGTCAAGGTTTTCGGCGATCACCAGACCGATCAAGTCGATCTGTTGGTCAGTGGCATCGACGCCAGCCACCTCAATGGCTGTCGTGAAATCAACGAACTGATCGCCGGGCTGCGCTCGGATCTGAACCAGCAAACTGTGCAACATCACTACAGCCCACGCTCCAGAGTCGTTTAACGCACCGTTTCACCCAGTTCGACCGTCACGCGCCGGGCCTGCACAAAACCAAGGCCCAGCGCGAACTCGACCAGCACCGCGAGCAAAATCCCGGGGCCGGCATGGCCGTTCAGCCATTCCGCAAAACCCAGCACCGCCAAACCAAAACAACCGACGATAAACCCGTTGCTCAGCGCATTGCGCCCCAGCGACGGCGGTGCGTTGCGCACCAGATAAAACATCACCCCCAACGCCGCAAACAGCACCGCACTGCGCCGCGCGACAAACCCTGCAGCGTCGGAATACTCGATGCTCCAGATCGCCAGCAGGCTCTGCGGGAAAACGCCCCAGGCCAGCGCCAGCAAAAAACACAACGAACACGTGAAGCCCGACAACGTGCGAAACGACAACTGCATGGCGAATCCTTGCGGCAGTGAGGAGGGCTCCGAGCATAACCGCCGAAACTCCCCACGCCTACCGCAAACCCGCAAATCAGACGTTTCTGTCAGTTCTGGAAGTTGCACGCGTCAGACAATTTCCGGTAGCTGATTTCTTCAGGCTTACCGGCATTGTCGATGTACTTCATATCGGCCGTGACCACTTTGCACAGTTGCGTTGGCGGCTCGGTCAACGACACCACTTTGGCCACATGCAGCGGCATGCCGTACTCATACGGCACGGCTTTGGACGTGGCGGAAGTGTCGTTGGCCTGGGCCAACCCGGCGAACGCGGTGCAGGCGAGGGCGGCGGCGAGCAATAAAGGACGAATGTTCATGAATTGACTCCCGTGTGGCGGTTCTAGAGTTCGGCGTGATGCACCCGAACCTGCCGCACTGGGCGACAGCCAGAATGGCTGAGGGCGTGCGGTTCAGTAGAGTTTTTGACCTCGGCGTTAAGGGATGGTTAACCGAGCTGAACGCCGGCTGTCAGGGAGTGAGGTGGTTTTCTTCGGGATGTTTGGCGAATTCCTACAAAGGCTGGTGCCTTGTCTGCTTTCGGCGGCTGGAGCGGGGCGGTTATTGTCGGTTGCCGCTGCAAAATCAGTGGTTCGGGTTTGGTCACCTGAGAAAAGTTCATTGCATATGTGCCATCATTTGCATCGCTCGGATCTCACGATCCGTGAAGTGCATTGCTGTGGCGGCTGTGTGCAGGACGCCTTCGGGCGAGCTGAGTTTGAACTGTTCTCGGTTGACCAAGCCTGTACACGGCCGCCTCCCACCGTTTGGTCACGGCTATGGCGGTTACCTTCTAATACAGTTGAGTAACTCAGAATGCCAATAATTAAAATGCTACAAAACCGCTATCACCCCCTCAGCAGCAACGTCACCGAAACCCCGACACTGCTCATCGACACCCAAGCCAACCCGAAAGACATCCTCGAAGCCGCCGTCCAGCGCATCCGCGCCGCCGCCGACCTGCTCGAAACCCTGCATTGCCTGTGCTTCAAGCACGCCGACGTGCAGGACATTCCACACATCACCCATGCGCTTTACCTGTTGACGCAGGATGGCAATGAATTGCTGCAGGTCGCGCAGCAGCAAATGTTGAACTGGAAAGCGCCTGCTTGAGTTCACCCTCAAAAAAGCCTGCCGTCGAAAGAGGGCAGGCTGAGTGGTTTAGCGATGGATTCGAAAAGCTCATTGTGATTGCAGGCTGCGAGCGTATTCGACCAGATCTTTGGGGTAGACCATGTGATCGATTTTGCTGTCGTCGATTCCATAAAGAAAAGCAATTGCTCCGGCCTCTAGCGCCCAGTAACCAACATAACTTCCTTTTTCACCTTGCAAGTGAGTGTCATGCCACGGCGCTTGCTTAAATGCGGAATACCATTGTTTACAGTATTTATCCAGTAGTTCGGAGGCTTCCTCTTTGCTGTCAGAGTTTGTTGCCCGGATTAGGAATGTATAAACATCATGATACCATTGGTCTACATCGTGTCTGCCCGGTAGCACTTTTTTTAACAGATCTTCATATAATTTGTCATCGCCGGCAAAACCCCCATTGTCTGTGATATGAACGAAGCGTTTTAACAGGTCGGGGCGATGTAATAGTATACATAGACTTATAACTTGAACGAATTCTTCATATTGGTCGGGCCATTCCTCAATGGAAAGAGGAGAAATATTGGGAGATGCTTCGGAAATGGCGAGACTTTTCTGCCATGTTTCATATTTTTCAATAAGCTCTTCCAATAAAGGTGTCAGGCTCTCGATGTCTTCCCCTGCTGTATAAGAAGCGAAAATTTTATCAAGTAGGAGGTTTTGTAGGTGCCCTGCTCGTAGTGATGCCTCTTCCTCTGGGGAGTCTGATTCAAATTTGATTGTTTTGCATAGTTCAATAACCTCTTCATATTCCTTCAAGAAATTTCTGTAATGATTGTCGCTGTAAAATTTTTGCCGTTGTTTCATAATGGTTGTGTCTCTGGTGCGAGGAAACTAATCCACATGCTTTTGATTGGCGATTTTTTGCTTATTCGGTTGTACAATCTTCTTTAAAGTAGGCGGTAGTGCTCACGCTAGGTCTCACCACTGAGATTCTGCTCGCCAACTAGAACGACAAAACTAGCGTATTTGTGAATGCTTCGCTAGGCTATAAATTTTCTGAGCGCAGCTGATGAGTTCGGGCGTATTCGACGAGGTCTTTTGGGTAAACCATATGATCGATTTTGCTGTCGTCAATACCATACAGAAAGGCAACAGCGCCTGCTTCAAATGCCCAATACCCTACGTAGGTTCCTTCCTCTCCTTGAAGATGGGAGTCGTGCCAAGGTGCTTGCTTGAAGGCTCGATACCATTGCTGGCAGTATTTCTTAAGAAGTTTAGGCGGTTCGTCTTTGTCGTCGCTGTAGATCGCTTGGATAAGTAGTGTGTAGACGTCGTGATACCACTCATCTGTGTCGTACCGATGTGGCAAAGCTTTATTTAACAAGTCCTCATAAAGGGTGTCTTCACCTGCATACCCTGCGTCGTCAATAAGTTTCACAAAGCGTAGGAGCAGGTCAGTCCGATGTAAAAGTATGCAAAGACTGATGACTTGAACGGCTTCTTCGTACTGATTGGGCCAGTCATCGATTGCCAGAGGAGAAATGTTCGGCACGCCTAGATACTCGGCCAAAGTCTTTTGGCGAATTTCATATTTCTCTATCAGTTCTTCAAGTATAGGAATAAGTTTTTCTATACGCTCGCCTGCTGTATAGGTGGCAAATAGCTTTTCCAAAGTAAGCGTCTGGAAATATCTTGCGCGCTGAGATGCTTCTTCTAATGCGGAGTCTGATTTGAATTTGTTTGTTGAGAACAAATTTAGAAGCTCATCATATTCCCTGAGGAAATTTTCATAGCGTGCGGCGCTAAAGAGTGTCTGTCGTATGTTCATGAGTATTCTGCTCCAATCGAATGGCCACATTTCTGGCGTATTCGACCACGTCCTTTGGATAAATCATGTCATCTATTTTGCTATCGTCTATCCCATATAAAAATGCGATAGCTCCTGCTTCTATAGCCCAGTACCCTACGTAATTGCCATCTTCGCCCTGTAAGTGCGAATCGTGCCATGGAGCTTGCTTAAAAGCGGGGTACCATTGACTACAGTATTTTTTCAGAAGTCTCGCTGCTTTCTTTTCGCTGTCTGCGTAGATAGCCTGTACTAAAGGCGAATAGACGTCGTGATACCACTGATCTATATCGTGTCTGCCAGGTAAAATCTTGCAAAGCAAATCTTCATAGAGTGTATCGGTGCCTTCGTAACCGGCATTATCGATCAAGGTAACAAAACGCTTAAGCAGATCTGTGCGATTTAATAGGATGCAAAATCCTATGACTTGAACGCATTCTTCATATTGATAGGGATAATCACTAATTGCTAATGGTGATATGTCAGGGCTCTTTTCATATTGTGCTAGTTTGACTTGCCATTCTTCATACTTGGACACTAGATCTTCAAGTATCGGAATAAGCGCGGGAACTGCTTCTCCTGCTGTGTAAGTCGCTAAAAGCTTGTCCAGGGAAAGCCTTTGAAAAAATCTAGAGCGAAGCATTTCTTCTTCTTCGGAAGAATCTGATTTGAATGTTCTAGTGCGGTAAAAATCTATAGCATCGTCATATGTTTTCAGGAAGATGCTGTAATGATTTTTGCTATAAAAATTCTGTCTTTTCATTATGGTTAGTTCGAAGGGGGATCGGTTTGATCGAACCGTGCATACCAACGAATTGTGCTTTCTTCTCCAAAACAGTTTTCATGCCGAGAATATGTATGCAGTTGACTAGGTGTTGGTATGCGCAACGGTTTAAAAACGCGATTTACCGCTACATACACTGCCGGTAATGGTTCATCGATGGGGCCTAGATCCGGTAGTTCGCCGGCACGAATCACCAAGCCGTATTGGTATTTCAGCATTTATACATCGTTGCGACCGCTAAACGATTGACTTATAGCATCTATGCCGCCCAGTCGTTCCGTGAATCGATTGCCGATAACGGTATACCAATTGATTCCTTTGATATGGTCGAGAAGCTCTCGTTTGAAATTGGTCACTAACGAGTCAACTTCGAGTCCCGTGTAACGCTGAGCTAGTTGGAATTCCATGGGCATATAGCTATCAAAATCGAAGGGCAAAATACTCGAAAGCCCGCCATATCCATGTTCCGCTTTAACTTGGTCGGCCAAGTAACCTATCCAGTCCCGATAACGGGTAGCCCCATCGGGTTCTTTCAAGATGCTCCATGGCAGCGTCATCTTCAGAAATGAGCGTTTTTTATCACCATGTACTTCAAAAGAGTTTAACGCAGATAGACTATATTCGCCGGCCTCATTGGCTGTAGCGGCACTGCTGATATGCCACTCGTATTGTTCGTTTGGGGCCGTCTTGAGAATTTTGGAAGTTTTTTTATCGAAGCTCGCATCAGTTAGTTTTTTGTAGCGGTGATCAAACTGTCCTTTAAGGTGCTGACCAAATTCTTCCTCGAAACGTGCGAAACACTGCATGACAGCCTGCTTGCACTGCAACGTGTAACCGTCCTTGAAGTACAAGGTAACGATCAAACCGAGTCTTACCACCGAGGTTCCATCCGGTAACTCGAACGATAAGTCTGGCGCATTTTCTGAAAGCTTCTCGAGTCTATTCATTTTCTGAGCGCAGTTGATAATTTCTGGCGTATTCGACCAAGTCCTTTGGATAAACCATGTGATCGATTTTGCTGTCATCTATCCCATATAAAAATGCGATAGCTGCTGCCTCGAACGCCCAGTACCCGACATAGTTACCACCCTCTCCTTGTAAATGAGTATCGTGCCAAGGAGCCTGTTTAAAGGCTGGGTACCATTGTTGACAATATTTTTTTAGAAGTTTTGACGACTCTTCTTTGTTGTTAATGTATAGGGCTTGTACAAGTGGTGTGTATACGTCGTGATACCAACGATCGACGTTGTGGCGGTTTGGCAGAACTTTTTTCAATAAGCCTTCGTAAAGAGTGTCATCACCAGCATATCCTGCTTGGTCAATGAGTTTTACGAAGCGAAGTAATAAGTTTGTTCGGTTTAACAAGATACAGAGACTGATTACTTGAACGGCTTCCTCGTATTGATCCGGCCAGTCATCTAATGCCAATGGTGATATTTTTGGTGTTTTTTCATATACGGCTAGAGTTTTTTGACGGATCTCGTATTTTTCTATTAGATCCTCCAACAGAGGGAAGAAGTCCTCTATGTTTTCTCCTGCGGTATAGCTGGCAAGTAATCTGTCAAGAGCTAGAGTTTGAAAAAAAGCTGAGCGAAGTGATGCTTCTTCCTCGGGAGTGTCGGATTTGAATTTGTTACTCTTGAAGAACTCGATTACTTCGTCGTGTTCTCTTAAGAAGTTTTTATAATGGTTTTCGCTAAAATAAGCTTGTCTTATTTTCATATTGGCCAGTCTCATCTTGAGCGAGTCTGATGCAAAGTGTTTATAGTGTATGGTGACTTATGTGGAGGCGTATTTACTATTTGGATTGCAGGGGTTGTAATAGTGTGTCATGAGAATTTCGCTCAGAACTGTCGGCCGAGTTCTGAGCGGGTAGAAAGCAAATTTATTCTTCGCCTGACCAATACCAAATAGTTTCGCCCCATTTGGAATCACCGAAACTCGGCATCGTTTCACCTTGAATGAAGTGACGCCTTGAGTTGGCCTGTGCCGGAGTGAACCAATAACCAGTAATGCTGCAGGGCTGGCCAGCATCTATACGAGAAATCTGGGAATTATTAGTCGGTTGATAATTTCTGGCATATTTCACTAGGTCTTTTGGATAAACCATGTGACTGATTTTGCTGTCATCTATTCCATACAGGAATGCAATAGCTCCGGCTTCTATAGCCCAATACCCCACGTAGTTCCCATTTTCTCCTTGCAAATGCAAGTCATGCCATGGGGCTTGTTTGAAAGCGGGGTACCATTCGCTGCAGTATTTTTTTAGAAGCTTGGAAGCTTCCTCTTTGCTATCTGCGTAGATGGCTTGAACTAACGGAGTGTAGATGTCATGAAACCACTGATCTACATCTTGTCTGTTCGGTAATAATTTGATGAGTAAATCTTCATACAAAGTGTCGCTACCAGCATAACCTGCGTCATCCAGTAATTTGACAAAGCGTTTAAGAAGGTCGGTGCGATGCAGTAATACACAAAATCCTATAACTTGCACACACTCTTCGTACTGGTAAGGCCAATCATCAATTGCCAGTGGTGATATTTCAGGAATGTTTTCGTATATTTCAAGTGTTGCCTGACGGATTTCATATTTTTCAATCAGATCATCTAGAAGTGGTATTAATGAAAAAATTTCTTCGCCCGCAGTATAAGCAGCCAGAAGTCTGTCGAGCGCAAGCTTTTGCAGGTGTCTAGAGCGAAGAGCTGCCTCTTCTTCAGGGGAGTCTGATTCAAAAGTATTTGTTTTTAAGAACTCGATTACTTCATCATGTTCTCTTTGGAAGTTTTTATAATGATTTTCGCTAAAAAAGGTTTGTCTTTTGTTCATTTTGATCACGCCTCAATTTTCAGAGAACTCAGTGCGCCGTATTTTCGGGCCAAGGATTTCTTGCGTTTGTTTACAAAAGCTTTCACTTCGTGATCAGAATAATGAAAGGCTTTGTGATTTTGGTGCGTTCCTTCGTCCGAATTTCCTAACTGTGCAGCGGCGTGTTCCTTTGGACTCAAGCTGGTGTGGAAAAGCGGTGCGTAGAAAAGATGTCTGCTATGCGAACTCATTACCTGAATTGCAAGACTCCTTCCTTGAACAGCTCTTTCAATGTTCTCGTCGATCCATTCGCGACTCATTTGAACTAGTAGAGGTTTTTTCCTCTTAGTAGAGTCTTCATTTTTCGAAGCTGTTTTATTCTTTTTACCGCTCACTACCGGTTTGCTGTTTTTACTTTGGGCAGCCGTTTCGATTTGCTCTACAGGTTCGATCAGATCACTGGGGTCAGCGATACCCGAGACACCCAATTTCGAACTGATGCCGGGTTTTCGGATGTTATTAGGTTTACGCATGAATTTAGGCGCATCTTCATCACGGCTTGCCTTAGCTTCCACGATGGCAAATTTCTTACCTTCGTTATTTGCCGGATTAGCGCGCCACACAGCATCGATGCCTGTTCCGTTCGCACCATCCGTTAGTTTGTACAGTACGTGGCTAGCCTTAGGACTTCCACCTGCGGAAAGTTTCCCCAACTTACTGGCACTAGGTTCACCCTCAAGCCACTTCCCATCAGCACCCTTGTCATGCCCGTCCCAATCCTTGCCCCAGCCAAACTCCACTGCACAGATGTAGTCCGCAATGTGTTCGCCACTCACTCCCAAACCTTCGTTCAAAATGCTGGAAGGGGCCTGAAGGCCCATTTTCGAGGCTTCGACCTGATTGGAGTGGGTACCACTGGCGCCTTCGGTACCTTTCGCTGCGACCGAGGAGTCTTTGTTGGCGGGTTTTTCCGCTCTTTTCGGGTGGCTGGAGCCGGAGCCGGCTGCCGAGCTATTGCGCTGCATGCCTTTCCATTTCACCAGTCGCTTTTCAACGATCCCGACCATGGCCGGCATGTTGTCGCGGGAGGAGGCGAGGACGGTGACGACGGAGGTTTTTGCCCAGTTGGGCAGGCTCTGGAACGTCGAGGAGCCTTTGACGCCGGTGATGATTTCATCGAGTTCGCCGCGTAGCTTGCCAGCGTTGAATATCTGCTTGAGCAGTTCTTCGGGGCTGGTTTTGATTCCGCACTCTTGCAGGACGAAGCGGAGCAGGTCGAACAGTACCGGGGCATAGCGCTGCGGGTCTTTATTGACGATGCGCAGGCTTTTTTTCAGGCCGTCGCCGGGGCCTGGAATCCAGCCGATGACGGCCATCAGCAGGTCAAACTGTGCGTCTTCCTTGCCATCGGTCGACTCTGCGTTGTAGAGGACGATCGCGGATTCAATGGTGTCGTAGGCATCGATGGCTTGCCCCAGGAACGGCACTGCGCCTAGCGCGATGCCTTTTGCCAGCTCAACGGCGGCTTCTTGATAGGCGGCGCTACGGTCTTCGCCGCCGTCGTTTGCGCTCTCAGCTACTGCCTCGCTCATGTCAGCCTCCCTGCGGCTTTCTCCACTAATGCTTGTAAATCAACCTGGTTCGGGTCCAGGCCGAGCTTGCGTAAATCTTCGTTAACTTTTTCGTCCGAGTTCTGCACCACCGCGACACTTTCGCGGCTGAACGGCCGTGGATCCTCGCCGTAATAGACTTTGGCCGGTCCTTTCGGCACGTCTTCCAACCGGGCGAAGCCGTCATCGTCCAGCACGCCTTCACGGGTCGAACCATCGGCAAAATCAACGCGATAAGACGCGCCCGGCACCGGTTCCAGATTGTCGTAGTGCAAATTCAACTCAAGCCAAGTCGGGTTGGCCTTGGCTTTTTCCATCAGCCTTCCGGCGATGTCTGCCGCTGCCAACCCCGGAATCAACGGCACCAAAATCCCGATCCCGGTGCCCACGCCAGGCGCGCCGCCGGTATTGACCTTCACTTCTGCGCCGCTGATGGTCACGCCGCCGGCGTCGACCTTGACGAAACTGCCGCCAGCCTTGGCGGTGAGTTCCATGCCGGCGTCTATCACGACCTTGTCGCCGGCGTGGTAGTGGATTTCGCTGCCGGCTTCGACGAATTGAGCGGTGCCGATTTTTACGTGCTGGGTCACGCCGACGGTCAGGTGCTCGTCGGCGCGCATTTCGCTGATGCGGTCCAGATGGGTGATGCGGTGTTCTTCAACCTTGAATTCGCTCAGCGTGTTGGCTTCGACGGTGTCGTGCCGTTCGTTGCCGACGCGGATTTTCTGGTCGTGCTCGATGTTTTCGTCCCAATCGCGTTGGGCGTGGATGTAGATCTGCTCGACGCCTTTTTTGTCTTCGATACGGAATTCGTTGTAGCCCTTGCCGCCCGGTGAACTCAGGGTTTTGAAGGTGCTGCGGGTCTTGTTGGCCGGCAGGTCGTAGGGGACGACGTTTTCCTTGTGGTACAGGCAACCCGTGACCAGCGGCTGGTCGGGATCGCCTTCAAGGAAGGTAACGAGGACTTCCATGCCGATGCGTGGGATGGCGATGCCGCCGTAGGCTGCGCCGGCCCAGCCGCTGGCGACGCGCATCCAGCAGGTGGTTTTATCGTTGGACTGGCCGTCGCGGTCCCAGTGGAATTGCACTTTGATGCGGCCGTATTGGTCGCAGTGGATTTCTTCGCCTGCCGGGCCGGTGACGACGGCGGTCTGGCTGCCGAGGACTTTTGGTTTCGGGTGTTCAAGGGCAGGGCGGTAGTGCGCATCCCACGGGGTGGCGAGAAAGCTGTTGCGGTAGCCCTGGTGGAAATCGCTTTTGTTGGCGGTGACGTCGCTGGTGACGTTTTCGCCGAGGACTTGCGGTTGTTTGCCTTCGTGGAAGACTTCCAGCAGCAGCCACAGGTCGTTCCATTCGGCGCGCGGGTGTTCGGCGAGCGTGAGGAAATGGCCGCTGGTGAGGGTTGGTTCGTCACCTTTGCCTTCGGCGAGTTTGTAGTCGCTGCGATGGCGTTCCAGCGCGCGGGTGGAAAGGAACTTGCCGCGCTCGCGGGTGGTGAAACGGCCGGGGTAGTCGTAGTCTTCGAGGTCCGGGGCAAAGGTGCTTTTCGCGGTGCCTTCGGGGAGGATCTGCGGTTTTTCGAAGTCGTAGTCGCGGCGGCTGACGCGGGTGGTGCGGGTTTCCAGACGCAGGTTGAAGCGCTTGATCACCGGTTTGTCGGCGGCCATGCCGGAGTCTTGCTGGTAGCTCACCGGTTTCAGCTTACGGAACACGGTCTGGTCGTCGCCGAACACCAGTTTGTGGCCGCTGCTGCTGTGCTGGAAGTGGAAGTGAATGCCTTCTTCCTCGCACAGGCGCTGGATGAAATGCAGGTCGGATTCGTCGTACTGCACGCAGTACTCGCGTTCCGGGTATTCGGCGTTGAGCTGGAAGCTGTAGGCGTCGGCAAGAATGCCGCGATCTTCCAGGACCTGAGCGATGATCTTCGGCACGGTCAATTGCTGGAAAATCTGCTGATCGTGGTTGTGCCGCAGGTAGGCCAGTTGTGGCACCAGGCTGAGGCTGTAACGGGTCAGGGTCTTGCCGGAGTCGCCTTGCTCGATGCGATAGACCAGACCGTGGATCTTGCCTTCGCCGGTCGGGCCGAAGGTCAGGACGCCGGGCTTGTGCAACAGCTCTTCGAGTTTGAGGTCGGGGCGGGCGCTGACGAGTTCGAGGTCGAAACGGAACGGTTCGTTGAGGGCTTCGCGACCGGTGAAGCTGAGGACTTGCAGGTCGGCGTTGGCGCCTTCAAGCGTGAGGGTAATGTGGGTTGCGTTGGCGTCCAGCATGCCTTGAATTCCGTCCATTGAATAAGCAGGTGACGGATGATGGAGGATTCAGCCGCCTCGTTCAAGGCACAAAAGCCGTAGGTCTGGCAGGTTTGCGGTATAGGGAAAACCCTTAGATGAGGTGTTTGGCCCAATGAAACCGGGTGTTTGCTGCGAATTGGCGTTCATTGCCGGCAACTTTTCCCACGACCCGGCGTTGAAGAATCCTCAGTCAGATTCAGACTAAAGTCGCCTGTAGCCCGTCAAAGCCATCTGCCATCATTGCCGCTCACCCCTGCGTGTTCACTTTCTCCTGGTTCAATTCGACCCGGGACGGGAGCTATTTTTCTGGCTTGTTGCGCGCTTGCGCAAACGCTGCATTGTTGGAGTTTTTCATGCGTCCCCCATTTCCCCTCATCACCCCGCGCCAGTCGTTTGGCTTCGGAGCCTTTGTGCTGTGCGCAGGTTTTACCGCACAGGTTCAGGCCAGCGGATTTTTTGAAGACACCACGGCGAAGATCGAATCGCGCACGGTGTACTTCAACCGCGATTTCCGTGATGGGCACACCACGAACGATCAGGGCGCCTCCAAGCGTGAAGAGTCGGCACAGGGCTTTATTCTCAACCTGCAATCGGGCTACACCGAGGGCACGGTGGGTTTTGGTATCGATGCGCTGGGCATGCTCGGCTTTCAACTCGATTCCAGCCCGGACCGCAGCAACAGCGGCTTGCTGCCCTCCAGCGGCAACGACCCGCGCGGCTCGAAAGGCCAATACGCAAAAATGGGTCTAACCGCCAAGGTCAAGGTCTCGGACACGGTGCTGAAGTACGGCGCGCTGCTGCCGGATCTGCCGTTGCTGAAATACAACGACGGACGTTTGCTGCCGACCATGTTCAATGGCGCCATGCTCACCTCTAAAGAGCTGAAAGACCTGACCTTCATGGCCGCGCGCCTGGACAAGTACACCGCGCGCGATTCCACCGATTCGCAAGACATCCGCGTGCACTGCAAGAACAAGCGCTACGCCTGCAACACCACCGCCGACCATTTCGACATGTACGGCTTCGACTACAAGATCAACGATCGCCTGACTGCGCAGTATCACTACGCCGAACTGGAAGACATCTATCGTCAGCACTTTGTTGGGCTGCTGGGTAATCAACCGTTAGGCGGCGGCGTGCTTAAAGCGGATCTGCGGGTGCTGAAAAGTGCCGACAGCGGTGATGCCAAGGCCGGTACCATCGATAACCGTGCGTTGAGCGGCATGTTGTCGTATGCGCACAGCGGCCACACGTTCAGCGCCGGTTGGCAGCGCATGAACGGCGACAACTCGATGCCGTACCTCGATGGCAGCAATCCGTATCTGGTCAACTACGTGCAGGTCAACGACTTCGCCGCCGCGCAGGAACGCTCGTGGCAGTTGCGTTATGACTATGACTTTAAAGCCATCGGCATTAATGGTTTGAGCTTCCTGACCCGCTATGTGAACGGTGATCACATCAAGGTGTTGGGCAGTGATCAGGAAGGCAAGGAGTGGGAACGCGACAGCGAGTTGAAGTATGTGATTCAGACGGGCACGTTCAAGGATGTGAGTTTGCGTTTGAGGAATGCTACGTATCGCACTAATTATGAGAAGTTTGCCCGGGATGTGGATGAGACCCGGTTGATTGTGAGTTATAGCTTTTCCGTGTTGTAAGGCGTGGAGTTGTAGCGTCTGATCGACTGCTTTCGCGAGCAGGCTCGCTCCCACATGGGTTCAATGCCGGACACAGCATCTGTGTTCACTGAAGATCTATTGTGGGAGCGAGCCTGCTCGCGAAGGCGTCCTTACAACCAATGCCAGAACCGGCTCCAGAACCCCCGATTCAAATCCTCTTTGCACCCGGCATATTGCCGCGCATACACGTCCGAACGGTTCTGCACTTTGCGCGCCGTCGGCATCAGCCAGGCTTTGCTCGCGTAAGTCTTGTTGCGGAACCCGCCCCAGCCTTCGTGGTAGTTGAGGTATTGGTTGTAGGCGTCGTACTTGTAGACGCCATTGATCGAATAGGTCTTGTCCATGTACCAGCCGACAAAGTCGATGGCGTCGTCGAAGTCTTCGCGGTCGGCGCCGCTGCGGCCGGTGCTTTTCTGGTAATCGGCCCACACTTCATCTTTGGCTTGCGCATAACCCGAGGCGGTTGAGACGCGGCCCCACGGGATTACCCAGAGCAAGTATTTGCGCGGAGTCTTGGCGTCGTAGCGGTAGCCGGATTCCTGATACATGATCGCGAAGGGCACCTGAATCGGTACGCCCCAGCGTTTTTGCGTGACTTGCGCAGCGTCGTACCAGTCGCTTTTTTCGCGGAAGATTTCGCAGATGTCTTCCGGCGAACGGGGCGGCGAGGTGCCGCACCCGCTCAGTAGCGTTGCCAGTGTCAGTAGTCCAAGCGTCTGCCTGTAATTCAAAAGCCGTTATCCCGTCGTGCGCAAAAAGGCCGATAGTCTACGCGCTCAGTTCAATTGATGACGATAGGGCAGATCCGGGCCAGTCTTACTGCAGGTCAGCGCGGCGGCTTGAACGGCGAACCTGAGCATGGCGTCGACCTGCTCGCGAGCGAGTTGCTGCACGCCTTCGACCGAGTCCAGACCGTGCTCGGTCAGCCAAGTGATCAAAGCAGCCTGGAAGGTGTCACCGGCGCCAACGGTGTCGGCGATCTTCACTGAGGCCGCCGGCACCGACCAGTTGCCATGGCGGCGGCTGAACACACTGGCACCGTCGCCGCCACGAGTGAGGAAGACGATCTGGCAGCGATGTTCGAGCCAGCCTTCGATCACCCGTTGCGGGTCTTGTTCGGGGTAGAGCAGGCTCAAGTCTTCGTCGCTGACCTTGATCAGATCCGCCAGTGGCACCAGCGTCGCGATGCGTTCGCGCCACAGGTCGATATTCGGCTGGGGATTGAGGCGCACGTTCGGGTCGAGGGTGATCAGGCGTTTGCCACTTTCACGCTGTACCAGTGTCAGCAAGGTATCGCCGATCGGTTGCACCACCAGCGAGAACGAGCCGATATGCAAGCCGCGAACATCCGGCCCCAGCGCCGGCAGATGCGCCAGACTCAACTGCCGGTCCGCGCAGCCTTCACCGCGAAAGCTGTAGTGCGGCGAGCCATTGGCACCGACGGCGACCATGGCCAGCGTGGTCGGTGCGGCGAAATCCACCAGATAGTCCGGGCGCACACCTTCATCCTGCAGCACTCGCTGCAAGCGGCGGCCGAGGTAGTCGGTGGACAGCCCGCCAAACAAGGCTGAGTCCACGCCCAAGCGGCGCAAACCGACGGCGACGTTGAACGGCGAGCCGCCAGCAATCGCCTTGAAATTTACCTTCGAGGCCAGACCGCTGGCGTCGTCTTCACTGAAAAAATCAAACAGGGCTTCGCCACACACCAAATACATAATTGTTTGCTCTTTATAGGGTTGCGACATGCTGTTGATAGCGTTCATAGGCCTGCTGGAACGCCGCGACGTTGGCGGCAATCGGCAGGGTTTCACTGCTTGAGTCGAGTTTCACGCAGCGCTGGCACAGATCGGCGAGGGTATCTTCGTGGCCGTTCGACCAGGATTTGCACCACGCCGCTTGAATCGCTGCGCCCAAGGCTGCGGCTTCACTTTGTTCGGTACAGATCACCGGGGTGTTCATGATGTCGGCGACGATCTGCCGCCACACCGCACTTTTCGAACCGCCGCCGATCAGGCAAATGCTGCGGCTTTGTAAACCATTCTGGCGGAGCAAATCCAGCCCGTAGCGCAATCCGAAGGTGGTGCCTTCGACGGCGGCGCGGCACAGATTGGCCTGGGTCAGGTTGTCCAGCGTCAAGCCGTGCAGGCTGCCGGTGGCGTGGGGCAAGGCGGGCACCCGTTCACCGTTGAGGAATGGCAGCATGCTCACGCCGTCAGCGCCGATGGGAGCCTGGGCGACGAGGTCGTTGAACTGTTGCAGGTCGAGGTCGAACAGCTCGCGGATCGCGCCGGTGGCGTTGGTCAGGTTCATCGTGCAGATCAGCGGCAACCATCCGCCGCTGGACGAGCAGAACGTCGCGACCGAGGCGTCCGGGCTGACTTTTGGTACCTCGGAATAGGCGTAGACCGTGCCGGAAGAGCCGAGGCTCATGGTGATCGCGCCGGGCTGAATGTTGCCGGTGCCGATGGCGCCCATCATGTTGTCGCCGCCACCGCTCGATACCAACGCCTTGGGGTTGATGCCGAGGTGTTCGGCGATGGCCGGGAGGAGGGTGCCGACCGATTGATGTGCATCGATCAGCTCAGGCAATGCGGCTTGCAGGCGTCCGCTGGCGTCGATGTCGCGCAGCAATTGCAAGTCCCATTGGCGGGTGCGCACGTTGAAATAGCCGGTGCCGGAGGCATCTCCGTATTCGCTGCAGGCGCGGCCGGTCAGCCAGAAGTTCAGGTAGTCGTGCGGCAGCAAAATGCGTGCGATGCGTGAGAACACCACGGGGTGCTGTTCTTTGGTCCAGAGCAGTTTCGACACCGTGTAGCCCGGCGCGATGACCACGCCGAGGCGTTCCAGCGAGCCTTTTTCACCGCCCAGATGAGTGAGCAGACGCTCGTTTTCGGCGCTGGTTTCGGTGTCGCACCAGAGCTTGGCCGGGCGCAGCACTTCACCTTGATCATCGAGCAGGACCAGACCGTGCTGCTGGCCGGAGACGCCGATGCCGAGGATCGCCTGACCGTCGACATTCGCCGCCAGCAATGCCTGGCGGGTAGCGATGGCGAAGGCGTCCAGCCATTGCTGGGTGTCTTGTTCGCGGCGACCGTTGGCGCCGCTGATCATCGTGTGGGCGGCGGCGCCCTGGCCGAGGACTTGAGCGCTGACGGCGTCGAGGATGATGGCTTTGGTGCCTTGGGTGCCGCAGTCGATGCCTAGGAAGAGTTGTTGTTTTGTCATTAGCACTCCAGGACCGCTCGTTCCCACGCTCTGCGTGGGAATGCCTCATTGGACGCTCTGCGTCTGCTGTTGGATGGGACGCGGAGCGTCCCGGGCTGCATTCCCACGCAGAGCGTGGGAACGATCAGGCTGCGAGAATCTTTTCCAGCGTCCGCGTCACACCCTCTTCACGCAAGCTGTCGCAGCACCACTCAAACGCCGCGACAAACTCCGCCGAACGCGGTATCGCCGTGCCGAAAATCTCTTCGACCGCCAACAACCGCTGAGTGATTAAAGCATCGTCCGCCACCAACGCCTGACAAAACGCCGCGCGCGGATCAGGAATCGAATAGGTGTCGCCATTCTCATCCACCCCCTTCAAATACAACGCCCACGCCGCCACCACCAACGCCGCTCGCTTGGTTTCCTGCCCATCGGCAATCAAGCGGTTGATGGTAGGAATAGTGAACTTGGGAAACTTCGACGAGCCGTCCGAACACACTCGCTCCAACTGATCGGCAATCGCCTGATTGGAAAACCGCGCCACCAGCGTGTTTTTGTAATCCGTCAGATCAATGCCGGGCACCGGCGCCAGTTGCGGGGTCACGTCCAGATCCATATAAGCGCGCATGTAGCGCACGAACAGCGGGTCGTTCATGGTCTCGTGAACAAACCGGTAACCCTTCAAAAAGCCCAGATAGGTCAGCGCCAGGTGGCTGCCGTTGAGCAGTTTGATTTTCATCTCTTCGTAGGGCGAAACATCGTCGGTGAACTGCACACCGACCTTTTCCCACGCCGGGCGGCCATTGACGAATTTATCCTCCAGCACCCATTGCACAAACGGCTCGCAGACCACCGGCCAAGCATCGTCGACGCCGTGTTTATCGGCCAGTTGCAGGCGATGCGCGGTGCTGGTCATCGGCGTGATGCGGTCGACCATGGCGTTGGGGAAACTGACGTTGGCGTCGATCCAGCTGCACAGATTGCTGTTACGCAGAGTGGCAAAGGCCAGCAGCGCCTTGCGGGTCACGGCGCCGTTGTGCGGCAGGTTATCGCAGGACATCACGGTAAATGCCGGAATGCCCGCCGCGCGGCGTTTTTCCAGGGCTGCACACAAGAAGCCGAACACGGTTTTCGGGTCCTCTGGGTGGGCCAGGTCGTGTTGAATCTGTGGCAAGTGCGCCATGAACTCGCCGTTGCTGTCGTCGATGCAATAACCGCCCTCGGTGATGGTCAGCGAGACGATGCGGATTTGCGGATCGGCGAGTTTGTCGATCAATGCCTGAGCACCGTCCTCGGCCAGCAGCATGTCGCGAATCGCGCCGATCACGCGGACTTCGGTGTCGTCGCTGTCGCCGAGTTCGAACAGCGTGAACAGGTAATCCTGCTCCTTGAGATCGTCGCGGGCGCGGCGGTCTTCGGCGCGCAGGCCGACGCCGCAAATCGCCCAGTCGAGCGCTTCGCCGGTATTCATCAAGGCATCGGTGTAATACGCCTGATGTGCGCGATGGAAGCCGCCGACGCCGATGTGGGCGATGCCCTGGCGAGTGTCGCTGAGGCTGTAGGCCGGTAGTTGTACTTCGGCGGCCAGACGATGGAGATTCTGTTGGTTGAGTTTCATCGGGAATTCTCGAAGTCAGGCCGCAGCGCGCAGCGGACGGGTCAATGCGACACCTTCGGCATCGAATAAATGGCACTGGGCCGCGTCGAGGTGCAGGCTCAGTTGTTCGCCGTAACGGCTGGCCAGATCCCCGCGCACGCGCATGGTCAGGGCTTCGCCAGCGTTGGTGGTGACGTGGCAGAAGGTGTCGCTGCCCAAGCGTTCGCTAACGTCGGCGGTGACTTGCAGGCTGCAATCGCCGGGTTGCGCCAGCTCCAGATGCTCCGGGCGAATACCGAGGGTCACGGCGCTGCCGACACTCAGATTGCCGGCGTTGAACGGCAGGGTGATGCGCGTGCCGGCATCCAGCGAGACTTCGCAGCTCTGGCCATCGATGCGGGCGATTTTGCCTTTGAGGAAACCCATTTTCGGCGTGCCGAGGAACCCCGCGACGAACAGGTTCGCCGGGTTGTGATACAGGTCCAGTGGCGAGCCGACCTGTTCGATCTTGCCGCCATTGAGTACCACGACTTTGTCGGCCATGGTCATCGCTTCGACCTGATCGTGGGTCACGTAGATCATCGTCGCTTGCAGGTCTTTGTGCAGGCGCAGCAGTTCCAGGCGCATCTGCACGCGCAGCGCGGCGTCGAGGTTGGACAGCGGTTCGTCGAAGAGGAAGATTTTTGGATTACGCACGATGGCGCGACCGATCGCAACGCGCTGACGCTGGCCACCGGAGAGCTGCTTCGGCTTGCGTTCAAGCATCGGCCCGAGTTCGAGAATCCGCGCCGCTTCGCCGACTTTCTTCTCGACTTCGGCTTTCGGCACGCCGGCCAGATCGAGGGCGAACGACATGTTCTTTTTCACGGTCATGTGCGGGTACAGCGCGTAGGTCTGGAACACCATCGCCAGATCGCGCTTGGCCGGGCTGACTTCGGTGATGTCACGGCCATCCAGTTCGATGGTGCCGTCGCTGACTTCTTCCAGACCGGCGATCAGGCGCAGCAGGGTGGATTTGCCGCAACCCGACGGGCCGACGAAGACCACGAATTCCTTGTCGTTCACTTCAAGGTCGATGCCTTTGATGATGGAGAAACCTTCGAAGCCTTTTTGCAGATTCTTGATTTTCAGGTTGGCCATGATGATGGGCCTCCGCATTGTTGTTTTTTTAAGATCAAAAGATCGCAGCCTGCGGCAGCTCCTACAGGAGGACGGCATGCTTTATGTAGGAGCTGCCGAAGGCTGCGATCTTTTGCTTTTCAATGTTCATTTCACGGCGCCGAACGAGAGGCCGCGCACCAGTTGCTTCTGGCTGATCCAGCCGAAGATCAGGATCGGCGCACACGCCAGGGTCGAGACCGCCGACAACTTGGCCCAGAACAAACCTTCCGGGCTTGAATACGAGGCGATCAGCGCGGTCAGTGGCGCGGCTTTCGACGAGGTCAGGTTCAGCGACCAGAACGCCTCGTTCCAGCACAGGATCAGCGACAGCAGCACGGTCGAGGCGAGGCCACCCTTGGCGATCGGCAGCAGCACGCGAACCATTTCCTGCCACAGCGTGGCGCCGTCGAGGCGGGCGGCTTCGAGGATGTCTTTGGGGATGTCCTTGAAGTAGGTGTAAACCATCCACACCACGATCGGCAGGTTGATCAGCGTGTAGATCACGATCAGTGCGATGCGCGTGTCGAGCAGGCCGAAGCTTTTCGCCAGCAAGTAGATTGGCATCAGCACGCCCACCGGCGGCAGCATCTTGGTCGAGAGCATCCACAGCAGCGTGCCTTTGGTGCGCTGGGTTTCGTAGAACGCCATCGAGTACGCCGCCGGCACCGCGATCAGCAGACAAAGGGCCGTAGCACTGAAAGAAATCACCACCGAGTTCCAGGCGAAACTGAAGTAATCGCTGCGCTCATTGATGTGCAGGTAGTTCTCCAGCGTCGGTGTGAAGATGAATTGCGGCGGCGTGGCGAACGCGTCGATTTCGGTTTTGAAACTGGTCATCACCATCCAGAAGATCGGGAAGAAAATCACGATCGCGATGGCCCAGGCCAGGGTGCCGAGCAGCAGGCTTTGCAGCCGGCGGGATTGTTGAAGAGTCATGGCAGGCCTCAGGCTTTGTCAGTCAGGTTTTTGCCGATCATCCGCACCAGAATGATCGCGGCGATGTTGGCGATGACCACGGCAATCAAGCCGCCCGCCGAGGCCATGCCGACGTCGAACTGCACCAGCGCCTGGTTGTAGATCAGGTAGGCGAGGTTGGTCGAGGCGTAGCCGGGGCCGCCGTTGGTGGTGGTGAAAATCTCGGCGAACACCGACAGCAGGAAGATCGTTTCGATCATCACCACCACGGCAATTGGTCGCGCCAGATGCGGCAGGGTCAGGTGCCAGAAGATCGCGACCGGCCCGGCGCCGTCAAGGCGTGCGGCTTCCTTCTGTTCCTGGTCGAGGGACTGCATGGCCGTCATCAGAATCAGGATCGCGAAGGGCAGCCATTGCCACGAAACAATGATGATGATCGACAGCAGCGGGTAGTGTGCCAGCCAGTCCACCGGTTGCGCGCCGAAGAGTTTCCAGATGTAGGCGAGGATCCCCGAGACCGGATGGAAAATCAGGTTCTTCCAGATCAACGCACCGACCGTGGGCATGATGAAGAACGGCGAAATCAGCATGACCCGGACGATGCCGCGACCGAGGAATTCACTGGCCTCCAGCAATGCACTGATCAATACGCCCAACACCACACTGATCAGCAACACGCTGCCGACCAGCAGCAAGGTGTTGGTCGCACCGGGCATGAAACCCGAATCTGTCAGGAAGTATGTGAAGTTCTCCAACCCCACGAACTGGTTTTCACCGGGGTAGAGCAGGTTGTAGCGGATCATCGAGAAGTAAATGGTCATGCCCAGCGGCACGATCATCCACAGCAGCAACAGGGCCACCGAAGGGCTGACCAGAAACCAGCCGGGATTGCGTACGCGGACCTTGCGCGCAGGTTGCGACAGGTCGAGGTGGGCTTTGGCAGTTGAAGTATTCATGGCGATCACAACCGAGTCATACAGACCTATGGAGATCTAATGTAGGAGTGAGCCTGCTCGCGATGGCGGTGTGTCAGTCACCGTCTGTTTCAGATTGAAAACCGCCATCGCGAGCAGGCTCACTCCTACAAAAGGCAGGAGCGAGCTTTGCGGGTTACTTGGGATAACCGGCGCGCTTCATCTCGCGTTCAGTGGTTTGCTGCGCGGCAGCCAAAGCTTGATCCACCGTGGTCTGGCCGATCAGCGCCGCCGAGAACAGCTTGCCGACCTGCGTCCCCACTGCCTGGAACTCAGGAATGGTCACCAGTTGAATGCCGATGTACGGCACCGGTTTTAGCGTTGGCTTGCTCGGGTCAGCCGCTTTCAGCGATTCGAGCGTGACCTTGGCAAACGGCGCGGCGCTCATGTAGGCATCGCTGTAGGTCGAGGCGCGGGTGCCTGGCGGTACGTTGGCGATGCCGTCAGTTTTGGCCACCAGCTCGCCATATTCTTTGGAGGTTGCCCAGGCGCTGAATTGCTTCGCGGCGTCTTTGGCTTTGGAACTGGTCGGAATCGCCAGCGCCCACGAGTACAGCCAGGCCGAGCCTTTGTCAGTCACTTGATGCGGGGCGAAGGTGAAGCCGACGTGATCGGCAACCTTGCTCTGGGTCTTGTCGGTGACGAACGAACCGGCGACGCTGGCATCGACCCACATCGCGCATTTGCCGCTGTTGAACAGTGCGAGGTTTTCGTTGAAACCGTTGCTGGAGGCGCCCGGCGGGCCGGATTTCTTCATGGTGTCGACGTAGAAATTCAGCGCGTTTTTCCATTCCGGCCCGGTAAATTCAGGCTGCCATTTCTCATCGAACCAGCGCGCGCCATAGGCGTTGGCGACGGTGGTGATCAGCGCCATGTTCTCGCCCCAGCCGGCCTTGCCGCGCAGGCAGATGCCGTACTGTTCCTTGTCCTTTTTCGTGAGCTTTTCGGCGAAACCGGCAATCTCTTCCCAGGTCGGACGCTCGGGCATGGTCAGGCCGGCATCCTTGAACAGGTCGGTGCGGTAATAGGTGATCGAACTTTCCGCGTAGAACGGCAGGGCGTACAGCGAACCCTTGACCGACAGGCCTTCACGCACCGACGGGAACACATCGTCGAGGGCGTAACTGGCCGGCAGATCCTTCATCGGTTCGAGCCAGCCTTTGGCGCCCCACAGTGCCGCTTCGTACATGCCGATGGTCAACACGTCGAACTGACCGCCCTGAGTGGCGATGTCGGTGGTCAGGCGTTGGCGCAGGACGTTTTCTTCGAGCACCACCCAGTTGAGCTTGATGTCCGGATGCTCGGTCTCGAAGGTTTTCGAGAGCTTTTGCATGCGGATCATGTCGCTGTTGTTGACGGTGGCGATGGTCAGGGTCTGGGCGCCAAGGCTGACGCTGCTGAGGGTCATGCAGGTGAGGGCAAGCAGAGCTTTTGCAGTCGGTTGCATCGTGCACTCCTTTTCTGCACCCGGAGGGTTACAGAAGGACAGTTATTGTTTTTGTGTCTTCCTGTGCAGGAAGAATGTGCGCTGATTACAGCCTTCAATCGCAGGACTGACAAATCATCCCTAGCACTTTTATCGATACTTTTTTGCACTCGGCATTTGTGGGGCGAACGCAGGGCAGGGCTTTTCAGCGAGGGGGCGCTATCGAATGCGTACAGGTTTCACAGCATTGCGAGGTCCATTGTGGGAGCGAGCCTGCTCGCGAAAGCGGTGTGTCAGCGACAGATTTGCCAACTGATCCTCCGCCTTCGCGAGCAGGCTCGCTCCCACAGGGGGGGAATTGCGTTGTCAATGGTGGTTTTGTTCAGTCAGGCGCTGCACGGCGAGCCGTCGGTAATGCGAGGGCGTCATACCCTTGAGCTGCTGAAAGCGCCGATTGAAGTTGGAAATATTGTTGAATCCGGACTCGAAACACACGTCGGTCACCGGTTTGTCGCCATCAGCCAGCAATTCGCAAGACTTGCTGATACGCAGCCGATTGACGAACTCGATGAAATTGCGCCCGGTGGCCTGCTTGAATACGCGACTGAAATAGGTCGGCGTCATGCCCAGATGCTCGGCGACTTCTTCCAGCGAAATGTCGCGGGCGTAATGACTGAAGATGTAATCGACGGCCCGGTTGGTGCGATCGATATTGTGTTCGTCGGCCAGTTGCGGGGTGGTGGCGCCGGACAACAGCTGGAAATCATCACTGGCGGCCAGCAGCTCCATCAGGATAAAAAAGTGCCCGAGGCGGGTGATGCCCTTACTGTCGGCAATGCGCTGCATCAGCGTCATGGCCTGGCGGATCGTGCGCTTGCAGCGAAATTCGATGCCGTACTGCGCGCGCTCCAGCAAGGGCGCCAGGGTTTTCAGTTCGGCGAACACCTGGTGGCCACTCTCGAACAACTCGTCAGTGAAGTTCACCAGCATGTCACGCTTCTCCACGACCTCGTCTTCGGCCACCTGACTGATCCAGTTATGCGGCAGATTGGGGCCGGTGAGAAACAGGGTTTCGGGGTAAAAGTTGCCGATGTAGTCGCCGATGAACACCTTGCCTGAGCTGGCCACGATCAAGTGCAGTTCGTATTCCTTGTGGAAATGCCAGCGCACCAGTGGGCACGGAAAACCGTGCTGGCGGTAGATGATGGACAACCCGTTATGGTCATCCATCAACTCGTACGAGGGGTCGGTCACGCGGGCGGTTCGGGTCATGGCCTGAGTACTTTTTCATGATCGCCAGGTGATCATGCCTCGTTTGCCGTGTGGTGCGCCAGCCTCGTTCAAGCCGGCTGTTGGTGGAGGGGCATTCTGGACTTCTCGATGGCTTTCTCCACATTGGCCTGTTGGCAAAAAAACACCACTTTCGAGTTTTTAATGAAGTCGAAGTTAATGATATTGCACTTTTTTGCCCAGTCTGATTTTACGGGATCAAACCAGTTGTCCAGATTATTGAGAATGCGCAAAGGGCCGCTGGCGATATAACAAGTTGCGCTCAGAGACCAAGGACGCAAGTGGCTGATGGAAGTGCCCATGACTTCTTTTATATAGCCGTGCAACTGGTGGGTGGTCACCAAGGTCTGGTTGATCCATTTATGATTGATTTGTGCCTGGAACCGGCTGTCTCGGGTTTCCCATGTCATCGGCGCGGCAACCAGGACTCGCTGTAGTCGGCTGACTTTTTTAAGTTGGCCTAGTGTCAGGTGGCGGTTTTCGGCAGGAATCATGTGTTGGCCAAAATGCTCGAGCATCAACTGTTTGAATTCAGCGTGGTTGAATTGCGCGTTGCCATTTGTCAATTCGTGGAAGTCAAGAATGATGAACTCATCGAAGCTGCGCTCAAGAAATGCCTTGACGTCGCGGATCAGATCGCCGAGATGGCGCGAAGATGTAAAGCCGTTGTGCTGGAAGCGAAATCTCTCAAGCCCTTGTGCCTGAGCGTCGTACAGCAGGCGTACATCAAGTGCCCGGGAGCCGCGATTGAGTTGCGCATAAAAGGGGATGTCCTGGCATGCCAGCCAGAGGCTCCCGGGAAGCTGAGCGTAGGAGGCTTCCAGGTCGCAGCCTGCATTGTGTGTGCCCGGTAAGGTCAACTCATTGAGAGACAAGTTATCAATCTGTGGTGTGTTGACCATCCATTGATGGGGTTGGAAATCATGAAAGTTCATGGTGTATATCCTGCGTGGATAGTGATTTAAAGTTATATGAGTGCGCGCGCAGGATGTTTATAGAGTCAAGTTCGTATTTGGCCAATCGCTGTTTGAATGCAAGTTATGTAGAGGCCCGGTTTAAGTCTTGGTTTGCTGTGGTGTTGCGGTTTTTTGCTTCAATCCATTGCGCCATATATTGAGTGCTTTTGTGCGCGTGATGGCGCAGCATGCTGCCGGTGAAGTTGTTGTTTCTGAGTGTTTGCAAGTGCTGTTGGCAGTGACGAAGTTTCTCAATAAGTGCCGGTCCGTGTATCGCTTGTTGGTAGCGCTCGGTGAGTAGCTGGGTTCCCGCCAGACAAGCTTCTTGCCAACGCGCCTCGTCCTTGTAAAGCGCCACGGCAGTGTTGGCGAGCTCGATTGCGCTGTTTGAAATGGAACCGGGCCAAGTGTGATCACCCTGCATTGCCTCAGCACCAACCGGCGTCGTGACGCTGGGTGTACCGCACAGCATGGCGTCGACCAGTTTGCCCTTGATCCCGGCACCAAAGCGCAAAGGCGCCAGGCACACCCGCGCAGCAGACATCACCTGCAACGCATCTTCGGCCCAGTTCATGATGTGGAAGCCTTCGCTGGCGTTATGCAGCGCCGTGGCTTTGGGCGGCGTGTAGGCGCCGTAGATGTGCAATTGGGCCTGGGGCAACTGTTGGCGAATCAGCGGCCAGATGGTGCTCTTCATCCACAGCACGGCATCCCAGTTGGGCGCATGGCGGAAGTTGCCGATGCTCAAGAAGTTCGCCCGTTCTGCAAATGCTACCGGCTCAGCCGTCGGCGGGTCGATCATCAGCGGGCACCAGTGCAGCAATTGCCGAGGCAAGCCGAACTGCTCGATCAGCAGTTCGATTTCCACTTCGGAGATCATCAGGTTCAGATCGCAACGATACAACGCGGCAATTTCGCGTCTAGCCAGATCGCTCTCGGCCATCAGTTCGAACTCGTCGCGCAGGGCCGGGGCAAATACATCACTGAAATCATTCTGGTCCGGATTGACCTTGAGGCGAGACTTGAGCCGTTGGTGGCGCGCATGCCGCAGACTTTGCAGGTCGGAAGTTTCCAGCACGCGCAGTGCCTGAGGGCATTGTTTTTCAACCCGCCAGCCGAACTGTTCTTCCATCATGAACTGGTCAAACAACACAATGTCCGGCGCCAGTTCACTGATGAAGTGGTCAAAGCTGCTGTTGTTGAGTTCGATGGCCACTTCGCATATGCCGAGTGCAGCAAGATCTGCTTTGTGCTCGCCGGGGCCGGCCGGGCTGCTGAAGGTAATGTCCCAGCCTTGTTGCAGGAAGGTTTCGAGGATCTGCATGACGTGCCCGCTCGCCGCTGAGGAGCGCGGTTCTGGCCAGACGTATCCGATGACCAGGACTTTGGTGGCGGGAGGCTGAATCATGCGAGTTTTTCCTGTGCAGCAAACGAGGGATGCGATGAAGGCGCAATTAAACCATGGCAGGGGCGGTATTTAACACTGTTATCAATATGCTTGGGCTTTACGGTAAAAATGCAGGTGAGAGGGTTGTTCTGCTATTGATTAATGTAAGTGTTGTGCAAGATTTGCTAATGGTTATTAGCTTTATAAGTGTGCGGCAGTATTGATAGTTTCGCTTGCGCCACAGTCGTTGAAAGATGCGGTCCGCGTTTTAGTACTGTGCGCAGGAGACTATATGAACAATCAACTATCCGGGCTTTATGCCGGCTCCGAAGAATCGTTACTGTGGTTGCTGGACCCTTTGGCAGATGCCGATGAGACGCCAGTATTGTCGAGGGCGAGAAACGCCAGTTCGGTCTTGTCGTCAGGGGATGTCGTGGAAGGCGTCAATGTAAAAGAGCTGGCTCAGGAGATACTGCAAGGGTGTGCCGCAGTTATGGATGAGGTGAGTTTTGATCCTGCTCATTTCATTCGCGAGCGTATTGATGAAACTGTATTGGAAATTGTCATTGAAGACGATGTTCGCAAGCGTATTCAGCATGATTCCGCTGTCAGCGTTAAGTATTACGAGTTGGAAGCGCCTAAGCGCAGCGACTCGCTCCAAGGAGAGAAAAAAGCGGTTGTCTGGAAAGAAAAAGCATTCACTCTCGCAGAAATCTGCACTGACTATCACGTGCGTGTTCTCAAAGGACTCTATGGAGTGACCATACAGTGGCCTTCCTATTATCCGCAGAAACTCAGGGAGGTGTTCAATGATGCGGACTATCAAGAGGACTTTAAACAGTATGTAAAAGATAACTTGCGATCGCCTGCGGTTAGCGCATTTGGCCGCTTATTGAAAAAAACAGAGCTGAACAAGTTGGTCGTGGAATTCATCAAGAGTGGTGATCGCTCCCTGGATGATCAAGTCATCGCTTTCGAGTATCTCAAAGGCATGATTCCACCACGCTTGCTTAACTTGCACAGCGATCCTGATTTGAATGTAGATAACGCTGTTTTTATCGGACGAAGCAATCTGGACCGTGGCCTGGTGTTTTTCCTGGGGGAAGACAGTGCGGCCTTCGAGTTTCCCGCCGGACATGATGCCCGTGGGCGTTTTGTTGAAAATAACCAAGACTTCCAGAAGCGCCTGCTCAAGCGCGTGCCGTTACGCGATCAACAGAAACCGTATGTTCGTGATTTCAAATATCGCGGCGCAGAATTTCCCGTGTTCGTCACCCGTGCCAACTACCGGGAATTGGTATTTCGATCCAGTTCGGATATCGGTCAGGATTTGTTCGATCGTCAAATCGCGCGGGCACTTGCCGACATCGATACGCTCGTTTCAACGGAAGCCGAACGCTGGACCGATTTTGCATTGGAGGCGGCCGGTTATCTCCTGCAATGTGTTGCGTTTGCCGCCTCGTTGCCTTACGGCGGAACGGCGGCATTCGCGTCTGCTCCGATTCGCATGCTGATTCCTTTTCTCCTGGGACTCGGGGCTTCCGCGACCGATTTGATTCGTGCAGAGATATCGGATGATCCTTCCGAGACCGAGCGGTTGCGGATCAACGCCGCGATCGGTTTGCTGGCCGAACTCGCAGGCCCGATAGCCGAAAGGCTGATCGGCAAGACATTGTCGCTTGCGCTCAAGAGAGACGTGGGGCGCCGGGTGCTCCAGGCGCTCAAAAACAGCAATCGGCCTTCGGTCTTTCGCCGCTCGGCGACACGGCTGCGTCAACAGTTGGCGAGCACGACAGGAAAAGAGATTCCAGACGCGGCCAAAGGCTTGCTAGTTGCCGGTTATCTCGCCGAGTTGTCAGGCGGCCCGAACGTAGCGCAAAAGCTGGCAACGGAGACGCGGGTCATCCGCTTGTCCGGTCCCGAAAAGGGCTTTGTTTATCAGGGGTTCGTCTTTCGGGGAGACATGCGAGACCCTTCACTCATCTTTCAGAAGGGGTTTACCCAGCGCGCACCGATCAAGCACCTCGATCAGATCAACGGTTTGAAGGGGGGATATGGCGGCGCTCATGACGCACTCAGTCCTGATGGCGCGGGTATTTCCACCTCGGCATTCTATAAAAAGGACGGAGCGGGAGCCTTTGTCTATGGGGGACAGAAGGGTGGATTTACCTATTTCATCGACGCACGCCAAGTGGAAGGCTTTCATTTATACGCCAACACCGAACTGGCTTTTCGCCCCAACTCAGGCTTAAAAACCCTGCCACCGCTGGAGATCAATTATGGCGTTGACCTACCACCGGGTCTGATTCTGGGCGCCTATGACCCGGCCGGCAACTTCATCGCCAATCCCAAAGCGATCAATCGGGCCATTGCGGCGAGTGAAATCAACCCGCTGGCGGGAGCGGGCCGGGATGTGGGCAACAAATTACGTCAGCCATTTGCTGACGGAGAGTTGTTGTCCCCCGTCGATTTCGGCAACGAAGCGCTGAACGCGCAGGAAGCGATTGTGATGGCGGCTCAGTCTGCGTCGGAGGGCATGCGACCTGCGACAGGGAAGGTTGATAGCAGTGATATCAGTGCCTTCCGGGAGCGACAGAACGCTAAACGAGATCGCTTGAACGCGAGAAACTGACACCTCAGGAAACCTCTGCCAGTTCGCGGTAAAGCATTTTGCCGATGAAGAAATGGCAATCGTGCGCCGGACTGGCATCCATGGGCTCGACAAAAACGAGTGTTGCGGGGGCACTGGCAACGGCTGAGGTAAGCGAATATCAATATGCAGGAGTCGCACAAAGCTATTCCGTGAACGATACGCTTGATGTACCTATTGAAGAATGCTTTTGACTTTGTCGCGTAACTGATCAATCGAAAATGGTTTGCCGATTACGTGCATGTCCGCTGGTACGACGATGCTTTCGGCATAACCACTGGCAAACAGAATCGGCAGGGCGGGGCGCAGTTTTCGTGCTTCGCCTGCCAGTTCGCGGCCATCCATGCCAGGCAAGCCGACATCGGTCATCATCAGGTCAACCTCTTTGGTGGCGTCCTTGAGAACCTCCAGAGCCTGTTCGCTCCCATCTGCTTCGAGCACCTTGAACTCCAGCTCCTCCAGCACATCGACGATCAGCATGCGCACGATGTCGTCGTCTTCTACGACAAGGATGGTGGGGGCGGGGGTAGACATATTAAGGCTCTCGAAAGTCAGTTCAGGGTCGCCGGTCGATCAAAAGTGCCGGGCTCTTTCATCAGTAAGTGGCGCAGTGCCACAAGTTCCCTGCCTGAGACAAAAAAAGCATAGCCGCAGACGGGACCGCAAGGATAACTGTTCAAGGCTGTAAAGGTGCTGGTGCATGTAGGAATTTGCGGCGAAAGATGTGAGAAAAATGGATCCACGCCGTCGTTTTGGGGCAAACTGCCGGTTTTTCAACAGTTCGACAAGGCTGCCCCATGTCCTCTCCGTCTACGGTTGATGAGCAACGGTTTCGCAAACTCCTGAGTCGCAACATCAGTCTGCCTTTGGGCGTCGGTGTGCTCAGTGCCGTGTTCTTCGTGTCGCTGATCACTTATCTGCTGTCGGTAATCCAGTGGGTGGAGCACACCGACCGGGTGATCAATAACGCCAACGAAGCGGTGAAGCTGACCGTGGACCTTGAAACCGGCATGCGTGGTTTCCTGCTCAGCGGCGACGAGCATTTCCTCGACCCGTACGAAACGGCCAAGCCGCGCATCGCGGTGGCCCTCAGTACCTTGCTCGAACTGACCGCCGACAACCCTGTACAAACCGATCGTCTGCGCCGTCTGCAAGCCTTGCAGGTTGAGTGGTCCAATTATGCCCAGTCGATGATCGATCTGCAGCGCTCCAGTGGCGACTACCGGGGCGCGGTCAAGGCCGGACGCGGCAAACGCCTGACGGACGAGATCCGCAAGCAATTCGAAGACGTCATCGAGACCGAACAGGTCCTGCGCACCACGCGCAATGAAGACGTGCGCCGCACCACGATCTGGAGCATCAGCCTCTATCTGGTGTTCATTGCCGGTATCAGTGGCTTGCTGGCCTATATCGGCCGGCGTGATCTGGTCAACCTGTCGACCAACTACAGCGCCAACCTTGCCGCCCAACAAGCCAGTGCCGAACGTCTGGAGCAGCAGGCCTGGTTGCGCAATGGTCAGACCGAACTGGCCGAGCAGGTGCTGGGGCAACTGACGCTGAATCTGCTGGGGCGCAATATTCTGCAGTTCTGCGCGCAATATCTGGGCACCGCCGTGGCCGCACTGTATGTGCGTGAAGAGCACGGCGGCCTCAAGCGGGTGGCTACTTACGGTTTCTCCCGCGAGCAGGAAGAACAAGATCAGTCGATCTACAGCGGCGAAGGCATTGTTGGCCAAGTGGCGCAGCAGGCGCGGTTGATCCGTCTGGATTCGGTGCCGTCGGACTACTTCAAAGTCAGCTCGGGGCTGGGCGAAGGCTTGCCGCACAGTGTGCTGGTGGTGCCGACCAGCGATGACGACCGCGTCAATGGTGTGATCGAGCTGGGTTTCCTGCGCCCGCTCAATGATCGCGATATCGAACTGCTGGAGCTGATTGCCGCCAACATCGGTACGTCCATCGAAGCTGCGCGCTACCGTCAGCGTTTGCAGGAAGTGCTGGCGGAAACCCAGCAACTCAACGAAGAGTTGCAGGTGCAGCAGGAAGAGTTGAAAACCGCCAACGAAGAACTGGAAGAGCAGTCGCGGATTCTCAAGGAATCCCAGGCGCATCTGGAAACCCAGCAAGTCGAACTGGAACAGACCAACGAGCAACTTGCCGAACAGGCGCAGACGCTGGCCGAACAACGCGACGCCATGGATCTGAAAAACACCGAACTCAATCAGGCTCAGGTACAACTCGAAGAGCGCGCCGAAGAGCTTCAACGCTCGAGCAAGTACAAGTCCGAATTCCTCGCCAACATGTCCCACGAACTGCGCACGCCGCTGAACAGTTCGCTGATTCTGGCCAAGTTGCTCGCGGAGAACCCACAGGACAACCTCAGCGCCGAACAGGTCAAGTTTGCCGAGTCGATTTACTCCGCCGGCAACGATCTGCTCAACCTGATCAACGACATTCTGGACATCTCCAAGGTCGAGGCGGGCAAGCTCGAAGTGATTCCGGAGAACACCAGCGTGGCGCGTCTGGCCGATGGTCTGCGCAGCGTGTTCGAACCTTTGGCGGCAGACAAACAGCTGACCTTCAGCGTCGATGTGCAACCTGGTGCACCGGGCATGCTCTACACCGACCGTCAGCGGCTGGAACAGGTGATCAAGAACCTGCTGTCCAACGCCGTGAAGTTCACCGAGAAGGGCGCGGTCAGCCTGACCATCGCCGGCCAGCCGGATGATCGGGTCGCGTTCATCGTGCGCGATTCGGGTATCGGCATCGCCGCCGACCAGAAGGAAAGCATTTTCGAAGCTTTCCGCCAGGCCGACGGCACCACCAACCGCAAGTACGGCGGCACCGGTCTGGGCCTGTCGATTTCGCGGGATCTGGCGACCTTGCTTGGCGGTTCGATCAGCGTCAGCAGCACACCGGGGCAGGGCAGTGTGTTCACATTGCTGCTGCCGCAGCAGTTCAACGAGTCCAATGAAGTTGCGTTCGCACCGTTGACCTTTACCCCGCCAGCGGCGGTGGCCAGCGCGCCACTGGCGCCGGTTGTTTCGCCGTTGGCGCCGGTGCATATTCCGCGCTTCGCCGATGACCGCAACAAGACGCCATTCGCCACGCGCTGCATTCTGGTGGTGGAAGACGAGCCGAACTTTGCGCACATCCTCTACGATCTGGCGCATGAACTGGGCTATCAGTGTCTGGTGGCCCATGGCGCGGACGAAGGTTACGACCTCGCCAAAGAGTTTGTGCCGGACGCGATCCTGCTCGACATGCGCCTGCCGGATCACTCCGGCCTCACCGTGCTGCAACGCCTGAAGGAACACGCCGGAACCCGGCACATCCCGGTGCATGTGATTTCCGTCGAGGACCGTGTCGAAGCGGCAATGCACATGGGCGCGATCGGCTATGCGGTCAAACCGACCACCCGCGAAGAGCTCAAGGACGTGTTCGCCCGTCTCGAAGCCAAGCTGACCCAAAAGGTCAAACGCGTGCTGTTGGTCGAGGACGACGATTTGCAGCGCGAAAGCATTGCCCGTCTGATCGGTGACGAAGACATCGAAATCACCGCCGTCGGCCTCGCGCAGGATGCTCTGGAGCTGCTGCGCACGACGATCTACGACTGCATGGTGATCGACCTGAAGTTGCCGGACATGCTCGGCAATGACCTGCTCAAGCGCATGTCCACCGAAGACATCTGCTCGTTCCCGCCGGTTATCGTCTACACCGGGCGCAACCTGACCCGTGATGAAGAGGCCGAACTGCGCAAGTACTCGCGCTCGATCATCATCAAGGGCGCACGTTCGCCAGAGCGCTTGCTGGACGAGGTCACACTCTTTCTGCACAAAGTCGAATCGCAGTTGTCCCATGAACGGCAGAAGATGCTCAAGACCGCGCGCAGCCGCGACAAGGTCTTCGAGGGTCGCAAAGTGCTGTTGGTGGACGACGATGTGCGTAACATTTTCGCCCTCACCAGCGCCCTGGAGACCAAAGGCGCAGTCGTGGTCATCGGCCGTAACGGGCGTGAGGCGATTGAAAGACTCAATGAGGTCGAGGACATCGATCTGGTGTTGATGGACGTGATGATGCCGGAAATGGATGGTTTTGAAGCCACCATTGAAATCCGCAAGGATCCGCGCTGGCGCAAGTTGCCGATCATCGCGGTGACGGCCAAGGCCATGAAAGACGATCAGGAGCGCTGCCTGCAGGCGGGTGCCAATGATTACCTGGCCAAGCCTATCGACCTGGATCGCCTGTTCTCGCTGATTCGCGTGTGGTTACCAAAAATGGAACGCATTTAGTGGAACGCAGTACGCCAGCTGAACGAAACAGTGAAATCGAACTGCGCTTGTTGATTGAGGCGATCTACCTCAAGTACAGCTACGATTTTCGCGATTACTCCGGCGCTTCGATCAAGCGCCGGGTGCAGCACGCGCTGAGCCAGTTCGAGTGCGCGACCATTTCGGCATTGCAGGAAAAGGTTCTGCATGACCCGACAGCGTTCATGCAGTTGCTGCAATTGCTGACGATTCCGGTCAGCGAGATGTTTCGTGACCCGTCGCACTTCCTCGCGATCCGCCGGGAAGTGGTGCCGCTGCTGCGCACTTATCCGTCGATCAAGATCTGGATCGCCGGGTGCAGCACGGGCGAGGAGGTCTATTCGATGGCGATTCTGTTGCGCGAGGAAGGCCTGCTTGATCGCACGATCATCTATGCCACCGATATCAACCCACGCTCGCTGGACAAGGCCAAGCAGGGGATCTTCTCGATGGAGAATGTTCGTGCGTACACGGCCAACTATCAGCAGGCTGGTGGCCAGCGCTCGTTTGCCGACTACTACACTGCAGCTTACGGTTACGCGATTTTCGACAAGAGCCTGTGTGAGAACGTGACCTTCGCCGACCACAGTCTGGCGACGGACAGCGTGTTCTCCGAAACTCAATTGATTTCCTGTCGCAACGTACTGATTTACTTCAACAAGAAACTTCAGGACCGCGCCTTTGGTCTGTTTCATGAATCGCTGTGCCACCGCGGCTTTCTAGTACTGGGCAGCAAGGAAACGCTGGATTTCTCCGGTTACGCGAATCAGTTCGAAGCGCTGGTCAAACAAGAACGGATCTACCGCAAAACATGAACGAGGCCGTGGATTTACCTCGCGTCGACGCAATAGTGGTCGGAGCTTCCGCCGGTGGCGTCGAGGCGCTGCTGAGCCTGCTCGGACCGCTACGCCGAGGCTACAGGTTGCCGATCATTGTGGTCCTGCACCTGCCCGAAGAGCGCCGCAGCCAATTGGCCGAGGTCTTCTCCCGGCGTGTGGAGATGCCGGTGCACGAGGCTGCCGACAAACAGGATATCGTTGCCGGCAACGTGTATTTCGCCACGCCGGGTTATCACCTGTCGGTGGAGCAGGATCGCAGCCTCTCGTTGAGCCTCGAGGAGCGCGTGCATTATTCACGGCCATCGATCGACTATCTGTTTGAATCGGCCGCCGACGCCTACGGTTCTTCCTTGGCCGCTGTACTGCTGACCGGCGCCAATCACGATGGCGCGCGCGGGTTGGCCGAGGTCAAGCGCTGCGGCGGTTTGACCATCGTCCAGGACCCCGAAGACGCGCAAGTCGCCACCATGCCCTTGGCTGCACTGAAGATTCAGCAGCCGGATCATGTCCTACCCATTCACGGCATCGGCCGTCTGCTTGTCGAGCTGGAACGAATCGCATGCTGAGTAATATCCAAGCCAAACTGCTGATCGTCGATGATCTGCCGGAGAACCTGCTGGCGCTCGAAGCGCTGATCAAGCGCGAAGACCGTACCGTCTATAAAGCTCTATCGGCGGATGAAGCGCTGTCGTTGTTGCTGCAACATGAGTTCGCCATGGCCATCCTCGACGTGCAGATGCCGGGCATGAATGGCTTCGAACTCGCCGAGTTGATGCGTGGTACCGAGAAAACCAAGAATATCCCGATCATTTTCGTCAGCGCCGCCGGCCGTGAACTGAATTATGCGTTCAAGGGTTACGAGAGCGGGGCGGTGGACTTTCTGCACAAGCCGCTGGATATCCATGCGGTCAAAAGCAAGGTCAATGTCTTCGTCGATCTGTACCGCCAGAGCAAAGCGCTCAAGCAACAGCTCGAAGCCCTGGAGCAGGCCCGTCGCGAGCAGGAAGCGCTGCTGCAACAACTGCAGAACACTCAGCTGGAACTGGAGCAGGCCGTGCGCATGCGTGATGACTTCATGTCGATCGTTGCCCACGAAGTGCGGACGCCGCTCAACGGCCTGATCCTCGAAACCCAGTTGCGCAAGATGCACTTGGCTCGGGACAACGCTGCGGCGTTTACCCTCGACAAGATGCACGCCATGGTCGACCGCGATGAACGGCAGATCAAAAGCCTGATCCGCCTGATCGAAGACATGCTCGACGTGTCGCGCATTCGCACGGGCAAATTGTCGATCCGACCGAGTCGTTTCGATCTGGTGCAACTGGTTAGCAACCTGCTGCAAAATTTTGCGCAACAGATCGAAGCCGCTGAAACCGAAGTGTCGTTTACCGCGCCAGTACCGGTGGAAGGCCATTGGGACGAGTTCCGCATCGAGCAGGTAGTCACCAATCTGCTGACTAACGCTCTGCGTTACGGCGGTCGCAGTCCGATCCAGGTGCGGGTTTACTGTGAAGGTGATGAAGCGCGGATCGAGGTGCAGGACCGTGGCATCGGCATCAGCCAGGACAACCAGAAGCGTATTTTTCAACAGTTCGAACGGGTTTCCGCCAAGACGGTAGTGGCCGGGCTCGGGCTGGGTCTGTTCATTTCCGAGCAGATCGTCGCCGCCCATGGCGGCTCCATCGTCGTCGAGAGTGAAATCAACGAAGGCGCCCTGTTTCGCGTTTGTCTGCCAATCCAGGAAAACGGCAAATCCGACGCAACCTCTGAGTGACCACACGGTCGTATCAGCAGCTATTGACCGAACAAAGGCTTCCCATGAGCGTAGATGCACAAGATGTAGTACTCGTCGTCGAGGACGAACCGGTTATCTTGATGGTCCTGACGGATTACCTGTCAGGGCAGGGGTATCGCGTGTTGCAGGCCGAAAACGGCGAGCAGGCGTTCGAAATTCTTGCGAGCAAGCCACATCTGGACATGTTGATCACCGATTTCCGCTTGCCCGGCGGGATCTCCGGTGTGCAGATCGCCGAGCCGGCCGTCAAGCTGCGCCCGGACCTTAAAGTGATTTTCATCAGCGGTTATCCGCAGGAAATCCGCGAAACCGGCAGCCCGATCACGCGCAAGGCGCCGATCCTGGAAAAGCCGTTCGACCTGGATGTGTTGCAGGAAAAGATTCAGGAATTGCTCGCCTGATATCTGTGTAGGAGCTGCCACAGGCTGCGATCTTTTGATGTTGATCGTTAAAAGCAAGATCAAAAGATCGCAGCCTGCGGCAGCTCCTACAGTTTCAGTAATATCAGCTTTTGATCATCTCCCGCACCTTGGCGGTCAACAGATCGAAAGTGAACGGCTTGGTGATCATCTGCATCCCCGAATCGAGGAACCCGCCACGCACTCCCGCGTGCTCGGCGTATCCGGTGATAAACAGGACCTTCAGACCTGGCCGATATTGTCGACCAACCTCCGCCAGTTGCCGGCCGTTCATGCCCGGCAGACCGACATCACTGATCAGCAGATCGATGCGCTGCGTCGAATTCAGAATCGGCACCGCGCTGTCCGCATCCCAGGCCTCGACGAAGGCATAACCCAACTCACCGAGTACCGCGCAAACCAGCACGCGCACGGCCGGGTCGTCTTCGACGATCAGCACGGTTTCGCCGTCAAGCGCATCCGGCAATTGCGGAATATCGGCGACGGGGCTGGCCAGTTCTTCGCCGCGAAAGCGCGGCAAGTACAGTCTCACTGTGGTGCCTTCATCGATCTCGCTGTCGATCGAGACATGGCCGCGTGACTGCTTGCTGAAACCGTAGATCATCGACAGGCCCAGTCCCGTGCCCTGGCCGATCGGTTTGGTGGTGAAAAACGGATCGAACGCACGGTTGATGACACTTTGTGGCATGCCACTGCCGTTGTCGGTGACGCTGAGCATCACGTAATCACCGGGTTCGAGGTTGTTGTAAGCCTCGGTGAATTCGCGCTTGAGCACCTGGTTGCTGGTCTCGACCACCAGTTTGCCGCCGTCGGGCATCGCGTCGCGGGCATTGATCACCAGGTTGAGCAGGGCGCTTTCCAGTTGATTGGGATCCGCCTCCGCAACCCACAGATTGTCGTTGAGGCGCATGTCCAGCTGAATGCTTTCGTTGAGGCTGCGTTGCAGCAACTCGCCCATGGACTGCACCAGGGTGTTCATCTGCACGGCTTTTGAATCGAGCGACTGCCGACGCGAAAACGCCAGCAAGCGGTGGGTCAGGCCGGCGGCACGATTGGCCGAAGTCACGCCCAGATCAATCAGGCTGTCGAGGTCATCGGTGCGACCACGGGCCAGACGTCGACGCAACAACTCAAGACTGCCGATGATGCCAGTGAGCATGTTGTTGAAGTCGTGGGCGATACCACCGGTGAGTTGGCCGACCGCTTCCATTTTCTGTGATTGGCGCAGCGCTTCTTCGTTGTGGCGCAGTTGTGCGGTGCGCTCTTCGACCTGTTGCTCAAGGGTTTCCAGCGTCGATTGCAGGCGCCGTTCGCTCTCACTCAGATCGATCAGCCGGTCGCGGGCTTCGTATTGTCGTCGGCGGCCGCGCAATGCGGCGGAAACCATACTGACCAGCGTCGCCGGATGAAACGGTCGCTCAAGGAACGTCACGTTGCCCAGCAGATCGCTGAGGCGTGAGGAGGGGCCCTGTTCCTGACCGCCGTGATGGGTCAACAGCACAATCGGCAGATCCGACCAGGCAGGTTGCTCTTCCAGATACAGGAACAGCGCTTCCAGTTCCGGCCCGCGCAAGGCTTCGGCGGCGACCAGCACCAGGCCGGCACCGATTTCGATTTCCTTGCACAGCGCACCCAGACTTGGCGTGACGACTCCGCCGTAACCCGCCTCGTTGAGGATCATCAGCGCAATCTGGCTGTCGCGACCCACGGGCGCCAGAATCAGCGCCCGTTCGGCCAGCGGCACTTGAACCGTCACAAGCGCTCTTCCTGCAGTAACGGATTACTCGCGCCGAGGTATGTCGGGACACCGCGCAGTACGCCCTGAAAGGCTTCCAGCGGTTCGCCGATGGTCATGCCTTGCGTGGAAATGCGGTATTCACGAATGGTCGATTCGTGGCTGCCGGTGCGTTTCTTGATGATCGAGATCGCGCGGCGGACTTTGCCTAGTGCTTCGAAGTAGCGCAACAGAATCACCGTGTCAGCCAGATAAGTAATGTCGACCGGCGCTTGCATGTCGCCGACCAGACCATGCTGGGCAACCGTCATGAACGTCGCCGCGCCTTTGCGGTTCAGGTACAGCAACAGTTCGTGCATGTGCAGCACCAGCGCGTTCTCTTCCGGCATTGCTGCCTGATAGCCGTTGATGCTGTCGATAACCACGGTTTTGATTTGACCTTCATCGACGCAGCGCCGCACGCGGTGGGAGAACTCGCCCGGTGACAGTTCGGCGGCGTCGACCTGTTCGATCAACAGATTGCCGGTCGCCTGCAGGGCCTTGAGGTCGATGCCGATGTTTTTCATGCGCTCGAACAGCAGGCCGAGTTCTTCATCGAAGATAAACAGTGCGGCTTTCTCGCCACGGAGCACCGCAGCGGCGGCGAAGATCATCGAGATCAGCGATTTACCGGTACCGGCAGGGCCGAGAATCAGCGTGCTGGAGCCGGTCTCGATGCCGCCGCCGAGCAGGGCGTCCATTTCCGGGATGCCACTGGACAGTTGCAAACGCGCATAGTCGCCACGGTGTTCAGCCGCCACCAGACGCGGGAATACGTGCACGCCGTCGCCCATGATGGTGAAGTCGTGGAAACCGCCGCGATATTTCTGGCCCCGGTACTTGACCACTCGCACGCGCCGCCGCTCGGCGCCGTAGTTAGGCGTCAGCTCTTCGAGGCGGATCACCCCGTGGGCCACACTGTGCACGGTTTTGTCGAGGGATTCGGTGGTCAAGTCGTCAAGCAGCAGTACCGTGGCGTTGTAGCGCACGAAGTAATGCTTGATGGCCAGAATCTGCCGGCGATAACGCAAAGAGCTTTGTGCCAGCAAGCGGATCTCCGACAGGCTGTCGAGCACCACACGCGTGGGCTTGAAACGTTCGACCGCTTCGAAAATCTGCTTGGTGGCTTCGCCCAGTTCCAGGTCGGAGGAATACAGCAGGCTCTGCTGGTGCTCAGCATTGAGCAGGCTTTCCGGGGGCGTCAGCTCGAAGATCTTGATGTTGTCATCCAGCGTCCAGCCGTGGGACGACGCCCCTTGCCTCAGTTCGCGCTCGGTTTCCGAGAGCGTGATGTACAACGAGCGTTCGCCGGCTTTCGCGCCGGCCAGGAGAAAATGCAAAGCGACCGTGGTTTTGCCGGTTCCGGGCTCACCCTCCAGCAAAAAAACATGACCGCGAGACAAACCACCGGCCAGGATGTCATCCAGACCCACAATGCCGGTAGCGGCTTTCGCACTGATCAACTCGTTAGAAGTAGACAAAAAATGCCCTCTCATGACTAAGGGAAGCGAGGCCGCCAATTAATTGAGCGGCCTGATTAACTTGACCCTATGGCGTGATGGCAGTTCCGAAATTCCTTGCCGGATGTGTCCAACGAGCGGTCAAAAGTACTTCAGAGGCCTTGCTGTAACGCAGGATCATCGGGGTTCAGCTGTTCCAGTTGCGCCAGCAGGATCTGCACATTCTGCAGTTGTCCGCTTTCCTTCCAGTAATTGATCAGCAAGACCCGCGCCTTGCGGTCGGCGGGGTGGCGCTGGACGATTTCCTGCAACTGCTTCTGCGCCGCTTCCAGTTCTTCGGCGCTGTGCAGGGTGGTGGCGAGGTCGTAGCGATAATCCTTGTTGTCCGGCTCAAGCTCCACCGCTTTGGACAAACCGAGCAGGGCGTATTCGCGCTGATCGTGGTGCAACAGCCAAAGGCCCAAGGCATGTTGCAGATAAGCCGAGTCAGGTTGTGCCTTGAGTTGCTGGCCCAGCAATTGGCGGGCGGCATCGGTTTGGCCCTGGCGATCGAGGACATCGATCTGCATCACCAGCGCCTGCAGATTGCCGGGATCCATGCGCAGGGTATTCTCAAGCGCGACCTGTGCCTCCTTGAGTTCGGCGTTGTGTAGATGCAGTCGAGCCAGTTGCGCGTAGTTGGCAGCGCTTTCCGGCAGGGCCTTGAGCGTTTGCTCCCAACCGTCGATCGCTTGTTGCAGCGGCGCGAAATACAGCCCCAGCTCATCCGGGGTCAAGCCAAGCAGGGCGTTGATCGCGGCGAAGCGAACAGTTTGATCCTCATCCTCGAGCATTGGCCCGAGCAACAGGCTTCGTTGCCCGCCTGGCACCAGTCCGACCACGCTTTTGATCGCCGCCAGGCGCACGGCGGGGGATTCGTTTTGCAGGTCTGTGTCGGCCAGCTTCAACGCCTGTGGACTCGGATAGTTAGGCAGCTCGCCATGCAGCCACACGCGGCGCTTGACCGAAATGTCCGGACGGCCCAGTTGTTGATACAACTGACGCGCCGCGCCCGGTTGCCCCTTGCGCGCGGCATCCAACGCCTCGCTATAGCCGTGTTTGATCGCATCAGGTATGACCGGCACGGTGCTGCGCACGGACAACCACGCGACAATGACGATAAGCACAAGGCCCAGGCTGATAAGCAAGTAGCGGCGAGACTGAGGCATGCAGGTTTCCGAAACAGGCGTTCTTGAGCAGAGCGGCAAGCTTCGGTCAGCTTCGGCCATGAGTCAAACTCTTGCATGCGAATCGCCCTACAAACTGCGTCGACTCAGTTACCCGTCAGGCTTTCGTTGCAGTGTCTACGCTTGCAGAAGTCGCTTCGATGAGTCTACCCATGCAAGCCCTGTTCAATTACTTCAAGGCCGTGATCCACCCCGGTCAGGCCGTCCTGCTGTTTGCCCTGCGGACCATTGCGGCGGGGTTGCTGACGCTGTATCTGGCGTTTCTGTTCGATCTCGATCAGCCCAAGTGGTCGATCATGGCGGTGGTCATTGTCAGCCAGCCGTTGGCCGGAATGGCGCTGGCACGCAGTTTCGGCCAGGTGATCGGCACGACGCTTGGGGCAGCGGTGGCAGTAGTGATCATGGCGATCTTTCCCCAGGCCCCGCTGCCATTCATTACCACTCTGGCCCTGTGGCTGGCGCTGTGCACGGCCGGCGGCACGTTGCTGCGCTACACCAGCTCGCAAGCGTTTGTGCTCAGTGGTTACACCGCTGTGGTCGTGGCGCTATTGGCAATTCCCGACCAGGACGGCACGTTTCTGTTGGCGGTAACCCGCGTCACGGAAACCTTGCTGGCCGTGGCGTGTGTATGTGTGGTCAGTCTGCTGACGGCGAGGCCGCAAGCGGTGGCCAAGGGGTATTTCGCCAAAGTCGATCAGGTGATCAAACTGGCCGCCAGCCATGCCGCCGCCGTGCTTCGTACGGAAGAAAGCGAAGCGGAGTTCCAGCGCCGGCAAATGCAACTGCTCGGCGAGATCAGCGCCCTTGAAGGCCTGCGGCGGCACTTGTATTTCGATGCGCCGCGCTTACGCAGTGCCAGCCATCTGGTGCTGCTGTTGGGCAACCAACTGATGCTGCTGACCTCTCGGTTGACCGCATTACGTCATCAGCGCGAACTGCTTACCGAACGCTGGGAAGGCGATCTGCCGCTGGATATCCAGCGCTTGCGCGCCGAAGAGCTGGCGCTGCTCGATCAGTTGGCAGAGCAAGGGCGAGCGCTACCCGAACCCGCACGCCAGCACTTCGTCAAGCTGCAACAACAGTTCGAGGCGTTGGCGTATCAGGCCGAGCAGTTGACTGAAAACATGAGCGCCACCTTGCGCTCGCTGGCCTGGGCGCTGCGCTGGGAACAGGCGCGGCTATTGCAGCAACTGGAGCAAATCCTTGAGCTGAGCGATGCGATTCAGGAAGGGCGTGAGGCCAGTTGTCTTTATCGCGGTCAGGTCAGCCCTCTGCATCTGGATTTCACCCTGGCGTCGATGAATGCGATCCGTGCGTTCACCGCGCTGCTGGTCGCCGGATTGATCTGGATCGAAACCGCGTGGGACGGCGCGCGGGGCGGGATGATTCTGGTGGGAATCCTCTGCTCGCTGATGGCGACGTTCCCGCGTCCGCTGATGGCCGCGCAGAGTTACGCCCGTGGCCTGGGGCTGGCGCTGGTGGTCTCGGCGTTCTACCAATTCATGCTGGTGCCGGCGATCAGTGATTTCGAGCTGCTGGCAATGCTGCTGGCGCCGCTGCTGTATGTGATCGCAATCGGTCTGGCCAGCCCGGCGACGGCGGGGATCGGCATGGGGCTGGGGTTGTCGAGTTTCCTGATGCTCGGCCCGCAGAATGTCGGTACCGGGCAGAACACGGCGATTCAATGGTTCGAATTTGCCGGCGCCTATGTCAGTGCGGCCATGCTTGCCCTGATCGTTTATGCGTGGATTTTCCCGTTTCGCCCGGCGTGGCGCCTTCGCCGTTTGTATAACGAAGCGCGTGAGCAGGTGTATGCGCTGACCAAAACGCCCGCGACCGATGAGCAACAGTTTGCCTTTGAAAGCCGCATGGTCGATCGCCTGACCAGCATGCTCGGCCTGCTGCCGGCGGTGAACAGCCGGCCCATGCAGCAACTGTATGAAATCAGCCTGGCTTGCGTAGCTCTGGGTGTAGCGATGCATCAATTGAGGCAGCAGGCACACAACAATGCATTGCTGACGGACGCTTTCAATCAGCGTCTGGCTTCGGCCGTGCGCAAGACCGGGCGCTTTGTCGCCGGGCGGCAGGACGTTCAACTGGCGCCATTGCTGGCCACCCTGCACACATTGGGCGACGAGCTGGATGAACTGCACGTCGCCAGCCATGAGCATGTGTGGTCGCTGTTTCGTATGCGCGTGGCCCTGCTGATCGTGGTGTCATTCCTGCAGCGCCACGGTGACGCCATCCAGCATTCTGTTCCGGAAGGAGAAGCAGCCCTTGCCCATTGATTTCGAGATTGGCGGTGTCTATCTGCCGCCCATTGCTCAGGCGCTATTGTTGGCCATCCCGATATTCATGCTGCTGGACTGGGGATTGCGGCGTTTGGGCGTGTTGCGTCTGGTCTGGCATGAGGCGCTGTTTGAGGGCGCCTTGTATGCCTGTGTGTGTGCCACGCTGATTTTGCTGATGGGAGCCTGATGCCTTGAAAGTGCTATTCACGCGATTGATCACGTTGGCGGTGGTGCTGCTGGCGATCGTCCTCGGCTGGTTTGCCTGGGAACATTACACGCGCGCGCCATGGACTCGCGATGCCCGGGTCAGGGCAGACGTGGTGACGCTGTCGGCGGATGTGTCGGGGCGTATTGTCAGTCTGGCGGTGCAGGACAACCAGCATGTGCAGAAGGGGCAACTGTTGATGGAGATCGACCCGGCGCGCTATCGCCTCGCGGTGGAGCACTCGCGGCGTTCGGTGGAAGTGGCGAAGGCAACGCTGGGGCAGTCGCAAGCGGCCATTGTTGCCAGCGAAGCCTTACTCAAGCAGCGGCAAAGCGAAGAACGTCGACGGCGTACGCTCAAGCAGGGTTTTGCGATTTCCGGGGAGGAGTGGGAGAAGTCCAGTACCGATGTGGCGGTGGCCCAGGCGGATCTGCTGCGCAATCAAGCCAATCTCGGCCTCGCTGAGGCCAACGTGCAGTTGGCGATTGCCGCACTGACCCAGGCCGAACTGGATTTACAGCGCACCCGCGTCGAGTCGCCAGTCAGCGGTTACGTGACCAACCTCCTGACCCGTGAAGGTGACTACGCGGTGAGCGGCGGTGCTTTGTTGGCGCTGGTCGACAGTGACTCGTTCTACATCAGTGGTTATTTCGAAGAAACCAAACTGCCACGAATCGGCGAGGGCGATCGGGTCCGCGTGCAATTGATGAGCGGGGAGATTTTCGGCGGCACGGTGCAGAGCATTGCCTTCGCCATTGCCGACCGCGAAAACGCGCCGGGCAGTCGGCTGCTGGCCAACATCAACCCGAGTTACACCTGGGTGAAACTGGCGCAACGGGTGCCGGTGCGGATCGACATTGATGGCGACTATGCCGGCAAGAACCGCCTGCGTGCGGGCACCACAGCGACCGTCACTGTGCTGGAGAACTGATCCCTGTAGGAGCTGCCAAAGGCTGCGATCTTTTGATCTGCTCTTTTAAAGGCAAGTCAAAAGATCGCAGCCTTCGGCAGCTCCTACAGGGGAACAGTGGCGTTCGGGTGATGTGGCGAGGCATAAAAAAGCCCCGCGACCGAATGATACGCGGGGCAAAAAATTTGGTTGGTTGCGGCCAACCAAAGGAGCTCTTTAACAATCGATTACTTGCTGGCGACAGTCTCCGGTTGCCAGCCGCCGCCAAGGGCCTTGTAGATCGCGACAATGCCGCGATACAGGTCAACTTCGGCCTGGGCCTGACTGTCTTCGGCGTTCAGACGTTCACGCTGAGCGTCGAGCAGCACTAGGAAGTCCGTGGTGCCTTCGCGATAGCGGATTTCAGCCAGGTCAGCCGCCTTGCGGCTTGATTCACTCTGACGGATCAACGAGATCAGGCGTTGCTGACGCTTGCCGTAATCGCTGAAGGCGTTTTCCGATTCTTCCAGTGCCAGCAGCACTTGTTGCTCGTAAGTCGCCAATGCGCCTTCGGCTTCAGCATCGGCGCCACGCAAACGCGCGCGTACGCTGCCAAGGTCGAACGCGGCCCATGTGATGCTCGGGCCAAGTGCCCAGGCGTTGGCCGCCGAGGAACCGATTTGCGAACCACGCCCGGCTGTCCAGCCTAGGAAGCCGCTAAGGCTGACCCGTGGGAACAGATCGGCTTTCGCGACGCCGATGCGCGCTGTGGCCGAAGCCAGGTTGCGTTCCGCGCTGAGGATGTCCGGACGACGTTGCAGCAGTTCGCCCGGGTCACCGATCGGCAAGGCTTTGGCAATCGCTGGCAAGTCTTTTGGACTCAGATCAACGGTCAGCTTGTCCGGACGCTCACCGAGCAGGGTGGCGATGCGGTTTTTCTGCCGAACCTGTTCCGCCTGCAACTGCGGCACGGTGGCTTCAACGTTGGCCAGACGCGCATCGGCGCGCTCGACATCGAGCTGATCACCGACACCGGCGTCTCTCAGGCTGATGGTGATCTTGCGCGACTCTTCTTGGTTTTTCAGGTTGGCCACGGCGATCTTTTCGCGCAGTTGCGCACCACGCAGTTGACCATAAGCGTCCACCAGTTCGGCAATCATGGTGACTTGCAGTTGGTACAGATCGGCCTCGGCCGCTTGCTGGTCGGCGTCGCTGGCTTCCAGATTGCGCTGGATGCGGCCAAACAGGTCCAGCTCCCAGGCCATGTCCAGTCCGAGGTCATAGCGTTCGCTATTGACCCGGTCGGTGGTCTGGCCAGGGATTTGCCCCTTGGCCAGATCACTGCTGGCGCGGCTGGTGATGGTCGGCATCGCATCGTTGCTGGCGTCGTCGCGGATCGCCCGGGCGGCTTTCCAGCGCGCGAACGCCACGCGCAGTTCACGGTTGCCTTGCAGTGATTGGGTCACCAACTGGTTGAGGGTCGGATCGTCGAATTGCTGCCACCAGATGCCTTCGAATTTAGAACGGTCGAAGTTCTTTTGCCCGGCGGCGCCGTCGGAGGCGGCCGTGATATTGGCCGCCTCCGTGGCTGGGGTCTTGTAGTCGGGGCCGACGGCGCAGGCACTGAGGGCCAGCACCAGCAGACTCGGCAGGAAGACTTTCAGACTCATTGTTGCGCCTCCAGTTTCATGGCCTTGGCCGCTTTGCGGGCCTCACGGCGTTCAACGAAGTTACGGATCAGTACGTAGAACACTGGCGTCAGCAACAGACCGAAGAAGGTCACCCCGAGCATGCCGGAGAACACCGCCACACCCATGGCGTGACGCATCTCGGCACCGGCACCGCTGGAGAACACCAGTGGCACCACACCCATGATGAACGCGAAGGAAGTCATCAGGATCGGCCGCAGACGCAGACGGCAGGCTTCGAGTACCGCCGCGAGCGGATCGAGACCTTCTTCCTGTTTGTCCTTGGCGAACTCGACGATCAGAATCGCGTTCTTACAGGCAAGTCCCACCAGTACGATCAAGCCGATCTGGGTGAAGATGTTGTTGTCACCGCCCGAGATGATCACACCGGTGATGGCCGACAGTAGGGTCATCGGTACGATCAGGATCACCGCCAGTGGCAGGCTCCAGCTTTCGTATTGAGCGGCGAGCACCAGGAACGCCAGCAGTACGCAGAGCGGGAACACGAACAGCGCGGTGTTGCCGGACAGGATCTGCTGGTAGGTCAGGTCGGTCCACTCGTAGGTCATGCCGTTTGGCAGTTCATCCTTCAGCAGTTTCTCGATGGCTTTCTCGGCCTGGCCGGAGCTGTAGCCCGGGGCAGCCGCGCCGTTGATTTCTGCAGTGATGAAGCCGTTGTAGTGCATCACGCGATCCGGACCCGAGGTGTCGCTGACCTTGATGAAGGTCGCCAGCGGGATCATTTCGCCTTTGTTGTTGCGTACTTTCAGCTGACCGATCTGATCGGATTCGAGGCGGAACTGTTGCTCGGCCTGAACGTTGACCTGATAGGTGCGCCCGAAGCGGTTGAAGTCGTTGGCATACAGCGAACCCAGGTAGATCTGCAGGGTGTCGAAGATGTCGCTGACAGCCACGCCGTGAGTCTTGGCTTTTTCACGGTCGATGGCGGTATCGACCTGAGGCACGTTCACGGTGTAGCTAGTGAACAGCCCGGCCAGTTCCGGCACGCTGTGGCTCTTGTTGATGATGTTCATGGTTTCTTTGTACAGCTCGTCGTAGCCCAGGTTGCCCCGGTCTTCGATTTGCAGGCGGAAACCACCAATGGTGCCCAGACCTTGTACCGGCGGTGGCGGGAAGATCGCCATGTACGCCTCTTGAATGTTCGCGTACTGGCCGTTCAAGGCCCCGGCAATCGCACCGGCGGACATGCTCGGGTCTTTACGCTCGTCGAACGGTTTCAGCGTCACGAAGACGATGCCGGCGTTCGGGCTGTTGGTGAAGCCGTTGATCGAAAGGCCCGGGAACGCTACGGCGCTTTCCACGCCTGGCTGTTTCAGCGCCATGTCAGACATGCGCTTGATCACGTCTTCGGTGCGATCCAGGCTAGAAGCGTCTGGCAATTGCGCGAAAGCCACCAGGTATTGCTTGTCCTGGCCGGGTACGAAACCGGTCGGGGTGCTGGAGAAACCGAAGAAGGTCAGCACCATCAGGCCTGCGTACAGCAGCAGGGCGATGCCGCTGCCACGGATAACCCGGCGCACGGTGCCGACATAGCCATGGCTGGCACGGTCGAAGAAACGGTTGAACGGACGGAACAACCAGCCACCGAAGATCTTGTCGAGCACTTTGGAGAAGCGGTCTTTCGGTGCGTCATGGCTTTTCAGCAACACGGCGGCCAGTGCTGGCGACAGGGTCAGCGAGTTGAACGCCGAAATCACGGTCGAGATTGCAATGGTCAGTGCGAACTGCTTGTAGAACTGCCCGGTGAGGCCGGAGATAAACGCTGCCGGAACAAACACCGCACACAGCACGAGCGCCGTCGCGATGATCGGGCCGGTCACTTCACGCATCGCCCGTTTGGTTGCTTCGACCGGTGTCAGTCCGAGTTCGATGTTCCGTTCGACGTTCTCCACCACCACGATGGCGTCGTCCACTACGATACCGATCGCCAGTACCAGGCCGAACAGCGACAAAGCGTTGAGTGAGAAGCCGAACAGGTGCATCACCGCAAACGTACCGATCAACGATACCGGTACCGCCACCAACGGAATGATCGAGGCGCGCCAGGTTTGCAGGAACAGGATCACCACCAGTACCACGAGAATCAGTGCTTCGAAGAGGGTGTGAACCACCGCCTCGATCGAACCGCGCACGAAGATCGTCGGGTCATAGACGATGCTGTAGTCCATGCCTTGCGGGAAGTTTTTCTTCAGCTCGTCCATCTTGCCGCGAACTTCGTTCGAGATGTCGATGGCATTGGAGCCTGGGCGCTGGAAGATCGGAATGGCCACTGCCGGCTGGTTGTCCAGCAACGAACGCAGCGCGTATTGGCTGGAGCCCAGCTCAACGCGAGCGATGTCTTTGAGGCGAGTGATTTCACCGTTGTCGCCTGCGCGAATAATGATGTTCTCGAACTCTTCCTCGCTGACCAGTCGGCCCTGAGTGTTGACCGACAGCTGGAAGCTCTGGGCATTCGGGGCAGGGGGCGCACCGAGTTGACCGGCCGCGACTTGACGGTTCTGTTCACGAATTGCCGTGACCACATCAGTCGCCGTCAGATTGCGCGAAGCGGTCTTGTTCGGGTCAAGCCAGACACGCAGCGAGTAGTCGCCCATACCGAACAGCTGTACGTCGCCGACACCGTTCAGACGAGCGAGCTCATCCTTGATGTTGAGGATTGCGTAGTTGGACAGGTAGAGCATGTCGTAGCGCTTGTCCGGGGAGGTCAAGTGCACAACCATGGTCAGGTCGGGCGACGCTTTGTCGACGGTGATACCGATGCGCGTCACTTCCTCGGGAAGCTTCGGCTCGGTGCGGGTCACCCGGTTTTGCACCTGCACCTGCGCATTGTCCAGGTCAGTGCCCAGAGCGAAGGTAATGGTCAGGGTGATCTTGCCGTCGGCGGTCGACTGCGAGGACATGTACAGCATGTTCTCGACGCCGGTGATGGCTTGCTCCAGCGGAGCGGCCACGGTTTCACCGATGACTTTAGGGTTGGCGCCCGGGAAGTTGGCACGCACCACCACGGTCGGTGGCACGACTTCCGGGTATTCGCTGATCGGTAGCTGGAACAGCGAGATCGCACCGGCGATCAGGATCAACAGCGACAGCACCGCTGCGAAGATCGGCCGTGAAATGAAGAATTGGGAAAAATTCATCGGAGTTGTCGTCCCTTAACCGCGTGGGGTCGTAGCAGCCAGCTTCACAACCGAACCGGACGCGCCTTTGGCAGGGGCGACTTTGGGCAGGTTGCTGGCTTCCAGCGCTTGACGTTGTTGAGCGAGTGCCGCGATGGTCTGTTCGCTGGCCATCGGCACCACTTCAGGGGTAACCGGGGAGCCAGGACGAACCCGTTGCAGACCCTTGACGATGATCGTGTCGTCCTTGTTCAGGCCGTTACGGACGATGCGCAGGCCTTCGATCTTCGGACCCAGTTCAACGGCGCGGTATGCGGTTTTGTTGTCCGCATCCATCACCAGTACGAACTTCTTGCCCAGGTCAGTGCCGACCGCTTCATCGTTGATCAGCATGGCGTTGTAGGTGCCGCTGCCGACCAGTTTCAGGCGTGCGTACAGGCCCGGGGTGTAGGTGCCATCGCTGTTGTCGAACACCGCGCGACCACGGATGGTGCCGGTTTTCGGGTTGACCTGGTTATCGACGAAATTCATCTGACCGAGGTGCGGGTTGCCGTCTTCGTTGGACAGGCCCATGTACACCGGGGTGGTCGCGCCGCGCTGACCGTTACGGGCGAGTTGGGTGTATTTGAGGAACACACGCTCGTCGGCGTCGAAGTAGGCATAAACACGGTCGGTGGAAACCACACTGGTCAGCGGCGTGGTGTCGGCGGTCACCAGGTTACCGGCGGTGATCTCGGCACGGCTGACGCGGCCACTGATCGGCGCGGTGACACGGGTGAAGCTGAGGTTCAGTTTGGCCAGATCCAGTTGCGCTTGCAGGGCTCCGACGGCGGCGCGGGCTTCTTGAGCGGCGCTGGTGCGCGAGTCGGCCAGTTCGGCGGAAATGGCGTTGCTGGCACGCAGGCGTTCACCACGACCGGCTTCGTTTTCACTGCGGGTGGCGTTGGCGCGGGATTGAGCAACCAGGGCTTCGAGGCGGCGTACCTCAGCCTGGAATGGACGCGGATCGATCTGGAACAGCAGGTCGCCTTTCTTGACCAGTGCGCCTTCAGTGAAAGCGACGTCATCAATCTGGCCGGAGACCCGTGGACGGATTTCAACGGTTTCCGGCGCTTCTAGGCGCCCGGTGAATTCGTCCCACTCGTTGACCGGTTGTTCCAGCACCTTGGCCACGCTGACTTTCGCAGCGGGCATAGTGGCGGCAGTCTCCGGAGTCTTGCCGCAGGCGCTCATCACCAGTACGGCCAACATGGCCAACGGGAAGCGCAAATGTTTGAGTGACTGTTCCATGGATGCATCCGCCAATGTATTGAAGATGGGCGGATGATGCTCGGCGGGGTGTGATGGCACGAATCGAATGAAGCAAAGGTAACTATCATTCGGAATGATATAAGGCTCGAACGAGCCCTCTAGCATGCACCTTTCGTTAGGTGGCTATCAATCTCTCTGAGGGCAATTCTGTGTTGCCCGGTGTGCAAAAGTCAGGAGAGAAGCTGCGCGGCGGGGATTATGCGCGGATTAAATATGCCGAACCCGCCATGGCGGCGGGTTCGACAATACGGTCAGAGTTTCGGCAACTGGCCGATGCGTCCGATCATTTCAGTCACGATCTGCAGATCCAGCTCGAATTGCTCCACAGTCTTGAACTCGCCATCGGTGTGACCGGTGTATTTCACGTTCGGCATGGCCAGACCAAACTGCACACCGTTCGGCAATTCATGCACCGAGGTGGCGCCAGCGGAGGTGCCGAACTCGTGTTTCATGCCCAGATTTTCAGTCGATACCGCCAGCAGCGCCTTGACCCACTCACCTTCAGGGTTGCGGTACATCGGCTCGGCGATCGAATAGTCGAAGGCAACGGCTACATGGCTCTTTTTGCTCCACGCCGCCAGTTTCTCAGCGATTTCAGCTTTGAGCTTCTCCGGCGACTTACCTTTCGGAACGCGCAGGTTGACTGCGAGTTTGAAAGCTTTTTCGTCCATGCCGACGTAGGTCAGCGAGGTCGTCAGCGGCCCCATGAAGGCATCGGAGAAACCGACATTCAACTTGTTGCCCAGGTAATCCAGACCCCAATTGTCGGCAGCGTAACGCGCGGCATCGGTGATGTGGTTGTGCTTGAACGCGACTTTGCCATCAAGGCTATTGATAAAGACCAGCATCCGCGCGACCGGGTTGACCCCGGATTCGGGCTCGGAGGAGTGCGCAGATACGCCAGTCACGGTGAGTTTGACGTCTTTGCCGTCGACCTTGGCGCTCACCTGGAAATCGCCGCCATTGCGCTTGGCAAACTCGTCACCGGCCTTTTGCAGACTGGCGGCCAGTTCCGCAGGCTTGTCGGTGACCAGCGTGGCGACCGACGCCGATGGAATCTGGTTGGTTGCCAAGCCACCGGTCATCGAGATGATTTCCGCGCCTTTGCCTTCACCTTTGCGCTTGGCAAAGTTGGCCATGACGGTGCCGTAGCCTTTCTCGGCAATCACCACCGGGTAGCCGCCGTCCAGCGCCAGGTTGTAGTTTGGCGTCGGGTTGCGTTCGAAGTAGTAAGGGATCGCGTCGCCCGTGGTTTCTTCGGTGGTGTCGACCAGCAACTTGAAGTTGCGCACCAGCGGCAGTTTTTCTTCCTTGATGACTTTCATGGCATACAGCGTGACGACGATACCGTTCTTGTCATCCTCGGTGCCGCGACCGTACATGCGATCGCCGATCAGGGTGATCTTGAACGGGTCGAGGCGGGTGCCATCCTTGAGCACCCAGTTTTCCGGCGTCACCGGCACCACGTCGGCATGCGCGTGAATACCAACCACTTCATCGCCACTGCCATCGAGGGAAATCTCGTAGACGCGGTTGTCGATGTTGCGGAATTTCAGATTGAACGACTCGGCGAGACTTTTGATCTTCGCCGCTATCTTGATGAATTCCGGATTGTCGTGCTGCTCAACGCCGTCCTTGCGAAAGGTCGGGATTTCCACCAGTTCGCGCAGGGTTTCAGTGGCGGCAGCGCTGTATTTCGCTCGCGTGTAGATACCCAGCAGACGATAGATTTCGTTCTGCTGCTCGGCGTTTAAAGTCTTGTTATCGAGATAGGCGCCAATCGCCGGACCAATGTCAGCGGTTTTCGCCAGATCGCTCTTGCCCAAGTTGCCGAGGAACTGGCGGAAGTCTGTGGCTTTGTCTGCACTGTAAGTCTTGAGAATTTCAGCGCTCTGCTGCGGGGTGATATTCGCTTGCGCGGGCGCCGTGAACACGGCAAGACCGGCCAGCATCAACGTGGTGGCAGCCAGTTTTTTGAAAGGGACATTCATTACGAAGGGCATTCCTTTGCAGGGCAGTGAGTTAGGCGTGCCTCAAGGTTGAGACACATACGCTTACAAGCTAACACCGTGCCAGAGCCTTGCGGGAGTCCTGAAAGGGGATGTGTCGCACAAAAATGCAAAAGAGGCGCACAAATGAAAAAGCCCGGGGAAGGTTTCCGGGCTTTTTTATGGGGGCTCACCTGACGACCAGCGCTTCTCCAAATCCTTGCGCCAGGTTCAGCAAAGCGCGGCTATCTGAAGATCTGTTCAATCATGATCCTGGAGGGGATGAATAACGTATTCGTGTAATAGGCCTCATACCCATAGGCGGTTATGCGAACTTTGCACGGGATCGAAGTTTGCGACGTCAGCAACGGTTTGATGGCGTCGTAGTCATTCAAGTCGCGTTGCGTACCATCCGGATTGGTGTAGTAGAAGATCAGGTCGGAGGAAAACTTGTAATTGGGCCTGGCTTGACCGCTTGCGTTCACTCGCCCTTCAGCTTTTACCGCGATTGAATGCTCGGATGAGAACTCCATGTCGCGATTGAGAGAGCAGATCAGGGTAGGGTTGAGCTGGTTGGAGTTTTCGTAATCATTGAATGCGTTCTGCAAATCCACAGTGGAGTTGAAGTGTGCCGTGAACAGATTGGCGGGGCCGAGCTCAAACGACGATAGCGTGAGGTCGGCGGGCGGAATGCTGGCCGTTTTTACGCAGCCGGTGCAGAGTAGAACGCCCAGGTATATGACCGCGCGGAAGCTGTTCATTGGCCGAAAATACCGTTGATTGAGTCAAAAATCAGATCGCAGGCGGACTTCGTCCCTTGCACAGGTTCTATAAACATCCAGTCAGCAGATGCATGGTGCCTATCAATGGTCTTGTTGATGGTCGGACCAGACTCGATCATCCAACGCTCCCCGAATTCTGCGACACCGTCAGATTGGTCAGGTGTACTGGCGTTGGCCCGGATGTTGATCCATGTTTCAGCGACAGGCGTTGGCTCCGAAAAATAGATGTCGGAACCCAGCCATACCAGGAATCCTTCACCCACTGGATCGAGTGTCACCAGATATTTGATGGTGTAACCGGCTTCGGAAAGTATCTGTGACAGATGTGCGCCGTTCCATCCGCCGAGGCTGTGGCCGACGATGTAAACCGGGCAGGATTTGCTGGGAATGTTGTCGATGAAGTGAGTCTGGATATCGCCGGAACCCCTTGCATCCTTATAACTTTTAGGGAACCCCGTGTATTTCGCCGGCAGCTTGGCGCTGCCCGCAATTTTGCCGTCGAGCTGTTTTTTTGCGTCGTCGATATTGTGGAACGCGCCTTGAAAATAGTATTTCTCTTGGTCGGCAGCCCCACCAATGAAAAAAACGATCGCCTTCTTTACGGGAACGGGAGCCGTCTTTACCGACTGGTCCTTCACGAGTGTTAACGTCGGCGTGACGGCCAGACTCGCGGTATTTCCATTGGGAAGCTGGATTTGCTCTGCCGGCATGTTTTCAATCTTCCAGAAATAGTTTGAAGGTTTCTGCCACGTGTGAACTCACGACGTGCGTGAACCCCAGCGAATCACTGGTGCCGTACTCGAAACTGCCGTCCGCGCGCTGAATCGCGTAGGCATGATTAGGCATGGGCTCACCGGTGCTTTCGTCGATCAATTTGATCTTGTCGCTGAAGTGCACCGGCATCGGCAGCAGACCGCTGAAAGGTGCCGAGACGAAGGTGTCGCCGATGATGACTGTTCCGGAACCGCCCACAACGATGTTGCCGTGTCCGCCCGTGCTGTCGATCGTCGCAGCATTCAAACCATTGATGAAAACGGTCGAGCTGACGCCTCCCGTGATCGGACTGCCACAAGCGGATTTGTCGGTCATCCGGGCGGCAGCAAGCCCGTCAAAGTTCACATTGGGCGAGCCACTGGCAATGGGATTCGTGCCATGTCCCGGAAGAGGGCAGCTAGTGGGGTCCGTGAGGCGTGCAGCAGGTTTTCCGCTCATGCGAAGTTCCGTTTGAAGAGGTCAGATCGGGCAGCCGTGATGAATAGCCGTATCGTAGAACAGCCAGGGCTGTTCGCTGGATCGACAGCCTTGGTGGTCGTAGTAATCGGGAATGGTGAGGATGTGGTGTCAGCTCTGCGAGACATTGACCCCATGTGCATCCGGACGGATGCGAGTGTTCGCCTTCAATCACACCGGTGGTGTTTGAAGAGGCGAGGGGCACAAGCGCTTGCATACGTGAAGTACGCATCAAATTTTACCGTCCCTGGAAATTTCGTTGCGAAGAATGCCGCAAGCTACGCTTGCGTTCAATAATATTCAGAACTGCCAGCGCGGATTCACAGGCTATCTGGATCGCCAAAAAACATCTGAATCCGCGACCGCAACCACCGCTCACCCGGATCATTATCCTGCGACCCACGCCACGCCATGTGCAGTTCAAATGTGCGCGTCGGCAACGGCGGATCTTCCGCCCGAACCCCACCAGCCGCCGTCAACGCGTCCGCCGTGTAATCCGGCACGGTCGCAACGATGTCAGTGCCCGCCAGCAACGTACTCAATCCGTTGAACTGCGGCACGGCCAGCACTACATGGCGTTTGCGCCCCAGTTTCTCCAGCTCTTCATCAATAAAGCCACTGAGATCGCCAGCAAACGACACCAGCGCATGCGGACGCGCGCAGTAGTCATCAAGGCTCAACGGCCCCGGCACGGTATCGGCGCGCAGCAATTTTGGCGCGCTGCGGCGCAGGACCTTGCGCTTGGCGTTGGCCGGCAGGTCTGTGGTGTAGCTGACGCCAATGGATATCTCGCCGGAAGCCAGCAGGCCCGGCATCAATATGTAATTGACGCGACGGATCACCAGCACGATTCCCGGTGCTTCCGCGCGCAGGCGCTTGAGCAGCATCGGCAGCAGGGCGAATTCGACGTCGTCGGATAGGCCAATGCGAAATACCGAGGTGCTGGTCGCCGGGTCGAATTCGGCCGCACGGCTGACGGCGGTCGAAATCGAATCGAGGGCCGGCGAGAGCAGGGCGAAGATTTCCACCGCGCGGGCGGACGGTTCCATGCTGCGCCCGGTGCGTACAAATAGCGGGTCATCGAACAGGCTGCGCAGGCGCGAAAGGGCCGCACTGATTGCTGGCTGACCGAGAAAGAGCTTTTCTGCCGCCCGGGTCACACTGCGTTCGTGCATCAATGTTTCGAATACGATCAACAGGTTCAGGTCGACACGACGCAGGTCATTACGATTCATCTGGAGTCCTGGCAGAGTCATCAAGCTTGACGAGAGCGGCCATATGAGAACAATGGCCGGCATGAATCTTACGGGGAAAGGCTGGTACTCTGCACCGGAAAATTCAGCTTGAGTGAGACGTTGGCAGCAGTTTTTTCATGGATTTTGCCAATGCCGCCCCTGGTGCGGAATCAATGACAGGCATGTCGACTATTAATAGCCACTGATAGTCTTGGGTCAAAAGCCCAGATAGAGTTCAGGGCATTAGAGGTTACTTTGACGAGGTTTGCGATGTCCCGCACGATCCGTTTTCACAAGTTTGGTCCGGCCGAGGTGCTCAAATGCGAAGAGCATGCGGCCGCTCAGCCAGGTCCTGGCGAAGTGCAGGTGCGTGTCGAGGCGATCGGCATCAGTTGGTACGACACCCTCTGGCGTCAGAACCTGGCTTCGTCCCAGGCACGTCTGCCATCGGGCCTCGGCCATGAAATGGCCGGTGTAGTCACTGCTGTCGGTGCCGATGTCGAGGACCTGTCCGTTGGTGACAAGGTTGCCAGTTTCCCGGCTGAAAGCCCGAACGACTACCCGGTTTACGGCGAGTCGATCGTACTGCCACGTACCGCGCTGACCCGTTATCCGGATGTGCTCAGCCCGATCGAAGCCAGCGTGCACTACACGCCGCTGCTGATCGCCTACTTTGCCTACGCCGATCTGGCGCGGGTCAAGCCGGGGCAGTTCGCACTGGTTACTGACGCCAGCCATTGCGCCGGTCCTTCGTTTGTCCAGTTGGGCAAGGCGATGGGCGTACGGGTGATTGCCGCGACCAAGGAAGCCGAGGAACGCGAGTACCTGCTGTCCCTTGGTGCGGAAAAGGTCATCGTCACCGAAGAGGAAGATCTGTTGATGCGAATCAACAAGATCACCGACAACCGTGGTGTCGACGTGGTGTTCGACGGTCTCGGCGGCCCGCAGATGTCGCTGTTGGGCGATGTGCTGGCGCCACGTGGCAGCCTGGTGTTATACGGCTTGCAAGGCGGCAACCAGACGCCGTTCCCGGCCTGCGCAGCGTTCCAGAAGAACATCCAGTTCTTTGTGCACTGCATCGGCAACTTCACCGGCAAACCGGAATTGGGCATCACTCAGGATCACGTCGCTTTGCAACGTGCCTTGCGTGACATCAACCAGTTGACCGCTGACCGCGTGCTGCTGCCGCTCAAGACGCGTGTATTTCCGTTCAACGAGTTCGTCGAAGCGCATCGTTACATGGACGAATGCCCATGCCGCGAACGGGTCGCTCTGCAGGTCGAACCGGCGTAAGCCCTTTTAATCAGAGTCCGTGGCCCCACGGACTCTTGTGCGTTTACCTTCCCCCTGAAAAACCGAGCTCCCTGGCGCTATGCCCGGGCCCGTTCAGCAACTGAACTGGTTTTTGCTCTCTATCTGTATCTTCTAATCACAATATAAGCCCTGATAATTGAATGATTACTTTCATCTCAAGGAATGAGCCATGTCTGTGCATTCAATTTGTCCTGTTCGATATAACGCGTCGAAAACCGTTGATCGCGGCAACTTCTGTTTAATTGTTGTAGGGCTATTCGGAAACTGCTTCTCTTTTTCTTGTGCTCACTTGGCGTGGGACCCTGTGGGAAATTTCCTAGGACTGCGTTCCGAAAAAAATATTCCAACAATTACAGTGGTTTGAGGCTGTTTTTGGACGACTGAAGGCGCTTTGTCAGTTCAAGTGTTTCAAATAACTTCAAACTTGTAAGTGTTAGCATCTGAACGTCTATTACTTATTGATCAATTGTCGCTTGGCTGATGTGTCAGTCTGCGCGGCATGAAACTTTTTATACCGGGTAAATACCGATGAGCACGATCCATGATCAGGCAATGAACTATGTCTACCAGCAAGTATTGCAACGTTTGCTGAGTTTCTTCTCGCGCGCAGAACGCACGGCGCTGCAGTTGCTGATCCAGCGACTGGCAGTGGCCGCCGGCGGCATGGAGAACATCGGTCATTTCAAGGTGCTGGTGAACCAGTCAGGGTCGCGCGACAGTTGTTACACGCTGGCGTTACTGCGGGCGGCGCAGTTGACCATCGCTGGCCGTTCACCCGCGACCTTTCAGTTGCGGGTGGCCAACCTGCGCTGGAACGGCAGCAGCCAGGTGTCCTTGCAAAACATGCATCGCAGCTACAGCGCACTGTTCCTGTATGACGATCCCCGGGTAGAACTGGTGATGGTCGACCACCGCGAGGTATTGCCGTTTGATCACCAGCTACCCATAAGCGAAGCCGGTCGCGAGGCCAACCGTATCAACCTGCTGCTGATCGGGCATCGCAGAACCTGGAATGAACCGCTTGAGCTATGGGATGACGCTTATCTGGCAACTGCCGAGTTCTATGGTCAGGTGGCCCGCTGGAACAATGGCGTCGATGCCATGGTCGGCAGTGAGTCCCCGCGTCGACAGAGCATCTTCCTCGAAGGGCTGGGGCGTGCCGCGCAGAAGGCTGAGATTGCCGCCCCACCGGTGAGTTCTTGCGGCTTTGAAATGCTGTTTACGCTGCTCGACGGGCTGGGTGGTGATTATTACCGTGAGTTTTATCCCGAAGAGGAGCGGGTGGCGTGGCGTCCGGAGGGGCAATTCGAGGCCTGTCGGCGTACCAGCTTTATCAGTATCAACGACATGATTGTCGGCAAACTCGAAGAGCGCTGGCCTTTGTTGAGTGATTTTCTGGGGTTTCAGGTTGACGATCTGACGCTTTATCAAGGTGATGACGAACACGTAGAGCCTAAGGTGGCTGCGCATTTACGAGGTTTGCAGGCGCAAATCATCGAGGAGCGAAACTATGAGGACGGCGTCGGTGATTACCTCAAAAGCAGCCTGATAACGATGCGGCAAAAACAGGTCCCTGAACCGGTATGCGAACAGTTGCTGGTCAGCTTCGACAATCTGCAGGAGCCCGGGAATCTGCGCGCCCAGGCGGAAAGCTCTCTGCTGGCCAGTTTTGAACTGAATGAAATCCAGCTGACGTGCCTGTTGTTTTCACCGTTCATTAATGCGGGGGCCGGACTTGAGCGATTCTTGCGCAATTGTCACCCCGGCATGTTGGTGGCATTGCCGGATCTGCACCGGGCGATGCAGGGCCTGCATGCGCCGGAACAGGTCATGAAATGGATGACGGATGTCAGTGGGCTGCCGGTCAGGTTGATTGTGCGTTTGTATGCAATGGGGCCGGTTCGTATGTCTGCGCCTGGAGAATCGGCCGCGCAAAGCCTCGATGCGGTTGACGCGGCGGCCGAGCCGACCGTTGATCGATCGGCGGAAGGTTGATCGTGAGCCGCTTGCCTGGAGATGAACCCATGCCCACGGATACGGGGTTGTGAAGGGGTCGAGGGAGAATGACTTCGTTTATCAGGCGGTTTATCGATACCTGACGCTGCTGATAGATGAGGCGGGGAACAGCGGGGCGGTGCGCCTGCCCTCACTCCGGCAATTGTCTGACCGGCTCAATGTGTCGATCTCGACCGTCCAGTACGCCTACTCGCTGCTGGAAAAGGAAGGTCGAGTCTATTCAATTGCCAAGTCCGGGTACTACGCGCAAGCGCTGCACATGATGGATTCGCCGGATAGCGGCAGTGATCTGCTGGAAACCGTTTACGTCAATGCCAGGCGCCCGGGCATGTGCGTGCTGAGCGCCGATGAGCCGGCCTCGCTACAGCCACTGGACAGCCCGTTATTGATGTTGGAGCGGGAATTGCTGCGTCAATATCCGCGTCAGCCACATGCGTTGGTGCAACCTTGTGGAGAGCTGGAGTTGCGCACGGTGCTGGCCGCCCGCTACACCTCATCCACGGCCAATTACTGGCGTGCGGATGACGTCTATATCGGCGCAGACCTGCGCGGTGTATTGGAAATTCTGATTTCCGTGCTTGAGTTGCGTCGGGCCACCGTGGTCGTCGAATCGCCCTGTGACTGGGTGATCCTGCGTCTGCTTGAGGCCGCCGAAGTACGGGTCATCGAGTTGCCGTTGCTCCCCGGGGGCATGATTGATCTTCAGCGGCTGGAGTCGGTGCTCAAGAGCGAGACGGTACGTTTGATGCTTTTGTCGTCAGTGCTGAGCATGCCCCGGGGCAGTCTTCTACCGCTGAGCAACCAGCAGGCAGTCGCGCATTTGCTTGGACGTCATGGTACCTGGGTGCTGGAAAACGATTGTTACAGCGAACTCCATGAAGGCAATGACGCGCAACGGATGCGCGACTGGCTGGACCCCGATCGTTTAGTGGTGTTTTCCACGTTCGAAAAGTTCGTCGGGGCCGAGGCGCCTTTCGGTTATGTGCTGTCGCGTCATTGGCGCAGTGAGTTGCAGCGGCATTTCCTGTTGCGCGCGTTTCGGTTGTCGCCGATTCGCCAGAAAGCCATTGCCAGGTTGTTGGGGGGCGGCCGACTGGATCAGCATTTATTGGTATTGCGGCGAATGCTCAAGGAGCGTCGTACGCAATTGATCGAATTGTTGCGCGAACGTCTTGGCGATGCGATGCAGGTTGTCGAGCCCGAGGGTGGCGCGACCGTGTGGGTACATTCGCTGCGACCAGTGAACATGGCGCAGGTCTTCCAGCGATTGCTCAGGCAGCAGATCGTTATTGCACCTGGCGAGCTATTCAGCCTGCAAAGCCTGCATGCGCATCATCTGCGGTTGAGCCCGCTGAGCCATGGTGACCATGACCTGGCCAGTGTGGTCGGGCTAATCGGTGACGCCTTGCGCCTTGCACCTGCTGACTAACGTTAAAAAACATCGGGAGAGTCCCGGATAGATCGCATCGCACTGCGGTCAAACTGCCAGTAAACTGCGCTCTATTCCTGAACCACTCTATTTCAGAGGTTTTGCATGACACTCAGTCCTTTTGCGGGCAAACCGGCAGCGGCAGAATTGTTGGTCGATATCCCGCGACTGGTAACGGCTTACTACACTGGACAGCCCGACGCCTCGATTTCCACTCAGCGTGTGGCGTTCGGTACGTCCGGGCACCGGGGCAGCTCGTTCGACTTGAGTTTCAACGAGTGGCACGTTCTGGCCATCAGCCAGGCGATCTGTCTGTACCGCGAAGCCCAAGGGATCACCGGGCCGCTGTTTGTCGGCATCGACACCCACGCATTGTCGACTCCGGCCGGCGCCAGCGCGCTGGAAGTCCTGGCCGCCAACGGTGTGACCGTGATGATTGCCGAAGGTGATGAGTACACGCCGACACCCGCCATTTCCCACGCCATTCTGTGCTACAACCGTGGCCGTACTTCGGGCCTGGCTGACGGCATCGTCATCACGCCGTCGCACAACCCGCCACAAAGCGGTGGGTACAAGTACAACCCAACCAACGGCGGGCCGGCCGATACCCACATTACCAAGTGGATCGAAGCCAAGGCCAATGAATTGCTGGCCAACAAGCTGGCCGGTGTGAAGCGCATCAGCTACGAGCAGGCGCTCAAGGCCAGCACCACGCATCGTCATGACTACGTGAACACCTACGTCGCCGACCTGATCAACGTGATCGACTTCGACGCCATCCGTGACGCCAAGCTGCGTCTGGGCGTTGATCCGCTGGGTGGAGCAGGGGTGCGCTACTGGTCGGCGATTGCCGAGCATTACCGCCTCGATCTGCAAGTGGTGAACAAGGAAGTCGACGCGACGTTCCGTTTCATGACCGTCGACTGGGATGGCCAGATTCGCATGGATCCGTCGTCCAGCCACGCGATGCAAGGCCTGATCGGTCTCAAAGAACGTTTCGACGTGGCCTTCGCTTGCGACCCGGATCACGACCGCCACGGTATCGTCACGCCGTCCGGTGGGCTGCTTGCGCCGAACAACTATCTGGCCGTATCGATCGATTACCTGTTCCAGAACCGCCCGCAATGGCGTGCGGATGCCGGCGTGGGTAAAACCGTGGTCAGCAGCGGTCTGATCGATCGCGTGGCCAAGCGCTTGGGGCGTCGTCTGTACGAAGTTCCGGTCGGTTTCAAATGGTTCGCCGACGGACTGTTCGATGGCTCGCTCGGCTTCGGTGGCGAAGAGAGCGCGGGCGCATCGTTCCTGCGCAAGGACGGTGGCGTGTGGAGCACCGACAAGGACGGTCTGATCCCTGCGTTGCTCGCCGCTGAAATGACCGCACGCACCGGTCGCGATCCGAGCCAGGCCTACAAGGCTTTGACCGATGAGCTGGGCGAGCCGTTCTCGGTACGTGTCGACGCCAAGGCCAATCCGGAGCAGAAAGCGTTGCTGAGCAAGTTGTCGCCTGCACAGGTCACTTCGACCGAACTGGCTGGCGAGAAGATCCAGAGCATTCTCAGCCATGCACCGGGCAACGATCAGGCGATTGGCGGTCTGAAAGTGATGACAGAAAACGGCTGGTTCGCCGCGCGTCCGTCGGGCACTGAAGACATCTACAAGATCTACGCCGAAAGCTTTATCGGTGACGACCACCTCAAGCAATTGGTCGTCGAAGCGCAGGCGCTGGTGGATGGCGCAATCGCCGGCTGATGATGTTGGCGAGCGCATGAAAAAAGGGGCAACCGTGATGGTTGCCCCTTTTTTTGGTTCTTCACGGAATCCCGGGAAACACAGAAACAAGAACGCCGATTTGATTGATGATGTTCGTGCGAGCAAACACATCTAACAAACCGGCGTTCTTATGCGCGATATTAATACTTTCCTTCCTTTTT
>NZ_FYDH01000001.1:618210-669896 GCF_900187475.1 Pseudomonas sp. Irchel s3h9 | reverse complement strand
TGTCAAGTGATTATTTTCAGAAGTTTTCGAAGAATTCTTCAACAACTTCAACCACTTGCGCTTCCGATCTCTCGTCAGCGGGAGGCGAATTCTACAGCGTTACACGCTGCTGTCAACACCTCTTTTTTCAACTTCCTTCTGGCTTCGATGAACTGAAGCAACCTGCCGCCGAAACCTACATAACCCATTGAATCTCAAGGAGTTTTCCGTTTCGACTGCGCCGGAAGTGGGGCGAATTATAGACATCCTGAATCTGCCGTCAACACTTATTTTCATAATTCTGTCACATCGGTCAAAAACCCCCGAAAACACGAAGGCCGCCCCCCAAGGGGTCGGCCTTCGTTGCATCGCCCCTCTACTTACAAGCTAGGGAACGCGAACTGCGAAGCCTCATGGCTGGCACGCTGCGGCCAGCGCTGGGTGATCGCCTTGCGACGGGTATAGAAGCGCACACCATCCGGACCATAAGCGTGCAGGTCACCGAACAGCGAACGCTTCCAGCCGCCGAAGCTGTGGTAAGCCACCGGCACCGGCAGCGGCACGTTGACGCCAACCATGCCGACTTCGATCTCGTCGCAGAACAGACGCGCCGCCTCACCGTCACGGGTGAAGATGCAGGTGCCATTGCCGTATTCGTGATCGTTGATCAGTTGCATGGCCTCTTCCAGGCTGTTCACGCGAACGATGCACAGCACCGGGCCGAAGATCTCTTCTTTATAGATGCGCATTTGCGGGGTGACGTTGTCGAACAGACAGCCACCGAGGAAGAAGCCTTCTTCATGACCGGCCACGCTGAAACCACGACCGTCGACCACCAGGGTCGCGCCCGCCGCCACGCCGTCGTCGACGTAACCGCTGACTTTGTCGCGCGCTTGCCCGGTCACCAGTGGGCCCATGTCCAGACCGCACGAAGTACCGGCACCGATTTTCAGTGCCTTGATCTGTGGAACCAGTTTGGCCACCAGTGCATCCGCTACCTGGTCACCCACACACACGGCCACCGAAATCGCCATGCAGCGCTCACCGCACGAACCATAAGCCGCGCCCATCAGTGCGCTGACCGCGTTGTCCAGATCGGCATCCGGCATCAGCACGGCATGGTTCTTCGCGCCGCCCAGTGCCTGGACGCGCTTGCCGCGCTTGGTACCTTCGGCATAGATGTACTCGGCAATCGGCGTCGAACCAACGAAGCTCAGCGCTTTGACTTCCGGCGCTTCGATCAACGCGTCCACCGCCGTCTTGTCACCGTGCACCACGCTCATCACGCCTTTCGGCAGACCGGCTTCCAGCAACAACTGAGCGATCAGCAGTGTCGAGCTTGGATCACGCTCGGACGGTTTGAGGATGAAGCAGTTGCCGCAGACGATCGCCAGTGGATACATCCACAGCGGCACCATGGCCGGGAAGTTAAACGGGGTGATACCGGCAACAATGCCCAGCGGCTGGAAGTCCGACCATGCGTCGATGTTCGGGCCGACGTTGCGGCTGTACTCGCCCTTGAGGATTTCCGGGGCAGCGCAAGCGAACTCGACGTTCTCGATACCACGCTTCAGTTCACCGGCGGCGTCTTCCAGGGTCTTGCCGTGTTCTTCGCTGATCAATTGCGAGATGCGTGCTTCGTTCTGCTCCAGCAGTTGCTTGAAGCGGAACATCACTTGGGCGCGTTTGGCCGGTGGCGTGTTGCGCCAGGCCGGGAACGCTGCCTTGGCGGCATCGATGGCTTTCTGGATGGTGGCCTGGCTGGCCAGTGGCAGCTTATGGATAGCCTGACCAGTGGACGGATTGAACACATCAACCGCGCGACCGTTCTCGGTCACCAGTTCGCCATTGATCAAATGCGGGATAACGCTCATCGAAAACTCCTGAATTCTTGTCCACGGGCACACGTTAAGGAGTGCCCGTTTTTGTAGGTATATATAGAAGGAAAAATCAGTCGAGCTTGTTCAGCACTTCGCCGACCGCGTCGAACAGACGATCGAGGTCTTGTGGCTTGCTGTTGAAAGTCGGGCCGAACTGCAAGGTGTCGCCGCCGAAGCGTACGTAGAACCCGGCTTTCCACAGGGCCATGCCGGCTTCGAACGGACGCACGATGGCGTCACCGTCACGCGGGGCAATCTGGATCGCACCGGCCAGACCGAAGTTACGGATGTCGATAACGTTCTTCGAACCTTTCAGCCCGTGCAGCGCGTTTTCAAAATGCGGTGCGACTTCTGCAACGCTCTGTACCAGGTTTTCCTTTTGCAGCAGGTCGAGAGCCGCCAGGCCAGCGGCACAAGCCACCGGGTGTGCCGAGTAGGTGTAGCCGTGTGGAAATTCCACGGCGTATTCCGGGGTCGGCTGGTTCATGAAGGTCTGGTAGATCTCGGAGCTGGCAATCACCGCGCCCATCGGGATCGCGCCGTTGGTGACTTGCTTGGCGATGCACATCAGATCCGGGGTCACGCCAAAGGTGTCGGCGCCGAACATATTGCCGGTGCGGCCGAAACCGGTGATCACTTCGTCGAACACCAACAGGATGCTGTGCTGATCGCAGATTTCGCGCAGACGTTTCAGGTAACCCTGTGGCGGAACCAGTACACCAGCGGAACCGGCCATAGGCTCTACGAATACCGCGGCGATATTCGAAGCATCGTGCAGCTCAATCAGTTTCAGCAGTTCATCGGCCAAGGCGATACCGCCCTGCTCCGGCATGCCACGGGAGAAGGCATTGCTCGCCAGCAGCGTGTGCGGCAGGTGATCGACATCCATCATCGCCTGACCGAACAGCTTACGGTTGCCGTTGACGCCGCCAAGGCTGGTGCCGGCGATGTTCACACCGTGGTAGCCGCGGGCACGGCCGATCATTTTGGTTTTTGTGGCCTGACCTTTCAGGCGCCAGTAGGCACGGACCATTTTCACCGCAGTGTCAGCGCACTCGGAACCGGAGTCGGTGAAGAACACGTGGTTGAGGTTGCCCGGGGTCAGCTCGGTGATCTTCTCGGCCAATTGGAACGACAGCGGGTGGCCGTACTGGAAGCCCGGCGAGTAATCGAGGGTGCCCAACTGTTTGGAAACCGCTTCCTGAATTTCCTTGCGGGTGTGGCCGGCGCCGCAAGTCCACAGCCCGGACAAAGAGTCGTATACCCGGCGGCCTTTGTCGTCGATCAGCCAACTGCCTTCAGCACCAACGATCAGTCGCGGGTCGCGCTGGAAGTTGCGGTTGGCGGTGTACGGCATCCAGTGCGCGTCCAGCTTCAGTTGGCTGGCCAGTGGCGACGGCGCGTTTTCAGGCATGTTCATCGGGCAAAACCTCGCAGGGCATAAGCGTCAGGGAGATAAAAAGCGTTGTTGCAGCTAAATTGCCACGGGGATAAAGTCGGTGAAATTCAACTCTTCTAACCTTCAGTTAGAACTTTGCTAAACAATGAGAACAATAAGATGAGCAGCCGTCGCCCCGATCCGCTGGCCCAGGTGAGTGACTTTGATATCCGCTTGCTGCGGATTTTTCGCAGTGTGGTGGAGTGCGGCGGCTTCTCGGCAGCGGAAACCGTGCTCGGCATCGGTCGCTCGGCGATCAGCCAACAGATGAGCGATCTGGAGCAGCGCCTCGGTTTGCGTCTGTGCCAGCGTGGTCGAGCCGGGTTTTCGCTGACCGAGGAAGGTCGCGAGGTGTATCAGTCGGCACTGCAACTGTTAAGTGCGCTGGAAAGCTTTCGCACCGAAGTCAACGGCCTGCACCAGCATCTGCGGGGTGAGTTGATCATTGGCCTGACCGACAACCTCGTCACCCTGCCCCACATGCGCATCACCCACGCCCTCGCTCAGTTAAAGGAACGCGGGCCGGATGTGCAGATCCAGATCCGCATGATTGCGCCCAATGAAGTCGAGCAAGGCGTGCTCGATGGGCGTCTGCATGTCGGCGTGGTACCGCAGGCCAGTGCGTTGTCGGGTCTGGAATATCAGCCGTTGTACAGCGAGCGTTCGCTGCTTTATTGCGCTGTTGGTCACCCGCTGTTTTATGTCGATGACAAGCAACTCGATGACGAGCGCCTGAATAGTCAGGACGCGATTGCGCCGACTTTTCGTTTGCCGGCGGATATTCAGGCGCATTACCAGGCGCTCAATTGCACGGCCAGTGCTTCTGACCGGGAAGGCATGGCGTTTTTGATTTTGACCGGGCGTTACATTGGGTATCTGCCGGATCATTACGCCAGTCTTTGGGTGCAGCAGGGGCGTTTGCGTGCTTTGAAAGCAGGAACGCGGTTTTACGATTTGAGTCTGGCATCGGTCACGCGCAAGGGGCGGCGCCCTCATTTGGTGCTGGAGAGCTTTTTGGAGAGTTTGGCGGCGACGCGTTGATCGGGATTGCGATGTTGGTGAAGTACAGCAAGATCAAGGGATCGCAGCCTTCGGCAGCTCCTACAGAGAGAATAAGCTGAGCAAGTGGACAGGTTTTTGCAGGGAGGGAATTACTTCGTTCCTCTGATAAGAAGCCTTAAGCCATGCAGCCAGATTCCGCACCGTCCAGCGACCTGATCTACGGCCTCAACGACCGCCCCAAACCCGCTGCTGCAATTCTTGCCGCGCTGCAGCACGTGCTCGCCAGTTTCGTTGGCATCATCACCCCACCATTAGTGATCGGCTCGGCCCTCGGGCTGACTGCGCATTTGCCTTATCTGATCAGCATGGCCTTGATGGTCTCGGGCGTCGGCACGTTTATTCAGGCGCGGCGACCATTCGGGATCGGCGCGGGAATGATCTGTCTGCAAGGCACCAGTTTCGCCTTTCTCGGTGCGGTGCTCTCCGCTGGTTTTCTGGTCAAGCAGCGCGGCGGCAGCCCGGAAGACATTCTGGCGATGATTTTCGGTGTGTGCTTTTTCGGCGCAATCGTGCAGATCGTTCTCAGCCGTTTCATCGGTCAACTGCGTCGCGTGGTTACGCCGCTGGTGACCGGGATCGTCATCACCCTCATTGGCATCAGCCTGATCAAGGTCGGCATCACCGATCTGGGCGGTGGCTTCAACGCGCCGGACTTCGGTGCGCCGGGCAATCTGGCGCTGGGCGTGTTTGTGTTGCTGACGATCATTCTGCTTAACCGCTCGAATACGCCATGGGTGCGGCTGTCGGCGATCATCATCGGACTGTTGCTCGGTAGCCTGGCCGCTTGGTTCAGTGGAAAACTGCTGCCGCAACCGTTGCCTGATTTGCCGCTGGTGAGTTTTCCTACGCCGTTCAGGTTTGGATTCAGCTTTGACTGGACAGCGTTCCTGCCGGTCGCGCTGATTTATCTGATCAGCACCATCGAAACCGTCGGCGACCTCACTGCCAACTGCATGCTCGCCCGTCAGCCGATCAGCGGCCCTTCTTATATAAGCCGCCTGCGCGGTGGCGTACTCGGCGATGGCGTCAGCTGCATGATCGCCGCGACCTTCAGCGCTTTTCCCAATACTACGTTCGCGCAGAACAACGGCGTGATTCAGTTGACCGGCGTCGCCAGCCGCTACGTCGGGCTGTACATCGGCGCGATTCTGTTTTGCCTCGGCTTGTTCCCGATGATCGGCGCGGTGCTGCAACAGATTCCGAAACCGGTGCTCGGCGGCGCGACCCTGGTGATGTTCGGCGCGGTGGCGGCTGCCGGTGTGCGCATCCTCGCGCAGTCGCCGCTGGATCGACGCAGCATGTTGATCATCGCCACATCGTTCGGCGTCGGCCTGGGCATCGCCGCACAACCGACCCTGCTACACCTGCTGCCGAAACTGGTGCAGAACCTGTTTGATTCGGCGATCACCAGCGGCGGCCTGACCGCAATCATCCTGTGCCTGCTGCTGCCGGAGTCGAAAACCGAGGCCGCTGAAGCGCACGCGCCGCTGAACAAGATCGAACAGGCGTAACGGTTTTATCGCGCAAAGACTTGTCGGATGCCTGTGGGTGCGCTATCAACGCAACTGGTTGCACCCACAGACAAACCCGGAAGTGCCTATGACCTTTGAAGTCCCAGCCCATGGCGGCAAACCCGCCAGCCGCATTCGTCAGAAAAACGAAGAGACCATTCTCAAAGCCGCCGAAGACGAGTTCGCCCGTCACGGGTACAAAGGCACCAGCATGAACACCATCGCGCAGAATGCCGGGTTGCCCAAGGCGAACCTGCATTACTACTTCACCAACAAGCTTGGCTTGTACGTGGCGGTGCTGAGCAACATCATCGAGTTGTGGGACAGCACCTTCAACACCCTCACCGCCGAAGACGATCCGGCCGAAGCGCTGACTCGCTACATCCGCGCCAAGATGGAATTCTCCCGCCGCCAGCCACAGGCCTCGCGGATCTTTGCGATGGAAGTGATCAGCGGCGGCGAATGCCTCAGCGAATATTTCAATCAGGATTATCGCGCCTGGTTCACTGGCCGCGCGGCGGTATTTCAAGCGTGGATTGATGCGGGCAAAATGGACCCGGTCGATCCGGTGCATTTGATCTTCCTGTTGTGGGGTAGCACCCAGCATTACGCTGACTTCGCCACGCAAATCTGCCGCGTCAGCGGTCGCAGCAAGCTGACCAAGCAGGACATGGAAGACGCCGGCAACAACCTGATCCGCATTATTCTCAAAGGCTGCGGCCTCACTCCTCCTCTATAAGACGTTTATGCCTTTCACCCTCAGCGGTTTTTGCGAGTACCGCGAAGAGATTCGCAAAAGCCGCTTTATCACCTTCGCCACGCCGATCGGCAGCCCTGCCGAGGCGCAGGCGTTCTTCGAGCAACACAGCGACTTGAATGCCTCGCACAATTGCTGGGCGTGGAAGCTCGGCGATCAATATCGCAGCAATGACGACGGCGAGCCTGGCGGCACGGCGGGTCGGCCGATTCTGGCGGCAATTGAGGCGCAGGATTGCGATCAGGTCGCGGTGCTGGTGATTCGTTGGTACGGCGGTATTCAATTGGGCACCGGCGGTTTGGCCCGGGCCTATGGCGGGGGCGCGAACAAGTGTTTGCAGACGGCGGCCAAGGTTGAATTGATCAGCCGGGTGCCGTTGAGTTGCGCTTGCGGGTTTGCCGAGTTGGCGTTGGTGAAGTTGCGGGTGGCCGATCTGGGTGGATTGGTTATGGAGGAAAACTTCACCGCTAACGGCGTCGAATTGCAGCTGGCGGTGGGCGAAGCGCAAATCGATATCTTGCAAACTCAACTAGCCGATTTGAGTCGTGGGCGGATTTTGCTTCAACGATAAAAGATCAAAAGATCGTCCGATCGCGGCCCGAGCGTTCCGCAGCTCCTACAGGGGAACGCATTTCAAATGTAGGAGCTGCCGAAAGCTGCGATCTTTTGGGGCGATCCCGAATTTCCTTATTCCACAGAGTTGCCCACATCGGCTGTGCACCCGACTGTGGATAACCTGAGTACATTCCGCTGTAACCCTTCTGTCACGTGGCTTTGCGCGGTTTGTTCACTTTTCGTTCAATTCTCCCAACGAAACGAAATTTTCAAACAGAAACAGTCAGTTAGCGCGGTTTATCACCATTAGAAGAAAGCACCGCAGTGCTTATGCCCGGGTTTGCAGCTTGCGCACAATAACTGTGGAACAAGCTGTGGATAACCCGTTCATGGCTGGCGCAGTCGCTGGATCCATCTAGCCCCCAAGGGATTGCTCGTTTTTTGATCATATCGCGACGGGCAAAACTGGCGCCCGAACAACGGCTTTGCTCTGAATTGGTGCCATCGTCGTACGTGATTCGGCCTTCAATGCTCTATACCAAGTGCTGCCACACGCGGCCCGCTCGCGTTCCTGACTCAATGGCCAGGAAATTGCTTTATCCACAGGCACAACTCCAAGCAAGTCGAGCCTGTCATGCCAATTGCTTCCAACACCCCGCGCCTGCAACTGCGCCACATCAGCAAACGCTACCCCGGTTGTCTGGCCAACGATGCCATCGACCTGAGCATCACGCCCGGTGAAATTCACGCCCTGCTCGGTGAAAACGGTGCGGGCAAAAGTACGTTGATGAAGATTATCTACGGCGTCACCCAAGCCGATGCCGGCGAGATGCTTTGGCAAGGTCAGCCGGTGAATATCCGCAACCCGGCCCAGGCGCGGCAGTTGGGTATCGGCATGGTGTTCCAGCATTTCTCACTATTCGAAACCCTCAGCGTGGCGCAAAACATTGCTTTGGCGATGGGCGCAGCAGCCAGCACGCCGAAACAACTGGAACCGAAGATTCGTGAAGTGTCGCGCCGTTATGGCATGGCGCTGGAGCCGGAGCGACTTGTCCACAGCCTGTCAATCGGCGAGCGGCAACGGGTGGAGATCATTCGTTGCCTGATGCAGGACATTCGCCTGCTGATTCTCGATGAGCCAACCTCAGTGCTGACGCCGCAAGAGGCCGGCGAATTGTTCATCACCCTGCGCCGCCTCGCCGCCGAAGGCTGTAGCATTCTGTTTATCAGCCACAAACTCGCTGAAGTGCGCGCGTTGTGCCACAGCGCGACTGTTCTGCGCGGTGGGCGCGTGGCCGGGCATTGTCTGCCAGCGGAGTGCTCGGATCAGCAATTGGCGCAGATGATGGTCGGCGAAGCGGCGGCGTTGATTGGCGACTATCCGAAGGTCAGCGGCGGCGCGACGTTTTTGCAGGTGAAGGGCTTGAGTTGGCACAACCCGGATCCGTTCGGCTGCTCGCTGACTGACATTGATGTGCAAGTGCGCAGCGGTGAAATCGTCGGCATCGCCGGGGTCGCGGGCAACGGTCAGGATGAATTGCTCGCCCTGCTCAGTGGCGAACACACCTTGCCTCGGGTAGAAGCGGCAACCATTCGATTCGCTGAGCAGAACGTCGCCGATTTGCGCCCGGATGCCCGTCGCAAACTAGGTCTGGCTTTCGTCCCCGCCGAACGCCTCGGGCACGGCGCGGTGCCGGAATTGAGTCTGGCGGACAACGCCCTGCTGACGGCTTTCCAGCAAGGCTTGGTCAGCAACGGGCTAATCCAGCGCGGTAAAGTCGAAGCCCTCGCCCAACAGATCATTCAACGCTTCGGCGTAAAAACTCCGGACACGCAAACCGCCGCGCGCAGCTTGTCCGGCGGCAACCTGCAGAAATTCATCCTCGGTCGGGAAATTCTTCAGCAACCGAAACTGCTGATCGCTGCGCACCCAACCTGGGGCGTCGACGTCGGCTCGGCCGCGACCATTCACCGTGCGCTGATCGCGCTGCGCGATGCCGGCGCGGCGATTCTGGTGATCTCCGAAGACCTCGACGAATTGTTCCAGATCAGCGACCGCCTCGGCGCGCTGTGCGGTGGACGTTTGTCGGCACTGCAAGACACCAGCAAGACACAACTCAGCGAAGTTGGCGGCTGGATGGCCGGCCAGTTCGACCACGCCCCTTCAGCCGCCACGGTTTAACGGAGTTTTCCACATGCTGCTTTCCCTCGAACCCCGTGGCCAGCAATCGCGCCTGATGCTGTGGTGCTCGCCGTTATTGGCGGCGGCGCTGACGCTCGGTTGCGGCTCGCTGCTGTTTATCGCCCTCGGCCACGACCCGCTGCAAACCTTGCACACGCTACTGATCGCGCCGGTCAGCGATTTGTATGGCGTCTCCGAATTATTGGTCAAGGCGCTGCCGATTCTGCTCTGCGCACTGGGCCTGGCGGTGGCGTATCAGGCGCGGATCTGGAACATCGGCGCCGAAGGTCAATTGCTCCTCGGCGCTCTCGCCGGCAGCGCTTTGGCGGTGAACATCATCGATATGCAAAGCAGTTGGGCGCTGGTGTTGATTCTGCTCACCGGCACCCTCGCCGGCGCGGCGTGGGCCGGGCTGACGGCGTGGTTGCGCACGCGCTTCAACGCCAACGAAATTCTCACCAGCATCATGCTCAATTACATCGCGCTGAATCTGCTGCTGTTCTGCGTGCACGGGCCGCTGAAGGATCCCGCCGGGTTCAACTTTCCCGAGTCGGCGATGTTCGGTGACGCCAGCCGTTTGCCGCTGTTGATGGAGGATGGCCGCGTGCACGCCGGGGTGTATTTCGCCCTGCTCGCACTGGTCGCGGTGTGGGTGTTGTTGCAGAAAAGTTTTGTCGGGTTCCAGATCAAAGTGCTTGGGCTGGACAAGCGCGCGGCGGGGTTCGTCGGCTTTCGCGAGAAGCGTTTGATCTGGCTGGCGCTTTTGATCAGCGGCGGCTTGGCCGGGCTCGCAGGTGTCTGCGAAGTCACCGGGCCGATTGGCCAATTGGTGCCGCAGGTGTCGCCAGGTTACGGCTATGCGGCAATCACCGTGGCGTTTCTCGGACGCCTCAATCCGATCGGAATTCTGTTTTCCAGCCTGTTGATGGCGCTGTTGTACATCGGTGGCGAGAGCGCGCAAATGAGCCTGAATATGCCGCAGGCGATCACCCAGTTGTTTCAGGGAATGATGCTGTTTTTCCTGCTCGCCTGTGACGTGTTGATTCTCTATCGGCCACGCCTGAACCTGCGCTGGGTGAAGCGCACGTCGACCACCGCCGTAACCGCCGGAGCGCTGTGATGGATATCGATCTGTTGAGCAATATTTTCTACGCCATGGTGCGTTGCGGCACGCCGTTGTTGCTGGTGGCGCTGGGGGAATTGATCTGCGAGAAGAGCGGCGTGCTCAACCTCGGGCAGGAAGGGATGATGCTGTTTGGCGCGGTGATCGGTTTTATCGTCGCACTCAACAGCGGCAACCTGTGGCTTGGCGTGTTGCTGGCGATGCTGGCCGGGATGTTGTTGTCGTCGCTGTTTGCGCTAGTGGCGTTGGTGTTCAACGCCAATCAGGTAGCAACCGGATTGGCGCTGACAATTTTTGGTGTCGGGCTGTCGACCTTTGTCGGCGCAGCTTGGGTCGGTAAACCACTGGCCGGTTTTGAGCCGTTGGCGATTCCTTATCTGAGTGAGATTCCGCTGATCGGGCGGATGCTGTTTGCTCAGGATTTGCTGGTGTATCTGTCGTTCGCGCTGTTTGCGCTGGTGGCGTGGGTGATCATCAAAAGTCGTGTCGGGTTGATCATTCAAGCGGTCGGCGAGAATCCGGATGCGGCCAGTGCGATGGGCTTGCCGGTGTTGACGGTACGTACGCTGGCGGTGCTGTTTGGCGGGGCGATGGCCGGGTTGGCCGGGGCTTATTTGTCGCTGGCGTATACGCCGATGTGGGCGGAAAACATGACCGCCGGGCGTGGCTGGATCGCCCTGGCGCTGGTGGTGTTTGCCAGTTGGCGGGTGTGGCGGTTGTTGCTCGGGGCTTATTTGTTCGGCCTCGCCAGCATCCTGCACTTGGTGGCGCAGGGGTTGGGGCTGGCGATTCCGTCGAGTCTGCTGGCGATGCTGCCGTATGTGGCGACGATTGTGGTGTTGGTGTTGTTGTCGCGCGATGCGCTGCGCACAAGATTGTATGCGCCGGTTTCGCTTGGGCAGCCTTGGCAGGCGGGGCATTAATGTAGTGATGTCAATGGCCCCATCGCTGGCAAGCCAGCTCCCACAGGTTTAGTGCTGATCACAAATTTTGCGCACTACTCGGACACTGTGGGAGCTGGCTTGCCAGCGATGAGGCCCTCACAGGCAACACTTGAGCAATGCCCCACGCCAGTTCGAAGACCAGGAAAATAATCAGGATCGAACTGGCGCCATGGGCCAAGGCATATGCTTGCCAAGCGGCAAACAAAAACCGTCCCACCGCGTCATACCGTCCATAAAGCGCCTGCGGATCACGAATCCGCAGCACCGCCCACACGCACACCACCGAGCCCAGCAGATTCGCCATCAACAGGTGCACAGGCGCAAACGCCGGCAGTTCACCGGGCAAATTCAGCGCGGTCAAAAACCCATGCAAAGCGGCAAAACTCCACGGCGTGGCAAATGCCACCGTGACGATCAGGTCATACCAGGCACTGCCAAGCACCACATTGCGATACTGCGTTGAAGTCCACATCATCCATGCTCCGCAAAATTCAGGGAGCAAGCACGGTAAAGCCTGGAGTATGCTCCAGGGTCAATAGCCTTTTTGAGAGCCCGCATGCGCATCGGTGAACTAGCCCAAGCCTGCGCCGTCAGCCGTGACACGCTGCGCTTCTACGAGCAGCGCGGGCTGATTGCCGCGCAACGCCGTGCCAACGGTTACCGCGACTATCCGCCAGACATGGTGCAACTGGTGCTCTATATCAAAACCGCGCAACGCCTGGGATTTACCCTCGGCGAGATCAGTGACAGCGTTGCCGCGCTGTGGAACGCCCCCAACCCGGACAACGCCGTGGCGCAGTTGCTGCGCGACAAACTGCAACTGATCGAAACCCGAATGCGCGAGCTCGACACGCTGCGGCAAGAGTTGCAACTTCGCCTCGGTCAGGCCTGTCCATTGAATCCATGATCCTCATTCATCAAGGAAGCCCATCATGTCTGCAAAAAACGCACTGATCATCGGCGCCTCCCGGGGCCTTGGCCTCGGTCTGGTGAAAACCCTGCTGGCCGACGGCTGGCAAGTCACCGCCACCGTGCGCAATCCGCAAAACGCCGAGGCGCTGCAAGCGCTGGGCAAGGTGCGGATCGAGAAGCTCGACATGGATGACCAGCAAGCGGTGATCGCCCTGAGTCAGCAGCTCAAGGGCGAAACATTTGACCTGCTGTTCGTCAACGCCGGGGTCAAAGGCCCGGCAGATCAGACCCCGGGCGGCGCGACACTGGCCGAAGTCGGTCAGCTATTTTTCACCAACGCGGTGGCACCGATCAATCTGGCACAGCGGTTTGTCGGGCAAATCCGCGATGGCAGCGGCGTGCTGGCGTTCATGAGTTCCGGACTGGGCAGCGTCACCGTACCCGACGCACCGGAGCTGGCGTTGTACAAGGCCAGCAAGGCTGCGCTGAACTCGATGACCAACAGTTTTGTCACGCAATTGGGCGAGCAGAAAATGACCGTGTTGTCGCTGCATCCGGGTTGGGTGAAGACCGATATGGGCGGCGAAGGGGCTGACCTTGATGTGGAAACCAGCACCCGTGGATTGATTGATCAGGTGAATGCGTACACCGGCAAGGGCGGACATCACTTCATCAATTACAAGGGCGAAACGATTCCCTGGTAATTGATGATCCCCTGTAGGAGCTGCCGAAGGCTGCGATCTTTTGATTTTTTTTAAGATCAAAAGATCGCAGCCTTCGGCAGCTCCTACAGGGGTTGTGTATTTTGGTGATGTTGTCCTGTCGGGTTGGGCTTGCCCGGCGTGGCAATTTGTTTGAAACTGCGCACCTCGTCCCTCGCGGCGACCCTGGATCAGCAGACAGGGCATCACTGAGCTGGCAACCCTGAACCCCATTTTCAGAGGAGCCGGCAGCATGCCCGCGACCCGTACCTGGTTAAAAAATCCCCTCGCCATTTTCACCTCCAACGAGCTTGATGCCCGTGGCGGTCTTGTCGTGCAAGACGGTGTCATTGTCGAAGTCCTCGCCGCTGGCCAACAGCCGTCGGCGCCGTGCAATGCAGTGTTCGATGCCCGTGAACATGTGATCCTGCCGGGCCTGATCAACACCCACCATCACTTCTATCAAACCCTGACTCGCGCATGGGCGCCGGTGGTCAATCAGCCGTTGTTCCCGTGGCTGAAAACCCTGTACCCGGTCTGGGCGCGCCTGACGCCAGAAAAACTCGCGCTCGCCACCAAAGTCGCTTTGGCCGAACTGCTGCTGTCGGGCTGCACCACTGCGGCCGACCACCACTACCTGTTCCCGGACGGTCTGGAAAACGCCATCGATGTGCAAGTCGAAAGCGTACGTGAACTGGGCATGCGCGCCATGCTCACTCGCGGTTCGATGAGCCTCGGCGAGAAGGACGGCGGTCTGCCGCCGCAGCAGACCGTGCAGGAGGGTCAGGTGATTCTCGACGACAGTCAGCGCCTGATTCACGAGTACCACGAACGTGGCGATGGCGCGCAAATCCAGATCGCGCTGGCGCCGTGCTCGCCGTTCTCGGTGACCCCGGAAATCATGTCGGCCAGCGCCGAACTGGCGAACAATCTGGACGTGCGTCTACACACGCACTTGGCCGAAACCCTCGATGAAGAAGATTTCTGCCTGCAGCGTTTCGGCCTGCGCACCGTCGACTATCTCGACAGCGTCGGCTGGCTCGGCTCGCGCACCTGGCTGGCCCACGGCATCCACTTCAACCCGGACGAAATCGCGCGTCTCGGCCAGGCCGGCACCGGTATTTGCCATTGCCCGAGTTCGAACATGCGTCTGGCCTCCGGCATTTGCCCAAGTATCGATCTGACTGACGCGGGTGCGCTGTTTGGTCTGGGCGTCGACGGTTCAGCGTCCAACGATGCGTCGAACATGATTCTCGAAGCGCGTCAGGCGTTGTACATCCAGCGTCTGCGTTACGGCGCCGAGAAGATCACCCCGGAACGCGTGCTGGGCTGGGCGACCAAAGGTTCGGCGAGTCTGTTGGGGCGCACCGACATTGGTGAGCTGGCGGTGGGCAAGCAGGCGGATCTGGCGTTGTTCAAGCTCGATGAGCTGCGCTTCTCCGGTAGCCATGACCCGATTTCGGCGTTGCTGTTGTGCGGTGCCGATCGTGCGGATCGGGTGATGATTGGTGGCAAGTGGCGTGTGGTCGATGGGCAGGTTGAAGGGCTTGATCTGAAAGGCCTGATTGCCGATCACAGCCAGGCGGCTCGGCAGCTGATCGCAGGTACCTGATCCCCCTCCCCATCTGATCGTTCCCACGCTCTGCGTGGGAATGCATCTCGGGACGCTCCGCGTCCCAGCGGCGGACGCAGAGCGTCCATGGCGGCATTCCCACGCGGAGCGTGGGAACGATCACCCGTCGCTAGAGGCCCAGCAGAGACAGCATGATGAAGGTCGCGAACAGCACGAAGTGGGTCATGCCTTCGATGGCATTGGTCTCACCGTCATTCAAGTTGATCGCGCTGACGATCAGCGTGATGAAGATCATCACCGTCTGTACCGGTGTCATCGCCATCTGAAACGGCTGGCCGGTATACAGGGCCATTGCTTCCATCACCGGCACCGTCAGAATCACCGTCGACAATGACGCGCCCATCGCAATGTTCACCACCGACTGCATACGGTTGGCCAGTGCCGCACGCAACGCGGTGAGAATCTCCGGCGCGGCGGAAATCGCCGCCACCAGAATCGCCGTGATCACCGGCGGCGCGCCCGTGCCTTCCAGGCCCAGATCGAGGGTCTTCGACATCACTTCGGCCAGTGCGCCGATCACCACAATGCCAAACACCAGAATGCCGATCGACAGGCCGATGCTCGGTGCATTCGCCTGCGCGTCCTGCGGTTCTTTCTTGCGGCGCTTGTCCGGATAGCTGTAGCTGAAAAAGTAACTGTGCGGGCCGACCTGCATGCGCAGAAACAGCGCGTAAAGCACCACCATCGCGCCGATGGTGAACGCCGAATAAATCTTCCAGTTGGCCTCGGGAATAAACTCCGGCACCACCATCGACACCGCCATGGCGGTGAGGATCATCACGCTGTAGCTGCGCGCGGAATCGTCGTTATAGGACTGCTCGCCATGTTTGATCCCGCCCATCAGTGCGGCGAGGCCGAGGATGCCGTTGATGTCGAGCATCACGGCAGAATAGATCGTGTCGCGCACCAACGTGGGCGACGCTTCGTTGCTCATCATGATCGCGAGAATCACCACTTCGACCAGCACGGCCGCAAGCGTGAGGATCATCGTGCCGTAAGGGTCGCCAACCTTTTCCGCGAGCAATTCGGCGTGATGGGCGACGCGCATCGAGGCGGCGACGATGAAAGCGATCAGCACCAGACCGCCGAGCAGCGCGACGATCTGGCCGCTGTGCAGCAGCCAGTGTTCCAGCGGATAGGCAACGCACGCGGCGATGACTGCCAGCAGCAGAAAGCTTTCTTGCTTGAGAATTGTGAGCATGGCGGGCCTTTTGCCGAAGAGTGCGAATGAGCTACTGACTGCAGGGCGGCGCTAACGTTTCGTTACACCTTAGCGCACCAGCGAATAGCAGCGAGTTTGGCAGGTGCCCTTTTATTGGCCTCACCGGCCTCTTCGCGAGCAGGCTCGCTCCCACAGGGGAATGCGCTCGAAGGTGGGAGCGAGCCTGCTCGCGAAGGCCGCACCGCGGTTTCGGAAGGTTTGTTGTCCTGTTGGTCAGCAATTTGCATTGGCCCTGACCACACACAACAAAATGGAGTTCGAATTCATGCAAATACGTCCGCTGCACAAACTGCTGTGCGCCGCCCTCGGTCTGGGGATCAGTCTGAGCGCCAGCGCTGCCGATCCGCTCAAGGTCGGCTTCGTCTACATCGGACCGATCGGTGACCACGGCTGGACGTATCAGCATGAGCAGGGGCGCAAGGCCCTCGCGGAAAAATTCGGCAACCAGATCACCACCAACTACGTCGAGAACGTCGCCGAAGGCGCCGACGCCGAGCGGGTGATCCGCAACATGGCCAAGGACAAATACGACCTGATCTTCACCACCTCCTTCGGCTACATGAACCCCACCGTCAAAGTCGCCAAGCAATTTCCCAAGGTGACCTTCGAACACGCCACCGGCTACAAACAGGACAAGAACCTTGGCACCTATCTGGCGCGCACTTACGAGGGTCGCTACGTCGGCGGTTTCCTCGCAGCGAAGATGACCAAGACCAAGAAAATCGGTTACGTCGCTTCGTTCCCGATCCCCGAGGTGATCCGCGATATCAACGCGATTCAACTGGCCTTGAACAAGTACAACCCCGGAACCGAGATCAAAGTGGTGTGGGTCAACTCCTGGTTCGACCCGGGCAAGGAAGCCGACGCGGCCAACGCGCTGATCGATCAGGGTGTCGACGTGGTGTTCCAGCACACCGACAGCCCGGCGCCGATTCAGGCCGCCGAACGTCGTGGCGTGTATGCGGTGGGGTATGCCTCGGACATGGCGCATTTCGGGCCGAAAGCCGTGCTGACGTCGATCGTCAACGACTGGGCGCCGCATTACATTCAGGCAACGCAGAGTGTGATCGATCACAGCTGGAAATCTCAGGATTACTGGGGCGGGTTGAAGGAAGGCACGGTTGAACTGCCGATCAGCGATCTGGTGCCAGCGCCGGTGAAAGCCGAGGCCGAGCAGATCATCGCCGACATCAAGAGCGGTGCATTGCAGCCGTTTACCGGGCCGATCAAGGATCAGGCCGGGGTCGAGAAAATCCCGGCGGGTGTGAGTGCGAACACTGCGGAACTGGCGTCGATGAACTATTACGTTGAAGGCATGAAGGCCGAGATGCCGAAGTAATCCCCCTGACCCCGATCGTTCCCACGCTCTGCGTGGGAATGCCGCCCGGGACGCTCCGCGTCCCTGCCAAAAGCGGACGCAGAGCGTCCATTGAGGCATTCCCACGCGGAGCGTGGGAACGATCACAATAGAGAATGCGAAATGGATCAGCTTCCGATCATCGATATCAGCCCGCTCTACTCCGCCGATGAAAACGCCTGGCCCGCCGTCGCCGCGCAAATCGACCTGGCCTGCCGCGAATGGGGCTTTTTCTACATCAAGGGTCATCCGATTTCAGCGCAGCGCATCGACGCCGTGCTCGATCAGACTCAGCGTTTTTTTGCCCTGCCCGCAGCGGAAAAACTCAAGATCGACATCACCCAGACCCGCCACCATCGTGGCTACGGCGCCATCGCCACCGAGCAACTCGACCCGAGCAAACCCAGCGACCTCAAAGAAACCTTCGACATGGGTCTGCACCTGCCGGCCAATCATCCCGACGTGCTCGCCGAAAAACCGTTACGCGGGCCGAACCGTCATCCCGCGCAGACCGGATGGCCTGAGTTGATGGAGCAGCATTACCTCGACATGCAGGCCCTCGCGCAAACCCTGCTGCGGGCGATGACCCTCGCGCTAGGCATCGAACGCGACTTCTTCGACAGCCGTTTCAATGATCCCGTCAGCGTCCTGCGCATGATCCATTACCCACCGCGTCACACTGCCAGCTCCGCCGAGCAGCAAGGCGCCGGCGCGCACACCGATTATGGCTGCATCACCCTGCTCTATCAGGACAGCGCCGGTGGCTTGCAGGTCAGGAACGTGCGAGGCGAATGGATCGACGCGCCGCCCATCGACGGCACCTTCGTGGTCAACCTCGGCGACATGATGGCGCGCTGGAGCAACGACCGTTATCGCTCGACCCCGCACCGGGTGATCAGCCCGCTCGGCGTGGATCGCTACTCGATGCCGTTCTTCGCCGAGCCGCATCCGGACACCCGCATCGAATGCCTGCCGGGTTGTCAGGACGCACAGCATCCGGCGAAATATCCGACCACCACCTGCGCCGAATTCCTGCTCTCGCGCTTCGCCGATACCTACGCCTATCGCCGCGAGCAAGAAGCCGTGTGATGGATCGCTTGGTCAGGTTTTGCCAATTGTTTCGGCGAGCATCTGTAGAATGCCGTCATTGCACCTGATGAGAAAAGAATATGTACGACTGGCTCAACGCCTTGCCCAAGGCTGAACTGCACCTGCATCTGGAAGGCTCGCTGGAGCCTGAGCTGCTGTTCGCCCTGGCCGAGCGCAACAAGATCGCCCTGCCGTGGAGCGACGTGGAGACCCTGCGCAAGGCATACGCCTTCAACAACCTGCAGGAATTCCTCGACCTGTATTACCAGGGCGCCGACGTATTGCGCACCTCGCAGGATTTCTACGACCTGACCTGGGCCTACCTGTTGCGTTGCAAAGCGCAGAACGTGATTCACACCGAACCGTTCTTCGACCCGCAGACCCACACCGATCGAGGCATCCCATTCGAAGTGGTGCTCAACGGCATCGCCGCAGCACTGAAGGATGGCGAGCAGCAACTGGGCATCACCAGCGGTTTGATCCTCAGCTTCCTGCGCCACCTCAGCGAAGAAGAAGCCGAGAAAACTCTGGACCAGGCACTGCCATTCCGTGACGCGTTTGTCGCAGTCGGCCTCGACAGCTCCGAGATGGGCCACCCGCCGAGCAAGTTTCAGCGCGTGTTTGATCGCGCCCGCCACGAAGGTTTCCTGACCGTTGCCCACGCTGGCGAAGAAGGCCCGCCGGAGTACATCTGGGAAGCTATCGATCTGCTGAAAATCCAGCGCATCGACCATGGCGTGCGCGCCATCGAAGACGAGCGTCTGATGCAGCGGATCATCGACGAGCAAATCCCGCTGACCGTGTGCCCGCTGTCGAACACCAAACTCTGCGTGTTCGATCACATGTCGCAGCACAACATCCTCGACATGCTCGAGCGTGGCGTGAAGGTCACGGTGAACTCCGATGACCCGGCGTACTTCGGTGGTTATGTGACCGAGAACTTCTACGCGCTGCATGAACATTTGGGCATGACCCAGGATCAGGCCAAGCGTTTGGCGCAGAACAGCCTGGATGCGCGACTGGTAAAACCCTAAGCAACACCGAAGTACCCATGTGGGAGCGAGCCTGCTCGCGAAGAGGGAGTGTCAGTTAACATTTTCGTTGAATGACACTCCGCTTTCGCGAGCAGGCTCGCTCCCACAGTGGGTTCTTTGTTCAGCCTGGGATTTGGGTTTCGGTCAGCTCTTCCAGGGTTTTCCCTCGCGTCTCCATCCCGAACAGCCACACCACGCCCGCCGCAATCGCAAAGCACGCCGCGCCCAGCGCAAACACCCCGCCCTGCCCGGTAATCGGGAACACCAGTCCGGTCACCAACGGCCCGAGCAGCGAACCCACGCGGCCAATCGCCGAGGCAAAGCCCGAGCCGGTCGCCCGCGCCGACGTCGGATAAAGCTCCGGCGTATAGGTATAGAGCACCGCCCACATGCCGAACAGGAAAAACTGCATCAGCAACCCGGTGCCGATCAGCAGCGCCACGTTGCCGCCAAACACCGCGCTCTGCCCATACAAAAACGCCATTACACCTCCGCCGAGCAACGTCACGATGCATACCGGTTTGCGCCCCCAGCGCTCAACCAGCCATGCGGCCATGAGAAACCCGGGAATCCCGCCCAGGGAAATCAGCACCGTGTAATACACCGACTGCGTCACCGCGAAACCCGACTGTTGCAACAGCGCACTGAGCCACGACGTCAGCCCGTAAAAGCCGAGCAGCGCAAAGAACCACAGACTCCAGAGCATCGTCGTGCGCTGGCGATACTGCGGCGACCAGATCTGTTTCAGCGCCGCAAAGAAGTTGCCCGGCGGCGTGACGGTGCGCGGCAAGCGCAGCGGCTCCGGCAACGCGGCACCACCGAGCGACGAACGCACCCGCGCCTCGATGCCGTTCAATACCTTGTCTGCCGCCTCATGTTTTCCGGCCTGTTCCAGCCAGCGCGGTGACTCGGGAATGAAAAACCTGATCGCCAGTACGAACACCGCCGGCACCGCCAACACCAGAAAGATGTCGCGCCAGCCAATCAGCGGCAGCAGAAAGTAGGACAGCACGCCGGCAGCAACGAAGCCGAGCGGCCAGAAGCCGTCCATCAACGCGATGTAACGTCCGCGGCGCTGCGCTGGAATCAGCTCGGACAACATCGACTGGGCGATCGGAAATTCCATGCCCATACCGATCCCCAACAGGATGCGAAACAGCGTCAGCGTCTCGACCGTTTGCGCTGTCGAGCACAGATAACTGGCCACCCCCCACAGCACGATGCTCCACTGAAACACCGGTTTACGCCCGAAGCGATCGGCGAGCATGCCGGACAGCGACGCCCCCAGCACCATGCCGAAAAAACTCGAACTGGCGAGCAATCCCGCTTGCGCACTGCTCAGGCCGAACTCGGCTTTGATCGAGCCGAGCAGGAAGGTCATCATCGCCAGATCCATGGAGTCGAAGAAAAACGCCAAGGCGATGATGATGAAAATGATCCGGTGATAACCGCTGATCGGCAGTCGTTCCAGACGTTCTGCCGCGCTGTAGCCGTGAGCCTCCATGCCACCTCCCCCATCCGAAAAATATCCCCGGATCGAGTGTGCTTGATAGCGAAACGGCGTTAGTGCTGGATACGACCTGTTCGCAGTCGCGGGCGACGCCAGAAGCGCTTACGCAGTTCCGGACGTCGATTGCGAGTGCTCTACAACGCCATTTCCAGCTCGGTTTCCTTGGCGAAACGGTGCAGCTCCCGTTGGCCGGTGGCGGTCAATTGCAAAGCTCTCGAGTCGTTGGGCAGGGTCAGCCAGCCGGACTGCATGAACAACTGCAATAACGCGGCGCCGAGTGATCCCCCCATGTGCGGACGACGTTCGCTCCAGTCTGGACAAGCACACGCCACTTGCACGTTGCGATGGGCCAGCGCCTGAATGAACACGCCACGTCCAGCCAACAGTTTCGAACCCTTGTGGGTCACCACGACGCGTTGTTCAAGCTGTTCGATCCAGCCAGCATCGAGCAAGCGCTGATACAGGTCCGCCGCTAGCGTACCGCCGAGGTGGTCATCGCAAAAACGCGCGCGCAACAATGAGGACGGCGCGGTTTGCGGTTTGGCCATGGGGGTGGTGCGTTTGAAGACCTCGGGAATTTCCCGTGGAGCACTGGCGATGGTGGCGCTGGCCAATGCTTCTATCGCAGCACCGACCTCCGGTGCCGAGAGACGGAAAAAGCGTTTGCGACCACGGACTTCGACCTTCAACAGACCACCCGTGGATAGCCGCGCCAGATGTGCGCTGGCCGACGATGGCGACAGCCCTGCCAGTAGCGCAAGCTCCTCGGTTTGCCGGGCCGAGCCATCCATCAACGCCCACATCATCGCGCTGCGCTTGGGGTCGGCCAGCAACGTGGCGATCTGGCTGATGCAAGGTGCATGTTCCATGTGTTCACTCCCTGTTGAATCGTATCGTCTACTGCTCGGAGACATCTTGGCCGGTAATCAGTCATCGGCCAAGACGCGAAAATCGCCATGAACCGGGGCGAGGCAAGCCACTGACGCAGCCTGCTCCGGCACAGAACCCGCAGCAGTTGCGCGACCGTCACTCGAAGACTGGCGACGCGGTGCGAGGATCTCCGGGCCGGGGTGTCGGTGCTGGCATGAGGCGGGCGCTAGTATAAGCGGGTTCGCCCGCGCGTCCTGCGCCGGGGCCTGCGCAGGTGGTGATTGTTCCTGACAGAAATTTCTCTATTTACCTGCGACTAATGATCAACTTTCGGAAAAGCGGGAAATTGACTACTCACTTCAGCGCATCGGCTGGCGAGCATTTCCCTCAGAAGGTTCACCGGCTTACTCAATTGGGCGCGATGGGCGCACAACAAATTCAGCGGTGCGCGCTCACAAAGCAGCTCTGGCAACAGCACTTTGAGCCGCCCGGCGAGCACATCGGCGCCCACGTCCAGCCACGACTTGTAGGCAATTCCGGCGCCGGCCACCGCCCACAGACGCACAACGTCGGCGTCATCGCTGAAACGGTCACCACTGACGGTCAGACCAACTTCACGTTTACCGTCATGAAAACTCCAATGGTCATGCACCCGGCTGCCGAGCATGTACAACAGGCAGTTGTGCTGGGCCAGTTGTTCGAGCTGGCGCGGTTCGCCGTGTCGGGCCAGATACGCCGGGGAGGCGCACAGCACACGGCGGTTGTGCGGGGCGATGGGCAAGGCGATCAGGCTCGAGTCTTCCGGCTCGCCGTAGCGCAAAGCGATGTCCACGGGTTGGCGGAACAAGTCCGCGATGCGATCGCCGAGCAGCAAGCGCACGGTCAGCTTCGGGTGCTCGCGCTGGAACTCGTCGAGCCACGGCAGTAACAGGTTGCGGCCGAAGTCCGAAGGCGCCGACAACTGCAAGACCCCACTGACCTGATCCTGTCCGCTGGCCAGTAAGCGCCGGCCTTCATCAAGGTTGCTCAGCGCCGCCCGCGCGTATTCGAGAAAGCCGTCGCCCTCGGCTGTCAGGCGCAGACTGCGGGTCGAGCGCGCGAGCAAGCGCGCACCGAGCTGCTGTTCAATCCGTTTCAACGCCGCACTCGCCACGGCAGCGGACATGTCCATCACCCGCGCGGCTGCCGACAGACTGCCCAGATCCGCCGCCCGGACAAACAACTGCAAGTCGTCAAAACGCAGCATGCTCAGCCTCAATTATCAAAAAAATATTGAAAGAGACTGCTCTTTTAGCCGGTTTTATCTCGCAGAGAAATAGCCAATCATCGCTCTATCGCATTCATCCCGCTTCTCTGGAGCCGAGCATGACCCAGCCATTCACCGCTATTGCCACCCTGATCGCCAAGCCGGGCCAACAGGATCTTCTCGAACAAGGCCTGCGCGCACTGGTTGAGCCGAGCCGCGCCGAAGCCGGTTGCAGCCAGTACGACCTGCACCGTGACCTCGCCGACCCGCAGGTGTTTTATGTGATTGAACACTGGGCCAGCGAAGCGATTCTTGAGGCGCACAACGCCAGCGCGCACTTCCAGCATTTCCAGGCAACGGCTGGCCACGCCATCGAACACTTCCAACTCAAGCGCCTCGGCGCGATTGTCTGATTCCTTCTTCTATTACCTGTACGGAGCCACTCATGAAAGCCATCGCCTATTACGCTTCCCTGCCGATCAGCGACGCCAAGTCCCTGCAAGACATCGAACTGCCAGAACCGGTCGCCGGCCCGCGCGACGTGCTGGTGGAAGTCAAAGCCATTTCGGTCAACCCGGTCGACACCAAAGTGCGGCAGAACGTGGCACCGGAAAACGGCGCGGCGAAAGTGCTGGGCTGGGACGTTGCCGGTGTGGTCAAGGCTGTTGGCAGCGAAGTGACGTTGTTCAAGGCCGGCGACAAAGTCTTTTACGCCGGCTCCATCGCCCGTGCCGGCGGCAACAGTGAGCTGCACGTGGTGGATGAGCGCATCGTCGGCCATATGCCGAAATCCCTCGGTTTTGCCGAAGCCGCCGCACTGCCGCTGACCGCGATCACCGCATGGGAGTTGTTGTTCGAGCGCCTGCAAATCCGCGAAGGCAATACCGATGAAGGCCAGAGCCTGCTGATCGTCGGTGCCGCCGGCGGGGTTGGCTCGATCCTGACGCAATTGGCCAGGCAACTGACCGGCCTGAAGGTGATCGGCACCGCATCCCGCGAGCAAACCCGCGATTGGGTCAAAGAACTGGGCGCCGACCTGGTCATCGATCACAGCCAGCCGCTGAGCGAAGAACTCAAGCGCGCCGGGGTCGACAGCGTGACCCACGTCGCCAGCCTGACCCAGACCGACCAGCACCTGGATCAACTGGTCGAAGCGCTGGCGCCGCAAGGCAAACTGGCGTTGATCGACGATCCGAAGTCACTGGACGTGAGCAAGCTCAAGCGCAAGAGCCTGTCGCTGCACTGGGAGTTCATGTACACCCGCTCGCTGTTCGAGACGCCAGACATGATCGAGCAGCACAAACTGCTTAACCGCGTGGCGGATCTGATTGATGCCGGGACGTTGAAGACCACGGTGGGCGAGCATTTCGGCACGATCAATGCGGCGAACCTGCGTCGCGCCCATGAGCTGCTTGAAAGTGGCAAAGCCAAGGGGAAAATTGTTTTAGAAGGTTTCTAAAAAACCGCACAGCGCAGCCTTCGCCGAACCTAGAGCGGTCGGCGGGGCTGCGCTGTTTTTTGCCGTCAGTCCGATGCTTGACCCTTGTCACAATTGCGATCGTATTCAGGTCTACAATCGAAGCCTCTGCGATACATCTTTTACGCAAGGGAGGTCAGCAATGAAGATCCTGATAAAAGAAGTGGCAAAGTCTCAATGGCAGGTTCGTCTGGACCAACACGCCGTGACATTCCGCAGTGAAGCCGAAGCACTGGCCTTCACCCGCACCCTCGAAGCGCGACTGTGCGCACCCCATCAGATTCCCGACCGCAGCCAGCAGCGCGCCGCCGGCTGAGGTTATTTATGCCTCGGCCTGAGCTTGCGCCAGTGCCCGGGCATTCTGCAGACGGCGGGTGAGCAGCGCCACGCACACCACCAGCAAACCGCACAGGCTGATGACTATTGCCATCGGCACGGCGGTGCCGTCGTGCAACACCCCTACCAGCGCCGAAGCGCCGGCGGCGACACTGAATTGCATGCAGCCGAGCAGTGCCGACGCACTGCCGGCGCGTGCGCCCTGCCCGTTCATCGCACAAGCGGCGGCGTTCGGGCTGATGCAACCCAGGCTCGACACGCAGATGAACAGTGGAATCAGCAGCGGCCACAAGGATTCGGTGTGCATTGCGCTGACCGCGAGCAACGCCAGCCCGGCGGCGAAGTAAACCCACACCGCCCGCGACAGCAGGAACGCCGGGCCGCGCTTGGCCAACATCCGCGCGTTGACCTGCGCCACCAGAATGAAACCCGCCGCGTTGGTGCCGAACAACCAGCCGAAATGCTCGGCCGGCACGCCATACAGTTTGATGAAGATGAACGGTGAACCCGCGATGTAAGCGAACATCCCGGCGATGGCGATGCCGCCGGTCAGGGCATGGCCGAGGTAAACCCGGTCCTTGAGCAAGCGCCCGTATTGACGCAGCGCGCCGGACAACGGCTGGCGCGGCATGTGCGCCGGCATACTTTCCGGCAGCCCCAGCGCCACCGCCAACCCGGCCAATGCGCTGAAGCCGGTCAACACCAGGAAAATCGACTGCCAACCCGTGGTGTTGACCAACAGACCGCCGAGCATTGGCGCCAGAATCGGCGCCAGGCCCATCACCAGCATCAATTGCGAGAAGACCTTCGCCGAGCCGACCGCGTCGCATTTGTCGCTGACCACCGCCCGGGAAATCACCATCCCCGCACAGCCGCCCAAGGCCTGGACAAAACGCGCACCGATCAGCCATTCCAGGTTTGGCGCATAAGCGCAGGCCAGGGATGCCAAGGTGAACAGCGTAAGGCCCACCAGCAACGGGATGCGTCGACCGAAGCGGTCCGCCACCGGGCCATAAGCCAGTTGGCCGATGGACAGACCGGCGAAATACGCCGCCAGCGTCATCTGCACGTGTTTCTCGTCGGTGCCGAACGCCAGCGCCATCGAGGGAAAGGCAGGTAAATAGAAGTCGATCGCCAAGGGCCCGAAGGCGGTCAAGGCACCGAGAATCAGAATGGTACGGAAGTTCATCAGGCATCCAGGTTGGCAAGTCGGCAGCCCGACAGTCTAGCCGCGCCCGAACGCCTTGAACATTCCGATAGCTCGCTAACGATCAATTTCAGACGAGCTTCACCTCATATCCTTCCTCGCGAATCGCTTCGATAACCTGATCAGCACTCATGGCGCTTTCGACGCCGACCTCTTTAGCCGCCAGATCAACCCGCACACTGGCCGCCGGGTCCTTGGCCTGCACAGCGTTGGTGATTGCTTTGACGCAGTGACCGCAGGACATGCCTTGAACGTTGAACACTTGCATGGAAATGACTCCTTTGAGTGAGGTTGCCGGCAGTTTCGAGCTTGCCACGATGGCAAGGTCAAGTTCTTCAATAAACTGCCGGGCTGGCAATCGGCGCCGCGCTCGGCCAAGCTGCGTACATCAATGACTCGATTCAGGAGATTCAGCCATGCGCTGGTCAGCTTTCAGCCTGTTTGGCTTTCTCAGTCTCTTTGCCGCAATTCCTACAGTGCAAGCCGCTGGTGAGGATTACGGCGTTCTGATCATCTCCCGCGAGCGCCTGGAAGTGGCAACCTCCTGCGAAATCGGTGTGTATATCCAGGATCAGCTGTCGGCGCGACTGTTTCAGGAACAGAGCACGTCTTTCAACCTGCCACCGGGCACTGTATCGCTGCGTCTGAAACTACTGCCGGGGCAGGTACCGGGTTGCAATCCGGGCTTGCTCGCACCGGGTTCGCAGGAAATAAAACTGCAGGCGGGCGATGTGCAGAAGTACCGGATCGCGATGACACAGGAAGGCATGTACCTGAAGCGCGCCGATCTCGGCTATTAAGCAACTACAAACCTGTGGGAGCGAGCCTGCTCGCGAATACGGTGTGTCATTCAGCGATGATGTTGACTGACCCACCGCTTTCGCGAGCAGGCTCGCTCCCACAGTTGGTTTTGCGGCGCGTCAAAGAATGGCGCTTGACCTTGCCCGCATGGCAAGGTTGATCCTTGTAGGCATCTACTACAGGGAGTACGACCAATGTCCGATTCCATCACTTTCGACCTGCCGATTGCCGGCATGACCTGCGCCAGTTGTGCCGGGCGTGTCGAGCGGGCCTTGAGCAAAGTCAGCGGCGCCAGTGCCGTCAGCGTCAACCTCGCCACCGAACAGGCCCGTGTGCAGGCGCCCGGCGACAGTCTGCCGGCCTTGATGGCAGCAGTTGAGCGCGCCGGTTACAGCGTGCCGCAGCAGACTATCGAATTGAATATCGAAGGCATGACCTGCGCCTCCTGCGTCGGTCGCGTCGAACGTGCGCTGAACAAAGTGCCGCGCGTGAAAAGCGTCAGCGTGAACCTGGCCAACGAACGTGCGCATCTGGATTTGCTCGGCCAGGTCGACCCGCAAACGCTGCTTGAGGCCGTGAGCAAGGCCGGTTATTCGGCCAGCGTCTGGCAAGCCGAACACCCGCAAACCGATAACCAGCAACAGCGCCTCAAGCATGAGCGCTGGGCGCTGATCTGCGCCATCGCCCTGGCCTTGCCGTTGGTGGCGCCGATGTTGCTGCAACCGTTCGGCATCCACTGGATGCTCCCGGCCTGGGCGCAATTCGCCCTCGCCACGCCCGTGCAGTTCATATTCGGTGCACGCTTTTATGTAGCGGCGTGGAAAGCCGTGCGTGCCGGAGCGGGCAACATGGACTTGCTGGTCGCCCTCGGCACCAGCGCCGGCTACGGTTTGAGTCTTTACGAGTGGGCCACCGCCGCCGGGCGCATGCCGCATCTGTATTTCGAAGCGTCAGCGGTGGTCATTGCCTTGGTGCTGCTCGGCAAATACCTGGAGAGCCGCGCCAAACGCCAGACTGCCAGTGCCATCCGCGCGCTGGAAGCGTTGCGTCCGGAACGGGCGATTCAAGTGATCGACGGCCGCGAGCAGGATGTCGCCATCAGCGCTTTGCGCCTGAACGATCTGGTGCTGGTCAAACCCGGCGAGCGTTTCCCGGTCGACGGCGAAGTCATCGAAGGCCAGAGCCACGCCGATGAAGCACTGATCAGCGGCGAAAGCCTGCCGGTACCGAAACAACCCGGAGACAAAGTCACCGGCGGCGCGATCAACGGTGAAGGCCGTTTGCTGGTGCGCACCCTGGCGCTCGGCGCAGAAACCGTGCTGGCGCGGATCATTCGTCTGGTTGAGGACGCTCAAGCCGCGAAAGCACCGATCCAGAAACTGGTGGATAAAGTCAGCCAGATCTTCGTGCCAACGGTGTTGCTGATCGCGTTGGTGACACTGATCGGCTGGTGGCTCTACGGCGCCCCCATGGAGACCGCGTTGATCAACGCCGTCGCGGTGCTGGTCATCGCCTGCCCGTGTGCGCTGGGGCTTGCCACGCCGACGGCGATCATGGCCGGCACCGGCGTAGCGGCGCGTCACGGCATTCTGATCAAGGACGCCGAAGCGCTGGAACGCGCCCATGAAGTCAGCAGTGTGGTATTCGACAAAACCGGCACGCTGACCTCCGGCACGCCGCGCATTGCCCATTTCAGTGCAGTGGATGGTGATGAAGACACGCTGCTGAAACTGGCCGGTGCGCTGCAACGCGGCAGTGAACATCCGTTGGCCAAAGCGGTACTCGATGCCGCAGCGGAACGAGGCCTGAACGTGCAGGATGTCAGCGACAGTCAATCGCTGACCGGTCGCGGCATTGCCGGCAATCTTGAAGGCCGGCGTCTGGCGCTGGGCAATCGGCGGATGCTCGAAGAAAGTGCTTTGAACGCGGGCAACCTGAGCGAATCTGCCCAGACTTGGGAAGCCGAGGGCCGCACCCTGTCGTGGTTAATCGAACAAAGCCCGGAACCGAAAGTGCTCGGTTTGTTCGCCTTTGGTGACACCCTGAAACCCGGTGCACTGGAAGCCGTGCAGCAACTCGCCGCCCAGGATATCCACAGCCATCTGCTGACCGGCGACAACCGTGGCAGTGCTCGCGTGGTCGCCGAGGCCCTCGGTATCAGCAATGTCCACGCCGAAGTGCTGCCGGCGGACAAAGCCGCGACCGTCACCGAGCTTAAAAAAAACGGCGTGGTCGCCATGGTCGGTGACGGCATCAACGACGCCCCGGCCCTCGCCGCTGCCGACATCGGTATCGCCATGGGCGGCGGCACAGATGTGGCCATGCACGCAGCGGGCATTACCCTGATGCGCGGCGATCCACGGTTGGTGCCGGCGGCGCTGGAGATCAGTCGCAAAACCTATGCAAAGATCCGCCAGAACCTGTTCTGGGCCTTTGTCTACAACCTGATCGGCATTCCGCTGGCGGCGTTCGGCTTCCTTAACCCGGTGCTGGCCGGCGCGGCGATGGCGCTGTCGAGCGTCAGCGTGGTGAGCAATGCGTTACTGTTGAAAACCTGGAAACCCAAGGACCTGGAGGAACACCGATGAACATCGGTCAAGCGGCCAGACACAGTGGCCTGAGCGCGAAAATGATCCGCTATTACGAGTCGATCGGCCTGCTCAAAGCGGCGCATCGCACCGACAGCGGTTACCGGGTCTATGGTGACGATGACCTGCATACGCTGGCGTTCATCAAGCGCTCGCGGGATCTGGGCTTTTCCCTGGAAGAGGTCGGCAAACTGCTGACCCTCTGGCAGGATCGCCAACGCGCCAGCGCCGATGTCAAAGCCTTGGCCCGCCAGCACATCGACGAGTTGAACCAGAAGATTCGCGAGCTCGGCGAATTACGCGACACCCTGCAAGACCTAGTCGAGCACTGCAACGGCGACCACCGCCCCGATTGCCCGATCCTCAAGGAACTGGCGTCGGGCTGCTGCGCACAACCCCCCAGCGCTTGAGCGCCAGAACTTTCACCAGCAGCAACGTACTGAGCGGAATGCCGTGGAACAGCATGACCACGGCACCCGGCGTCCACCACGCGTAGAACGGCGCGGCGATCAGCATGCCGATACCGAACCCGGTCATTTGCAGCAAAGTCAGCACGCTGAAAATCGGCAGGCGCAATTGCTCGGGTTCACGCTGCAGACGCGACATCAGCCCGACCTCGGAAAAGCCGTCACCCAGCCCTGCCGGCAAGGAAAACAGCAACAGCGCATAGAGGTTGTGTTGCTGGAACATCAGGATAAAGCCACAGGACATCAGCGCCACACCGAAGAAAAACCGTCGTTCGAGGTGGATGTTGTCCGAGCCTTTGAGACGGCTGGCGATGCGCGCACCCAGCAATTTGCCGCTGGCCCACACTGCGAGCATCAGGCCCAGCGTGGTACTCGCCGACTCCGGGGTGAGCAGTTTGGAGATGATCGGAAAGCCGACGTTGTGCGCGGCGCTGCCCAAGGTGTCGGCCATGGTGACCGCGAGCATCGCGGCAATCACCGGCGCAGAATGCAGGCCTTGCTTGAGCGCTGTCCATTCGCCGCGTTCCGGTGCGTCGTTGACGGTTGCGGGTGCGAACCGCAGCGGCACAATCAAGAACGCGGCCAGCAAATAGGTCAGCGCATTCAGGGCGAACACCGTTTCAAAACCAAACCCCGCTACCAGCAAACCTGAAACCAGGCTGCCACCAACCATCGCGGCGGATGAAGCCGAGGTGATCCAGGCATTGGCCTTGAGCAACTGATCGGCGTGGATCAAACGCGGCAACTGGCTGTTGAGGCCGATGGCGAACATCGAGTTTCCCAGGCCCAGACCGAAGGCGATCACCGGCAACAGCAAGGCCTGTTGGCTGACGGGCACGATCAACAACAGACCGAGCACGCTGGCGCGCAGCAGGTCGAAGGCGATCAGCGGTGCGCGTCCGCTGCAACGACGGTAAAACGCGGTGCCGATCAGACTGGCAAAAATCCCCCCGCCGACACGGCTGGCGAGGAAAACCCCGACGCTCATGGCGCTGTTGCTCAGCAGGTAGACGTAGGTGGCCAGCGCAACCATGTTGAGGAAGGCGCCGAAATCGGAGATCAGTCGAGCGGTGACGATCAGGTGGGTGTTGCGGGGGGTGGTCACATTCAGTCCTTGAGTGTGGTTGGGGCGGTGGACAGTAGACTTGAATTTGCGGGGATCCGAAAGAGGCCCCTCACCCTAACCCTCTCCCAGGGGGAGAGGGGACCGATTGGGGGATATTTGGGAGGTACACCGACCTGAACGTTTTTCGTTGAATCCATAATCGACTCGTTTTTTCAGGTCGATATATGACGCAAGACACCTCGGCCGGCTCCCTCTCCCTCTGGGAGAGGGCTGGGGTGAGGGGCTTCTGGGCTTGTAAGGCTTCTGAATCAAACAAAAAACCCGGCCGAAGCCGGGTTTCTCATCAAGCAATCACTGCATCCACGGTGGTGGCGGTGGCTCGTCAGACTTGCCTTTCGGCTCGTCGTCCGATGCACGGATGGCCTGCTTGCGTTCCTCGTCGAGGCGCGCCGCTTCGATCTCGCGCAGAACTCCGCCAACATCGGCCAGGTCTTCCGGATCATCGAACTCACCGGTCAGCACACTGTTCGGGTGCAAGGTGCCAGCTTCGTACAACGCCCACATTTCCTTGGCGTATTTGGTCAGCTTCAACTCCGGGGCAAAGCGTCCGAAGTAGGAAGCCATGTTGCCAACGTCGCGTTCCAGCATGCTGAACGCATGGTTGTTGCCGGCAGCGTCGACAGCTTGCGGCAGGTCGATGATGACCGGGCCGGTCGGCGTCAACAGCACGTTGAACTCCGACAGGTCACCGTGCACCAGACCGGTACACAACATCAGCACGATCTGCGAAATCAGGAACGCGTGATACTCGCGCGCCTGATCCGGCTCCAGCACCACGTCATTGAGACGCGGCGCTGCGTCGCCGAACTCGTCGGCCACCAGTTCCATCAACAGCACGCCGTCGAGGAAATCGTACGGTTTGGGCACCCGCACGCCGGCGCCGGCCAGACGGAACAGCGCCGCCACTTCGGCGTTCTGCCAGGCATCTTCGGTCTCTTTGCGACCGAACTTGGAGCCTTTCGCCATTGCGCGAGCCTGTCGGCTGTTGCGCACCTTGCGGCCTTCCTGATACTCGGCCGCCTGGCGGAAACTGCGTTTGTTCGCCTCCTTGTAGACCTTTGCGCAACGTAACTGATTGCCGCAGCGCACCACATAAACAGCTGCTTCTTTACCACTCATCAGTGGGCGCAGCACTTCGTCGACCAGACCGTCCTCGATCAGGGGTTCAATGCGTTTTGGAGTCTTCATCAGCTTTTATTGTGGGTCCTTTATTACCAAACACGCGAATGTCACTCGTTATACGGCAATCCTCGCATCACGGGGAGGGGTTGCCGACCTGTGAACGTTGAGAATGCACACACTGTGCCGGATTAAACAGGGCCAACTCTGCGCTCGCGCATCGACCGTGGGGAATCATAGCCGAGGCTGTTGTACTTGTTGGTACATGTCTTCAAGGGCATTTGCGACAGAATCTGACATCCGGCTGTTATCCCCTCGGCAGTTTTTTGCAAAGTCGCCTCAATTTCCCTGTTTTGCAGCCGAAGCCCTCAATGACAGAGGGATTTGTCCGACAATCGTTCCACAACAATCAACGATGCCGTGCTCGGGGATACGGGTGATCCACAACGTTTTCGGCTGCCAATAAACCACAAGTCATCTGCACTGCGTGGGCCTACAAGAAAATCTGGAGCGCGGATGAACATCAAACAGAAATTGACGTGGGCGTTTGCAATCATCGCCTGCTTGCCGGTGGTGCTAGTCGCAACGCTGGTGGTGATGAACCTGCGCAGCGATGCCCGGGACAGTTTTGTCGACAGCAGCGGTCGCGAAATTCGTCAGGTCAGCAATGCCATGCAGCTGTTTTTTGATGGCATCAGCCAGAACGTCGATTACCTGGCGTCGCAGCCGCTGATCAAAAACACCGACGACAGCCTCAAGACCTACATGAGCGCCAACGCCGAATCCATCCCGCAAGGCGAGATGGACAAAAAGGTCTTCGCGTTCCTCCAGGACCTGGGCAACGCCCACCCGGCTTACGCCTACGCCATCGTTGGCACCGCCGCCGGCGGTTATGTGTCGTGGCCGGACGATCCGAAGCTCAACAACTACGACCCGCGTCAGCGGCCGTGGTACAAGGCTGCCCAGGCTAAACCGGGCAAACCGTTGCGGACCGCCGCTTACTACTGGGCGCAGGACGATGCGACCTACGTCAGCACCGTGCGCACCATCGACAACAAACTCGGCAGCAACGGCGGCGTGGTCAGCATCGACGTGACGCTCAAGCAGCTCACCGAGATCGTCAAACAGATCAAGCTGGGCGAAACCGGCTACCTGATGCTTCTGGAAAACAGCGGCACGGTGCTGGTCGATCCGAAACAGCCGGAACACAATTTCAAGCCGCTGGACATCCTAGGCGAAGGCTATGCGCAACTGGCCAAGGCGGGCAAAGGCCTGGTCGAAGTCGAGCTTAACGGCGAGCGCTACATGGCCAACGTCTGGCCATCGGAGCAATTGGGCTGGACCTTCGTCGGCCTGATCAAGCAGAGCGATGTGATGAGCTCCGCCACGCAACTGACCTGGCTAATCGCGATCATCGCCGCCGTGCTGGCCGTGCTGTTCGCCGTGGTCGGCGCCAGTTTTGCCAGCCTGATCGTGCGGCCGATCCGCAGCGTCGCCAGTGGCCTGGAAGGCATCGCGCAGGGCGAAGGCGACCTGACCAAAAACCTCGATATCCGAGGCAACGACGAAACCGCGCAACTGGCCAACTGGTTCAATCAGTTCCTCACCGCGATCCGCAGCCTGATTCAGCATATCGGCGGCGCCGCCGGGAAAATCCTCGCGACCTCGCAGAGTTCGACCCGCGTCTCAAGCGACATGGCCGAAGCCGCCGGGCGTCAGCGTGAAGCCGTGGACATGGTCTCGACCGCGTTCCACGAAATGGTCGCCACCGCCAACGAAGTCGCTCGCTCGTGCAGTCAGGCAGCGGATTCGGCCGACAGCGGCCAGCGGCAGGCCCGCCAAGGTCAGCAGCAGATTGATGCGGCGGTAAACAGCGTCGACCAACTAAGCCAGGAGCTGGAGCAATCGGCGCAGTCTATGCAGCAACTGGAGCGTGACAGCAACGATATCCAGTCGATCCTCGGCACCATCCGCTCCATCGCCGAGCAGACCAACCTGCTGGCGCTCAACGCCGCCATCGAAGCAGCGCGAGCCGGTGAGCAGGGCCGTGGTTTTGCCGTGGTCGCCGATGAGGTGCGCGCACTGGCCAAACGCACGGCGGATTCGACGGCAGAAATCGACACTTTGCTCGGCAATCTGGCCAAGCGCACCAGCCAGGTCACGCAGCAGATGCACGCCAGCCTGCAGGTTTCGCAGCAATCGGTGACGCGTATCGGCGAGGCGCGCGAGAGTTTCGGGCAGATCCGCGAGTCGGTGGATGTGATCCGTGACATGAACACGCAGATCGCCACCGCCGCCGAAGAACAACATCAGGTAGCTGAGGACATCAACCGGCACATCAGCCAGATTCACGGGGATGCGCAGTTGGTGGCGGAACTGGCCAACTCGGCGCGCCTGGATTCGCAGAGTCTGGCGGGGTTGTCGAATGAGTTGGATGGGTTGGTCAGACGGTTTCGTACCTGAACCTCAAAAGCCACCCTCATCGGAACGCCGCCCGCCCAGCCCTCTCCCTGAGGGAGAGGGGGCTGACCGAGGTGTCTGGCGTTATGCATCGACCTGAAATACCGCGTCGAATATGGCTTGGCAGAATTCTCCAAATCAGTTCGATTCCGGATTCAGCACGACTCTCTCAGGTCGGTGTAACTCCGAAGCATCCCCCAATCAGTCCCCTCTCCCTTTGGGCGGTCCGACGTTTCGGGAGGGTTAGGGTGAGGGGCTCTTTCAGCGTCAGCGTTCGATGATGGCGGTGACGCCTTGCCCACCCGCCGCGCAAATCGATATCAACCCCCTGCCCTTCCCCGCTGCGTCCAGCAACTTCGCCAGGTTCGCCACGATGCGCCCTCCGGTCGCCGCAAACGGATGCCCGGCCGCCAGCGAACTGCCCTTCACGTTCAGCCGGCTACGATCAATCGAACCCAACGGCGCGTCGAGTCCCAGACGGGTTTTGCAGTATTCGGGATCCTCCCAGGCCTTCAGCGTGCACAGCACTTGCGCCGCGAACGCTTCATGAATTTCGTAGTAGTCAAAATCCTGCAAGGTCAGCCCGTTGCGTGCCAGCACCCGTGGCACGGCATACACCGGCGCCATCAGCAGCCCTTCGGCGCCGTTGACGAAATCCACTGCCGCCGCTTCGCCATCGCGCAGATACGCGAGAATTGGCAAACCCCGTTCCTTCGCCCATTCCTCACTGCCGAGCAATACCACCGACGCGCCATCGGTCAGCGGCGTGGAGTTGCCTGCCGTCAACGTGCCTTTGGCGCTTTTTTCAAAGGCCGGTTTCAGCGTCGCGAGTTTTTCCAGGGTCAGGTCCGGGCGCAGGTTGTTGTCGCGGGTTAGACCAAGGAACGGCGTCATCAGGTCGTTGTGCCAGCCTTCGCTGTAGGACGCGGCGAGTTTGTGATGACTTCCGAGGGTCAGTTGATCCTGCTCTTCACGCGGGATCTGCCAGGTCTGCGCCATCAATTCACAGTGCTCGCCCATCGACAGCCCAGTGCGTGGTTCGCCGATGCGTGGAAAGTCGGGAATCAGATGTTTGGGGCGCAGTTGCAGAAAGGTTTTCAGTTTGTCGCCGGTGGTCTTGGCGCGGTTGGCTTGCAGGAGGATTCTGCGCAGGCCTTCGCTGACACCGATCGGCGCGTCCGAGGTGGTGTCGACGCCGCCGGCGATGCCGCTCTCGATCTGGCCGAGGGCGATCTTGTTCGCCACCAGAATCGCCGCTTCCAGACCGGTGCCGCAGGCTTGCTGAATGTCATAGGCGGGCGTGGCGGGTGACAGACGTGAGCCGAGCACGCATTCACGGGTCAGACTCATATCTCGTGACAATTTCAGCACCGCGCCCGCCACCACTTCACCGATGCGCTGGCCATGCAGGTTGTAGCGTTCGATCAGGCCCTCAAGGGCGGCGGTGAGCATCGCCTGATTGCTGGCCGTAGCGTACGGCCCGTTGGAACGGGCGAAAGGGATACGGTTACCGCCAATGATCGCGACGCGGCGCAGCTGACTCATGAATAACTCCTTTTCCGAAGGTTTGAATTCACGCCAATCCCCTGTAGGAGTGAGCCTGCTCGCGATAGCGGTGGGTCAGATAAACATTTCTTGACTGATACACCGCTATCGCGAGCAGGCTCACTCCTACAGGGGTCAGCTGTGTTTCTGAATGTGGGTTCGGCAACACAAACGCCGGGGGCAAACTACTCTGCTGTTCTAGCGTAGGCCTTATTGCGTGGATCGAACGATTGATTGCCATCGGTAGTCCACACTTTGAACCCCAACTTCTGGAGAGCGTTCCATGTCTGACCGCTATATCGACTTCGCCAACTCGTCCATCGGCCATCGCCTGGTCGGGGCGCTGGGCCTGCCGTCGCCGGTGCGGCTGGAACGCTGGCAGGCCGGGCGCCTGCGGCCGGTGGAAGGGGCTCTGCTGATCGGCGGCGGGCCGCTGGCGGAGCGCGTCAGTGCCTTCGCCAACCGTTTGACCGACGGCATCTACCGTTACGGCGAACAACCGGCAACCGCCACCGAATGGATTCCCGGCCACGGCCCGAAACTCAAAGCCGTGGTGTTCGACGCCAGCGAACTGCTGCACACCGACCAGCTCAAGCAACTGCGCGAATTCTTCCAGCCGTTGATGAAGAATCTAGAGCATAGCGCCCATCTGGTGATTCTTGGTCGTGCGCCGGAAACCCTCAGTGATCCGTTTGCTGCCAGTGCGCAACGAGCGCTGGAAGGGTTTTCCCGTTCGCTGGCCAAGGAGCTGCGCAGCGGCGGCACGCTGCAACTGATCTACGTCGGTGAGGGCGCCGAAGATCAACTGGAAGGCCCGCTGCGGTTTTTCCTCTCGCCGAAAAGTGCGTTCGTGTCCGGCCAGGTGATCCGCCTGACGGCTTGTGCGACGCCAGTGACTGACTGGACACGGCCGCTGGCCGGACGCAAGGCGCTGGTCACTGGTGCGGCTCGCGGTATCGGCGCATCGATTGCCGAGACCCTGGCGCGCGACGGCGCCGAGGTGATCCTGCTCGACGTGCCGCCGGCGAAGACCGATCTGGAAGCCCTCGCCGCCCGCCTCGGCGGCCGCGCGATTACCCTGGATATCTGCGCCGCCGACGCCGCCACGCAACTGATCGGACAACTGCCTGACGGCCTCGATATTCTGGTGCACAACGCCGGCATCACCCGCGACAAAACCTTGGCCAATATGACCCCGGAATTTTGGGATGCAGTGCTGGCGGTCAACCTCAACGCGCCGCAAGTGCTGACCCAGGCACTGCTCGACAGCGGCACGCTGCACGACAACGCGCGGGTGATTCTGCTGGCCTCGATCAGCGGCATTGCCGGCAATCGCGGGCAAACCAACTACGCCGCGAGCAAGGCCGGGCTGATTGGTCTTGCGCAGGCCTGGGCACCGACACTGCTGGAACGCGGCATCAGCATCAACGCCGTTGCGCCCGGTTTTATCGAAACGCAAATGACTGCACACATTCCGTTTGGCCTGCGTGAGGCGGGCCGGCGCATGAGTTCGCTCGGTCAGGGCGGTTTACCGCAAGACGTCGCCGAAGCCGTCGCGTGGCTGGCGCAACCGGGCACCGGCGCATTCACCGGGCAGGCACTGCGCGTCTGTGGACAAAGCGTTCTGGGGGCTTAGGCATGAGCATGGAATGGCATACGCTGGATCGCGAACCGAGTCTGCCCGGGCTCTACGCACGGGCGGCGACGCGACGCAAAATCACCGGCACCCAATTACCCGACAGCGGCTTGCGCTGTTGGGTCGATGTCGATGGCCAACGCCTGGCGGGCTATCGCAAGGTCTGCGGATTCGTCGATGACGGTCTATTGCCGCCGACGTATCCGCACATCCTCGCCTTTGCATTGCAGATGCAATTGCTCACCGCCAAAGCATTTCCGTTCCCGCTGTTGGGGCTGATTCATCTGAGCAACCGCATTCGCGTGTTGCGCCCGATGGGCGGGATCGGTCGGGCGCAGGTCAGCGTGCGCGTGACGAATCTGCAAGCGCATCCCAAAGGTGCGACGTTCGATCTGCTGACCACCCTGGATGATCAGCTCGGGCCGTTGTGGGAAGCGGAAAGCCAGATGCTCTGTCGCGGTGTGAAACTTGAGGGCGAGCCGGCCGAGCAGACCTGGGAGCCGTCGCAATCGCTGGTGGAGGTGGCGCGCTGGAAAGCCCCGGTCGATATCGGTCGGCAATACGCCAAAGTGTCCGGCGACTACAACCCGATTCACCTGAGTGCGGCCAGTGCCAGGCTGTTTGGCTTTCCAACAGCGATCGCCCATGGTTTGTGGAACAAGGCGCGAACACTCGCGGCGCTGGGCGATCATTTGCCCAAGGCCAACCTTGAGATCGCCGTGCACTTTCGTAAACCGGTGCGCCTGCCCAGTGAGGTGACCTTGCTGGCGAGTGCGGCGGGGTCCAGTGGTGAGTTGCGGCTGATCGGTGCACAAGACCTCGAACACATGGTCGGGCAGTGGCAACCCATTGCCTGAGCTCGCGGCACACCATTAATTGTGTGTATATAACTTAAGTTTTCGCCGTCCTTCCCCCTTCCACTGAAAAAACCAGGGCCTTGATTATCAAGGCCTTTTTTTGTCCGGCTATATCCTGGGTATTAGTCCTTAGGCGCTGAACTTCACCTTATATATAAAGGCGTTAATACCAACTTGAGAATGGCCTGAAACCTGCCCCTGGACTGAGATTGAGCACAACGGGCGAAGGCATCACCGACAACAGATCGGCGAGCCATCGAAGACAACGAACGTTGTGACAGGTGCAAGGAATCTCGATCATGAAAACTCAAAACGTGTGGTGCAAATCGGCAATCGCTCTGGCATTGATTCTCTCCCTTGGCGTCACCGGGTGCAGCAGCGGTGGTGGCGGTCATAAAAGCAGTTCCGGCAGTTCTTCGGCGGATGGTACGGCGGGTACTGGTGGCACATCGGGTACTGGTGGCACGGGTGGCAGCGGTGATACCGCAGGCACTGGCGGAACCGGTGGCACGGGTGGTACAGGCGGCACTGGTGGCACCGATCCGACTAATCCAACCAACCCGACAGACCCCACTAACCCGACCAACCCAACCACCACACCGTTGGTGACCACCACGCTGGTGCAGGATGTCGGTAATACCGTCGCTGGCGTCGGCGATGGCGTTGGCCAGATCGGCGACTCGCTCAGCACCGTGCCTGTGGTCGGTGGCGTGGTGCAGAGTGCGGCCAACACCGCAGGCAATGTTGTCAGCACCTTGGGTGATGGCGTCGCCAATGGCGTAGGCAAACTGGCCACCGACCCTAATGGCCTGACCACCACCGTTGCTTCGGTTGGCGGTGTAGTGACGGATGTTGGCAACGGCGTCTCCGACCTCAGCGCCAAGCTGTCCACTGCCACCACCAGCGTGCCAGTGGTGGGCGGTGTAGTCACCAGAGTCGCGCCGTTGGTTGATGGGGTCGGCGAGAAAGTCACCATGCTCGGTAATACCCTCGACACCACGCTGACCAGCGGCCCGACCAGTCAACTGACAAACAAACTCGGCAGTAGCCTGGTGCCAGTGATCGCGATGGTTGAAAGCACCACTGACAAAGTCGGCGATGCGACCGGTCTGGGCGATCCGCTCAAAGGCGTGGTTGCGCAAGTCGGTGGCGCGGTGAACACACTGGGCGGCAATGTTACCGATGCGGGTAACGGCAACGCCTTGACCAACACACTCGGCGGCGCGTTGAGCGATACCGGCACCGCAGTCGCCAAGGCCGGTGGTCTGGTGTCCAACGGCACTGGTTCGGGTACTGGTGGAGTGGGCGGTGGCCTCGGTGGTACTGGCCTGCTGCAAACCGTTGGCGGCGCGGTGGTCAATGTCGGCTCAGGTCTGGCGGCAGGCAACGGCACTCTCGCAGCGCCTGGCAACGTCCTCGCAGCGGCCGGCAACACAGTGGCTTCGCTCAACACCGTACTCGGCGGTTCGGGCACCCCGATCACCGCAACCACCTCACCTCTGGCCACGGTTGGCGGAACCTTGGGGGCAGGCCTGAACCCGGTTACCAGTGCGGTTACCAACGTGACCCAACAAGTCGGCGCCGCTACCGGTATCGGCTCACCTGTTGCAGGTCTCACCGGCCAGGTGGGCGGCGCGGTCAGCAGTATCGGCGGCAGCATTGCCGCGACCAACAACCCGGTCACCACCGCAGTCGGTGGTCTGGTCAGCAACGTTGGCGGCACCGTCGCCGCCGTCGGTGGCCTGGTCAACGGCGGTACCAGCGGGGGTACCACCAGTGGCGGTCTGGGCGGTGTACTCGGTGGTCTGACTGGCACTCTGGGAGGCAACACACGCTAAATTGCACCTGGCCGATTCGACGGCCTCACCTACAGCGCCTACGCTTGGTTGAGGGCGGAAGATTCCCACGAGTCTTCCGCCTTTTTTCTTAGGAAAATTCAGCCCAGTGCCGTGATCTGACCATGGAGTGTCCTATGCGCGTAATGGCATCCCTGCTGTTCCTCAGTCTCAGTTCCGCCGCCCTCGCCGACACCCTGCCCAGCTTTCTCAACAGCAACGAAACCATCCGCAATCTGCCGGTGCCGAACCTGCCGGCCGATGCCTATCGCCCAAGCGCCACGCCCGTGCAGGTGCCGGACGCCGGTGCCGCCGCTGCGCAACCGCTGTTGATGGACACCAAGATCAAACTGCAAACCGTGCAGATCGAAGGCGGCACCCTCTACCCGCTCAACGAACTCGCCGAAATCTATAAGCCCCTGATCGGCCGGCAAGCCACGCTCGCCGAGCTGATCGAAGCCACGCGCAACATCACCCGACGCTATCAGCAGGACGGTTACCTGCTGTCCTACGCGTTCTTGCCGCAGCAAAATTTCAATGACGGCGTAGCGCGCGTGGTGCTGGTGGAAGGCTACGTCCGCGATATCCAGATCCAGGGCGATGTCGGCCGGGTCAAAGCCCTGCTCGACAAACTGGCGGCGAAGATTCAGACCGAGCGGCCGCTGACCCGCAAGACGTTCGAGCGCTACACCACGCTGATGACGCGCATTCCCGGGGTGACGATCCAGGCCCAGGTGCCACCGCCCGGCACCACCGACGGCGCCACAACACTGGTGGCCCAGGCCAGTCGCAAACCCTTCACCAGTACGCTGAGCACCACCGAAGACAACCGCAACGGCACCCAGGCCCTGCTCGGTGTCAGCAGCAATTCGCAGACCGCGATGGGCGAGCAACTGACCCTCAGCGGCCTGTTCCCACCGGGTGACGATCACGAACATTACTACCGGCTCGACTACAACCAGTTCATCAATGACGAGGGCGCACAACTGGCGCTGTCGGCTTCACGCTACCGTGCTGACCCCGGCACCAATGTCCTGCTCGACAATGGCCTGCAACTCAAACCGCACCGCGAAAACGACCGCTACTCGATCGGTTTCACCTTGCCACTGATTGCCGCCTCCAACGAACTGCTAACGGCCGGTTCAAGGCTTTACGCGGTCAACGACAAGACCCGCTACAAGGTGATCGGCTTCCCGCTGAGTGTCGAAGAACGCACCGACATCCGCGCCCTCGCCTTCGAGAGCGACTGGCGCAAGGCCGATGCCCGCCAACTGCGAATCCTCAGTGGCGGTGTGTACCAAGGCGTCGACAGCATGGGCGCGAAAACCAACAACAACGCCATCGACCTCGACTTCTTTCGCCTGCGCCTGTCTGGCGTGCAGAGCGACAAGTTCCTCGACAACTGGCAAGGCGTGCTGTCTGCCGCACTGTACTGGAGCGACGACACCCTGCCCGACAGCGAGCGCGCGGTGTTCGGCGGGCAGAACTTCGGTCGTGGTTATCCCGACGATCAAGCCTCCGGCGACAAGGGCTGGGGCGTGGCGTACGAGGTCAACTACAGCTTCAACCGCGACGGCAACTGGGTGCGCATCCTGCAACCGTACTTCGTCCTTGATCGCTCACGCAGCTGGTTCAACGAATTGCCGGTAAAGGCCAACAACCTGTCATCGGCGGCGATCGGGCTACGGTTTGGCGATGCCAAGTACTACAACATTGCGCTGGAAGCGGCGAAGGCGATGTCGGATGAAGCGCTGGACACGTTCAATCGCCGGACGCGGTACAGCATCAGTTTCAGTTATCAGTTGTAAGCCGAAACACCCAAGAGGCTTCTGCAGCGGCGGGTGGAGTGTACAAACGGCAGAACTGGGTCGGATTGCAGGCCGCCATCGCGAGCAGGCTCACTCCTACAGTTGAATTGGGTGCATACAGAGAGAGATTGATCGCTGTCAGGCCGCCATCGCGAGCAGGCTCATTCCTACAGTTGGATTGAGTGCATTCAGTTAGAAATTGGCCGGCTGTCAGGCCGCTTTCGCAGGAACGCCGTCCGCAGCAAACTCGCCCCCACAGAAAAGCCAAAGCAAAACAGCGCACACCGCGCACACCGCGCACCGCGCACCGCGCATCGCTACCGCTCCTCACCACTCAACAGGATGAGCGTTAGCTCGGCTGCAGCTCTTGATCTTGATTCACCGGCCGCGTCGGCAGGCTGAGTGGAGGGATTGATCCGGGGGTGGGAGCGCAGCGACCGTTTGGCGAAGCCAAACACAGCGAGAGGAGGTGCAGCGAAGCAAACCGTAGGCGCTGCCCCCGGATCGATCCCGGAGCGAAGGAACCCCGAGCCTCAGCGAGTGGGCCGAACGTTGCGGCAAGCCTTTTTGGGTACTTTTTCGGCGTCTGGAAAAAGTGCCTCGCCGTAAGGGCGAAACCGCCAGCTGCAACACCCAAAAAAACGGATATTCACCCAAAACACCCAAAGCACGGTCGGCCCAGAGGCCGCCGAGCTCAACCTCAGCCAACCTGAACCTTAGGCTTGGGAAACAAATTATCCAAAGTCTCCAACAACCTGACGTAATAAATCGGCTTGCGAAACAGATCCACCACCTGCAACCGCAACAAATCACTGACGTCTTCCATATCCGCATGCCCCGACATCACAATCACCGGCAAATGCTGCCGAGAAGTATGCTCACGCAACCGCTTGATCAAAGACATCCCGGACTCCTCCGGCATACGCAAATCAGTAATCACCAGCGCGATATCGGGATGGCGAGTCAGATGATGCAACGCCAGCTTCACCGACGTCGCCGCATGACAGACAAACCCCTCACCCTCCAGCAACTCCGCCAGTTCCAGCAACGCGTCCTCTTCATCGTCAACCAAAAGCAACTGTTGGCGGTGCGGCGAAGACGCGTTCATAGGCAATACCTGAAAGCTGAATGGAAAATCCATTGTAGTGCGATATCAGCCAGGTGCAGCGTTCCCATGACTCAAGGCGTCGGCCGTGTCACAGCCGTACCATCAAGAGACGTCAAAATATTATTGAAGATCGCCAGCACCCTATCGCCAAGAGGGGTTACGAATGCCACAACCACGACAGCGACCATCGCCACCACAATGGCGTACTCGATCGCCGAAGCCCCTTCTTCATTCTTGATGAACACCCGGGCTCTGGACATTAGATAGTCGAAAGTCATGCGAAACATAGGACTGCTCCTTTGCGCCTCTGGCGCTGATGTCACTACAACGGCAAAGACCCACCGTGCCATTTGAGCATTGTCAAGAAACCCCCACCCAACAACTGTAAGAACGGATTAACCGGAAAGTATTAATCCAATCGTGTTTTTGCCATCGGCTGCTGTTAATTGGCCAAGACTCATACTTTCGTGAGTTATTTTCCTGTCAGTAATGGCGTTTTGGCTTGGATCAGCTAGCGTGGAAATAGCGAAATAGTTGCATGTTCATAGCTGCCGGATTGGGAACTTCTCTCGTTAGCAATAGCAGTGGGTAGTGCAGCAGGAAAGGGAGAGCCGTCATGAACAGTCGCGTCACCATGGGCCTTGCAGCCATCCTGTTATTGGGAGCCATTTTTGTCGGTTACTGGGGACTGGTACTCAGTCGTCAACCAGCGCCCGTCGCCGTCGCCCCCGTCGCCCCAACTGTCACTGTTGAAAAAACTGTCGCGATCGCCGAAGACCAGACCCGCCAACCCGTGGTGGTGCTGCTGCACGACGTGCCACCCTTCACTGCGCTGACCGCCGCCGATGTAGCGGTGGAAAAACTGCGCAGTGCACCGGCAGGCAGCTTGAGCAGTATCGATCAGGCCGTCGGTCGCACACCCTGGCGGCACCTCAGCGCCGGCACCTGGCTGAACGATGAAAGCTTCACCGCCGGCGGTTCACTGGCACGCATGATTCACAGTGACGAACGCGCGCTCACCGTGGCTGTTGACGAAGTGATCGGTGCCGCCGGGCAACTGATTCCCGGCGATTACGTCGATGTCTTGCTCTACTTGCGCCAGGATTCCAGCAACCTCGAACAGTCGGCGCAGATCGTTTTGCCGGCCATGCGCGTGCTTGGCGTGGGTGACCAGTACGGCCTGACCAACGACGGTCAACCGGCCTCGCCGGCCCTGAGTGCAGACGAAAAACTCAAACAGGATCAACGCCGCGTTGCCGCGCGCACCGTGGTGCTGGCGGTGCCGGAACAACTGCTCAGTCGCCTGATGCTCGCCACCCAGGCCGGCACCTTGCGCCTGGCCGTACGCAGCAGTGAAGAACAACGCCTGGCCAAATACTGGGCCGGCGAAAAACAGTCCACGGCCCATCTCGACACCGCCAACCGACAACTCTTCCAGTTCACCCAACTGGCCATGGGCACCGCACCGAAAGCACCGTCCAGCGGTGGTGCCGGTGGTGCCGCACGGCCTGCCGTGGAAATTATTCGCGGCAACCAGATCACCCAACAAAACCCATGACTGCGCAAGGATCCAAGGGCATGCAGAGTCGTTTCAGGCCGACATTCAAACCTATGCTGCGCGCCTTGTTATTGATGGGACTGTCGATGGACGCTGCGTTCGCGGCAGTCGGCAATTGTTCGGCACTGGGGCGCATGCCGCCAGTGATCGAAATCGGCGAAGGGTTTCAGCAGGACGTGCAGTCCCCCGTGGCGATCACGCGTCTGGCCATCGGCGACCCGAAAATCGCCGACGTACATGCCAATGGCAGTTCGTCCTTTCTGCTCACCGGCGTTGCGCCCGGTGCCACCAGCCTGATGGTCTGGACGTCGTGTTCAAGCGAACCGCGCCAAAGCATGGTCTTTGTTCAGGGCGCCGCCACTGCCGCCATGACCGGCTCCCTACCCTCGGATGACCCGAGCCTGCCGTCGCAAGTGCAGACCGACATTCGTTTCGTCGAAGTCAGCCGCACCAAACTCAAGGAAGCAACCGCCTCGCTGATCGGCACGCGCGGCAACTTTCTGTTCGGTTCGCCCGGCACCTTGCCGCCGATTGACGGGGTGCCGCAGCCCCGCCTGCCAGTGGACAACTCACTGTTCAACTTCTCGTGGGTCGGCGGCAAGACCATGGCGATCATCAATGCGTTGGAAACCAGCGGCTTCGCCTATACCCTCGCGCGGCCAAGTCTGGTGGCGTTGAACGGGCAGAGCGCAAGCTTTCTGGCCGGCGGTGAAATTCCGATTCCGGTGCCCAGCTCCGGCAGCGACAGCGTGTCGATCGAGTACAAGGAATTCGGCATCCGCCTGACCCTCACGCCCACCATCATCGGTCGCGACCGCATCGCGTTGAAGGTCGCCCCGGAAGTCAGCGAACTGGACTTCAGTAACGCCGTACAGATCGCCGGCACCACTGTGCCGGCGCTGACTATCCGCCGCACCGACACCAGCGTGTCGCTTGGCGACGGCGAGAGTTTCGTCATCAGTGGCTTGATCAGCACCACCAACAGCTCGCAAGTGAACAAGTTTCCCGGCCTCGGTGACATCCCGGTGCTCGGCGCTTTTTTCAAAGGCTCGCAGATCAAGCGCGAAGAGCGCGAACTGTTGATGATCGTGACGCCGCATCTGGTGCAGCCATTGGCCGCCGATGCCCAGTTGCCGTCGTTACCCGGGGAAAAACTGCGCAATTACGACCCGAATTTCTACCGCATGTTTTTTCTTGAGAACGGCAATTTCGACAAGCGCAGCGGGTTATCGCAATGAGCCAGAACCTGAGCCAGACCTTTCTCGCCATCACCCGCAACAGCACCGATCTGGAGTGGCTGCAGAGCGCACTCGCGCCGCTCGGTCAGGTAGTCAGCGCCGGCGGCGGCAGCCTCGACGAACTGCTGGCGCTGGTGGATGTCACCTTTGCCAGCCTGGTGTTCGTCGGCCTGGATCGCGAGCACGTGGTCGCCCAGAGCGCGTTGATCGAAGGCGCGCTGGAGGCCAAACCGATGCTGGCGATCGTGGCCCTCGGCGACGGCATGGACAATCAGCTGGTGCTCAATGCCATGCGTGCCGGGGCCCGGGATTTTGTCGCCTACGGTTCGCGCTCCAGTGAAGTCGCCGGGCTGGTGCGGCGCTTGAGCAAACGCCTGCCGCCCGTAGCGCCGAATACGCAACTCGGCGGCCTTACGGTCATGTATGGCGTGCAGAGCAGTTCCGATGGAGCACTGTTGGCCAACCATATGGCCCTGGTGGTGCAAAAGAGCGGTCAGCAAACCTTGCTGCTCGATCTCGGTCTGCCGCGCGGTGACAGCCTCGCCCTGCTCGGGCTGGAAAGTTCGTTTCACTTTGGCGATGCCCTGCGTCACTTGCGCCGGCTCGACGCCACACTGATCGACAGCGCCTTCACCAGCGCCGAAGCCGGCCTGCGCATTCTCGCCTACGCCAGCAACGATGAGCCGTTGGAAAACACCAGCGCCGCCGAGCTGTACATGTTGCTCAGCGCCCTGCGCCAGCACTTCCAGCACATCGTCGTGAACCTCACCGGGCAGACCGACAGCGAGGCGTTGCGCACCTTTGTCAGCCATTGCGACAAGTTGCTATGGTACACCGACCAGAACGTGCTCAACTGCCGGCGCAACCTCGCCGTGCTCAATCTGTGGCGAGAAAAAGGCATGAAGCTCGACCACGGGCGGCTGCTGATCGACCGTTACTTGAGCAACGTTGCGCCCAATTCGGAAACCCTCGGCAAGACCTTCAATCTGGAAGTGATCGCCACGCTGGCCCTCACTCCAGAAGTGCGCCTGAACGCAAAAAACCAGGGCGTCAGCCTGTTCGAACTGGCCCCGCGCGAAAAACTCACCCAGAGCCTGCGTGCGCTCGGTGAACGTCTGGCCAAACGTTCCGAGGGTCTGGCCAAGCCCAAAGTCACCTGGTTCGACCGCTTGCGAGGCACCTCATGAGCGCAGAAAAACTCTTCGGCGCTGCGCCCCGCAGCAGCGGCGGCAACAGCGATCACGAAGGCCTGAAACTGGTCCTGCATCGCTACATCATCGACGCCCTCGAAGAGTCGGGCAAAAACTTGCTGGAAGGTTCACGCCAACAACTCGCACAGTTCGTCACCGACAAAGTCGCCGAGTACATCGCCCGTTTGCACCTGGCGATTTCCCGCTACGAGATGGAGCGGCTAGCCGAAGAGATCGTCGACGAACTCACCGGTTTCGGTCCGCTGGAGGTGTTGCTGCGCGATCACTCGGTGACGGAGATTCTGGTCAACGGCCCGCACCGGGTATTCATCGAACGCGACGGTGTGCTGCACCAGAGTGACCTGCGGTTTATCGATGCCCATCACGTCGAACGCGTGATGCAACGCATCCTTGCACCACTCGGACGACGCCTCGACGAGTCCTCACCGATGGTCGACGCACGCCTGCCCGATGGCAGTCGGGTCAATGCGATCATTCCGCCGATTGCCCTCGACGGCCCCTGCCTGTCGATTCGCAAATTCCGCAAGGACATGCTTAAAAGCAGCGACCTGATCGCCATGCAAACCGTCGACCTGTCGATCTTCGAGTTTTTCCAGGATGCCGTCGGCAAGCGCTGCAACATCCTGATCAGCGGCGGCACCGGCACCGGCAAGACCACGCTGCTGAACATTCTCAGCCAGTTGATCAACCCGCACGAACGTCTGGTGACCATCGAAGACGTCGCCGAATTGCAGCTCGGCCACCCCCACGTGGTGCGCCTGGAAACCCGTCCGCCGAATGCCGAAGGCCACGGTGAAGTGAAGGCCAGCGACCTGATCCGCAATGCCCTGCGGATGCGCCCCGACCGGATCATCCTCGGCGAGATTCGTGGCGTCGAAGTGGTCGATGTACTCACGGCGATGAACACCGGTCACGACGGCTCGATGAGCACCGTGCACGCCAACAACGCCCAGGATGCGCTGCTGCGCCTGGAAACGCTGGTCGGTCTGACGGGCCGTTCCATCGCCGAACGCACCCTGCGCCAGATGATCTGCGCGGCCCTCGACGTGATCATCCAGTTGACGCGCATGCCTGACGGGCGCCGTTGCGTCAGCGAGGTCGTGGAAGTGGTCGGCATTCGCGAAGACGTCTACGTCACCAACACGCTGTTCCGCCTCGACCGCCGCAGCGGTTTCGGTTTTTTGCGCGAAGCCGTCAATCCGGCCGGCGACAAGCTGCGCCACGAGACACATCTGGGCTGACGGCAAGGAGCATCGAGCATGCTGGGACCGATCATTCTCATCGTTATCTGCCTGACGCTGCTGGGGCTGTCGATCCGCCTGTTCCTGCAAGGTCTGCGCAAGACTGCAACGGAAAAAGTCCTCAATCGACTGGCCGCCGGGCAACCGCAACTGGCTGCCGAAAAACCTGTGTGGGTCGGACTGGAACGGATGTTTCTGCGTGCCGGACTGGGCCGCCCGACCGAGCGTTTCGGCCTGTGGCTGAGTCTGTGGGCGCTGGCGATGGCCCTGGGTTATTTTCTCGCCGACTGGGTCGGCCTGCTGCTAATGATCTTCGTACCGCCGCTCGCGCTGCGGCTGTACATCGCCGTGCTCTACCAGCGCCGGATCAAACGCATGATCGAGCAACTGCCGCAGTTGCTTGATCACACCGTGCGTAGCCTGAAGTCCGGGCGCACCCTGAGTGACGCGGTCATGGGCGGCATTGAGGCCAGCGAAGATCCGTTGAAAACAGCCATGGGTCGGGTCCAGCGCAACGTGCAATTGGGCGTGAATTTGCCGGATGCCGTCAGCGACTTTGCCGAACTGTATGAACAGGATGAACTGCGCATGTTCGCCCTCGGCCTGAAGGTCAATCATCGCTACGGCGGCAATGCCAGTGAACTGCTGGAGAACCTGATCAAACTGATCCGCGAACGCGACCAGGGTGCGCGGCAACTGCGCGCCCTCACCGGCGAAACGCGCATGACCGCGTGGGTGCTCGGCTCGTTGCCGTTGCTGCTGGTGAGTTACTTCATGCTGACCAATCCCGGCTACATGCTCGGGATGTGGAACGACGCGAGCGGGCAGCAAATGCTGATCAGCGCTGCCGTGTTGCAAGTGTTCGGCAGCCTGGCGCTGTGGCGCATGTTGAGGAGCGTCTGACATGGTCTGGCTCGCGGCACTGATGTTGCTGCTCGGCGCCTTGATGCTGGTGATCAATCACCTGCTGATGGAGCGGCGCCGGGTGCGTCAGATCAATCAGCGCCTGCAAGGACAACTGGTGCGCGAGAATCGCTTCGGCAACTGGTTGCGCGCACTGGGCAGCAGCAAATTCGGCCAGCGTTCGGTGAGCATCGACAGCGAAACCCAAACCCTGCTCAACCACATCGGCTGGCGCCGGGCCAATGAACGCGCGCTTTTTGCGGCCTGCCAGATCGGCACGCCGCTGCTAACGTTGGGTTTGGCAATTTTTCTGCAAGAGGTGTTTTTCCCCCAGGCTGACAACCGCTGGATCGTGCCGATGCTCGCTACCGGCGGCGGTTATCTGCTGCCTAAACGCTTGCTGGCCTACGCGGCGGCACGCCGGCAGCAAACCATCGCCGTGGAGGTGTCGACGTTCATTCCGCTGCTGCGCATCCTTTTCGAATCCGGCATGGCCGTCGAACAAGCCCTGCGGGTACTCAGCATTGAAGCGCAAAAACTGCTGCCGGAACTGACCAGCGAACTGCGCCTGATTCTGGCCCGTGTCGACAGCGGCCTGGAACTTGGCCAGGAGTTGAACAAAGCCGCGGTGATGCTCGCCGTGGACGAATTCAGCGACACCTGCGTGATCCTGCAGCAACTGATTCAACAGGGCGGCGGCGCGATGAAATCGCTGCTGGCGCTCAAGCAACTGCTCGATGACCGACGCCTGACCCGCCTGCAGGAATACATCTCGAAAATGTCGGCGAAGATGTCTGTAGTGATGATGCTGTTTCTGTTTCCGGCACTGCTGATCGTCCTCGCCGGCCCCGGCTTCACTGCGATTGCCCGGGCGTTCGCAAACTGACCTTGCTCATGGAGAGCGTTTGATGAAAGTACTGATAGTCATGGCAAGTCTGTTGCTGCTCGGCGGTTGCGCCACCGACGGCCAGGCACCCTGGACAGCACTGCTGTCACCGAGCAGTTGCAGCAAAATGACTCAGGAGCAGGAACTGGCCCTGAACCTCGCCGACAACCTGGCCAACGACGGCAAGTTGCACGCCAGCCTGGCCAACCTGCAAAGCCTGCCGGACAACATCAGCGAAGTGCGCCTGCGCAAAGCCAAGGTCTATCGTCTGCTCGGCCGTAGCGAAGCCGAGCCGCTGTACCGCGGCCTGCTCGGCGGCTGCCTGACCGCCGAAGCCGAACACGGCCTCGGTCAGCTCTACGCTGCTCGCGGCGACAACGGCCAGGCCCAGGCCCACCTGCAACGCGCCGCCCGCCTGGCCCCCACCGACGAAAAAATCCGCAACGACCTGGGCGTGGTCTATCTCAATCAACTGCGCCTCAACGATGCGCGCTTCGAGTTCCTCACCGCCATCGAACTCAAGCAGAACAATCAATTGGCGACACTGAACATGGTCACCCTGCTGCTGTACCAGAACGACTGGCCGCAAGCCGCCGAAATCGTCAGCCGCGCGAAACTGACCCCGCAACAATTCACCGAAGCCCAGCAACGCGCAGAAAAACTCAAAGCCCCGGTCAAGGCCAAACCCGCCACCAGCAATCAAGTGGCCGCCGTCGCTGACCCGTTGCCGCCATCGCTCAAATAAGGAGACAGCCATGCATCCCTTCAAAGGCCTGTGCTACCTGACCCTGCTCAGCCTGCCCCTCAGCGCCACCGCCATCGACGCCGGCCCCGCCTCGGCGCAACAACAGGAAACCGAAGGCTGGCTGGTCCTGCAAAGCCGTAACAAAGCCGCCTCGCCAAAACCCCAAACGGCGACCGCGACCGAACGTGATCTGGCGATGCAGCGCTGGTTGAAGAAGTACAAATACGAGATTCCGGATTTTTATGATCCGGATGCGGGTGGGAAGATCGAGAGCAAGAATTAGTGAGGCGGTGACCTTGCGAGCGCTTTCGCGAGCAGGCTCGCTTCCACAGGTGGATTGCATTTCCAAATGTGGGAGCCAGCCTGCTGGCGATGAACGATGACGCAGTGTGCCTGCCGGATCAGGTCTGCGGATCCACCCGATCCAGTGCCCGGTTTACCGCCAGCTCGGCCAGCATGATGATCTGCTGAATCGCCAGCGCGGTATTGCGTTCCGGGCGGCCCAACTGATCGGCAAAGTTACCGGCCA
>NZ_FYDH01000001.1:7347-618112 GCF_900187475.1 Pseudomonas sp. Irchel s3h9 | reverse complement strand
ATCAGGTCTGCGGATCCACCCGATCCAGTGCCCGGTTTACCGCCAGCTCGGCCAGCATGATGATCTGCTGAATCGCCAGCGCGGTATTGCGTTCCGGGCGGCCCAACTGATCGGCAAAGTTACCGGCCAGTGTGTTGGCCGAAGCCAGGGATTCGCAGGCATGGGCGAGCAGGCTTTCGGTATCGATTTTCGGATGGATGAGGAACATCGTGGTGGGTTGGTGGGGTTTCGCGGGTTCGGGGCAGAGGTAGAAATCGAGGGCGCGTTTGATGGCCTCGCGGTTCTTGACGAGGTAGTCGGCGCGGATAGCTTCTTCGAGTGGGGTCGTGGGTTCGGTGGGTGGGTCGGGGATCAGTTTGTCCATAACAACTCCTACTTGGCTGAGGAGCCAACCTTTGTCGTTTCCACACGACAAAAGGTGGCAGCTGTACGCAGGGTGGAAAACCGATAAGTAGGCAACCGGCCAGACCGAAGCCTGCCCGCGCACAGCCGCCGCGACACAGTTTGCAGACGAAAGAAGACGCCGACAATGATTGCGGTAGCGATGCAACGCATCTACTTGAAATTCAGGTTTCCACACCCGGTCGCTGAATTGGCAGCGACAGCCAAAGACTAGAGAGCGCACGTCCGACGGACAACCTGAAAACCGTGTGGGAAGGTTCCGGTTATCTGGCACAAATTTAAACAGCCAAAAGCCAACCCTCACCCTAACCCTCTCCCAGAGGGAGAGGGGACCGACCGAGTTGTCTGGGAGAGCTACGCCGACGTGAAATATCGAGTCGAACTCAGGCTTTGAAAAACACACAAATCGGCCCCCTCTCCCTCGGGAGAGGGCTGGGGTGAGGGGCGAATCCAACGCAAATCAGAAGCCGCCTCCCCTGTGCTCTACCACAGCTGAAATGCATTTCAAAATGTAGGAGCGAGCCTGCTCGCGAAGAACGATGACGCGGTGTGCCTAGCGGGTCAGGTCTGCGGATCCACCCGATCCAGTGCCCGGTTTACCGCCAGCTCGGCCAGCATGATGATCTGCTGAATCGCCAGCGCGGTATTGCGTTCCGGGCGGCCCAACTGATCGGCAAAGTTACCGGCCAGTGTGTTGGCCGAAGCCAGGGATTCGCAGGCATGGGCGAGCAGGCTTTCGGTATCGATTTTCGGATGGATGAGGAACATCGTGGTGGGTTGGTGGGGTTTCGCGGGTTCGGGGCAGAGGTAGAAATCGAGGGCGCGTTTGATGGCCTCGCGGTTCTTGACGAGGTAGTCGGCGCGGATAGCTTCTTCGAGTGGGGTCGTGGGTTCGGTGGGTGGGTCGGGGATCAGTTTGTCCATAACAACTCCTACTTGGCTGAGGAGCCAACCTTTGTCGTTTCCACACGACAAAAGGTGGCAGCTGTACGCAGGGTGGAAAACCGATAAGTAGGCAACCGGCCAGACCGAAGCCTGCCCGCGCACAGCCGCCGCGACACAGTTTGCAGACGAAAGAAGACGCCGACAATGATTGCGGTAGCGATGCAACGCATCTACTTGAAATTCAGGTTTCCACACCCGATCGCTGAGTGTTCAGCGACAGCCAGAGACTAGAGAGCGCACGTCCGACGGACAACCTGAAAACCGTGTGGGAAGGTTCCGGTTATCTGGCACAAATTTAAACAGCCAAAAGCCAACCCTCACCCTAACCCTCTCCCAGAGGGAGAGGGGACTGACCGAGGTGTTTGGGAGAGCTACGTCGACGTGAAAGACCGAGTCGAATTCAGATACTGAAAATCACCAGATCAGCTCCCTCACCCTCGGGAGAGGGCTGGGCGGGCGGTGTTCCGATGAGGGGCAAATCCACCACAAAACTAAAGCCGAACACCCGCTCTTCACCACTCAATAGGCCGAGTGTCAGCTCGCCTGCTTTTGATCTTGGAGCCCGTCGGCAGGCTGAGTAGAGGGATTGATCCGGGGGTAGGCGCGCAGCGCCGTTCGACGAAGTCGAACACATCGAAAGGAGGTGCAGCGAAGCAAACCGGAAGCGATGCCCCCGGATCGATCCCGGAGCGAAGGAACCCCGAGCCCCAGCGAGCGGGCCGAACGTCAGGGCGCAGACCTTTTGGTTACTTTTGGGGCGTTTGCCAAAAGTGACCCGCTGTAAGAGCGGAACCGTCAGCGGCAACCCCCGCAGCAACGGATATTCACCCAAAAACCCAAGAACCTGGTCGGCCCAAAGGCCGCCAAGTCAATGCGCCGTAACCCGCTGCCGCAAAGCAGAAGCACTAGGCGACAAAGCCAAAGCCAACTGCGTCCGATTATGCATATGCGTCAACCGCAACACCTGCGAAACATAAAGCTTCACCGTGTTCTCGGTAATCCCCAACTCACAGGCAATCTGATAATTGGTCTGCCCCTTGCCCACCAACCGCGCCACATCCAATTGCCGCGGCGACAACTGATTGAAAATCTCCGGCATCTCCTGAGCCTCAGCCTCGACAGGCTCACCGCCCAACACATCACGAACCACCGCCGAAGGACTACGCCGCACCTTGTCCAGATCCTGATAAAGGTCATCAATCGACTCAGACAGATACTGCAACTTCTGATTCAAATGCCCCAATTGCAGATTCTTCTGCCGCTCCTGCAGCGCCGCCTCCTGACGCCGCACCCCGTCGAGCAACTCATCCAGATCAATCGGCTTCTGATAATAATCGGCAATCCCGGCACGCAATGCCTTGATCACATCCTGCTTGTCGGCACGCCCAGTGAGCATGATCGCCTCGAACACCCGACGCTTGTCCGCCAAACGCTGCAACGCCTGAATCAGTTGAATGCCATCCATGTCCGGCATGTGCAGATCACTCAGCACCAGACCGATTTCCGCGTCCTCACTGAAACACTCGATCGCCTGCAGACTGGATTCGCACGGCACACAGCGATAACCATTGCTTTCAAGAAACTCGCACAGCTCCTCCACGATCAACGGCTGATCGTCGACCACGAGGACTTTTACCGCAGACGTAAGCTTGTTCACGTGCTACTCCATGTCCCAGGCCAAAGCTGACCATTCCTGTACTGTCAGCCTTTGGCTGTATAACCAGTTCATTTGAAAGTAGACGTACTTTCCGACTATGTACATAGAACTAGTGGCGCTTGGCGACTAGTGGATCCAAAGCATAACGAGCACTGCACCGACCAGCACGAACGGTGCAAATGGCAGCTTTTTTGACACGCCGGGGGCCAGATATCGCAGACGTTCTCTAAGCCCTTGACTCATATGGAGCCAGACTCTTGGCGCCAGCAGCATCCAGATCAGGCTGGCGACGCCCGCACCGATAAATACGCCAAGAATAAACAGACCGTCCGTCGCAAGACCGAGGGCTGTCATTAATTTCACATCGCCGGCGCCCATACGGCCCATGAAAAAACCCGGCAGGGTCAGCGCCAGCGCGATCAGGCAGGCCCAACCGCCCTGCTCCGCCTCAGCGCCCAACCAAGTGTTGCCGGTCCACAACAGATAGATCAGCGCCAGCGCCGCCGCACCGAGCGTCAGCCCATTGGCAATGCGTCGCTGGCGGGCATCTTGCGCCGCGCACAGGCCCAGCCAGATCAGGAGGAGAAAACTGTACATCCGGTAAAAACCGTCCATTTTTGCGGAATGATTCTATGCTGAGACTACGCAGTGACAGTCAGGGTAGACGCACTCATGAAAACCGGCTTTCGCAAGTCGCAAAAAGGTGCGGTGGCGATTGAGTTCGCCTTGGTGTTCATCATCTTTTTCGCCGTGTTTTACGGCCTGGTCAGTTACAGCCTGCCCTTGGTGATGATGCAATCGTTCAATCAGGCCACGTCCGAAGCCGTGCGCCGCAGTGTCGCGGTCGATCCCAACACACCCAACTATTCAACCGTGGTGATCAACACCGCGAATGCCACGCTGACCCAGCAATTGTCCTGGATTCCGCCGGTCTTCAACCTGGTGATCGGCGTTGATACCAACACCCAATACAGCGCGTCAGGCCTACTGACGGTGCGCGTGGATTATCCGGTCAGCAAGTTGAATCAGGTCATGCCGTTTCTGGTGCTTCCGGTGGTTGGTACAGTGCCCAATCTGCCCACCTATCTGACCGCCAAATCGAGTCTGCAATTTTGACGTCGGGGGACAAGCTCTTCGGGCGCTTGCTCAAACGCACACCACCCGCCGCCCACGAGTTGCCCGACCCACTCGGCTCACCCGCGACAGGCTTGCACCTGTACCTGAACGACGAGGGTGACGTGCTGCAAATGGCCGGGCCGCTGCGGCATCTGCTGGCGCAGTTCAAACCTCAAGATCAACCCTTGCCACTCAGCACTTATCTGATGCCCCACAGCACGCTGACCATCGAAGGTCGGCCGAGGGAGTGGCTGGGGCTCTTGCTGGATCTCGATTTTTTCGGTCTCGCCGAGCAAACCGTGCACCTGCGTGGCTGGGTACAGCCGCTGGGCGACGGCTGGCTGATGCAGTTGATCGACATCGCTGACTTGCTGCTTGAACGCCAACAATCGCGTCAGCGTGATGCCTGCCAATTGATCGCCGGGCAGGTCAGCGAACAGTTACGCGCCTGCAGCCAAGTGCGTTTGCCGGTGATCGTCAGCGAACAATTGCAAATGATCGCCCAGCGCTGGCATATCCCCTGTCTGGCGCTGGCCTTGCTCGATGATGAGCAACAGGGCTGGCAAATCCATCGCCAGTATCGCGCCCACGATGCGCCGGATCTGTGGCATGACGGGCAGCGCCTGGGCACGCCATTGGACAGCCTTAACGGTGCCGCGCCGCAACGCGTCGGCGCGCAGCATGGCCTCGATGCACATTCGCGGGTGCAGGCACTGTTCGGCAGTGCCGAAGGTTTCGCGGTGCCGTACAGCGATGAGCGCGGTGTGGTGGCCTGGCTGCTCTGCGGTTTTTATCCCGTGGACAGCGTCGCGCCATACCTGAGCGAGCGCGACTGGATGACGCTGGCCGGCGCGCTGGCCGGGCCGTTGCTCGGCCGCCTGCGCGAACAGCAGCATCACTTACAACTGGAGCGCATCGAAGCGTTGCAAACCCTGTTGGGTGCAGGCTGGTGGGAGATTTTGGCAGGCGACAAGCACATTCAACTGGCACCCGCGCTGGCGGCGGTCTTGGACGTGAACCCTGGCGGATTACCGCTGGAAGACTGGCTGACGCAAATCCATCCCGCCGACCGCGACGAGTTGCGCAGCCGTCTGCAAGCCTTGCAACAACACGGCGAAGCCCTGACGTTATCGGTACGCCTGCGCGGTGGTAATAACGAGCAGGCGCCCACGTGGTATCGCGTGCAGGGCCAAGTGATTGGCAACGGCACGCAACGGCGGTTGGTCGGTTTCATGCTCGACATCAGCGACATCCAGAACCAGCAACAACGGGCTGCCGCCGCGCATGCACGGCTGGACAACCTGATCGCCAGTTCGCCCGCGGTGATTTACGTCCAGCACTACCACGAAGGTGCACTGATCCCGGCGTTCTTCAGTGCCAGCCTGCAACCCTTGCTGGGGTGGAACCTTGAGGACTGCAGCGACGGCGCTCTGGTCGAGATGATCCATCCCGAGGATCGCGATGTGTATTTCGCCCGCAGCCGCCAGTTGCTGCGCGAAGGTTCGGTGCGCAGCCGTTATCGACTGCGCGACCGTCGCGGCGAGTATCACTGGTTGCTCGATGAAGCCCGTCTGCTACGCAATGACCTCGGCCTGCCGGTCGAAGCGGTCGGTTTGTGGCTAGACGTCACCGAGGCGACCCTGGCAGCCGAACAGGTGAAAAAGAGTGAAGAGCGCTATCGGATTCTGGTGGAAGACTCGCCGGCAATGATCTGTCGCTATCGCCCGGATCTGATTCTGACCTTTGGCAACCGGCCGTTGGCGAAGTATCTGGAATGCACGCCGGAGGAACTGCCAGGGGTCGATCTGGGCAGCTGGATGTCCGAGGAACAACGTACTGCGTTCGTCCAGCGTCTCGCTGCACTGACCGTGGAGCAACCGGTGAGCACCGCGGAAATCAGCCTGCAACTGCCAGGCAGAGAACATGCCTGGTGGGTGTGGTCCGATCGCGGCGTGTTCGATGAGCACGGCCAGTTGATCGAAGTGCAAGCGGTGGGCCGAGACAACACCGAGGTGCGCCGCTCGCAACAGCAACTCACACAAAGCGCGAAAATGGCCACCCTTGGCGAAATGGCCACCGGCCTCGCCCATGAAATCAATCAGCCGCTGAACGTGATGCGCATGGCCATCGTCAACGTGCTCAAGCGCCTGGGCAACGGCGATGTGCAGGTCGATTACCTGACCGACAAACTCAACCGCATCGATGCGCAGGTGCAGCGGGCAGCGAAAGTCGTCGATCACATGCGCGTATTCGGCCGACGTTCGGAGATCGAGCAGCAACTGTTCAACCCGGCCTCGGCCATCGAAGGCACGCTGTCGCTGCTGGCCGAAGGCATGCGCGGCAAAGGCGTGGACTTGCGCATCAGCGAGACCGCGTTCGAGGTTCAGGTGCGTGGCTACGTCGATCAGCTTGAACAAGTGTTGATCAACCTGATGGTCAATGCGCGCGACGCGTTGCTGAGCAAACGCGAGAAGGATTCATCTTTCAAACCGTGGATTTCGATCTATGCCGAACGCGATGAACAGTGCGTGCGCCTGTGGGTCGAGGACAACGGTGGCGGTATCGATCCACGCTTGCTGGAGCGGATCTTCGAGCCGTTCTTCACCACCAAACCGATCGGCGTCGGCACCGGGCTGGGGCTGTCGGTGAGCTACGGCATCATCGACAACATGGGCGGCGAGTTGAGCGTGCGCAACTCGGTCGAGGGCGCGCGGTTCTGCATCGAGTTGCCGGTTGCCGTGGACGCCTAGATCACCAGATAGGCCTTGCCGGTCTGGCCGCAGGTCATGTTGGCACCGACGTCGACATCCATCAGGTTAATGCCCAGGCCTTTGAGCAGGTTGTTCAGCAGCGGGTCGAGCAACGGGCTGACCAGGTTGGTCACCACCGGCAGCAGTTTGCTGGTGACATCACTGATCAACGAGGCAACGCCGGTAACAACGGCACCCAATGGATTGCTGCCCTGGGGTTTGTAGACGATCAGGTTGATGCCCGCGAGGGTGTTCGACAGGCTGCCGACGATATTATTGGTCGGCACGGCGGGCAGCACGCTCGGTAGCAATTTGAGGTTGGCCGGGGTGGCGAACGGTGTGCCGCTGGAGAACACCAGATCCTGGGTGTTTTGCGCGACGCTGGTGTCGAGCATGATCGCAATGCCGCCAGCGCCGTATTGAATATGGGTGGAGGGGTCGCAAGTTCCGATGCCCAGGATCTTGTGGCACGTGACGATTCCCAGGTCAACCAACGGTAATGGCGTGACAGTCGGTTCGGCGGCCGAGGAAAAGGCGTTGGAAGGGTCGATCTTGCCGAGTTTGAGGTCGGCAATGGATGTGATGGTGTGGGCAGTCAGGCTTTTCGTGCCTGTTGTCCCGGTTGGGCAGCTGTAATCGGTGACATAGCTTTTCGCGCCACCAGCATCCAGGCTGATGTCAATTTCGGGGGATGGCAATAGGAGTGGGTCGAGTTGCTGGCAACCGGCGCAGGCGACCGAACTCAGGACTGCTACCAGATTCAGACTCAGGACCGCATTGAGCGTCGGCGTCAGTCCCGCGACCAATCCCAACACCGCATTGGTCAGCCCCGTGACCCCGGACAGCACCGGCAGGCTCACCGACAACATCGTGCGCACCTGCGCCGTACGCACATAAATCCGATCCGGCCCGGTCGGATTGACCTTGGCCCGCGCCGGATCGCCAATGGCGGAAAACTGCGGCGGCTCGATCACTTTCACCCGCACCGTGACATTCGCCAGCCCGAGCACGCTGATCGGCAACGTCGCCGCCACCGCACTCTTGCTGTTGGCCAGTTGCACCACGCCCTGAATCAGTTGCAGCAGTTGCAGATTGGCGTCCAGCCCTGCTGCCGTGGTCCCGGTCTGCAATTGCAGGATGTCACCCAGTTTGACCGGCGCCGCGTTGATCGCGGCCACCTGCAATTGGCCCAGCGCAGTGATCACCTGGGCGGTCGCACCATTGAGTTGCACCACCGTCGCGGCGGCCTGAATCAGTTGCGTCACCGTGGCCTGGGTATTGAGCAACTGCGTGTAGTTGCCGGCCGCGACGTTGAGATTGATCGCCAACTGATCAAGGTATTTCAGTAAGTTGATATCAGTGTTCAGCAGGCCGTCCCAGCCCAGTGCCGTGAGATTGACGTTACCACCGAGCAGCCCGGAAAACAGTGGATTGAGGATGTTCGACTGGGCTGTATCGATGCTCGTCAGCGTGCTGCGAATATTCAGCTGGGCGACCGTTGGCTGCGGTTTGGCGGCAACCGCCGAGGCGTTCAGCGTGGTATTGAGACTGACCGGTGTGCCGCTGAACAAGGCCTGTACACCACCGGCAAAACTGGTGGTCACTGTGCGACTGGCGACGACTTTGACCGCAGCCATTTGCGTAGCATCCACGGCGAACGTGCGCAAACCGCTGGCGGCAGTCACCAGGGTGCCGCACGTGGTGGCGAGGGTGTTGCTGGCGTCGACAACGTAGCCGTTGCGCACGGCGCTTTGCCCGGCGTAACTGGCAGCGCTCAGGCCCGGCAGGCAATCGCCGCCACGACTGACGGCCTCAAGGGCGGCGTTGTCCACCACCCGCTGCAATTTGCGTTGTTCCATGTACAAGCGGCCGGTGTCGACCACCAACAGCAGCATCACCACCGCCAGACTGAGGGTGGCTGCCGCCATCAAGCCAATCGCCCCGCGCTGCCGGGCCGGGCTGGTGAATCGCGAACGAGGCGACATGGCGCACTCCTTTGCCGCAAGCTCCATTGGTGCAACTGAGTGTAGACGCGCAATCCCCCGTAGGAGCTGCCGAAGGCTGCGATCTTTTGATCTTGGCCTCTAAAAAGCAAAATCAAATGATCGCAGCCTTCGGCAGCGCCTACAGGGGGTCGTCGCAGGGCCAAAAAAATGGGAACTCAAGGGCTCCCGTTTTTCCTGAACAGATTCAGCGCGGTGGATAGTTGGCCAGAATCCGCCCGACCGTCTCGCGGATGGCATTGCTGCGATCCTGCGGATTCGGCCGGCTGGCGAGCATCTGCTCATCGCTGCCGCGCCACACCAGTTTGCCGTCCTTGCCGTCGAGCAGGTCGATCTGGATGGTCGCGACCTTGTAGGTGATGTTGCGCGTTTCGTTGTACATCGGTGCGCCCCAGTAACCATTCCACGGGCCACCCCAACCACCGCCGTAATTGGTCGTCACTTGTTGCTGACGATCTTCGACAATCAGATAGGTCTGCACACTCAAATCACCCTTGGCCCCCGCCGCCGCAGGACGCAAACCACGCTGGTCGAGCTGATCGGCGACGGCCTGGCGGATGCGCTGTTCGGTCAGGTCGCTTTTGATTCGTGGATCATCGGGGCGATATTGCAGGGCGGGGTCTTTCCAGCTCCAGCTGCGATAGGCGGCAAAGTCGCGGCTGGCATCGAAGTCGTGGTTGACCTGGTTGGCGGCGCAGGCGCTGAGCAGCGCGGCCATGGCCAGTAAAGCGAGACGGCGGAACATGGTTTTTCTCCGGTTGAAGACATGAACCTGCGGCAGCTTCCCCGTTGGCAGAAAGCTAACTCGGAGGATACGCCGACATGGCCTTTTCCACAGCTTCGCGGATCGAATCGGTGCGATCGATTTCGCTGCCCTTGTTCGCGGTTTCGGCACTGGCACTCCAGACCGGTTGCCCGCTGCCGGCATCGAACAGATTGACCTGCACTACCACGACCTGCTCCGAATACGTGCGCACGATCGGCACCGTGTTGTACATGCCGTAACCGCGGCCGTAGCGATCATAGCCGCCGTATCCGCCGCCGTAATAACCGTAGTCGTCCTGGACCTGCCGCAAACGCGTTTCCAGCCGCAGATCGGCGCTGACCAACAGGTCGGCCGGGCGGTTGTCGTGCAACGGGCGCAAACCGCGCTGATCGAGGGCATTGCTCACCGCTTCGGCCACTTGCGCCGAGTCCGCCCACGCCGTACCCGGCGGCAACTGCCCGTTGAGCCAGGCCCAACTGCGATAGCGTCCGTAGTCACGCGGCGGCGCCGGGTAAGCGCTACGGTCGAAGGTGGTGGCGGCTTGCGCTGGCGCCGGCGGCAGGGGCCGCGACTGCGCCACGTAGGGGTTGCTGCCCTGGCAGGCAGCCAACCCCAGACAGATCAGCAATAACCCGGATTGAGCTTTCATGTCGCGCTCCGATCAGATCGGCCGGCAGATCCAGTGCAAGTAGCGCCCAAGCCCGGCGAAGCTTGGGTGACGGCGGTGAGCGAGTTCCATCTCGAGCAAATCCGCGAGTTCGGCGCGGGCCTGGAATTCCACCGGCATGTAGTCGTGGAAAACCCGGATCCCGCTCTGGGTTTCGACCTGCCACAAGCCTTCGAGTTGCGTTGCCAATTCCCGTGGATCGAGGGGCTGTTGCGGGGTCAGGCTCTGCTTTTCCCCGGCCATGCTGTTCTTGCGCATTTTCTTGAAATGGCCTTTGAGCAGGTTGCGGTAGATCAGCGCGTCGCGATTGTAGAACGCCAGCGACAACCAGCCGTCGGGCTTGGTGAGTTGATGCAGCACCGGCAGGATCGCGTGAGGCTCGGCGAGCCATTCGAGCACGGCGTGGCAAATCACCAGATCGTAAGGTTCAGTGAGTTGCCCGAGCAGTTCCTGCCACGGCGCCTGGATGAATGTTGCGGTTTGCCCGGCGTCGGCGAAGCGCTGGCGCGCACCGTCGAGCATCGGTGCGGCGGGCTCGGTGAAGGTTACGTCATGGCCGCGCTCGGCCAGCCACAGCGACATGTGGCCGAGGCCGCCGCCAATGTCGAGCACTCGCAACGGACGATCCGGCAGTGCCTCGATTAGGTCGGCCTGCAACACCGCGAGGCGAATCGCGCCTTTGGCACCGCCATAGATTTTTTCGGCGAACCGCGTCGCCAACTGATCGAAATGCCGGTCGCTCATCAGCTGAACCGCCGTTCGCTGTCGGCAAGCTTGGCGCGCACCACTTCATTCATGTCCAGGCCCAACTCGCTGCACAGCAGCAACAGATACAACACGATATCGCCGACTTCCTGCCCGGCGTGGGCGAGTTTGTCGGCGGGCAACTGGCGCGACTGGTCTTCCGTCAGCCACTGGAAGATTTCCACCAGTTCAGACATCTCAACGCTGGCGGCCATGGCGAGATTTTTCGGGCTGTGAAATTGCCGCCAGTCATTGCGGTCGCGAATGGCGTGCAGGCGTTCGGTCAGTTCAACAAGGTTCATCGGGCTCTCCTGAAGGCGTATAGCTTCGGGGGGATACCCACCAAAGGCAAGCGGCGCAGGTGATCTAATGTGGGAGCGAGCCTGCTCGCGAAAGCGGTGTGTCATTCAAACCCATCAGTTATCTGATCCACCGTATTCGCGAGCAGGCTCGCTCCCACACAGAATGGGTGCAAACCTTCTATCATGCAGGGAACTCGGCCACCCGCGTTGTGGCCCAAGGCTCAGCTCTTTCATCAGGATGCACACATGCAGGTAGAAAGCTTTTTCGAATGGCTCGGGCAGGCGCTCGGTTCGGTCATCCGGTTTATCGTCGATGGCCTCAGTGGCTTGTTCAACATTCTGAGCAATGCCGGTGGCAACTTTGTCGACGGGCTGGCCAAAACCCTGGGCATGGACACCTCGATCATCAGCATCATCGCCCTGATTGTCGGATTGATGCTGTTGTGGTCGGCGATTCGCGCGTTCATGAATGCGTCGATCATTGCCGGGATCATCTGGTTGTTGCTGGGGTTGTGGTTGCTTAGCTGGATTATTCACTAGCGCCACAAAACCTTGTAGGAGTGAGCCTGCTCGCGATAGCGGTGTGTCATTCGAAGCTGTTTTGACTGAACGGACGCTATCGCGAGCAGGCTCACTCCTACAGTGAATCGCGTTTCAGGCCAGAGGAATCGCTACAATGCCGCTCCCCAAGGAGCCCGCATGTCCACTCTGATCGCCGACTGGCGCAACCGCCCGACGCACCGCAAGGTCTGGGCACTCGCCGCGCCCATGATTCTGTCCAATATTTCCGTACCGTTGGTGGCGCTGGTCGACAGCACCGTCATCGGCCACTTGCCCCACGCCCATCAATTAGGCGCGGTGGCGGTCGGTGCCAGCCTGTACACCTTTCTCGCCTGGGCCATGGGCTTTCTGCGCATGGGCACCACCGGGTTTGCCGCGCAAGCCGCCGGGCGCAGCGACGGTGCGGCGTTGCGGCAGATTCTGTTGCAGGGCTTGCTGCTGGCGATGGGACTGGCGCTAGTGCTTGGCACTTTGGGTGTGCCGCTGAGTGGTGTTGCGTTGCACTTCATGCAACCGTCGGCGGAGCTGGATCAGCTCACTCGGGACTTCTTCCACACGCGGCTGTTCGGCCTGCCAGCGGCGCTGGCCAGTTATGCGCTGGTCGGCTGGTTCCTCGGCACACAGAACGCCCGGGCGCCGCTGGCGATTCTGCTGACCACCAACCTGATCAACATCGTCCTCAATCTGTGGTTCGTCATCGGCCTGGACTGGGGCGTGGTCGGTTCGGCGCGCGCCTCGGTGATCGCCGAATGGAGCGGCGCCCTGCTCGGCCTGCTGCTGACCCGCAAGGCGCTGCGCGCGTACCCCGGGCACATCGCTTGGGCAGCGCTGAGAATCTGGCAGAGCTGGCGCCCGTTGCTGGCGGTCAACCGCGATATCTTTATCCGCAGCCTGGCGCTGCAATCGGTGTTTTTCCTGATCACCGTGCAAGGCGCGCGACTGGGTGATTCGACGGTGGCCGCCAACGCGCTGCTGCTCAATGGCTTGCTGCTCACCGCGCATGCGCTGGATGGTCTGGCCCATGCCGTCGAAGCCTTGTGCGGACACGCCATCGGCGCCCGTGATCGTCTGGCCCTGCGTCGCTCGCTGGTGGTGGCTGGCGGCTGGTCACTGATCGCCAGCCTCGGCTTCGCCATGCTGTTCCTGCTGGCCGGGCACTTGTTCATCGAGATGCAGACTGATATCCAGAGCGTGCGCGACACCGCGTTCGTCTACCTGCCCTACCTCGCCGTGCTGCCGCTGATTGCAGTCTGGAGCTACCTGCTCGACGGTTTGTTCATCGGCGCCACCCGCGCGCGGGAAATGCGCAACGGCATGCTGATCACCGTGGTGCTGTTATTGCCGTTCGCCTGGGCGCTGCAAGGTCTGGGCAATCACGGGCTGTGGATATCTTTTCTGCTGTTCATGGTGTTGCGTAGCCTGACCCTCGGTGCGCAAGCCTGGTGGCTCAAGCGCAACGATGGCTGGTTCAGTGGCGGCGTTCACTGACTCGGCGTGTGGGCGATAAACCCGACCACCTGATCGAGCACCGGCGCCAGACGCCGCAACGGCCGCGACAGGGTCGCTACCAAGGTTATGTGGCTGGGCCGCGAGTAATACAAATCCTGCGCCGGCACACCGGCCTCGCGCAGCTTGCTCGCAAGGCCACCGGTGTTGCGCGTCGGGTTGACCAGATCATCCCGGCTTGCCGCAATCAACAGCGCAGGCGGTGCGCCGCGACTGACATGGTTGATCGGCTGCGACTGCGGCGGTGAATCCGGCCAGAAGAACACCGGACGCACCTCGGGATTCTTGATCGGCAGAAAATCATACGGCCCGGCCAGACCGATCCAGCCTTGTACATCCCTGGGCGACATGCCCACCGCCGCGAGCCATTCGCTGTCCAGCGCGAGCATTGCCGCGTTGTACCCGCCCGAGCTGTGTCCCATCAGATACAAGCGCTGCGGGTTGCCGGAAAACTCGTGGATATGCGCTTTGGTCCATGCCACCGCACGCGCGCCGTCTTGCAGGAACAGCGGATAGCGCACCTGTGGATACAAACGGTAATCCGCCACCACGGCAACAATCCCTCGGGATGCCAGCGCTTCGCCGACAAAGCGGTAGTCGACGCGCGAACCGCTGTTCCAGCTGCCGCCATAGAAAAACACCACCACCGGCGCGCCGGGCATCGGCTGATGCGGCACATACACGTCGAGCTTCTGCCGAGGATCGTCGCCATAGGCGATGCCCACGGTTTTGGCGTACGTGCTGTCCGGAGTCAACGCATTGAGCACCTGCACCGGCGAACAACCGCCCAGCACCAGCAGCAACACGATCCCCCACCCTTGCCGGAATAAACCTGCCATACGCGCCGAACCTCGCCTCAGGACTGATCGCTGCGCCACTGGCGCCGTACATGGTCAAGCCGCTGCTGCTGGGTCAGCCCCACCGGCGGTGGCACCAGCACGGCTCGCGGATGCAGCAAGCGTAGCCATAACCAGCCATCGAGCACGGTGCGGTCGCTGAATCCCAGCGTCAGGCCTTGATGCACATGGGAGGCCATCGTCGCGTAATCGGTTCCCAGCGATTGGCACCAGCGCCAGATATGCTGCTCCAGCAAGCAGGTTTGCAGGCGTTCGCGCTGGCGCCGGGTCAGGCTTTCTTCGATGCTCAGCGGCTCGACGGCTAGCCCCGGGTTGCGCAACTGCTGCCAGCCCAGACTGCCAATCGCCCGGTCGGCCCAAGTGCCACCGAACCAGCGCAGTTGACGGATCGGCCCGAGCCAGCGGCTCAGCTCAGCAGCATCGCAGGCATCGAAAAAATAGCTCGCGGTCTGCCGGTTGTAATAGCTGAGCAAAGCCCGGTGATTCAATCCAAACGACACCGTGAGCATGCGCTGCAAGTGACTCAGCAGTTGTTGCGCCGAAACCTCACTGCCCAGCAACAGCCCGCGCCAGGTGTTTGGGTCGCTGTGACACAACGCAGCCAATGCCGGGCAGTCGCGCAGCTCGATCAACACCGGGCCGTGCTCGCTGACCGGTTCGAACTCAGTGCCTTCGAACAGGCTGAAACACTGCACACCGGCAAAAGCCCGGTGCAGGGTCAGCAAGGCCTGCGGTGCATCCGGGCCATCGAGCAGCAGCCACTGCGCCATGGGCTCAAGCGCCGCGCCATTCATGTTGCGCCGCTCTGTTCAAGCGCGGTGACCAGTCGGCAACTGCACACCGATTGAGAGCAATGGTTGAAACTGCCGCCGCCGGGGATCAGGCACAACAGCAGCAACGGTTCACCGCAAGTCAGCAGTTGCTGCAAGCCGTCACTCACCAGGCTGTCGGGCAGAGGCAACGGCAGGTCATCATCGGTGTCGACAACGGCGGATGGCGGCTGCAGCACACCGCTGATCATCGGCTGATCCGGATCCCCCTCGAAGAAACTCACAACCACCTCGACACCCTCGCTCAGCGCCGCCATGGACACCTGCGCCAGGGACGGCGCAAGCGGTAGCCAACAATGACTCGGAGCGGCCCCTTCGCCCTGGTAGAGCCAGTCGAATTGCACCGCCACCGGGCGCATCCGGTCAGGCTGCGGTTCATCGACCGCCACCACCCAGGCCCGTTGCAGGCTGTGCATGCGTAGGCGCGATGGCGCTGTAGCCGATGTGTACGGCACTTGCACCGTGCCGAACAGGCGGTTGACGTAGGGAGGTTCACGGGATGGATCGGCGCGATGTTCAATGCGTGTCAGCAACCACGGCCGATTGCATTCAGCGAAGGGATGACCGGCCAACCGCAGCCAGTGACCGCTGCGCAACGCTGGCAGTTCACTCTGGCCTTCAGCCCGTTGCACACCCGATAAACTGGTCTCAATTGCACTTTGCAATTGCCATTGCCGCAACGCAGGAGACGTATCTTGCCCGTCGTCCCCGCGCGGATACTGCGCGGCACCGGCCACGGGTAACTGCGCCGGATCATCGGCGAACACCAGGCAATGCCGGTCGCGATCGTGTTCAAAGTAATAGTGAATCCGCGCCTGCGCGCACAAGCGCTGGAGCAGTTGCAGATCGGACTCGCGATACTGCGTGCAGAACGTCCGGGCCGGGTAGCCGGCAGACAGATCGAAGCGGCACTGGGCGCCGGCAATCCCGTGCTCCCTGAGCACTTGTTCGATGATCTGCGGCACCGAACGGCCACTGAAGATGCGTTGACTGAAGCGCAGCGCGAGGCAACCGAGTTTCGGCCCCAGACGGATCCGGCTCAATCTCGAGCCCTCTGCGTGTTCATGCTGGACAAGGCTCTGCAATTGCCCGTGCACGCCCTCCCCCGACGGCCCGAAACAGAGGAACGCCGAACGGTATAGCAGGCCGGCGAGATCCAGGTGCGGATCGTCGATCAACACATCGATCTCGAACGCAAAGGATTCGCTGAGGGCTTCGCTACCGGTAAAGGCCAGGACTTCGAAAGGGTCGGACAGGCCCGCTACATCGAGACGAAAGGACGACTCGTTGACTGGTTCGAACATGGGCGGATCTCTACAGGAGGGGCGGTCGGGGATTCTCGCCGAGAGCCATGGCCGAGTAGAGAGCTGAAGTACAACTTAGGAAATGACCTACGCGAAAAGCAGACCGGATGACTTTGCTGGCCAGGAATGCCATGGATTTCGCGAAGATTTTGGGAGATATCCCACCGAGTCATCCGAATTTTCCGCCACGCTCAGGAAAAATTCAGACAACCCGGCAAGATCGCCACCTGGCCTCAGGAAGACAGGTAGGAGGAGCGGGTCAGGCCCAGACGCAAGGCATCGAGAAATTGCGTGCGCTCGCTGGCACTGATGCGGGCACTGGCGCACTTGTCGCGGTAGTGAGTCATCAGTTCTTCCGGCGACAAGTGCACGTAACGCAGCATGTCTTCGATGGTGTCGTGGGTCTCGATACCGGCGTGGTACACGCTGCCATCGGCGTTCTGGTAGATGTTTACCGAGTCGGTGTCACCGAACAGGTTGTGCATGTCGCCGAGGATTTCCTGATAGGCGCCGACCAGGAACACGCCCAGCAGGTAGTCTTCACCTTCGTTCAAACCGTGTACCGGCAGGCTGGTCTCGATGCTCTGCTCGTCGACGTACTGATTGATCTTGCCGTCGGAGTCGCAGGTCAGGTCTTGCAGCACCGCGCGACGCAGCGGCTCTTCGTCGAGACGGTGCAACGGGATGATCGGCAGGACCTGATCAATCGCCCAGGTGTCCGGCAGGCTCTGGAACACCGAGAAGTTGCAGATGTACTTGTCGGCCAGCTTGTCGTTGAGTTCGTCGAGCACTTGGCGGTGCGAACGCTGACGGGCTTTCAGCGAGTTGTGCAGGCGACGGCAGACGGCGAAGTAGCACTGCTCGGCCAAGGCTTTTTCAGCCAGGGTCAGCTTGCCATCGGCGTATTGCGCGGCAACGTCGCTCATGTAGTGGGTGGCGCGCCAGTAGGTTTCGGTGACCATTTCGATGTCGGTCGGGCCGAGCAGGTCAACCAGCCACTGCACGGTTTCCGGCAGCGACTCTTTGTTTTCGATCTGCGGGATCTCGTCGTTGTGCTTCTCGACGTCGGTTACCTGCACCACCAGCATGGCGTGGTGCGCGGTCAGCGAGCGGCCGCTTTCGGAGAAAATGTGCGGATGCGGCAGGCTCTGCGCGTCGCAGAATTCCTTGAGCATGCCGACCACGACACCGGCGTAATCGTCCATGTCGTAGTTGATCGAGCTGGCGTTGCGCGAGTGCGTGCCGTCGTAGTCGACGCCCAGACCGCCGCCGACGTCAATGTGATCGACCGGCAGACCGAGATTGCGCAGCTCGCCGTAGTAACGGATCGCTTCCTTGAAGCCGTGCTGGTAGTCAGCCAGGTTGGCGATCTGCGAGCCCATGTGGAAGTGCAACAGGCGAATGCCCTGATCCAGGCCTGCCGCGCGGAAACGCTCAACCACCGACAGCAGTTGTGCTGCCGACAGACCGAATTTGGATTTCTCGCCACCGGTGTCCGCCCACTTCGACGACGCCAGCGACGACAGACGCACGCGCAGGCCGACCTGTGGCTTGACCTTGAGCGAGGCGGCTTCTTCGATCACCAGACCGACTTCGGATTCTTTCTCGATAACGATGAAGACATTGTGGCCGAGCTTCTGGCCCATCAGCGCCAGACGGATGAACTCGCGGTCCTTGTAACCGTTGCAGACGATGGTGCCGCCCTTCGGCGCCAGCGCCAGCACGGCCAGCAGCTCAGGCTTGGAGCCGGCTTCCAGACCGATGGAGACGTCCTGGGTGGCGATGATGTTCTCGATCACCGCTTCTTGCTGGTTGACCTTGATCGGGTACAGCGCGGTGTATTTGCTCTGGTATTCCAGGCGCTCGATGTTCGAATCGAAGGCACCGGTCAACTGACGGACGCGGTCTTGCAGAATGTCGGGGAAGCGAACCAGCAACGGCAAGGACAAACCGCTTTTGCGCAGTTGGTCGACTTGTTCGAACAGGTCGATAGGCGAGCTGCTCGGACCGTTCGGACGAACTTCGACGCGACCGGCGTCATTGATCGCGAAATACCCGGCCCCCCAATGGCGAATCCCGTAAACACTGCGGCTGTCCGCAACTGTCCATTGGCTGCCATCGTCTTTGCGTGTGCGTCGTACGGACATCGAAGTCCCCTATAAAGAAGTCATAGTGCGTCGCCTGATCTCAGGCCGGCGCATTCTAAAGAATGAAAATGACGGTTTGTCAGCGCGGCGGTAGACCGCACTGACTGCGTGGAGTTTAGAAACCGGTCATGAACAGGCTCTGTGAAAACCATGGAGACGACGCCGGATCTGAAGTGTTTCAGCGCCGGATCAAGCCGCAGGTGGTTTTCACAGAGGCTGCTAGCCGCCGGACTTCTTCGCTTTGAAACCGTGCTTGATCAGCTCAGCCAAGAGTAGCTCGACATGATCGCCCTGGATTTCGATGATCCCGTCTTTCAACGCGCCGCCGGTGCCGCAACGTTTCTTCAACGTTGTCGCCAGCTCCTTGAGCGCGTCTTCGGCCAGTGGCACGCCGGTGATGGTAGTCACCGTTTTGCCGCCACGGCCCTTGCTCTCGCGTCGCACGCGGGCAATGCCGTCGCCAGCCGGGATCACGGTTTGTTTGCAGATACAGGCGTCCACCGGCTTACTGCATTCCGGGCAATGACGACCTGCGTCGGTGGAAAATACCAGGCCGCCCAGGGCGGCGAAGGATGCGGCTTTTTTGGCCACCGGCAATCCTCTCGGGAGGACAAAGACTGATCGCGACCTTGGGCAAGGTCATCGACCGCGAAGCCCCACTCAGGCAGGGGCAGCGCTACTGCACCGATAAAGCGCCAAATGTAGGAGCTGTCGAATGAAACGAGGCTGCGATCTTTTGATTTCGACGCCAAAACAAAAAATCAAAAGATCGCAGCCTGCGGCAGCTCCTACAAAAAGCACTCGCGGTGCAGCTTGAAAAGGTCGCGCAGTGTAACGGCAAAAATCCCGATTGCTAAGTGCCAATCGGCGCCAATTTATGTGTTCTTTGCGACGTCGCTTTGTTGCGCCTTGAGATAGCGCTTCAATGCGGCCAGAGAGTCCGGGCAATAAGGCTTCTGCTGGATTTCCTGCAGCACCTGCTCGACCGGAATAAAGCGCGCTTCCAGCACCTCTTCCGGTTGCAGTTTCAACGGGCCGTCCCATACGGCAGAAAACGCCGAGCACCACAGGCGATTGCCGGTGTCCTCAAAATAGAAATGGTCATGAGCCGTCAGTTCGACGCCGCTGACGCCCAATTCCTCTTCCAGTTCACGGGCCGCTGACTCGGCGTAGGTTTCGTCTGCCTGGACCATGCCGCCCGCCGCGACGTCCCAGTAGCCGGGATAAATCGCCTTGCTCAAGGTGCGCCGGTGCACGCACAGCTCACCGGCGGAATTGAACAACATGATGTAGGTGCCACGGCCAATCAGTCCGCGCTCGCGCAAATCGGCGCGCACGAGCGCGCCGAGCAGGTTGTCCTGCTCATCGACCCAGGCGATCTGTTCGGCATCCGAGGCGGCGCGATGGGCCGCCTCTTTGGCGTTGTGGCTCATGAATCAGCCCTGATTGAGCAGTTGACGCAAATCGATCACCGCGGCGTTGGCCCGGGAAATATAGTTGGCCATGACCAGCGAGTGGTTGGCCAGCACGCCGAAGCCGCTGCCGTTAAGAATCATAGGACTCCAGACCGGCTCCTGCGAGGCTTCCAGTTCACGGATGATCTGACGCACGCTGACGGTGGCGTTCTTCTTCGCCAGCACATCGGCGAAATCGACTTCAATGGCGCGCAGCAGGTGCGACAGCGCCCAGGCCTGACCGCGGGCTTCGTAGAACACGTTGTCGATCTGCATCCACGGGGTCTCGACGACTTCTTCGTCAACCTGCGGCACTTCGCCGATCGCCGGCACTTCGGTTTTCAGCGCGGTATTGAGTTTGACCCGGCCTACGCTGGCCGACAGGCGTTGCGACAGCGAACCGAGACGGGTGCCGACATCGCCCAGCCAGTTGTTCAGGTTGTCGGCGCGAGCATAGAACAGCGCGTTTTTCTGGGTTGGATCAGACAGGCGCGCCTGATAACGACTCAGCGAGTTGATGCCCTCCTGATATTCCGACTCACTCGACGGCAGGATCCAGCTCTTGTTGTCGAAGTTGAAACGCGGCTCGGCCTTGGCCAGATCGGCATCTTCCGCCGACTGCGACTGCGAACGGGCAAAGTCTTTACGCAGGGCACGGGTCAGGTCACGCACCTGTACCAGCACGCCGTACTCCCAGCTTGGCGTGTTGTCCATCCACAGGCCCGGCGGGAAGCGGTCGTTGGAAATGTAGCCGCCCGGCTTGTTGAGCAAGGTGCCGGCAACGGTCTTCAGGGTTTCGACGGTGGTGTAGCCGATCACCATCTGCTTGCCTTCTTTCTCGGCCGCCACTTGCGCGTTTTGTGCGACCGGAAACAGCGCCGGCTCCTGGCTCCAGTACCAGCCAAGGCCAATGGTCACCAGCAGGTAGATGCCGATCAGCGTGGCCAATGCACGGCTGAACAGCAATCCGCCAACATAGCTGCGGGTGGCCGACTTGGGTTCGGCGGCACGTTCAGGCGCGCTGCCCGCGCGGTTTTTCCAGTCCAGCATGGCGATATCCTTTCAATCACTTGGGTTCAACGGTTCGACCACAACCATACAACAACGTGCCGAGGCCGGGCACCCGCGCGTAAAGATAAGCCGCAATTCGTATGGGCGAATGACGCTTCGACGATGACTAAGGGAATCCCCGATGCCCATGCTTCAGCCCATCGGATTGAAAACCATCGCAAAGGTCATTCACTGCACGGATAAAAGCACCACTGCCCCGTCATCCTGATCACCCAGCTTAGTCAGGGAGTGCCCGGCCGACGGGGACTTGTCAGACACTCAGGTCAAAAACAAAACCGTACGGTCAGAAACTGAATGGTGACGCATTGCAGATTATTGACGTACGACACTCGTGTAAGGGAAAAGAGGTGCTAGCATAGAGCCACCAGTCGATCTCAGCATGCAGCCTAACTAGTAGTCAGGATATGACCGAGCCAGAAGACCCCAGCCGTGAGCGTCTCAAGCACCACTTTGCCCAGCGGGTAATTCATCAGGCACGTCAGATTCTTGAGATATGGCAGCGCCTGCAACGCACTGAGTGGTCCAATGTCGATCTCGCCGAACTGAGCGAGGCCAACCTGCGCCTGCTGCGTTTTGCCGAGCGCTTCGAACAGCCCGAACACACGCAGCTTGCGCGCCATATCAGCCAATCGCTGGAAGCGGTGGACGCCAATCGCGGTCGCCTGAGCAGTGGCTTGATCACCGACCTCAATCGCTTGATGCAGCGCTTGTCACGCACCGGCCTGCGCCATGGCGATCAACTCGACCAGACTTTCCTGCCACCGCTGCGCAAACCGATCTATGTGATGCTGCAAGATCACGACCGCGCCGAACGCCTGGCCAAACAACTGGAATTCTTCGGTCTGAGCGCGCAGGCGCTGGACAGCGTTTCGGCGTTTCGCTCCTCGATGGTCGAGCGCCTGCCCGCGGCGATCGTCATGGACGTCGATTTCAGCGGCGCCGGCATCGGCCTGAAACTCGCCGCGGAGGCTCAGGTCGGTTTGGAAGAACCGCTGCCGCTGCTGTTCTTCAGCCTGCACGAAACCGACACGCCAACCCGTCTCGCCGCCGTGCGCGCCGGCGGCCAGGAGTTCCTCACCGGCACCCTCGAAGCGTCGAGCCTGCTGGAAAAGATAGAAGTCCTCACCTGCGTCGCCCAGTACGAACCTTATAAAGTGCTGATCATCGACGACTCGCGTGCGCAGGCCTTGCACACCGAGCGCCTGCTCAACAGCGCCGGCATCGTCACGCGTACCTTGATCGAACCGATTCAGGCGATGGCGGAACTGGCCGATTTCCAGCCCGACCTGATCATCCTCGACATGTACATGCCAGCCTGCACTGGCACCGAACTGGCCAAAGTGATTCGCCACAACGATCGCTATGTCAGCGTGCCGATCATTTACCTGTCTGCCGAGGACGATCTGGACAAGCAGCTCGACGCCATGAGCGAGGGCGGCGATGACTTCCTGACCAAACCGATCAAGCCGCGCCACCTGATCACCACCGTGCGCAACCGCGCCGCCCGCGCACGCAACCTCAAAGCACGGATGGTCCGCGACAGCCTCACCGGTCTGTACAACCACACGCACATTCTGCAATTGCTCGAAGACTGCTCGTTCCGCGCCCGCCGCGAGAACAAGCCATTGAGCTTTGCGATGCTCGACATCGACCATTTCAAACGGGTCAACGACAGCCACGGCCACCCGATGGGCGACCGGGTGATCAAGAGCCTCGCGCTGTTTCTCAAGCAGCGTTTGCGCAAGACCGATTTCATCGGCCGATACGGCGGCGAAGAGTTCGCCATCGTCATGCCCGACACTGATATAGAAGCCGCGCACAAAGTGCTCGACGAGATCCGCCAGCGCTTCGCTGAAATCCATTACCCGGCGCAGCCGCAGGATTTGTGGTGCACCTTCAGCGCCGGTGTGGTGGAAATGCACGATGACTGCGACAGCCTGATGATGGCCAGTCAGGCCGACGAAGCGCTGTACCGGGCCAAGGGTGCCGGGCGCAATCGCGTGCAGACCGCGCGCGAATCAAAGCAAAGTGCCACTTTTTCATCGGATTCCACTGATTCGGTCATAACCCTGTAACAGAACCGCAATAAATTCAGGCGCTTACCATTTCTGCCGTTGGTAGCCGTCATGCGCCTGAAGTTGCTCACCAATCTCAATACCCTGCTGTTGGTCGCCGTGTGTCTCGCACTCGGCGCGACGCTGTGGTGGTCGCAAAAAGCCCTTGAGCGCCCGTACCTGTTGATGGAGCGCTATCTCGGTCTGTCGCAACAATTTCAGAACGAGGTGGCACGCAACGTCGAGGATTACCTCGCCAGCGGCGACGCCTTGCGCCTGAGCAGTGCCAGTCAGGCCATCGACAATTTGCAGAAAGAACTCGGCGAACTGCCGCCCGCGTTGGCCGAAACCTTGCGCCCGAGCCTTTCAGGGCTTGAAGAATTCAGCAAAACCGACTTGCTCGCCGCCGGCAAGCTGGCCGGTGATCCGCAGGCGTTGCTGTTGCAGGCTGAGCGCGAACTGAGCGCCAGCCTCGATCAGCTCAGCACTTACGCCAACGGCAACGCGGCTTATCTGACGCCGTTGCTCGTCGCCTCTCAGCACTTAGGCAAACTGTCACTGGCGCGAGACAAACTGGTCAGCAGCGGACGCAGTGAGCTGGCCGCCGATGTTGAGCGCGAAGTCACCAATATCCGCTCGCAAGCTCAGGTAATTGAGGCCCTGCCCTTGCTCGGTGTTGTCGCCAAAAGCGAATCGGGCAGTGATGACTTTGCGGCAATGATGGGCATCGAGAACAGCGAAAAAACCGTCGCCGAAGACGCTGGTGTCGGGCTCAAACGTGAGCTCAACAGCTTGCTCGGACGCTATCCGGCGGAGCTGGCACGCACACGAGATCAGATCCAGAAACGCACCGACCTCAGCACCGCCACCCACCAGAAAATCGCCGCCGTGCAGCAGGCCATCGCCGGACTTGAGCCGGTCGTGCGCGCGCAGCACGGGCAAATTCAAGGCGAAGTGCGGCTGATGCAAGGCGTGATGATCGGCTTGATTCTGCTGATTGCGTTGCTCATCGACACCTTGCAGCGGCGGCTGGCCCGCACGCTGACCAATCTCGCTCCGGCGCTGTCGAACTGGGCCGAAGGCGATTTCAGCCGCGACATTCATTTGGGCAAAACCAACCGTGAACTGCACGACATCGAGGCCTCGCTCAATCGCTTGCGTGCCTACCTGGTGGACTTGGTTGGGACAATTCGCGGCAATGCCGAACAAGTCGCAGGCAGCAGTCGCACGCTCGCCGAACTAAGCAACGACTTGCACAGCGGCGCCGAACATCAGGCCGGTGACACCGCGCTGATCCGCGATTCACTCGGCGAGTTGGAGGCGACGATTCAGCAGGTCGCTGGCGATGCGCAGCAGGCGGCGGATGCCAGCCGTCATGCCGGACTGGCGGTCGAGCATGGCCAGTCGGTGATTGGCCAAAGCCTCACCGGCCTGCACGCGCTGGTCGGTGAGGTTCAGGGCAACGCGCAAATGATCGAGCATTTGGCCGAGGAGTCAGCGACCATTGGTGGCGTATTGACGGTGATTCGCTCGATTGCCGATCAAACCAACCTGCTGGCGCTTAACGCGGCGATCGAAGCGGCGCGTGCCGGGGAAATGGGTCGAGGATTTGCCGTGGTGGCTGAAGAAGTGCGCTCGCTGGCACAACGTACAGCCGGCGCAACTGCCGAGATTCAAACCCTGATTGCCGGCCTGCAAACCGCTGCTCGTCAATCGGTCGAAGGCATGCGCGCACAGGTCGAGCACGCCGAAGCCACGGCCAATCAGGCGCAAGCGGCGGATGGCGCGCTGGATAAAATCGTCGGCGCGATCCAGACCATTTCCGACACGGCGATCCGCATTGCCGACGTCACGGCGCAGCAGAGCGGCGCGGTCAGCGAGATTCGCGATCACAGTGAGCGGATTCATCAGTTGGGTGGGGATAATCTGGTGCGGATCGGCCGCGGGCGTGAGCAGGGTGAGAATCTGCTGGTATTGGGCGGGCAACTGCATACGGCCGTTCAGGCATTTCGCGTCTGATGAACCGCCTTCGCGAGCAGGCTCGCTCCCACATTGGAATATGTACCCCTGTGGGAGCGAGCCTGCTCGCGAAGGCGTCAGCACAATCACTACAAGTGACCGGATCAAACCACTTGGTCACATATTTCGCGCAAACATCGGCCATCGTGCTGGCTATTGCATAGAACTGGACAGTCACAAAGTCTTTGCGGCATAGTCGCCGGGTTCTGACGATTGCTCATTCATAACAAGGACTACGCAGATGGCGACCCTCCTGGTGCTGCACGGCCCCAACCTGAACCTGCTCGGCACCCGCGAACCCGGCACTTACGGTTCAACGACCCTGGCGCAGATCAATCAGGATCTGGAGCGCCGCGCTCGTGAAGCCGGCCATCATCTGCTGTATCTGCAAAGCAATGCCGAGTACGAATTGATCGACCGCATCCACGCCGCGCGTGGCGAAGGGGTCGATTTCATTCTGATCAATCCAGCAGCTTTTACGCACACAAGTGTCGCATTACGTGACGCGTTGCTGGGAGTGAGCATCCCATTCATCGAAGTGCATTTGTCCAACGTGCACAAACGCGAACCTTTCCGCCATCACTCTTACTTCTCCGACGTAGCGGTGGGAGTGATCTGCGGCCTTGGCGCCAGCGGTTACCGACTGGCCCTGGAGGCTGCGCTAGAACAGCTTGAAACACAGGCAACGGCTTGAACTACAAGCGTTAAACGCCCCTGACCGACCCTTGGGAGTTGATGATTCATGGATATCCGTAAAGTTAAGAAACTGATCGAATTGCTGGAAGAGTCCGGCATCGACGAGCTCGAGATCAAGGAAGGCGAAGAGTCCGTACGCATCAGCCGTCACAGCAAGACCCCGGCTCAGCAGTACTACGCGCCGGCTCCGATGCACGCTCCGGCTGCCGCACCTGCCGCCGCTGCTGCTCCGGTTGCTGCCGCAGCCCCGGCTGCCGCTGCTGCACCAGCGCTGAACGGCACTGTTGCCCGTTCGCCGATGGTCGGTACCTTCTATCGCAAATCTTCGCCAACCTCGCCGTCCTTCGTTGAAGTCGGCCAGACCGTGAAGAAAGGCGACACTCTGTGCATCGTCGAAGCCATGAAGATGATGAACCACATCGAAGCTGAAACCAGCGGTGTGATCGAGTCCATCCTCGTCGAAGACGGCCAGCCGGTTGAGTACGACCAACCGCTGTTCACCATCGTTTGAACTGCGGAGAGCCTTTGATGACTGCGAAGTTGGAAAAAGTTCTGATCGCTAACCGCGGTGAGATCGCCCTGCGGATTCTGCGTGCCTGCAAAGAGATGGGCATCAAGACCGTCGCCGTTTACTCCAAGGCCGACAAAGAGCTGATGCACCTGGGTCTGGCAGACGAATCCGTCTGCATCGGCCCGGCTTCTGCCGCTCAGTCCTACCTGCACATCCCGGCCATCATCGCTGCCGCTGAAGTGACTGGCGCTACCGCCATTCACCCAGGCTACGGTTTCCTCGCGGAAAACGCCGATTTTGCCGAGCAGGTCGAGAACTCCGGCTTCGCGTTCATCGGCCCGAAAGCCGACACCATTCGCCTGATGGGTGACAAGGTCTCGGCCAAGCACGCGATGATCGAAGCAGGCGTGCCAACCGTTCCAGGTTCCGACGGCCCGCTGCCGGAAGACGAAGAAACGGCATTGCGCATCGGTCGTGAAGTCGGCTACCCGGTGATCATCAAAGCCGCTGGTGGCGGTGGTGGTCGCGGCATGCGCGTGGTGCACAAGGAAGAAGACCTGATCGCCTCGGCGAAACTGACCCGCTCCGAAGCAGGCGCGGCGTTCGGCAACCCGATGGTCTATCTGGAAAAATTCCTGACCAATCCGCGCCACGTCGAAGTGCAGGTCCTGTCCGACGGCCAGGGCCACGCCATCCATCTGGGCGACCGCGATTGCTCGCTGCAACGCCGCCACCAGAAGGTTCTCGAAGAAGCGCCGGCACCGGGCATCGACGAGAAGGCTCGCGAAGAAGTGTTGGCTCGTTGCGTCAAGGCGTGCATCGACATCGGTTACCGTGGCGCCGGCACCTTCGAGTTCCTCTACGAAAACGGTCGCTTCTACTTCATCGAAATGAACACCCGTGTTCAGGTGGAGCACCCGGTTTCGGAAATGGTTACCGGTATCGACATCGTCAAGGAGATGCTCAGCATCGCCGCTGGCAACAAGCTGTCGTTCACTCAGGATGACGTGGTTATTCGTGGCCACTCGCTGGAATGCCGGATCAACGCTGAAGACCCGAAAACCTTCATGCCGAGTCCGGGCACGGTCAAGCATTTCCACGCACCAGGCGGCAACGGCGTTCGCGTCGATTCGCACCTGTACAGCGGTTATGCGGTTCCACCGAACTACGACTCGCTGATCGGCAAGCTGATCACTTACGGCGCGACCCGCGACGAAGCCATGGCCCGCATGCGCAATGCCCTGGACGAAATCGTGGTTGACGGGATCAAGACCAACATCCCGCTGCACCGTGACCTGGTTCGTGACGAAGGCTTCTGCAAAGGTGGCGTGAACATTCACTACCTCGAGCACAAGCTGGCCAAGCAGTCGTAAGACTGACCTGGCGTGGAAAAACCCGATCCCTGTGGATCGGGTTTTTTTATGCCTGCAACCAGCGCATCAGTTCATCGACACCAAGGTAAAAGCTTGCCCCTGAATCATTTCAGGGGTTGCCCGGCGCCCGTTTTGGTCGACTACAGCGCCAGAGGCATCTTGGTGCAATGGCTTTCGACGAAACCGCTCCATGAATACCTGTGCGCGTTTCGACACCGGATCGCTGGCATATCTGGCCCGCTGCAAAACCGGCGAATACAAGCGCTCAACCTGGCTGGCGGAAGTCTTGAACACCGTCGAAACACCGTTGTTCAGATTCAACGAAACAGCATAGGTATTACCCAGACAGGAAGAATACGACCAGTAATCCCATGTCGGCCTCAGCCCCTGTTGACGCAATACACTCCTGACCGGTCCACCGATGTCGGTGCCGGTCAGCCAGTCACCGCCCACCAGCGTGACCCGAACATCTTTGGGCGAGCCTCCCAGACGCGTCATCGCATCCTTGACGGTGTGGTTGATCAGCGAGCGAACGTTGTGATCGAAATGAATGACTGCGCCGACCTTTGTCGTCGGGTTGTACATCGAGGCAATCACGCAGGTCTGCGCATTCAGCGAAAACAGATAATTGTCCATAGACCCGGCGACAAACTTCGCCACCACAGCCTCGCCCTGCAACGCACCACGGTTCAGCACTGGCTCGACCCGGCCGGGAAACGCATTGCGCAGATTGTTCACTCGACCAAGATTACGTACCTGATCATTGCCGCCGCGCAGCCCGACCCGGTCATGCGTCCATTTGCCACTCGCAGTCAGACGTACGGGGCGCTGATAAATGGCTTCGGGGCGCCGGGCATCGATCAGGCTGAGCCCCCCGAAATGTGGGTTTTCCCTGACCTGGAAGTACTTGCCTCTGTTGCGGATGTAATAGGTCGGCTGGGGCTGTGCAGCACTGGGCGGACTGCGCCATGTGCCAAAAAAGACACCTTCTTCAGTGACCTGCTGCAAATTATCCGGCTTGTTGCTGACGGCCTGTCTGGCGTGAAAACGCACCTTGCGAACCGCCGGCAGCGCTTCCTTGCGAATCGGAGCCACGGTGCTCAAGCGTTCGGTGAGCAATGAGACCGGCCGCGTCGTGTGCTTCAGATTTCTGACCGTGCGCCCGAGTAACTTGACCGTACTGCCGGCGCCAACCATGGCAAACAGCGCGCCCCACGACGCCTCAAGCCAATGGCCGAGCGCGCCATCGACATCGCCTTCCAGATGCGCCGCGACGGCATCACCGGCACTGACGGCGATGAACACCACGTCCAACAACAAGGCGAAGGGCGGAAACACCATGCAGAACGGCGCGGCGGCGAACATCAGTCCCTTGACCACCTGTCTTTCGATCATTTCCGCGCGGCTGGTCGTGATGTCGTGCACATCCGTAACCGAGCGCTCGATGTAAGCGTTGAACTCAACCCGCGCGTCGCTCACTCGCTGCGCTTCGTACAGCGTATCGACGCGCTGATTTTTTACCGCTATCGCATGCAAGGAGAGCGAAACGGTTTTGCGTGCAGCAACCGCCGTGCGCGCCATCAAGTAGTCATGCAGCTCGCCGGCGATGTCGCCAAACAGTGAATGGTACGGGCGCACCGCAAGGCCGTCAGGAGCATCCGGGGTATACAACCACCAAGACGGCTCGGGATCGAAAGCGGTAAAAACATAAACCCCGAGTACGACATGACCACGCACAGTAAACCTGAATACGCCGTCAGTCGTGACCCTGCTGGCGCCCGGCAAATGGCCCCCTGACGTTGGCAATTGACTCAACAGCGAGACCTGGCGGACGAGCGCTGTATACACCGTGTCGCTTAGCCGTGCCTGACTTCGCGCAACCCGCAAGTCACGATCCATTGTCGACAGCAGCACATTGCGCCAGGCAAACCGGCGCGGCTCGTAGTCCGCATGGCGAGCGTCGAGATATTTGCCTCGGATCTCGCTGGCGTACTTCTCACCCAGCCAGGCCCCGCGCAGATACAACGCCAGATCGGCGCTGCGCACCTCGCTCAGATCCTGGCCAACGGATGAGCGCACGCCCTTTTTCGGATTGTCGATACCAGCGTTGTCGTCGTAGCCGTAGATCGCCAGATCGAGCAGGCTGGCTACCGACTGTTTCCTGCGATCGGCGATGCCGGCGTTGTAATCGATCAACACGGTGGCCGGATCAACCGGTTCCAGCACCTGTTTGCTGCGCATATAAGGCGCGATCTCTGCGGTCACCGTGCGTCTGGCAAAATCGACAAAGACTTCGAAACCGCCCAGCAACTCATTGAAGACCTGCTGATGAACAACCAGCTCCTGATTCAGGCTGCTGAGGCGTCGACGCGCATCCAGGGTCAGCGTTGAGTTCCAGCGCAGTAAATTGTCCTCTTCGACCTGCTGCAGGTTTTTGGCCAGGCCCATTTTTACAGCCGCTTCGACGCACTGAGCGAACGGCAGGGGCGCACGCCGAATATCACTGCTCATACCCCAACGGCCAGGGTCGGCAGCCACGGCGACAAGATACTCCCGCGCTCGGCGATGGGCAGTGGGAGAAAGCTGCTGCAAAAGATATTCGCGACCGGACTCGCTCTGCGTCCAGCCCCAGACCTCTCCGGTCAATGCCGCCAGCGAAGGCAGGCGCACCCACTCCTGGCCGTCTGGCTTGTTTGGCGCGTACAGCAGCAGATCGCTCACCGCTGGTGCAGGCTCTTGCCGGTAAAACACCAGAAAGTCGGCACACTGCATGCCGTTGGGTAAAGCCAGTGCGGCGACGCGCAAAGATTCGCCCATGGCTTCCCCCGCCCACATCGATTCGAGACGATCATGATCGTCCACCGCCAGATGCCCCGCACAACGCGCAACGAACGCGCTTTGCTTGAGTCGCGCGACAAACCAGTCGATCAAGGCCTTTTGTACGTCCTCGCGCTCATACTGCCCGGCGAGGGCTCGCAGGTACCCGACCGGATAATCCTGGCCGGCCAGCATGTCGGCGATGAATGCCGGCTCCAGCGGCTGATTGCGTCGCGAAGGACCACTGGTGACTTCCAGAACGGCAGCGAAATCCGTACCGATCGGCCCCGCCGCGAGCAACTGGCTCAAACTGCGGTTCTGCGTCGGCTCGCCGACCGCTGAAAGCCACCTCAGGCGGACATCGATCCGGTCCGGTTCCACCTCCATGTCGAGTTTGAGCTGGATATAGTCAATCGCCTGTTGCCGGGCATAGGCGCGCAACGAGCCGTAGCCTTCCAGCAGGTCATCGAGCGCTGCCTGGGCCTGCGACGTCTGTTCTTGATAACGGCGCAGCCTGGCACGCTCCGGTTCGTTCAGCACCCGCAGCCAATGCGGCAATTGCGCGTATGACTGCGCTTCGAGCCTCTTCTTTTCCGCACCCGTTGCCAGTGCGGTCAACCGATAGCGGCGAGCGCCTCGTTCCTGAACCTTTTCGATTTGCCTGCGCAATCGATCCGGCGTCAGTCGCACGAGCCGGTCAGTGTGGAACAGCGCGTCGATGTCATCGATATAACGCTGCAATTTGCGCAAAACCAACTGATCGAACGCAGCCTCCTGCCCCTTGGTTTCCCAATGTGTTCGCAGGTAGTTTTTGTATTGATCAAGGAAATGCTCAGAAACGCTCTCCACAGTCTGGATGACCGCTTGACGATGGCCGAGCGGAAATCCCCGGTCAGCAGCACCCGGCCAGCGGTACGGAGCGTCCTGAATCGCCAGGTACATCATCGGCTTGCCGTCGATGATTTTCTGCAGAATCGAATCGAGCAAAGCCAGCACAAAAGCCGGATCGATATTGCCGTGCGGGTAATGATTGCGCAGCTCGGTCAACGCGAAAGCTTCCATGGCCTCCAATAAGGTCAGCTGACTGCTCAGGCGCTTGTCGATGAGTACCTGCCAACGCGTGATCCGCAGCAGAATCTCCTGGGCCGTTCCTGTGGGCGCAGCGGCTTCCGGTGGTTTTTCTTCTACAATCCCTTGTTCACTCGCCATATCGTCCAGCCCGCTTGCGTAGAAATGAGCTTTCACTCTATTTGCCGGCAACCGCGCTCCGGGGATACATATGTATATCGCGCCGGCGAATGTGTAACAGCCAAGAGGCGTGTCCACTTTGCCGGCGACCTGGCGTAAACTGCGCGCTTTTGCAGCTTCGGGCTGCCCCACAGATTTTCAAAGGTGCCCGCCATGCCTTGGCTGCAAGTCCGTCTCGCCATCACCCCCGAACAAGCCGAAACCTACGAGGACGCATTTCTCGAAGTCGGCGCCGTATCGGTGACCTTCATGGACGCCGAAGACCAGCCGATCTTCGAACCGGAACTCAACACCACCCCCTTGTGGTCGCACACCCACTTGCTGGCGTTGTTCGAAGGCGGCACCGAACCAGCCCCGGTACTGGCCCACCTGGAACTGCTGACCGGCAGCCCGCTACCCGAACACCACAGCGAAGTCATCGAAGATCAGGACTGGGAGCGCAGCTGGATGGACGGTTTCCAGCCGATGCGTTTCGGCCAGCGCCTGTGGATCGTGCCGAGCTGGCACGCCGCGCCGGAACCTGATGCGGTCAACCTGCTGCTGGATCCGGGCCTGGCGTTCGGCACCGGCACTCACCCGACCACCGCTTTGTGCCTGGAATGGCTCGACGGCCAGGACCTGAAAGACTGCGACGTGCTCGACTTCGGTTGCGGTTCGGGAATTCTGGCGATCGCCGCCCTGTTGCTCGGTGCGAAAGAAGCCGTTGGTACCGACATCGACGTGCAGGCACTGGAAGCCTCGCGCGACAACGCCGGTCGCAACAATATTGCCGACGAACTGTTCCCGCTGTACCTGCCGCAAGACTTGCCGCAGGTTCAAGCTGACGTGCTGGTCGCCAACATTCTTGCCGGTCCGCTGGTTTCGCTGGCGCCGCAACTGTCTGGCCTGGTCAAATCCGGCGGTCGTCTGGCCCTGTCGGGCATCCTCGCTGAACAAGGTGATGAAGTCGCTGCCGCTTATGCACAGGACTTCGATCTCGACCCGATCGCCAATCGCGATGGCTGGGTGCGCATCACCGGCCGTCGGCGCTAATATGTCCGCCTGCATAATCCGGATCGCCGCATGACTGACAGCTTCGTCACCCAGTGCCCGCATTGCCAAACCAGTTTCCGTGTCAGCCATGCTCAATTGAGCGTGGCCCGCGGGGTGGTTCGCTGCGGCTCCTGCCTGCAAGTGTTCAACGCCGCCAAACAGCTGCTGGAACAACACGCTGGCAAGGACGCGGTGACGCCGGTCGCGCCTTCGCTTGCCGAGCCACCGCCGATTGTCGAGTCGACGCCAGCCGTCGAACCCGTAGCCATCGTCGAGCCGCCGGCACCGCGCGCCATCAGCCAAAAGCAGTGGAGCGCCTCGGAGCTGGATCTCGACAGCCTCGATCTGGACCAGGAACTTGCCCGCCTCGAGCAACGGGAAATCCAGCCGACCACCGAATTCGGTCGTCCCCACGAAGATTCCCTGAGCGCCCGGCGCGACATGCCTGAGCCGGACGAAACCGTCTGGCGCGACAGCCTGTTCAGCGAACATGCCGATGAGCACACGATCGAGCCCGACGACGAGGCAGAAGTCTCGGAGATCGAACCGGCCAAAGCCGCGCGCACTGAGCCTTCGCTGACTTTGGAACCGGTAGATCTCGACGACGAGCCGGCGATCCCGCAACTGCGCCTTCACGACCCGATCGATCCGAACGCCCGTCGTGAACGATTTTCTGCCAGCGACGATATCGATGACGGCGACGAGTTGCCATCGATCGAGCCGCTGCGCAAAAAGCGCGAGCGCGCAGAACCCGGTGTACGTGCTGAAGTCCTGCAGGACCTGACTGACGACCCGCTGCAACTGGACTGGCAGAAACGCCGCTCGCCGTGGGGACGCCGTTTGCTCTGGTTGCTGTTGGTGCTACTGGCGGCGGGCGGACTGGCTGCCCAATACATCGCCTATCATTTCGACGAACTGGCCCGCCAGGATCAATACCGTCCGTGGTTCCAGCAAATCTGCCCGCAGATCGGCTGCACGGTGCCGTCCAAGGTCGACATCGCCCGGATCAAGAGCAGCAATCTGGTGGTGCGCAGTCATCCGGAGTTCAACGGCGCATTGGTGGTCGACGCGATCATTTATAACCGCGCGACGTTCTCTCAGCCCTTTCCATTACTGGAACTGCGTTTCGCCGACCTCAATGGACACTTGATCGCCAGTCGTCGCTTCAAACCCGGCGAGTACCTCAGAGGGGACCTCGAAGGTCTGGCGGAAATGCCGCCGCAAACGCCGATCCACATTGCGCTGGATATCCTCGACCCAGGCCCGAAAGCAGTGAATTACAGCCTGAGTTTCCACTCGCCCGAGTGAATCCCTGCGGCGGTTTGCAATTGACGGCGGTTTTCTGACTTTGCCACCCACAACCAAACCTGTGGCGATAACGGAATAACTGTTCAGATTTTGTTCAATTCAGCCTTTATCCAGTCATCGAGAGCGGGTATCATGCCAACCCTTTTTCGAACTCTCATGATCCGGCCCCACCTCAGGGAAGTCCTATGTCGGCGGTACGCATCGGCCCATACACATTGCAGAACGGCTTGATTCTCGCCCCGATGGCGGGCGTCACCGACCAGCCCTTTCGTCAGCTGTGCAAGCGTTTGGGCGCAGGGCTTGTAGTCTCGGAAATGGTCACCAGTGACATGAGCCTGTGGAACACCCGCAAGTCGCGCATGCGCATGATCCACGAAGGCGATCCCGAGCCCCGCTCGGTGCAGATTGCCGGTGGCGACGCGCAGATGCTGGCGGATGCGGCCCGGGCCAACGTCGAATTGGGCGCGCAGATTATTGATATCAACATGGGTTGCCCGGCAAAGAAGGTCTGCAACAAGGCCGCCGGTTCCGCGTTGTTGAAGGACGAAGCACTGGTGACCGAGATCCTGCAGGCCGTTGTGGCTGCGGTTGATGTGCCGGTCACCTTGAAGATCCGCACCGGATGGGATCGCGACAACAAGAACGGCCTGACCGTGGCGAAGATCGCCGAGCAGGCCGGGATCACCGCGCTGGCAGTGCATGGCCGCACTCGCGCCGATCTGTACACCGGTGAAGCCGAGTACGACACGATTGCCGCGATCAAGCAGGCGGTGTCGATGCCGGTGTTTGCCAATGGCGATATCGATTCGCCGGAAAAGGCCCGTTACGTGCTCGACGCGACCGGTGCCGATGGCCTGTTGGTAGGCCGCGCCGCCCAAGGGCGGCCATGGATTTTTCGCGAGATCGAACACTTCCTGCGTACCGGCGAGAAATTGCCGGCACCGGAACTGATCGAAGTGGAACACATTCTGCTGGAGCATCTGGCCGCCCTTCACGCTTTCTATGGGGATGTGATGGGCGTGCGCATTGCGCGCAAGCATGTGGGCTGGTATCTCGCAACCTTGCCGGGCGCCAGGGAGTTTCGCGCCCACTTCAATCGTTTGGATGGTACGGAAACACAATGCGCCAACGTTCGGGAGTTTTTCGCCGAGCGTTACAAGAGCCTGACAGGGGACGAAGAAGGGGTGGCCGCATGACGATGATGACCGAGACTTTAGTGAGTGGAACAGCACCCGTGAGCGACAACGTGAATTTGAAACAGCACCTCAATACCCCGAGCGAAGAAGGCCAGACCCTTCGCGGGAGTGTCGAGAAGGCGCTGCACAATTATTTCGCCCACCTTGAGGGCGCGTCCGTCACGGATGTGTACAACCTGGTGCTCTCCGAAGTCGAGGCTCCCCTGCTCGAAAGCGTGATGAACTACGTCAAGGGCAACCAGACCAAGGCCAGTGAGCTGCTCGGACTTAACCGCGGCACGCTGCGCAAGAAACTCAAGCAGTACGATCTGCTGTAAGCATTCAATCAAACCAGAAAGGCGCCCGCGTAAAAAACGGTCGCCTTTTTTGCTGACTTCCTTTGCTTTTGATGGAAATTGAGATGACCGACCAGACTACCCGCCTGCCGATCCGCCGCGCCTTGATCAGCGTTTCCGACAAGACCGGGATCCTCGAATTCGCCAAGGAGCTTGAAGCTCTGGGCGTCGAGATCCTCTCCACCGGCGGAACGTTCAAGCTGCTGCGCGACAACGGTGTTGCCGCAGTGGAAGTCGCGGATTACACCGGTTTCGCCGAAATGATGGACGGTCGGGTGAAAACCCTGCACCCGAAAATCCACGGCGGCATCCTCGGTCGTCGCGGTATCGACGACGCAATCATGAGCGAGCACGGCATCAAGCCGATCGATCTGGTGGCGGTCAACCTGTACCCGTTCGAAGCCACCATCAACAAGCCAGGCTGCGACCTGCCGACCGCCATCGAGAACATCGACATCGGCGGCCCGACCATGGTCCGTTCGGCAGCGAAAAACCATAAAGACGTAGCGATCGTGGTGAATGCCAGCGATTACGCCAGCGTCCTGGAAGGGCTGAAAGCCGGTGGCCTGACGTACGCGCAGCGTTTCGACCTGATGCTCAAGGCCTTCGAACACACGGCCGCCTACGACGGCATGATCGCCAACTACATGGGCACCGTGAATCAAGCGGCTGAAACCCTGAGCACTGAAGGCCGCAGCGAATTCCCGCGCACCTTCAACAGCCAGTTCATCAAGGCCCAGGAAATGCGCTACGGCGAGAACCCGCACCAGAGCGCGGCGTTCTACGTGGAAGCCAAGCCTGCCGAAGTCGGCATCGCTACCGCGACCCAACTGCAAGGCAAAGAACTGTCGTACAACAACGTGGCCGACACCGACGCCGCGCTGGAATGCGTGAAGAGCTTCGTCAAGCCAGCCTGCGTGATCGTCAAGCACGCCAACCCGTGCGGCGTGGCGGTCAGCCCGGACGCTGAAGGCGGCATCCGTCAGGCCTATGAACTGGCTTACGCCACCGATACCGAATCGGCGTTCGGCGGCATCATCGCCTTCAACCGTGAACTGGATGCCGAGACCGCCAAAGCGATCGTCGAGCGTCAGTTCGTTGAAGTGATCATCGCCCCAAGCGTCAGTGCAGAAGCCCGCGCCATCGTTGCGGCCAAAGCCAACGTGCGCCTGCTGGCCTGCGGCGAGTGGTCGGCAGACCGCGCAGCCGCGTGGGACTACAAGCGTGTCAATGGCGGACTGCTGGTACAGAGCCGCGACATCGGCATGATCAGCGCCGATGACCTGAAAGTCGTGACCAAACGCGCGCCGACCGAACAGGAAATCCACGACCTGATCTTCGCCTGGAAAGTGGCCAAGTACGTGAAGTCCAACGCCATCGTCTACGCCAAGAACCGTCAGACCATCGGTGTCGGCGCTGGCCAGATGAGCCGCGTAAACTCGGCACGTATCGCCGCGATCAAGGCTGAGCACGCCGGTCTGCAAGTAGCGGGTTCGGTGATGGCATCGGACGCGTTCTTCCCGTTCCGCGACGGCCTCGACAACGCGGCCAAGGTCGGCATCACTGCAGTGATCCAGCCGGGCGGCTCGATGCGTGATGCTGAAGTGATTGCTGCTGCCGATGAGGCTGGCATCGCCATGGTCTTTACGGGCATGCGTCACTTCCGTCACTGATTATTGCTTGATCGTACCCACGCTCTGCGTGGGCACGCAGCCCGGGACGCTCCGCGTCCCTTGGACGCAGAGCGTCCGTAGAGGCATTCCCACGCAGAGCGTGGGAACGATCAGCCCCCACAGAATTAGCGTCATCCGAGGTTTTTGAAATGAATGTTTTGATCATTGGCAGCGGTGGCCGTGAACACGCCCTGGCCTGGAAAGTGGCTCAGGATCCGCGCGTGCAGAAGGTGTTCGTCGCACCGGGCAACGCTGGCACCGCCATCGAAGCCAAGTGCGAGAACGTCGCCATCGACGTATTGGCTCTTGAGCAACTGGCCGACTTCGCCGAGAAAAACGTTTCCCTGACCATCGTCGGCCCGGAAGTGCCGCTGGTCGCTGGCGTTGTTGATCTGTTCCGCTCCCGTGGCCTGGACTGCTTCGGTCCGACCGCCGGCGCTGCGCAGTTGGAAGGTTCGAAGGCCTTCACCAAGGACTTCCTGGCTCGCCACAAGATCCCGACCGCCGACTACCAGAACTTCACCGAGATCGAGCCGGCCTTGGCTTATCTGCGTGAAAAAGGCGCACCGATCGTGATCAAGGCCGATGGCCTGGCGGCCGGTAAAGGCGTGATCGTCGCCATGACCCTGGCCGAAGCCGAAGACGCCGTGCGCGACATGCTTGCTGGCAATGCGTTCGGCGACGCCGGTTCGCGCGTGGTAATTGAAGAATTCCTCGACGGCGAAGAAGCCTCGTTCATCGTCATGGTCGATGGCAAAAACGTCCTGCCGATGGCCACCAGCCAGGACCACAAACGTGTTGGCGACGGCGACAGCGGCCCGAACACTGGCGGCATGGGTGCCTACTCCCCTGCCCCGGTGGTCACTGCCGACGTGCACCAGCGCGTGATGGATCTGGTGATCTGGCCGACCGTGCGTGGCATGGCTGAAGAAGGCAATGTCTACACCGGTTTCCTCTACGCCGGTCTGATGATCGACAAGGCTGGTAATCCAAAGGTTATCGAGTTCAACTGCCGCTTCGGCGACCCGGAAACCCAACCGGTGATGCTGCGTCTGCAATCGAGCCTGGTGCTGTTGGTTGAAGCCGCTCTGGCGCAAGCGCTGGACAAGGTTGAAGCACAGTGGGATCCACGCCCGAGCGTCGGCATCGTGCTGGCCGCTGGCGGCTACCCGGGCGACTACGCCAAGGGCGCGGCGATCAACGGTCTGGACGCAGCGGCGAGCCTGGAAGGCAAAGTCTTCCACGCGGGTACCGCGCTGAAGGATGGTCAGGTTGTCACTGCCGGTGGTCGCGTACTCTGCGCCACTGCAATGGGCGCCAGCGTCGGTGAAGCTCAGCAGCAAGCCTACAAGCTGGCAGCAGCCATCGACTGGGAAGGCTGCTTCTACCGCAAGGACATTGGCTACCGCGCCATTGCCCGTGAACGTGGCGAAACCCAGGAATAAGCTGTCGATCGAGCCCGGCGAGGGATACCGTTCCTCGCCGGGCTGTTCCGCCGCCGCGCATCGTTATATTCTGGCATCAACCTACGAAGGGATTTCGCCGTGCGCTGGCTCAGGATTGCCATAAGCTTCACCGTCACGTTGCTGACCTTGCTCTGCATGCTCCCGGCCCAGGCCGCGCAAGGCAGTGGCTGGTCGGTATTGCTTGACGATCAGGGCAGTCTGCAACTGAGCGATATCCGCTCCGCTCGCTACACCAATCAATTCAGCCCCATCGACCTCGACCGCCTCACTGCGGCCGAGCCCGATGGCGCCCTGTGGTTGCGCTTCAAACTGGCGCCGGGCAAGCACGAACAAGTGCTACGCATCTTTGCCCCCGACCTGACACAGCTCAATCTCTACGTACTCGACGGTGACAAGCTGATCGAGCAACGCAACACCGGCACCGACCAGCCACAGGCCGAAAGGCCGTTGCCGAGCAGCGACTTCATGCTGCCGTTGCCACAGACCGACAAACCGCTCGATGTCTATCTGCGCCTGGTCTCCGATCACCAGTTGCGCCCGCACGTCACCCTACAATCGGCGGTGATGAGCGCGGCCAACCACAATCAGACGCTGATCTTCGGCTTGCTGTTCGGCTGTCTCGCCATGCTGCTGTTGCACAACCTTGTGCGCTACGCCTACTCCCGCTCGCGCAGCAGCCTGTGGCTGGCGGTCTGCGAGGGCCTGCTGGGCCTCAGTCTGTTGCTGCTGCTCAACCTCGCCGGCCCCTGGCTGCCGAACTGGCACGCGGTGCAGACCCCGGGCGCCTATCTGGCGTTGCTGCTGACCGCTCCCGCAGGATTGATGTTCGCCTATCGCTTCTTCGCTCCGCTCGGCCCGCACCCGCTGAACAAACTGTTGATTGGCGACATCCTGTTTATCGTCACCTGCAGTCTGTTGCTGCTGTTCGTCAACACCCTGCCGCTGAACATCATCACCTATGCCCTGGTGGCCCTGGCCGGCCTGAGCATGTTGTTTGTCGCCTTCTATCACTGGCAGAAGGGTTACCGCCCGGCGCGCCTGTTCGTCGCCGCAATGGTGGTGTTCAACATCGGCACCTTGATCATTCTTCCCGCGTTGCTGGGGCTGACACTGGTGTCGCCGCAGGGTCTGATCATGACCCTGATGGCATTCATCTGTATCAGCGGGCTGCTGATGAGCATCGCCCTCGGCGAGCGTCAGCGCAGCATCACCGAAAGTCGTTTCAGCGTCAGCCGCGACCTCGCCGCGAGCAATGCCGAGATCAACGCCAAAGCCGAGTTCCTCGCCAAGATCAGCCACGAAATCCGCACGCCGATGAACGGCGTGCTGGGCATGACCGAACTGCTGCTGGGCACGCCACTGTCGGTCAAGCAACGCGACTACGTGCAGACCATCCACAGCGCCGGCAACGAATTGCTGACGTTGATCAACGAGATTCTCGACATCTCCAAGCTCGAGTCCGGGCAGATCGAACTGGACGATGTGCAGTTCGACCTCAATGCCTTGATCGACGACTGCCTGAGCATCTACCGGGCCAAGGCCGAACAGCAGAACGTCGAACTGATCAGCTTTATCCAGCCGCAAGTACCGCGGGTGATCAGCGGCGACCCGACCCGCCTGCGCCAGACTCTGCTGAGCCTGCTGGAAAACGCCCTGAAGAAAACCGATGAAGGTGAAGTGCTGATCGTCGTCGCCCTCGACGAGCGCAGCAACAAACCGCGTCTGCGCATCGCCGTGCAGGACAGCGGTGAACCGATGGATCAGGAAGAGCGTGACGCACTGATGCACGCCGAACTGCACAGCAAGCACTTCCTTTCGGCCAATCGTCTGGGTGGCAACCTGGGGCTGGTGATCGCGCGACAACTGATCCGCTTGATGCATGGCGAGTTCGGCATCAAGAGCGGCGCCAATCAAGGCAGCACGTTATGGCTGACTTTGCCGCTGGACCCCGACCGCCTCGAACACCCGACCTCCGATCTCGACAGTCCGCTGCAGGGCGCGCGGGTCCTGGTGGTCGACGACAACGACACCTGCCGCAAAGTGCTGGTCCAGCAATGCAGTGCGTGGGGGCTGAATGTCAGCGCCGTACCTTCAGGCAAGGAAGCGTTGGCTCTCCTGCGGACCAAGGCGCACCTGCGTGATTACTTTGATGTGGTGTTGCTCGATCAGAACATGCCCGGCATGACCGGCATGCAGCTCGCGGCCAAGATCAAGGAAGACCCGAGTCTGAACCACGACATCCTGCTGATCATGCTCACCGGCATCAGCAATGCGCCGAGCAAGATCATCGCGCGCAACTCGGGGATCAAACGCATCCTCGCCAAACCGGTGGCCGGCTACACGCTCAAAACCACCCTGGCCGACGAGCTCAATCAGCGCAACAAAGGCCAGGTGGTGTTCCAGCCGCAAGTGGTCACCCCGGCCACGGCCGCCAAAGTGCCAAGCGACTTCCGCATCCTCGTCGCCGAAGACAACACGATTTCGACCAAAGTGATTCGCGGCATGCTCGGCAAACTCAACCTGCAACCGGACACCGCTGCCAACGGCGAAGAGGCGCTGCAAGCGATGAAGGCCCAGCGTTACGACCTGGTGTTGATGGACTGCGAAATGCCGATCCTCGATGGGTTCTCGGCGACCCAGCAACTGCGCGCGTGGGAAGTCAGCAACCAGCGCATTCGCACGCCGATCGTGGCGCTGACGGCGCACATTCTCGCCGAGCACAAGGAGCGCGCGCGTCAGGCCGGGATGGATGGGCACATGTCCAAGCCGGTCGAGTTGTCACAATTGCGCGAGCTGATCGAGCACTGGGTAGCCGAGCGTGATCAGCAGAACCGTGCCACGACGCCCACCTCCTGAGCCGACAGACCCCGTAGCGCCTGATAGACTCCCCCACGAATTCCCTCGCCAGTGAGCTTGCACCATGCTCCAAGTGTTGTTCAGCGTTTACCTGAAGATGCTGGTGCTCTACAGCCCGTTCTTCGTGCTGTCGTGCTTTATCAGCCTGACCCGCGGTTATTCGCGCAAGGAACAACGGCGGCTGGCCTGGAAAGTCGCCGTGGCCACGCTGGTCTCCAGCGTTTTACTGTATTTGTTCGGGCGGGTAATTTTCGATGTGTTCGGCATCACCGTGGATGCGTTTCGCATCGGCGCCGGCAGTGTGCTGTTCATTTCGGCACTGGGGATGGCGCAGGGCAAACCGGCGGTACAGGCCGACAATGTGCAGCAGGACGTCACCATCGTGCCGCTCACCATCCCGCTGACCGTCGGCCCGGGCACCATCGGTGCCTTGCTGGTGATGGGCGTCAGCCAGCCGCACTGGGACGACAAACTCACCGCGATCATGAGTATTGCCCTGGCCAGTTTTACCGTCGGCGTGGTGCTGTACCTGTCGAATCGTATCGAGCGGATTCTGGGCGATCAGGGCTTACAGATCGTCAGTCGTTTGATGGGATTGTTTGTTTGCGCTTTGGCGGCGCAGATCATTTTTACAGGGGTCAAAGGCTATTTGGTGCCCTGAACAAGCGCATCGAATACGTCCGTACACTTCTTGCAAAGGGCCGTGAATTTATTCTTCACGGCCCTTTTTGCTTCTACATCGGTTTTGAGTTCAAAGCGCTGCCTCAATCAGCACGTTCAGACTGACCACGGCGTTATCGCCCTGCAGCCGTGCAAAACGCTGCAACCAATCGGTAAGGGTAAACGTGCAGTGGAGCCGCTCATTGAGCCGGACTGTTATTTCCATTGGCGTGTTTTCCTCGCCGCCCTGCGGCTCGACATCCCGCACAATCAGCGTGCTTGCACTGTCCGGGTCGGCAATCACCAGATGCCCTTCAACCCGCGACATCAAAAGGCGCGCGCAGTCAGCCATGTCGAGAAACAGCAGGTTCGTGCCCGAACCATCGTCGTCCGCTGCCAGCCGCGTATCGACCACGATGCAGTCCAGACGCTGCCAGGTTTCGTCGGTGATGCGATACCCGGTTTCCCGGGAACCGAAGGCTAGAATCAGTGTGTCGATACCATCGGGCAACAATGCGCAGACATCGGTCACCTCATCGCTCAAGGACAGGGACAACACCTCGCCTTCGCGGTGCGCGTGGCAGCCCGGAATCCAGACAGGATCAGGATCGACCGGGCCTGCGCTGAAGACAAGTCCGTCAACTGCGTCGAACAGCAGCGCTGCGGTGTTTTGGCGCGTGCCAAGAAACGTCGGCCACTGTCGCGCATGGCGGGCGGTGACCTCAAACAAGCGATCCGTTGCAGGCAGGTAATACGTGTAGCGCGTGCCGGTGTGCTCGACCGGCAGAACCTGCGCGTGGAGCTGTCCCGCGAGCAATGCTTTCAAGCGCGTACGCCACTGCTCGGCCGTCTGCCCCTGCACGTGCGACCAGCGATTCTCCACGCTGATGATCCGCGCTGGCTGCTGATCGTGCAGCTCGACATTGACCCCGTCGCGGGTTTGCCCGAGCAGACCTTGTCCATGCCTCAGCACGTGAACAAATGACCATTGCGGCCAGACCTTTTCTGCCATGGGCAACTGCTCGGGACTCACGCGCTGCGGCCCTGCAGCAAACGCGACGCGCAATGCCCCGATGGCAATCGTCGGCTGGCGATAAAGCCGCCCGGTCGAACCCTCCAGCAACCATGCGGCCTGTTTGTCCGGTGTCAGTCCCAACGGCGTCAACTGCACTTCAGGACCGATGTTCGACACGACGAATTGCTCCTCGATGCACCACGCCGGCAGAAATGCATGAGCCGCCCCATTGCCCAATCCGATGAGCGGAAAAGGTTCGGCTTTGTAGACTTTTGCCAGCGCCGGCAAGGCATCCAGCCAGTCGGAGTTGAGCTGTAGCCAGCGCTGGCCGAGGCCGGCAAATTTCAGAATATTCGGTGTGGGAATGCCGCCCATCCACTGCTCATCTTTAAGGTTGGTGTCGACCTCGAAAAGGCGGCCGTCGGCCTTGGTGGCAATGTAGCTTCCGAACGTTTGGGTGACGTCGACAATATCGCGCTCGATGACCCGATTGATGAATTGCCCCACCCTCGGCTCCACCCCTTGACTGATGGTCTGCGCTTGCTTGCCGTAGAACAGCAGCGCACCGCTCTGCGGATCGGCCGGCATCAACATGACCATGTCCGCCTCACTGCCCAACCCCGCCGAAAAATAGTGGCCCGTGCGTTTGTTGACCCAGGCACGCCGGCGCAATCCTTCGAAGTAGTAGGTGCGCGCGTAAACGAACGATGCATATACCCAGGTGCTGATGGCATTGGCCATGCCCGGGGTTTCATCGTTATACGCGCCGAAGGTCGTGAAGTGATGCAAGTCGCCCTGCCCGGGGCGCGCGGTGGGTTCCTCGATAAACGACGACTTGATGCCCGTCAGGACCACGGCCGCATCGCTGAGGCGATACTCCAGTGTGGTTTCGGTTTCAGTTATCCGGGCGTCGATCAGCAAGCGTTGCAACACTCGCAAACTGCCATCGGCGTCCTGGACACAACCCATGATGTGCGACCCGCTCGCGGGGTTCATCAAGCGGTAGCGATGCACAACCGTGCCGGTGATCGTGTCGACACGCCAGACCGTCGCCCGTTGCGGATGGTAGAACCAGGCATGGCGGGCACCGGCGCCGCCCAACAGCAGCCCCTCGTTCACCGCGCTCGGCAGATTGCGTGCGTACAACAAACGATCACTGGTCGCGTCATACCAAGCGGTGGTCACCACCATGGTGGCGGCGGGCACGCGAAATTTGTACAGCGCCACAGCATTTGCGACCAATCGGCCTTCGCGGGCGTGCTGGCGCAGCATCGCCAGTATTTGCGGCAGGCGGCTTTGCTCATCAAGGGTGACCGACTGCAAGCGAAGGCAGCGCTCCCACCCATCGACCCGGAACAGGCCCTCGGCCAGTTCGATCAAGCCATCGAAAACCGACAGCACCGTGCCATCAACCATCAGTTGGACTTCATCATCATTTTCCCGATCCGCGGCGGCAAATCTGACCTGCTCCAGGCAAGCCCAGGTCGCCTGCACGATCCACTTGGCAGGGCCATTAAATCTGACCGAGACGATGCCGGGTGCAAGCCTGATCCGGTATTGCCCCTCGGGTGCGCTGATTGCGTAGGAAATCCTGTTGTGCACCAGCGCTTCCAGGGTCGGCACCACCAACTGGCGTACCTGACTGTCCAGCACCACGCTGATGTCTGTCGGTTGATAGACCGGATGCAGCTTGTACAGAATGTGCGGCAGCGACGGGTTGCTGGTGAGATAAAAGCGCCGGTTTCCGTGTTGGTCATACTCCAGCGTGTCCGCCATGCGATCCGTCACTTGCGGGTAGCGGGTTTCAGCAGGGATGTCGCCAGCGTCCCCGACCTCGCCGGGAAGGGGGTCGTAGGTGTACCCGCCCAGCCCCTTCAACTGATACTCGTAACCGTAATGGCAGATCGGCGTGCACGGCAGCACCAGCGTCTCAAGCCTATCGGTTTCGTCACGGTAAAGATGAACGACCTCGGGCAGCCCCAGTGCCTGGCGGATATCGAGGGACAGGTGAATAGCCTGCGGGTCATCGTTGTACTGCGGCAGTTCCAGTGGCCCGCCCGTCCAGGGGTAAAACTTCTGGCTGTCGAAGCGCACGTCATTGGTTTGCAGGTTCAGCCTGACGATGACCGCCTCTGCGGGAAATTGCAGCACGCCATCCTTCAAGGTGTAGGCACCGCGCCGGTAAGCATGACCGATCGCACGCAGATGATTGCCCACCGCCGTCGCCTTGTCCCTGATCTGTCCCAGGTTGCTGGCAATCGCCGTCACCCCAATGCCGACACCCAGCAGCGGCACCGAGAGAACGGCCGCTGCCGTGCCCACCGCCCCGCCAGCCGCCAAAGCAACAACATCCACCCCCAATGCTGCAACGTTGAACACCAGTGATGTGGAGAACCGCGAGCGTTGCTCGTGGTTCTCGGCCACCGACAGGTTGTGGAGATCGAAGCCGATGTTGGCGAGCGAAAATACCAATCCGCCTGCCGTGGTGGCACGCCCCAGCACACGCCCGGACAACGACGACTGACCAAGCGTCAATGCCCGTTCGCTGGCCGCCACCTGACGCACCAGATTGATCGTCTGGGCCGTGTCGCTCAATACGCCGAAACCCAACTGCGCATAGTTGAAATAGACCTGCACTTGCAGGGCTATCGACAAAACCGGCGCCCGCTCGCCATCAGCCTGATAGTCACGATGGCGCATTTCAGTGACCAACGCCTGGATCGCGAAGGCGAAACTCAGACGACTGCCGCCGTCGGCTTCGACCGCGGTACTCGGCTTGCCCGTCAATGTGACAACCAAACGTTGAAGGTGTTTTTTAAGCCTGTCGAACCGCGCATCGGCGGTGCCGACTGTCAGTGATCTGGCCGGGTTCTGCACATCCACCAGCGTCAGCGAATAACCCGCGTCCGGGTTTGCCTTGAGCGTTTCCAGCAGCGGCAGATAGTCGCGACCCAATGTGTGTTCAGCGCGCAATTGCCGGGTCGCCTGATCAAATTCCTGCGCCCAGTAACGCGCGTCCAACTGCGCGAGGCTAGCCCCCAGCCGCGCGTTTTCACTGAGTGAGCGCGTGCGTGCGACAGCTTGCCTGGCCCAGACCGAAGCCGCCTGAGGGTCGGCGATAGCTGCGGTTTGCAAAAAACTCTCGACGCGCAACCCGGACGACAATGTCCGCTCGGCGAGCGCTACGGTGTCCAGTTCGATTACATCGAACTGCGCAGTGCCGATGTCAGTCAGGCCGTACAACTTCGCCAAAGTGTTGCCGTCGTCACTTAAATAGCGTGCCAAGCCCTGCTTCATTTCTGCGCTTGCGGCAAATCCATAAATCGCAAAATTGGGATCATAAAAGCGATAGAACGTTTGCTCATCCACTTGCACTTTAGCCACCAGCAAAGCGTGATTGCCTGTGTCGAGCAGCAGGGCGCCGGGGGCGGTTTTCGCTTCCAGTGTCTGCATCACGCTGTCGAGATTTTGCCGGCCACGAGCCTGTCCGATCGCACGCCCGGAGACCTCGCCCAACTCATCCAGCGCACTGAGCAACGCCCGCGAATCAACGTCTTCCGGCCTCAGGCTGGCATTCGCCACACGTCCGATCAGTGCACGCTCGGCCAACCCGCCAGCCGCCACGGCGGCGCCCATCAACAACGCCAGCGGATAGCAACGGCGTCCCGGGTCGCCCGTGCTGCGCCTCAACAAATCCTGCGGCAGTTGCCTGACGGACACGGCGCCGGACTGGAACAACGCCTCCCGCACCTGGCCACCCCGCTTGAAAATATGCCTGTGGTATTCACGCTGTGCCGTGCGATTGATCTGTCCGATGTGCTCGCCCCACTGTTTCAGCGTCAGCGGTTCGCTCATCGCCAACGCCTTGAGTTCGCGCGCAGTGTGCGTGCCGTGGATGCTCGCGCCGGCAAGCCCCGCCTCGAAGTTCGGCGCCGCCTGCTGAATCAGGGCCTTTTCGATCGCGTGGTAACGGGCGAACAAACCACCCTCAGCGGTTCCCCGAGCGATGTCCATAACGCTCTGCCAGACCGGGGCAAAACCGGCGGCATCCAGACTGTTTGCCCCCAACATCCCGCCGAGGATGACGCGTTGCAACGGACTGAGTTGCTCAACCGCCAGCGAGCCATGGGCAACGAGGGTGAACAACTCATTGAGATTGCGGGTAGGCTCCGCGCCATGGGAAAGCGGAATCGCACGGACTGTTTGCGCGCGAATCTGCTCACGGCTGTCGAAACCGATGGAGATCGCTGAATTGAACGTCATGTCGCCGCTCAACTTCTCCTGCATCGCGCGCAGGAACGGCTCGCCCAGATCGTCCATCAGTGGCTGCAATACCGAGGTCAACATCACCGGTTGGCCTTCGATGACCGGCCAGCCCTGCTTGAAGGTTAGCGTGTGCGCTTTCAGCAGATCCGCCAGTTGGCCGACGTAGCGCGATTTCAGTTTGCCGTTCTGCCACTTCTCCCGCTCTTTGAGCAACCATTGCTCGGCCTTACCGTCGACGGTCCAGCCGGAGATCATCTCCTCCTCGGTGTGGGTGTTGTAGCCTTCGAGCAACTTCAGGCGCTCACGGATCTGCACATGTCGATCGGGTTGCAGGTGCTGCTCTATGTATTTGAGCAGCGCGGCCGCGGCGGCCCCTGGGCCCGTCAGGGTGATGGTGCCGCGGGCTTCAAGGCGAATGCCATCGCGGTAATAGGTAAAAATCGCGTCGATCAGTCTGGAGCGGAACACCTCGCCTTGCGCTTCAGGCAGTTTGCCCTGCGCCTGAGCTTCGTTGACCACATTCTCGACCACATCAAACATCCGTGCCTGATCCGTCGCGTCGATGCCGGCGAGCGCCGCACGCCGCTCCACTTCCAGCAGGCAGTCATAATTGAGGCGGATCATCTGCATGTACGCCAGGGTCATGGCACTGCCGGGATGGGCCAGCATGTGCGCATTCATTTCCGCCCAGTCCGGCAAGCCACAGGCCGTGCCCAAACGCATCGCGTCCTGCGGCACCGCGTGATCTTGCGGTGCGACAAAGATCTCGCTTAGCCGGTGTTGCTCACGGGCAAACGCCGTCAATGCCTCGAGGTGTTCGGGCGGGATTTTGTCAGTGCGGTCGAGATAACGCTGGCGGTCGCGTCCCGGCATCAAGGCTTCATTGTGGTTCAACAGCAACTGCAAAACGCCGATTCGGCCTTCTTCGCCGACGCTGAGAATATCGACACCGGCCAGCGTGTCCGCCAGTGGCGGCAAGTAATCCATGTCACTGTAACGGCCACCTTCGAGGTATTCGGCCTGCAGGCGCACGACATCGCTCGCCGCGGCAAAATTGCCGCGCATGGCCACCTCGCGCTGATAGACATCCTGCAAAAAGTGCCCGGCAAATTCGTCGCCGACATCGCGCAATTGCAGGTCCGCTCCGAGCATCGCCTGATGCGTCTGCAGGCAGCGCTGGCGAAAGGCTTCAAGCGTCGCCCGATCCTTGCCGTAGGCACGCACCATCAAGTCGATCCGCGCTTCGTCGGCTCGCCCCCGCCACTGTGCTTGCTGAAGGTGGGCGAACATCTGCTGCTTCAACACCCGCGCACGGTCCTCGATCATCTGCGACAACTGAAAAGCCTTGCTGACCTTGTCACCGCCCGACTCCAGCGCATCCACTCTGGCGCTGTCGAGGATCACCCGGTTCATTTCAAAGGCCAGCAACGCATCACTGTCGTACCAGAGGTTGAAGCGGTAACCCTGCGGCTCCAGCACCTGGCGCCAGATGTTCATGTAGTCGCGCTGATTGGCCCCGACTTCACTGCCGCCCACCCAGACAAAGTGCATGATTTTCGCCACGGGCCTGGCCACGCCATGGAGCATGGCGTGTGTGTCCTCCAGCCTGGCGACAGACTTGACCAGATCCGATCTGATCTGGCTGATGGCTTCGGAAACGGGCTGAGTCCTGCGTTGGAGCAACGACTCCAGGGCCTCCTGAAACAGCTTGATCAACAGCAGTCGCTGCGGGTCATCAGCGGCTTGTCTGGCCAGTTCATAGTGCGACAGCAACGCCTTGTATTCAGCGCTGCCGGCAAACTCGCTCAGCGCCCGCTGCAGTTGCGAGAAGTCTTTGACGGAAAGGATTTCGTACGGCTTGTTGGTTTTCATCGTGGCACTTCTTCCATAACGGCTTCGTTCGCCACGAAACTATTGAACTGGAGTACCACGCTCAAACCCGAACAAACTCAAACGATGTCCAGTGAAACAGCCAATAACACTCGGGGTTTGTGCTTGAACAATGTGGCAATGAATTGCCTGTTTTCTTACCTGCGCACAAACGCACAAGGCCGCCAATCCAGAAGATTGGCGGCCTTGTGTTCGAGCGGAATGATTCAATCCGAAGCGTTAACCGGATATCACGTCTCACGCAGTTGCTTACAACTGCGCTTGACGCTCAACACGACTTTCTCACGCCCCGGGTTTTTCACCGTACCAGCGCGGGGTGTAAACCCAGACGCCGCCGTCACCGCGCGGGAAGGTGCAGGTAGTCGAAGAACCAATCAACACCATGGTGCGCATATCCACTTGCTCGGGGGTTAAGGCGCCGAGTGTCGTGGTGCGCAGGGTCTGGCCCGGACGGCCGATGTCGCGACCCAACACCACGGGGGTTTCAGGTGCGCGATGCTGCGCGACAATCTCCAGCGCCCGGCCCAGTTGCCACGGACGCGCCCGGGAGATCGGGTTGTAGAACGCCAACGCCAGATCCGCTTCAGCGGCCAGATCCAGACGTTTTTCGATGATCGACCAAGGCTTGAGATTGTCCGACAGCGACATCACGCAGAAGTCATGGCCCAGTGGCGCCCCGGCCTGTGCGGCGGTGGCCAGCGAAGCGGAAACACCCGGGAGAATTTCCAGGTCGATGCTGTGCCACGCCGGGTCCGTCGACTCGTGCAAGGCTTCGAGCACCGCCGCCGCCATGGCGAACACGCCGGGATCACCCGAGGACACGACAATCACCGAGCGCCCTTCGGCAGCCAGCCGGAAGGCGTGACGGGCGCGCTGCATCTCTTCGCGGTTGTCGGTGCAGTGCTGCACTTGATCGTCGCGAAACGGCCCGGCCATGCGTACGTAGGTTTCGTAGCCGAGCACATCGGTGGCGCGGGCCAGTTCGGCCTTCACCGCTGGCACCATCAGTTCGGCAGCGCCGGGGCCGAGGCCGATCACGGCGAGACGGCCGCGTGGCCGGCCAATGCTGGAAACATCCAACGGCTGTTCGGCGACCGCGATTGCCATGCCGTGGCTGACCACAACTTTAGCCTCAGGCACTGCGGCACGTGCCAGAGTTTCGATGTCGCTTTGCGCCGCAACGAAGCGCAGCGGCACACCCAGCTCAAGCGCCGCTTCACGCAAAAGTGGCGAAGCCATTTGCGTCTCGCTGGCCAACAGACAGGCCAGCGACTGCACGGCGATTTTCGCCTGCTGCAACGCGCGGCGAACGGCATTCGCCAGGTCAGCTGTTTCGGCACTCACCGCCACCGCGACGCTGCGTGGATAGATCAGCAACTCACTGGCACTCGCCTCACGCGCGGCACTGCCGACATGAATCGAGCGCTGCGCCTGCGGATCTTCCGGCAATTGCGCCTGATCCAGCCACGGCGCCGCGCCTTCGATGCGCACGCTGTGACCGGCCAACAGGTCGGAGACAAAACACTTGCCCAGTTCCAGATCGCCCAGGGCATAACCGCTCGGAGGGTTGAGCAGGCACGTGCCAAAACGCAACTCGCCGCTGGTGGTGATCGCGGCTGCGACTTGCAGCCCGGCAGCGATGTCGCGCGCCATGACATTCACCCCGCCAAGGCCACCCAACAGCGGCACCACGGCGCTGCCGTCTTCGGCCACGGCGAGTACCGCAGGCTCGGCGCCCTTTTCCAGCAACAGCGGCGCCAGCGTACGGATGACGATGCCGGCCGCGCACAGGGCAATGATCGGCGTGTCCTGCTGATACAGCGCACGCAGGGTCGCGCCGAACTCCTGATAGGTGCAATCGGCGCCTTCGACGCGCCCGGTGAGGCCGTGGATCTGCGCCGCCGGATAGACCTGCTGAATGCGCCGTGCGGTGGCCAGGCTACCCTGGCCGAGAATGACGATGGCTGGCGTAGATTGAGTCATCAGCCTTGCCACCGTTCGCCCGGCACAATGATCAGCGAGAAGTACGGCGACGACATCGGCTCGACCTGATCCATCGGCACGATCTTCTGATTGGCCATGGTCGCACGCTCGACATACAGCGCGCGTTCGGCCAGACCGAGTTCTTCGAGGACCTGACGCACTTTGGGGAAATTGCGCCCCAACTTCATTATCACCGCCGCGTCGGCATCGGCCAGACGCCGCTTCAACTCTTCATGGGGCAACACGCCCGAGAGCACCGACAGGCTCTGATTGCGATACACCAGCGGCGCGCCGAGCACCGAAGCGCCACCCAGCATCGAGCACACGCCCGGCACCACTTGGGCTTCATAACGAGTGGCGAGGCGATCGTGCAGGTACATGTAGGAGCCGTAGAAGAACGGATCACCTTCACAAATCACCGCCACATCGCGACCGGCATCCAGGTGTGCGGCGAGCGTCTCGGCGGCTTCGTCGTAGAAATCGCTGATGACCTGCTCATAGGACAGCGGCGCCGGCAGCGCTTCTGTGGTCACCGGATAGACCAACGGCAACAGGTTCTGCGCCTGTTGCAGATGCGCTTCGATGATGCCGAACGCGTTGCCCTTTTTGCCCTTGGCGACGAAGTACGCCACCACCGGCGATTCGCGCAGCAGGCGCAGGGCTTTGACGGTAATCAGCTCCGGATCCCCCGGGCCGACGCCCAGGCCAAGCAAACGTCCTTTGGCCTGCATCATTCGATCTCCGTGGCGAGGGCGTTAACGGCGGCGGCGGCCATGGCGCTGCCACCGAGGCGGCCTTGCATGATCACGAACGGCACGCCACGGCTGTCGGCGGCCAGGGCGGCTTTCGACTCGGCGGCACCGACGAAGCCGACCGGGAAGCCGAGGATCAGCGCCGGTTTCGGTGCGCCGGCGTCAAGCATTTCCAGCAGATAAAACAGTGCGGTCGGCGCGTTGCCGATTACCACGACGCTGCCTTCCAGATGCGGACGCCACAGCTCCAGTGCGGCGGCGGAACGGGTGTTGCCCAGCTCGCGCGCCAGCTCCGGCACGCTCTCGTCACGCAAGGTGCAGATCACTTCGTTGTTGGCCGGCAGGCGCGCACGTGTCACACCTTCGGAGACCATCCGCGCATCGCAGAGGATCGGCGCACCGGCGGCGAGCGCATCGCGCCCGGCCTTGCCCGCACCTTCGGAGAACTGCAGACCGTCAATAGCCTCGACCATGCCGCAGGCGTGAATCACCCGCACCGCGAGTTTTTCCAGATCGGCCGGGATGCGCGCCAGATTGGCCTCGCGGCGAATGATCGCGAAGGAGTTGCGATAAATCTCCTGACCATCGCGGATGTAATCAAGCATCAAAGGGACTCCGAGAGCGGGCGGCGAGCAGGGTCGCGGCCGCTTCAATAGTAAGGTTGCGTGCGTGCAGCGCGCCGAAACCCGGCAGCGTCGCATCGCGAAAATAGAGGTCGTAATGACCGGCACTGACGGCCAGCAACGTCGCCGGGGCACAGTGGGCGGCAGCGCAAGAGCGCGTGCAGCCACTGAGGTGGACGTTGAGGGCCGAGGGCAGCAACGTCGCCAGATGGCGGGCGTCCTGCTTGGTGTCGGCCAGGCCTTTGCCGCAGCCACTGGCACCGGTGCAAGCGATCAGGCGTGAGAGGGGCTCGGTAGCGCGGGTCAACAGGTTCAGTTGCTCAAGACCTTCCAGCACCTGAGCCGCATCACTTGCTTTGACGTCCGGCACCAGCAGGCTTTGCCAAGGCGTAAAACGCAGGCTGCCATTGCCGAACTGGCGGGCCAGTTGCGCAGCCCCGCGCAGCATCGCCGGATCGAGACGGCCCAGCGCCGGCACCGCACCGATATACACCTGACCCGCAGTGTTTTGCGGATGAACACCGATGTGCAGATTGTCCGCCACGGCGGTGCGCTGCCAATCGCTGATCGGCTTGATCGGCAAACGTGCGCTCAGTTGTTGCAGAAACGCCGGCATCGGCAATTCATCGAGCAAATGACGCATGCGCGTCTGCTCGGGACGTGCCAACGCCAGGAACAACTCCAGCACCGCCACCACCAACGCATGGCCGTGCTCCAGCGCCACCGCGCCGACCGCGCGATCCGTCGGGCACCCGGCCAGGCCGAACGCCAGCCAGGTTTTACCGTCACGCGCGAACGCCGACAACCACAGGTCGTGGGGATGTTCGAGCATCGCCAGCGCTTCACCGCCATCCAGTTGCACGGCGAATTTGGCGCTCAGCTCGTGGAACCGTGGATGGCTTTGCAAAGTATCGAGGATCTGCCCGGCGAGGCCGCGCGTGTCGATCTGCATCTGCCGATCAATGCCGGCAGCGGGGCTGAGCATCAGGTTGCGCACATCGTCACCGGCCGCCGTGCGCGGGCCGAGACCGGCGGCGAGCAAGCGTTCGATCAGTGCCGCAGATTGCTCACCGATCCCGCGAATCTGCAGATTGGCACGGTTGGTCGCCTCGATCGCCGCGCCGAACTGTTCGGCGGCATCGGCCACCGCGTCGGCCTGATCGACGCTGATCGAACCGCCATTGAGCTTGATCCGGCAGATGCCGCCGTCCAGTGCCTGGACGATACGCAGTAACCCCGGGCAGGCCGAGGGGCGTAAGGCGGTGGACATCGGGCGTTCGTTCAAGGGGCTGACCGGCTGCGTGGGAAAGGCGCTTCGCGGGCGAAGGCGCGGTATTATGCCTGCTTTGTCCGCTGGCATGAAAAGACTGCCCGTCGGAACGGCGTGTTTAGAGGAATATAGATGTCACCCTGGCTGACGGTAGTGGGAATCGGTGAAGACGGCTTCAAGGGCCTGGGCAAAAACGCCCGGCGTGCCCTGCTGGGCGCCTCGCGGATCGTCGGTGGCCAGCGTCAACTGGATTTGCTGCCGGTGTGTATTCGCGGCGAACGCCAGTTGTGGCCCAGCCCGTTCTCCCTCGCACCGGTGCTGGAACAGCGTGGCGAAGCAGTTTGCGTATTGGCCAGCGGTGACCCGATGTTCTACGGCGTCGGTGCCAGCCTCGCCCGCCAGGTGCCAAGCGAAGAGATGCTGATCCTGCCCGCCCCGTCGTCCTGCGCGCTGGCCGCCGCCCGTCTCGGCTGGCCATTGCAGGAGGTGGTGACGCTGTCGCTGGTGGCCCGACCGCTGGCGGCGCTCAATGCGCAATTGTTCAGCGGCGTGCGCCTGTTGTTGCTGAGCAACGATGGCCAGAGCCCGGCAGCGGTGGCGCAATTGCTCGGCGAGCGCGGCTTCGGTTCGAGTCGCATGAGCGTGCTTGAGCATCTTGGCGGTGACGCCGAACGGCGCATCGACAGCACCGCCAATGCCTGGAATGCCGCGTCCGTGGCCGACCTCAATGTCATCGCCATCGAATGTCTGGCCGACGCACAGGCCCTGCGCCTTTCGCGTCTCGCCGGACTGCCGGATTCGGCCTTCCAGCATGACGGCCAGTTGACCAAACGCGACGTGCGCGCCATCACCCTCGCCCGCCTCGCCCCGACCCCCGGCGAATTGCTTTGGGATGTCGGCGCCGGCAGCGGTTCGATCGGTATCGAGTGGATGCGTACGCATCCGAGCTGCCGCGCCTTGGCCATCGAAGCCGATGATGGTCGCCAGCAATTGATCGAGCACAACCGCGATGCACTGGGCGTGCCCGGTTTGCAACTGATTCGTGGCAAGGCACCGCAGGCACTCGCGGGGCTGGAACGCCCGGACGCCATCTTCATCGGCGGCGGCGTCACCCGTGTAGGGGTGTTCGAAACCTGCTGGGAACACCTCAAACCCGGTGGCCGTCTGGTCGCCAACGCAGTGACGCTGCAAAGCGAAATGGCCCTGATGAACTGGCGCGAACGCTTCGGCGGCGAGCTGACGCGTATCCATGTCGCCCAGGCGCAGCCGCTCGGCGAGTTCGACACCTGGCGCCAGGCACTGCCGATCACCCTGCTCGATCTGGTCAAACCCCTCGATGCGTGACGAAACCGCGGAACAACCCGCGCCCCTGCGCAGCGGCCTGACCACCGGTAGCTGTGCCACCGCGACCAGCCTGGCCGCCGCGCGCCTGTTGCTCAGCGGACTGGCGGCCGATGCGGTGCAGATTGTTTTGCCCAAAGGCAAACAGGTGCAGATGCGTCTGGAGTTCTGCCGCTTGACCGATGATGGCGCCGAGGCCGGGACGATCAAGGATGCTGGCGACGACCCCGACGTGACTCACGGCGCGTTGCTCTATTCGCGTGTTCGGCTGCTGAGTGAACCGGGGATTCGTTTCAATGCCGGCGCCGGCGTGGGCACCGTAACGCGGCCGGGACTGGTGCTGGGTGTCGGCGAGCCGGCAATCAACCCGGTGCCACGCAAGATGATCAGTGATCACCTGACACTGCTTGCCACCGAAACCGGTTATGCCGGCGGCTTCGACGTCACGGTCAACGTCGAGGGCGGCGAAGCGCTGGCGCTGAAAACCATGAATCCACGGCTGGGCATTCTTGGCGGTTTGTCGATCCTCGGCACCAGCGGCATCGTCCGGCCATTTTCCTGCGCGGCTTACATCGCCTCGATCCATCAAGGCATCGATGTGGCGAAAACCAATGGTTATCTGCACATCGCCGCGTGCACCGGCAATGCCAGCGAAGACACCATGCGCCGGGTCTACAACCTGCCGGAAATCGCCCTGATCGAAATGGGCGACTTCGTCGGCGCGGTGCTCAAGCATCTGCGCAAAGTGCCTGTGGATAAACTCAGCCTGTGCGGCGGCTTCGGCAAGATCAGCAAACTGGCCGCCGGGCACATGGACCTGCACTCGCGGCATTCGAGCATCGACCTGCCGCAACTGGCTGACTGGGCCGCGGCGATTGGCGCCGACGAGGCATTGCAGCAAGGCATTCGTGAGGCCAATACTAGTCAGCAGGCGCTGGCCATGGCCAGTGCGGCGGGGGTTGGCCTCGGTGATGAGGTCTGCCGCCATGCCTTGAATTTCGCTCGCAGCGTGGTGCCCGCGCAGGTGCAGGTCGAGGTGTTTGCAATTGATCGTCAGGGCGGGATTGTCGGGCATGCCGGAGGTTTTGCATGAAGCGGATTTTGCTGCTCGGCGGCGTCACTGAGGCACTGGCGATTGCCCGCACGCTTGGGCCAGAACATATCTACAGCCTCGCCGGTGTTGGTCGGGTGCCGACGGATCTGACCTGTCAGGTCCGCGTCGGTGGTTACGGTGGCGCTGAGGGTCTGGCGCAATTCATTCGTGACGCAGGCATCGAGCTGTTGCTCGACGCCACGCATCCCTATGCCGCACAGATCAGCCAGAACGCCGCGACCGCCGCGCGACTGACCGACATCCCCTGCTGGGCGCTGCGCCGTCCGGCCTGGCAGCCGCAGCCCGGTGATGACTGGCGCGAAGTCAGCGACTGGGCCGAGCTGATCACTGCGCTCAAGCCGTTTCGCCGACCGCTGTTCACCCTCGGCCGCGAACCGCTGCAGCACCTCAATGAAATCCCTCAGGACCAGTTCTGGACTCTGCGCGCCCTCGACGTCTACCCGGGCAATGAACGCTGCGAAGTGATCGGCGCGCGGGGGCCGTTTCTGCTGGAGGATGAGCGCGCACTGTTCGAACGGCGGCAGATCGATGTGTTGATCAGCAAGAACAGCGGCAGCACCGCCACCGAGCCGAAGCTGGAAGTGGCGCGCGAACGTGGGGTGCCGGTGATTGTGTTGAAGCGTCCGGGGTTGCCGGGGGTTGATCGGGAGTTTCTGTTGCTTCAAGAAACACTTGCTGCGTTGGCGGAGTTCATTTCATAGGGCAAGATCCACAGCTTGCATGATAAGTAACCTATTTGTTACCTTCAGGGCTAGCCGTGATCACACTCGAAGAATATCTACAAGAAGACGAATCAAGCCCATTTGGTCGGTGGATCTCCACTTTAAGCGTGCAGGCGGCACTGAAGGTCTCAAATGCCATGGTCAGGTTGGAATTGGGCAATACTTCCAATATCAAATGGTTCGATGGCTTGGGTGAATACAAAATCAATTGGGGGCCTGGGTACCGGATCTACCTCATACAAGAGGGAAAACGTCTGATCATTTTGTTTGGTGGCGGCGACAAATCGACTCAAAAGAAAGACATCAAACAGGCGAAAGCCTTGATAGCCGAATTCCGAATTCGAAAAAAAGCTGAACAGAACCGGAGGTAATTGATGGTTCTCACTCGAAGCTACAAACATTCAATCGCAGAACGCGCCCAGCGTGATCCGGAGTTTGCTCAAGCATTACTGGATGAGGCCGCGACTCTGTTCCTGAATGGCGAGCCAGAAATGGCCAGAATAATTCTGCGCGATCTCGTCAATGCGACGGTCGGCTTCGAAGAGCTCGCAAGGGAGACCGAAAAGCCGAGTAAAAGCTTGCATCGAATGCTTTCAGCCAAAGGCAATCCGAGCATGGATAACCTGGCCAAAATATTTTCGGTAATCCGCGCTACGCTTGGTGTAGATATGCAAGTTCACGCCGTACCCGTGAATTGAGTGAGTAATTGTAGAGTTCGCTGCGACACCAAACCGCACGACGCTTTTTTACTTATCGGCCCTGATCAGGCTAAATAGCCGCGCCTGATCGCCCACCCAATGGATCTGTCCCATGAACCGACACCGGCTAGCAATTGCCTGGATCGCCTGCTTTGCAGTGCTGTTCAACATGCTCGCCATGCCGATGACCGGGGCGATGGCGCAGGCGGCCAATTCACCGGCCGAGCAATTGCTCTGGAGCAGTTTCTGCACCGGCAGCGGGACCAAGATGGTGGCGATCAACATCGGCACCACCGAGCAAAAAGCCCCGACCAACGATACACATTCGAACATGCAGCATTGCTGGTGCTGCTCAGGCTCGGCGCCATTGGTCGCGTTGCCGGGACATTCGCCGCAGTTGTATTTCGCTCGCTATGAAAGCAATCGCAGTGTGGCGCCGGCCTCCCTGCAAACACCTACTCCGCGCCAGCAATGGCCAAGTCTCAATCCCCGTGCATCCCCTCTGGTTTGATTTGTTCGCGCAATTGACCTGCGTTTCAAATCGTTCTGGAGAACTGCCATGTTGAACAAACTCATCATCGTCGCTGCGCTGCTGTTGCCGGCGTGCTTTGCCCATGCTCACGAATACAAAGCTGGGGAACTTGAGATCGCCCATCCGTGGTCGCAAGAGTTGCCGCCGAATGCACCGACGGTCGCCGCCTATTTCATCATTCACAACGCCGGCAAGACGGACGACCGCCTGCTCAGCGTCGACTCGCCCATTGCCCCCGAAGCGCAACTGCACGAACACGTGATGCAGGGCGATCTGATGAAGATGCAGCAGGTGCCGAGCGTGGAAATTCCCGCTGGCGGCAACGTGACGTTTGCGCCGATGGCCTATCACGTGATGCTGCTTAACCCGACCGATCGCAGCCTGCTCAGCGACGGCAAGCGCTTCGCGCTGACACTGCATTTCGAGAAGGCTGGTGACGTCACCGTCGAAGTCTCGGTGCAGAAGAAGCCGCCGGAAACCACGCAGGCCCACGCGCACGCCCAGTAAGCCTTCCGGCAGACTCCGCCCATGCGCCCGCTGAGCGTCAGGCCGCCAATGCAACGCCGTCAGACTCAACACCTGACTCGCGGCAGCTGGATCGCCCTGTTCGCCATGTTGATGATCTTCATCGGCCCACTGATTTCTCAGTCGATGCCGATGGATCAACACGCCTCGACATCGATGCCGATGAGCATGGACATGTCGATGGACATGCCGGGCATGGATCACGCGGGCCATGATGCAAAACCGAGCGCCGAACACTGCCCACCGCAATCCTCGCACCACGTGCTGTGGGAAAAATGTGGCTATTGCAGCCTGCTGTTCAACTGCCCGGCGCTGACTGGGGGCGGTGATTTCGTCGCCTTCAACATCCCGCCGCTGAACACCTTCACCCCGCCCTCCCCGCGCCTGGGCCACGCCCGGCAGACCTTCTTCCCCGGCGCCCGCACCCGCGCCCCGCCCATCGCAGCGTAAACACGCACCTTTGATTGCACACGGTTGAGAAGACAGCTTCAGGCTGCCGGCCGTGTCGTTTACGACTGCTTGATGGAAATTGTCATGTCCAGGTTTACTGCTGTTCCACGCTCGGGCGTTGCCCCGGCGTCCTTCGCTCTGAACGAATCGCGGGTTCGTTTCAGGCACGCTACCGCCGTCCTTTGCGGCGTCCTGCTGTCCCCGCTGGTGCTGGCCGATGATCACGCCGGTCACAACGAAGAACTCAGCCCGACAGTGATCACCGCGATCGCCCCGAGCTCACCGCTGACCATCGTCACCAACCCCAAAGACCCGCGCCAACCGGTGCCGGCCAGTGATGGCGGCGATTATCTGAAGACCATTCCGGGCTTTGCGCTGGTGCGCAATGGCGGCACCAACGGCGATCCGGTACTGCGCGGCATGTTCGGTTCGCGCCTGAACATCCTCACCAACGGCAGCATGATGCTCGGCGCCTGCCCCGGCCGAATGGACGCGCCGACTTCGTATATCTCGCCGGAAACCTACGACAAACTCACCGTGATCAAAGGCCCGCAAACGGTGCTTTACGGCCCCGGCGCGTCGGCGGGTACGGTGCTGTTCGATCGTGAGCCAGAGAGCTTCGGCGAACTCGGCACCCGCGTGAACGCAAGCATTCTGGCCGGCTCCCACGGACGTTTTGACAAGGTTGTCGACGCCGCTGCCGGCGGCCCGTTGGGCTACGTGCGCGTGATCGGCAACACCGCGCATTCCGACGATTACCGCGATGGCAACAACGACATCGTCGCCTCACGCTACGACAAGTGGAACGGCGACATCGCAGTGGGCTGGACCCCGGACGCCGATACCCTGATCGAACTCACCGCCGGCAAGGGCGACGGCGAAGCGCGCTATGCCGGACGCGGCATGGACGGCTCGCAATTCCTGCGCGAAAGCCTCGGCCTGCGTTTCGAAAAATCCAACATCACTGACGTGCTGGAGAAACTCGAAGCGCAGGTCTACTACAACTACGCCGACCACGTGATGGACAACTACACCCTGCGCACGCCGTCCGGCACCGGCATGATGTCGGGGCCAATGGCGTCCAACGTCGACCGACGCACCCTCGGCGCACGGATCAAGGCCACCTGGCGCTGGGCTGATTTTCAGCTGATCACCGGCCTCGACGCGCAGACCAACGAACACCGCCAGCGCAGCGGCATGGGCATCGATACCTACAAGGATCAGCCGTACAGCAAGGACGCCGATTTCCATAACTACGGCGTGTTCAGCGAAATGACCTGGTACGCCGCCGACCGTGATCGGCTGATCAGCGGCGCCCGCATCGACCGCGCCTCGGCCAAGGATTATCGACAGGCCACTGGCTCGGGAATGATGACTCGCCCCAACCCGACCGCCGACGATACCCGCGCCGACACCCTACCCAGCGGGTTCATCCGCTACGAGCATGACCTCGCCGCCAGTCCGACCACGCTCTATGCGGGCCTCGGTCACGCGCAACGCTTCCCGGATTACTGGGAGCTGTTTTCGCCCAAATCCGGCCCGGCAGGATCGGTCAACGCGTTCGATTCGATCAAACCGGAAAAGACCACTCAGTTCGACTTTGGCGTGAACTACAAGAGCGCCGAACTTGAAGCCTGGGCTTCGGGTTATATCGGCGTGGTGCGCGATTACATCCTCTTTGATTACACCCCGGGAATGATGGGCATGAGCACCTCGCGCGCCGAGAACATTGACGCGCGAATCATGGGCGGTGAACTCGGTGCCGCGTACAGACTCACCGACCACTGGAAAGCCGATGCGACCCTGGCCTACGCCTGGGGCAAGAACAGCAGTGACGGCAAGGCTCTGCCGCAGATGCCGCCGCTGGATGCGCGTTTCGGCCTGACCTATACCGAAGACAACTGGAGCGCCGGTGCACTGTGGAGGGTGGTTGCCGCGCAAAATCGTATCGATCAGAACAAGGGCAACGTGGTCGGCAAGGATTACGACAAGAGTTCCGGCTTCGGCGTGTTCTCACTCAACGGTGCCTACCGGATCAACAAGAACTGGAAGGTCAGCAGCGGCGTCGACAACCTGTTCGGCAAGGCTTACGCCGAACACCTGAACCTGGCGGGCAACGCCGGATTCGGCTACCCGGCCAATGACCCGCAAGCGATCAATGAACCGGGGCGCACGCTCTGGACCAAGGTCGACATGAGTTTCTAACAAGAAAAGTCAAAAGATCGCAGGCTTCGCCAGCTCCTACATGGGAGCGCATACCCCCTATCGGAGTTGCCGAAGGCTGCGATCTCTTGATCTAAAAAATTCGCCAAGCGGAGCACACGTGATGAAACAGCCCAAACCGAATTTCTACAACCTGGCCTGGCGTTGGCATTTTTACGCCGGTCTCTTCGTCGCCCCGTTCATGGTGATGCTGGCCCTGACCGGCATCATTTATCTGTTCAAACCGCAGCTCGATTCGCTGATGTACAGCAGCTTGCTCAATGTCCCCGCCGGCCATCACACCGTCCCGGCCGAGGACTTGCTGCAACGGGTGAAAAGCGCTTATCCACAAGGCCAGATCACCCAGTATCTGCCGCCGGTGAACGCCGAGCGCAGCGCACAGTTTGTGGTGAAGAACGCCGGCCACGAACTCAACGTATTCGTCGATCCATACCACGGCGATATCCTCGGCGAACAGGATGCCAAACAGAACCTGCAAGCCATCGCCCGCGCCATCCACGGTGAATTGATGATTGGCACCGTCGGTGATCGGCTCATCGAAATGGCCGCCGGGTGGGGCGTGGTGCTGGTGGTGTCGGGACTTTTTCTGTGGTGGCCACGCGGTCAGGCCGCGGGGATTTTGTGGCCACGGCTGAACAGTCGCGGCCGCGTATTGTGGCGTGATCTGCACGCGGTCACCGGGTTCTGGGGTGCAACACTGTTGCTGGTGATGTTGCTCAGTGGCATGACCTGGACCGGTTTCTGGGGCAAGCAATACGCCCAGGTGTGGAACGTCTTTCCAGCGGCGATGTGGGACAACGTGCCGACCTCCGATGTCGAGGCGCGCAGCCTTAACAGCGCCACCCGCCAGACCGTGCCATGGGCGATGGAAAACACGCCGATGCCAATGTCCGGCGACCACGCCGAACACATGAACCACGGCGCCAGCAACGCCGGCCCCGCAGCACCCGCCATCCGCCTGCAAGACGTGCAAAACATTGCTACCCAACGCAAGGTCGAGCCGGGCTACAGCATCACCCTGCCGACCACCGCCACCGGTGTGTTCACCATCGCTGTGTTCGCCGATGACCCGCGCAACGATGCGACCCTGCATGTCGATCAGTACACCGGCAAGGTCCTCGCCGATGTGCGTTTCGAACATTACGGCACTGTGGCGCGGGCCACGGAAATCGGCGTGATGCTCCACGAAGGCAAGATGTTCGGCACCTTCAACCAGATCGTCGTGCTGCTGATCTGCCTGATGATTCTGCTCAGTGCCGTCAGCGGGGTGGTGATCTGGTGGAAGCGCCGGCCACAGGGCAAATTCGGCGTACCGCCGCTGCGTCATGACTTGCCGAAATGGAAAACCGGCGTGGTAATCATGTTGGCGCTGGCGGTGGTGTTCCCGTTGGTGGGGGCTTCGCTGGTGGTCGTCTGGTTGCTGGATCGATTGCTGCTATCGCGCTTTGACCGGCAACCTGAGTCTGCCTCGACGTAAATCCGACTCAATGTGGAGTGGCCGCCGACGGCGGCACACTCCTGCCGTGTTGCCGCTGGTTCGAGCGTTACAACTCGTCCCTGACTCGCGCACCACCCTCCGTTACAGGCTGCTGGCGACGCACTCTCCAGCCGGCGCCCATTCGTCCGGTCTGACGCCAGTAATGCCCGGCGAGCAGCACCCTGAATTCACCCAGTTCCATGAGTTGTGAAACAAACTCGCCCGGACTCAGCCGGCTGACCCAGCGCCCCGCTTCGAAATCCACAGGCCGGGCCAGCAGCAAATCCCTCTCGGCCTGCGAGTAAACGGGTGTGTACCTGATCAACACGTGGTTCGGCGTTGAGTAGTAATAATCCTGAATGTCGAAACCCTGGTTCTTCAGTTCATGCGTGTGCGCATGCACCCGCGCAGGCGAAGCGAAATTTGCTCTGACATCATCAGTGTCCGGTGCGAGCGTGGTATTGCCCGACAGATGGAACTGGTGGCTGGCCACGAGTGTGTAGCCATTGGGGTAACGCGCCGCCGGATTGCGCCAACTGATCGTCGGATCACTCGACGAGCGAAATATCCGCAGGACAGGGTCCTCGGCATGGGCAGACCAGACTATTGGCTCGAGCGGGACAAATCGACTGCTGGTCGACCGCGCCAGGATCGCGCCTTCGTAGCCGGTTTCACTGTGACCGGAATCGTCCGTGCGTTGTTGCGCATAGCGGGCGGCATCGTCAGGGTGATGAAAAATCGGTCCCAGCGCCGGCACCGGGCTATCTCGCCATCGCTGCTCGTTGGAAGTATCGGCCATACGCGGTTGCCAATGCTCATCCACTTGACCCTGCCGCGACCAGTAATCGCTGGTTTCAATCACGTCGAGCCGGCCGGCCTTGGCCATCCGGTGCACGTAGTCTTTAAATCTGAATCGGCCACTGGCAATGTCACGTTCATCGATCGCTGCCTGTTCACGCGATACAAACGCATTGGGGCGCAACTCAACCTGCCCGAAAGCGTCGTAGAACACGCCGGGTTCAAACGCATGCAATTGCAGCTTCAACAATGCGTCATCGGCACAGGAGATATAGATCGGTCTGTACCCCCGCGGCGTACTGGCCTGTCGGCAGGCTTGCTGAACATCGTTGGGAAGTACAAAGACATTTCGCATATCGTCAGGCCGTGCGCCGAGCGGAGGCAGCGCTGCGCGCAGATAAATCGAATCCTGTTCAAACCCTGAAGGCAGTCTTGCCTGTTCGAATACTCGATCCACAGCCAGGCCAGAGCGTTGCACATCAACGGGCAGGCTGGCGAGGAACAAGCCATCCCGAGAGCGCAGTATGAATCCGAACGTCTGGGTGTCCCTGCTCACCGAGATTTCATGAACATACCGGGCAACAGCATCTGCTTGAACGAACACTGGGCTGCAAAGTGGTGCGCTCGCGGCTCTGGTGTAATCCATTAGAGGCTGCAGATCAGCAAAGAAAGGAACCCAGCGACTGATCTGGCGGGGCAAACCCCAGATTTCACTGCCGATGACAATTTGCAAGTAACCGGCCTTTGCCAAGGCGTCGACCCATTCACTCGGTTTCAGCTTGGCGCTACGTATGTTCTGTTTTATCGCATCGCCATCAAGGGACGCAGGAAGCGTTTTGTAATCCGTCAGAGCTGCCAAGAGATCTGCGCGCAGACGATCCCATATTCCTGGCTGATAGCGGATCAACGAACCGTCGGGTCCGAACAGGTATTCATCCCATGCCAGTCTTGGTAGCCGCTTGAAGGATGAGTACACGGTGTCGACAGACAGCATGTTCAGATAGATCTGCTTCTCAATACGAGAAAAAATGACCGACAGCTCCCTGGCCACTCTGGATCGATAACGCGCCGTGATACTGCAGCCAGCAGGAAATACCCCGGCGCCATTGCTTTCATCCGGAAAAATCTCGGTGATGTCGAAATCCTCCCGCGACACCTTGATGGGCGCAGAGGCTACGTAAAGGCCGTCGGGGCGTTTCAGAATGACGCCGCCAAAAGGTTTGTCCGTGACCAGCGGCAAGCTCGATCTGGCAAACGCTGCGGCATCGTCAGCACTCTGAAAAACCGGGCCGAGCCAGCGCCGCTGCAGATTCGCGTAGGGCTGCCACGTTGGCCTGACCATTCCTGACCGATCCCAGCACGCGCTTGTTCGCAACACCGAGAGTTCGCCGCTTTCAGCGACCGTATGGACGAAATCCGTCGGCAGCCACTCGCCGGACGCGAGCCCTCGCTTGATCGAGTCGAGTGTTGTCTGAGACGTGTCGTCATGGAACAACTTGCTTGCCTGACTCCTCGCATACTTGAGCAGAGCACCGTCCCGAGTGGCAAGATAAAACGCGGCGGGGCTTGAAGCGATTACAGGCCGACGGCGACCGTAGTACATGGCTGTTGTCAGGATGTCTGGCGAAACAAAATACTGCGCCAGCCAGTCTTCAGGGCTGCTCGAAGATGCTTCTACTTTCTGATGCGCATAAAAGCTCCCATACATGTCGAAGCCTTCCGGGTATTGATGCCACGGCGCCGACCGTCGAGAGGCGAACACCAACGCCTGCCGAAAAAGATTGCTGTCTTGACCGCTGACTGGAAACAGTTCCGTGCCGATGTATTCCTCCCGATCCTTGTGCTTGAGGATGAATCCGAACCAGGCACGGTTCTCATCGTGCAAACGCCTGTCGCCAGCAAACAGATACTGTGCCGCATCGTCCGCCGAAGAACAGACAGGACCGTACATGACGAACTCAGGCCGCTTCCATGGCAAAGGCCGAGGAGAAGATGGCCGGGGCGAAGACGACGAAGGATACGGGGGCAGCGACGGCTGAGGCTGGGACGGCGTAGGGAGTGCAGGTATGGGTGACGTCGGTTCTGCGGAGGTTGACCCGGCGGATTCTGACATGCTCCAGCCCGGTAATATTTGGCCGCGATGGCCCCACAACTCGTTGTCCGTCAGGTTGAACAGCCAGCCGGCGGCGGCCTGCTCCCTGATGAAGTCTTGCGGTCGCTTGCTGCCCTTGTCCAGACCTAGAGCCAATGGACCGGGATGCACGCGTGTTCCCAGGCGTCGCGCCAGATCCTTCGAAGCCGGGGTTGCGTAAGGTGCAAACCTGACCAGACTGTTCATGGCAGCAGAGCAATACAGAACGGTGTTATCGAGCAATACCTGCCGGACCTCTTCTACACTCAACATTTGCAGGCTTAGTAACGCCTCCTGGAGCGTCCACTGCCGGGAACTGATATTGACCGGCTCAAGCTGCGTGAGCGCGACGTGGGAGACATATCGGGCATGCACCACGTGGTCGTCTGGGAAAACCGGACGCCCTCGATTATCCCGAGGATAAAGTCGCCCCTGGTCCAGCACATCGATATCCCCTTCCAACGGCTCGGTGACCACAAAGCGTGTGTCGCTGCGCTGAAATACAAAGCCTGCGTACTGGCGGTCACGGCGAATGCCGACTTGTTCGTGGGCATACCGAACGGCGTCATCGGCGGATAAAAACGCCTGACTCAAGGGCGGCCAAGGGAAGTTCGCGAAGGGTATCCATTCCAGGCCCACCCTCCCCAAACGTGCCCAGAGCGCGCTGCCCCGCAACACCTCAAGCCGGCCCGCCAGTATCAGCATCGAGACAAATTCCCGTGGCGACAATGCTCCAGTCAGCAACCTGGATTGCACCCCGGCGTCGGTGATCGACCCGTCGGAATGCTCGACGCTCAGTGCCGCTTCTATCTCGCTGCCGCTGAAGCTGTACTTCAACATGGACGCATCGCTGGCCTGCATGTACAGCGACAAAGGTCGACCGGCCACAGCCAATTGCTGACTCCTCTTGTGACACGAAATGGCCAGAGCAATGTCCTGTGGCGTGAAGAAATTCTCGTAGAGCCACGGCTGAGCAGGAGTGAGCCGCGAAGGGTCAGGACGGGAGGCGTAGTAAAAACCTTCCAGCCTATAGCCTTCAGGCAATCGTAATTGACCGTCATCACCCGCTGCAAAGTTCTTCGCTGGATCCCATGACGCGAGCCCGAACGGGCGTGCATGGGTCGCGACATACTCATTGCCAGCAGTCTTCTTCAGCAGTAACCCCGAGTCCTGTGCACCTCTTGATTTCAGTGCAGCGAGTACCGCCCGCTCGACAGTGGAGCAAATGCGGGTCATCAAAGGTAATTCGGTCACCCTGCCCGTTGAAAAACCCTGGCCTGGTTGCCAGTCCGGCGGTACGACACCCACCGAATGCCCCCAGTCTGCACTTGAAACGAGGACTTTCAGTTCACCGACAGATGCAAGCTTATTGATGATGCTCATCACGTCACGAGTCCACGGCTCACGCCCTGGTCGTGCACCTGCCTCGTGCCAACGGTAGTAATCGAGTTCCGCTTTCGAACCACTGGGCGAATACTTGAGCAATGTTCCATCGGGGCCGGAGAGGTATGAACTACGAAAATAGGCGCGCCCATCCACATCCCCCATGAAATCGCTACTGGAGAAGAAGTTGATGAAGAGTCGCAGGTTCATTTCATCCAGTTCTGGATAGGCCTCACCTACGACATCGTGAAGAGCGGCATGGCTGTGAATGTTTGCAGCAAACCGATACCCCTTGGGCGGCTCCAACTCTCCCAGCGCATCAAAGTCGATGATGGTGCTCAAATCAAAGGTGGCGGCCTCTCCGGGTATCGGTGAAGTGGCCACGAATTTCCCATCCGGCCGCAGCAAAATCACGCTGCCATATTCCATTTCCGGCTTGGGCGGTATGCGCGTATGAACCCAATACGCAGCATCCTCCTCTGACAGAAACGGCGGACTCAGGGGAGGTAGCCTGGATTTTCGGGACTCGGTTGCGGCACGTCTGGATCGGACTGAACTATTACTCATGATAGAAACCTGCGAAGAACAATCGGGATAACGATCAAATGAGTGTGTTGCTGCACGCGCCGTGAGCCGAGATACATGTTTATCGTTTATGTATCTTCATCTTCCCGCTCAGTAGTGCGCCCCAATCTGGCGCGCCCGGACGCACCAGCGCCCGTCAGATGTCCTCTACTGGTGCGCGCCCCCACCTTACAACCGCTCTAACACGACATTTTCATGCCCGATCCCGACCGGGCACAGCCCTTGCAAAACACACCTTCAGTCGTCCGCATCTGCCAACCAGAAAAATTAAATGTTCATGGAGATCGCACAATGAAGCGTCGCAGTTTGATCAAGGCTTTCACACTAACGGCATCCATTGCCGCGATGGGCATGACCTGGACTGTCCAGGCTGCCGAGACCATCAAGGTCGGGATTCTGCATTCGTTGTCCGGCACCATGGCGATCTCCGAAACGTCGCTCAAAGACATGGCGCTGATGACCATCGACGAAATCAACGCCAAGGGCGGTGTGAACGGCAAGATGCTTGAGCCAGTGGTGGTTGACCCTGCATCCAACTGGCCGCTGTTCGCCGAAAAGGGCCGACAGTTGCTGACCCAGGACAAGGTCGCCGTGGTGTTCGGCTGCTGGACTTCGGTGTCGCGTAAATCGGTGTTGCCGGTGTTCGAAGAGCTCAACGGTCTGCTGTTCTACCCGGTGCAATACGAAGGCGAAGAAATGTCACCGAACGTCTTCTACACCGGCGCTGCGCCGAACCAGCAAGCGATCCCGGCGGTTGAATATCTGATGAGTGAAGAAGGCGGCAGCGCCAAACGCTACTTCCTGCTCGGCACCGACTATGTCTACCCGCGCACCACCAACAAGATCCTGCGTTCGTTCCTGCACTCCAAAGGCGTGGCCGACAAGGACATCGAAGAGGTCTACACGCCGTTCGGTCACAGCGACTATCAAACCATCGTCGCCAACATCAAAAAATTCTCCGCCGGTGGCAAGACTGCGGTCATCTCGACGGTCAACGGCGACTCCAACGTGCCGTTCTATAAAGAGCTGGCCAACCAGGGTCTGAAAGCCACCGACGTGCCGGTGGTAGCGTTCTCGGTCGGTGAAGAAGAACTGCGCGGCATCGATACCAAACCACTGGTGGGCAACCTCGCGGCCTGGAACTACTTCGAGTCCGTGGAGAATCCGGTGAACAAGAAGTTCGTCGATGACTGGAAGGCTTACGCGAAGAAACACAACTTGCCGGGTGCCGACAAAGCCGTGACCAACGACCCGATGGAAGCCACTTACGTCGGTATCCACATGTGGGCGCAGGCGGTCGAGAAAGCCAAATCCACTGACGTCGACAAAGTCCGCGAAGCCCTCGCCGGCCAGACCTTTGCCGCGCCGTCGGGTTACACGCTGACCATGGACAAGACCAACCACCACCTGCACAAGCCGGTGATGATCGGCGAGATCCAGAGCGACGGTCAGTTCAACGTCGTGTGGCAGACCGAAGGGCCGATTCGCGCACAACCGTGGAGCCCGTTCATTCAGGGCAACGACAAGAAGCCGGATTATGCGGTGAAGAGCAACTGAGTTATCCCGCTCAACCTGATCGTTCCCACGCTCTGCGTGGGAATGCCTCAACGGACGCTCTGCGTCCGCTTTGGGGACGCGGAGCGTCCCGGGCTGCATTCCCACGCGGAGCGTGGGAACGATCACTACGCAAGGCCACGCATATGCGCACTGCCCTCTACCGCTTGCTTCTAGCCATCGCACTATTGCTGCCGATGGTGGCCCATGCCGGCGATGCCGAAGACTTCGTCGCGGCCAATCCCGTGCAACAAGCCAAACTGCTGGAAACCTGGGCCGCGCAGCCCGATCCGGCGCGTATCGAACTGATCAACGCCCTGCAACAAGGCGAGTTGACCATCGACGGCCAACCCAAAACTCTGCGCCTGAACAATCGCCTGCGGGGTCTGATCGATACCGCCATGGCCAGCCACCAATTGCTCGCCGCCGACGCCAAAATCCGTCTGACTGCCGCGCAGCAATTGCAGAAAAGCGCGAAACCCGCGCAGCTGAAATTCCTCGACCAGCAACTCGCTGGCGAAAAAGACGAAAGCGTCCATGCCGCTCTGAGCCTGGCGCTGGCCAATCTGCAACTGGTCGATAGCGACCCGGCGGTGCGCCTCGCCGCCGTACGCCTGCTCGGCGAAACCGGCGACCCACTGGCGCGTACGCGTCTTGAAGGCTTGCTTGAACCCGGCGTCGAGAGCGATGCCGGCGTACGCACCGCCGCCGAAACCAGCCTCGCGCAAGTCAAACGCAAACTGCTGATCGGCGAGATCCTCGGCCAGGCGTTCAGCGGCATGTCGCTCGGCTCGATCCTGCTGTTGGCCGCGCTCGGTCTGGCGATCACGTTCGGCCTGCTCGGCGTGATCAACATGGCCCACGGCGAAATGCTGATGCTCGGCGCCTACTCGACGTACGTAGTGCAGTTGATGTTCCAGCGCTACGCACCGCAAGCCATCGAGTTCTACCCGCTGATCGCCCTGCCGGTGGCGTTTTTTGTCACGGCGGCAATCGGCATGGCCCTGGAGCGCACGGTAATTCGCCACCTCTACGGCCGGCCACTGGAAACCCTGCTCGCCACCTGGGGCATCAGCCTGATGCTGATTCAGCTTGTGCGTTTGTTGTTCGGCGCGCAGAACGTTGAAGTCGCCAACCCGGCATGGCTGTCGGGCGGGATTCAGGTTTTGCCGAATCTGGTTCTGCCATACAACCGCATCGTCATCATCGCCTTCGCCTTGTTCGTCGTCGTGCTGACTTGGCTGCTGCTGAACAAGACCCGCCTCGGCCTCAACGTTCGCGCCGTCACTCAGAACCGCAACATGGCCGCCTGCTGCGGCGTGCCGACCGGGCGCGTCGATATGCTCGCCTTCGGCCTCGGCTCGGGCATCGCCGGCCTCGGCGGCGTGGCGCTGAGCCAGATCGGCAACGTCGGCCCGGACCTCGGCCAGAGCTACATCATCGACTCGTTCCTGGTGGTGGTGCTCGGCGGCGTCGGCCAGTTGGCCGGTAGCTTGTTCGCGGCGTTCGGCCTGGGCATCGCCAACAAGATTCTTGAACCGCAGATCGGTGCGGTGCTTGGCAAGATCCTGATCCTCGCGCTGATCATTCTGTTTATCCAGAAACGTCCGCAAGGCCTCTTCGCACTGAAAGGACGGGTGATCGACTGATGAACCAGCCTCTGTTAGTCACGGCCACACAAAAGGCCGGACCGAAAATCACGATCGCGGTCGGCGCGGTGATCCTCGCGCTGCTGATTGCCTTGCCGCTGCTGTCGTTGTTGCCGGCGGAAAATGCCCTGTCGGTCTCGGCATACACGCTGACGCTGGTCGGCAAAATTCTCTGCTACGCCATCGTCGCGTTAGCGCTGGATCTGGTCTGGGGCTATGCCGGATTGCTGTCACTGGGCCACGGTCTGTTCTTCGCCCTCGGCGGTTATGCGATGGGCATGTACCTGATGCGTCAGGCCGCCGGTGATGGCTTGCCGGCGTTCATGACCTTCCTGTCGTGGAGCGAATTACCGTGGTACTGGACCGGAACCAGCAGTTTCCTCTGGGCGATGTGTCTGGTGGTGCTGGCGCCGGGATTGCTGGCGCTGGTGTTCGGTTTCTTCGCCTTCCGTTCGCGAATCAAAGGCGTGTATTTCTCGATCATGACCCAGGCCCTGACGTTCGCCGGCATGCTCCTGTTTTTCCGCAACGAGACCGGGTTTGGCGGCAACAACGGCTTCACCAATTTCCGCACGATTCTCGGTTTCGGCATCACCGAACCGGGCACCCGCGCGGTGCTGTTTCTGGCCACGGTGTTGCTGCTGGTGGCAAGTCTGTTCATCGGCTGGCGCCTGGCGCAGAGCAAGTTCGGCCGGGTGTTGACAGCGTTGCGCGATGCAGAAAACCGCTTGATGTTCTGCGGCTACGACCCACGCGGTTTCAAGTTGTTCGTGTGGGTGTTGAGTGCGGTGTTGTGTGGCCTGGCCGGGGCGTTGTATGTGCCGCAAGTCGGGATCATCAATCCGAGCGAAATGTCGCCGACCAACTCCATTGAGGCGGCGGTATGGGTCGCCCTTGGTGGTCGCGGCACGCTGATCGGGCCGCTGATCGGCGCCGGTGTGGTCAATGGCATGAAGAGTTGGTTCACCGTGGCGTTCCCGGAATACTGGCTGTTCTTCCTCGGCGCGCTGTTCATCGTCGTGACGCTGTACTTGCCCAAAGGCGTGATCGGTCTGCTGAAGAAACGAGGTGAACAATGAGAGTCACGGCGAGCGCTGAATTCATGTTGGAACCGGCCTTTTTCCCCGTCGAACCGAACAAGGACGAGGGCACCAGTCGCGACTCGATCGGCCTCGGCCAGCGCGTCGGCCCGGGTCTGGATACCCGCCACGGCACGATCCTCACTCTGGAAGACATCAGCGTCAGCTTCGATGGCTTTCGCGCACTGAACAATCTCAACTTGTACATCGGCGTCGGTGAGTTGCGCTGCATCATCGGCCCCAACGGCGCGGGCAAGACCACGCTGATGGACGTGATCACCGGCAAGACTCGCCCCAGTCACGGCAAGGCCTGGTTCGGTGAAACCCTCGACCTGACGCAGATGAGCGAAGTGCAAATCGCTCAGGCCGGCATCGGTCGCAAGTTTCAGAAGCCGACCGTTTTCGAAGCGCTGAGCGTGTTTGAAAACCTGGAACTGGCGCAGAAAACCGACAAGTCGGTGTGGGCCAGTCTGCGTGCGCGCCTCAGTGGCGAGCAGAAGGACCGGATCAGCGAAGTGCTGGAGACGATTCGCCTGACCACCTCGGTCAATCGTCAGGCCGGGTTGCTCTCTCATGGTCAGAAGCAGTTTCTCGAGATCGGCATGTTGCTGATGCAGGACCCGCAATTGCTCCTGCTCGATGAGCCGGTGGCGGGCATGACCGATGCAGAAACCGAGTTCACCGCTGAACTGTTCAAGTCGCTGGCGGGAAAGCATTCGCTGATGGTGGTGGAGCATGACATGGGCTTTGTCGGCTCGATTGCCGACCACGTCACCGTGTTGCATCAGGGCAGCGTGCTGGCCGAAGGGTCACTGGAGCAGGTGCAGGAAAACGAGCGCGTCATCGAGGTCTACCTCGGCCGCTGAACATTGCGAATACAAAACCTGTGGGAGCGAGCCTGCTCGCGAAAGCGGCGCATCAGGCGATGAACATGCTGAATGTCACACCGCATTCGCGAGCAGGCTCGCTCCCACAGGGTTCTGTGTGCAACAGGGAGATTTTGAACATGCTGCAAGTCGACAAGCTGCACCAGTACTACGGCGGTAGCCACATCCTCCGGGGCCTGTCTTTCGACGTGAAGGTCGGCGAAGTCACCTGCCTGCTTGGCCGTAACGGCGTGGGCAAGACCACCCTGCTCAAATGCCTGATGGGCTTGCTGCCGGCCAAGGAAGGTGCGGTGAACTGGGAAGGCAAACCGATCACCGCGTTCAAGCCGCACCAGCGTGTCCACGCCGGCATCGCCTACGTACCACAGGGCCGCGAGATCTTCGGACGCCTGACCGTGGAAGAGAATCTGTTGATGGGCCTGTCGCGGTTTCCCGGCAGTGAAGCCAAAGAAGTCCCAGGTTTCATCTACGAATTGTTCCCGGTGCTGCTACAAATGAAGCAGCGTCGCGGCGGTGACCTCTCTGGCGGTCAGCAACAGCAGTTGGCGATCGGGCGAGCATTGGCCAGCCGCCCACGTTTACTGATCCTCGACGAACCCACCGAAGGCATTCAACCCTCGGTGATCAAAGAGATCGGCGCGGTCATCAAGAAACTTGCGGCGCGCGGTGACATGGCGATTTTGCTGGTGGAGCAGTTCTACGATTTCGCCGCAGAACTGGCCGATCAGTACCTGGTGATGTCCCGGGGCGAGATCGTCCAGCAAGGTCGCGGCGAAAATATGGAGGCCGAAGGTGTACGCGGGCTGGTAACGATCTAGTACAACGAACTAATCTGTAGCTTCCTAACGATAATTACAAACCATGAATTCGACTGTTTCACCTGCCCTGTTTACCCCGAGCTGGCACGCCGAGCTGGAACTCGCTTACGCCCGTTTCGGTGACTGCACGCGTCCGGTCATGCGCCGGCACCTCGGCCCGCTGCGTGTGCAAAAGCACCTTTACGCAGAAGGCCCCGAGGTCTGCCAGCACATCATCGTCCATCCTCCGGGCGGGATTGCCGGCGGCGACCGACTGGACATCAGCGCGCGCGTCGAACAACACGCCTGGGCGCAGATCACCAGCCCAGGCGCGGCGAAGTGGTATCGCGCGGGTGGGCCGGCGTATCAAAAACTGGATTTGAAAGTGGCAGCCGGCGGGACGCTGGAATGGCTGCCGCAGGAAACCATCGTCTACAGCGCCGCGCAGGCTGAGCTGAGCACTTCGATTGATCTTGAAGGCGATGCGCGGCTGTTCTACTGGGACGTGGTCGCACTGGGTCGCCCCGCCAGTGGCGAGCGTTTTGACCGTGGGCATTTTCAGGCGCATCTGGATATTCGCCGTGATGGTCGATTGCTCTGGCACGAGCGCCAGCGCGTTGTCGGCGGTGATGGTTTGCTTGATTCGCCGATCGGGCTGGATGGCAATCCGGTGTTTGCGACGTTGTTGGTCACTGGCGAGATTGAGGCTGAATTGCTTGAGCGCTGCCGCTCGCTGGGCCACGAAGTGCGTGGGGATCTGACGCAGTTGCCGGGGCTTTTGGTGGCTCGTTGTCTGGCCAGTGAAGCGTTGCTCGCCCGCGCCTGGCTCATCGATTTATGGCGTTTGCTCAGACCCGCCCTGCTGGGTCGCGACGCGGTATCCCCCAGAATATGGAGCACCTGAAAAGCGACCCTCACCCCCCGCCCTCTCCCGGAGGGAGAGGGAGCCTGACCGAGTCGTTTGAAATGAATGTAACTGCCTGAACGAATACTGCTGACTGAACCGGCCATTGAAAACAACCGAGATCAGTCCCCTCTCCCTCGGGAGAGGGCTAGGGTGAGGGGTTGCTCCAACGGGCACCCCGCGCCCGCAAGAACCTCACAAATCTGCCCTGATGGAACCCCACAATGGACCTGACCCCACGCGAAAAAGACAAGCTGCTGATCTTCACCGCCGGCCTCGTCGCCGAGCGGCGTCTGGCCCGCGGCGTGAAACTCAATTACCCGGAAGCCATGGCCTACATCTCCGCCGCGCTGCTCGAAGGCGCGCGTGACGGCCAGACCGTGGCCGAGCTGATGCACTTCGGCACCACCCTGCTCAGCCGCGAACAAGTGATGGAAGGCATCCCGGAAATGATCCCGGAGATCCAGGTTGAAGCGACGTTTCCCGACGGCACCAAACTGGTCACCGTCCACCAGCCGATCGTCTGAGGCCGCGCCATGACTTACACCATTCGCGATGCGCTGCACGCCGACCTGCCGGCGATCCGTGACATCTACAACGACGCCGTGCTCAACACCACGGCGATCTGGAATGAACAAGCCGTCGATCTCGGCAACCGCCAGGCATGGTTCAGCGCGCGCCAGGCCCAGGCTTATCCGATTCTGCTGATCGTCGACGCCGACAACAGCGTGCTCGGCTACGCTTCCTTCGGTGACTGGCGACCGTTCGACGGCTTTCGCCACACCGTCGAGCACTCGGTTTATGTGCGCAGCGACCAGCGCGGCAATGGCCTCGGCCCACAATTGATGGCAGCGCTGATCGAGCGCGCCAGAACCTGCGGCAAACACGTCATGGTCGCCGCCATAGAAAGCGGCAACGCTGCCTCGATTCGTTTGCATGAGCGCGCCGGTTTCAAAATTACCGGGCAGATGCCGCAAGTCGGCACCAAATTCGGCCGCTGGCTCGACCTGACCTTCATGCAGCTGACCCTCAACCCTGGCGCGGAGCCGCCTGACGCCAACAAGGAGTGACACCGATGAACGCCGCCCAACTGCGCCGCGTCAATGCTGAAAGTTTTGCGCATTACCGTCAGGGTCTGATTGATCTACTGCTCGATGCCGTGGGTTACGGCGCCAGCGTCGGTTTCATGGCCGACCTCGATGCGGCTCAGGCGCGCGCGTATTTCGATGAGGTGCAGGACAACGTCAACAAGGGCAGCGTGCTGCTCTGGGTGGTGGTCAAGGACGAGCAGGTACTGGCCAGTGTGCAACTGGGCCTGTGCCAGAAGGCCAACGGCCTCAATCGTGCCGAGGTGCAGAAACTGCTGGTGCGCGAACACGCACGACGTCGCGGCCTCGGCCAGCAACTGATGAGTGCGCTGGAACTCGAAGCGCCCAAGCACAAGCGCGGCATGCTTTACCTCGACACCGAGGCCGGCTCGCCCGCCGAAGATTTTTACAAGGCGTTGGGCTACAGCCGCGCAGGCGAAATCCCTGATTACGCTTGCGATCCGAACGGCACCTATCGGCCGACCGCCCTCTATTACAAGATTCTGCAAGGAGCCCAGTGATGATTCCTGGCGAGTACCAGATCCAGCCCGGCGACATCGAACTCAACGTCGGCCGCCGCACTATCAGCCTGAAAGTCGCCAACAGCGGCGACCGGCCAATTCAGGTCGGTTCGCACTATCACTTTTTTGAAACCAACGACGCGCTGACCTTCGATCGCGCCGCCAGCCGTGGCATGCGCCTGAATATTCCGGCGGGCACGGCGGTGCGCTTTGAGCCGGGGCAGAGCCGTGAGGTTGAGCTGGTCGATTACGCCGGGCATCGGCGGGTGTTCGGATTTGCCGGACGGATCATGGGCAACCTCGACTGACTGATCGTTCCCACGCTCTGCGTGGGAATGCATCCCGTGACGCTCCGCGTCACATAACGGCGGACGCAGAGCGTCCATGGCGGCATTCCCACGCAGAGCGTGGGAACGATCAACTAAGGCAGACACATGAAAATCTCCAGACAAGCCTACGCCGACATGTTCGGCCCCACCGTCGGCGACAAGGTGCGCCTGGCCGACACCGAGCTGTGGATCGAAGTCGAACACGACTTCACCACCTACGGCGAAGAAGTGAAATTCGGTGGCGGCAAAGTCATCCGCGACGGCCAGGGCCAAAGCCAGTTGCTGGCTGCCGAAGTGGTCGACACGCTGATCACCAACGCGCTGATCATCGACCACTGGGGCATCGTCAAAGCCGACGTCGGCCTCAAGGACGGGCGCATCGCCGCAATCGGCAAGGCCGGCAACCCCGACGTGCAGCCCAACGTGACCATCGCCATTGGCGCAGGCACCGAAGTAATCGCCGGCGAAGGCATGATCCTCACCGCTGGTGGCATCGACACACACATCCATTTCATCTGCCCGCAGCAGATCGAAGAAGCGCTGATGAGCGGCGTCACCACCATGATCGGCGGCGGCACCGGCCCAGCCACTGGCACCAACGCCACCACTTGCACCTCCGGCCCGTGGCACTTGGCGCGCATGCTTCAGGCCGCTGACGCGTTCCCGATGAACATCGGCCTCACCGGCAAAGGCAACGCCAGCCTGCCGGAGCCGCTGATCGAGCAGGTCAAGGCCGGCGCCATCGGGCTCAAGCTGCACGAAGACTGGGGCACCACGCCGGCGAGCATCGACAACTGCCTGAGCGTCGCCGATCAATTCGACGTGCAGGTGGCGATCCACACCGACACCCTCAACGAGTCCGGTTTCGTCGAAACCACCCTCGGCGCGTTCAAGGGCCGCACCATTCACACCTATCACACCGAAGGTGCCGGTGGCGGTCACGCACCGGACATCATCAAAGCTTGCGGCTTCCCTAACGTGCTGCCGAGCTCGACCAACCCGACCCGGCCGTTCACCCGCAACACCATCGATGAACATCTCGACATGCTGATGGTCTGCCACCACCTCGACCCGAGCATTGCCGAAGACGTTGCCTTCGCCGAAAGCCGGATCCGCCGCGAAACGATTGCCGCCGAAGACATCCTTCACGATCTCGGCGCGTTCTCGATGATCAGCTCCGACAGCCAGGCCATGGGCCGTGTCGGCGAAGTCATCACGCGCACCTGGCAGACCGCCGACAAGATGAAAAAGCAGCGCGGCCCGCTGCCGCAGGATGGCGCAGGCAACGACAACTTCCGCGCCAAACGCTACATCGCCAAGTACACGATCAACCCGGCGATCACTCATGGCATCAGCCATGAAGTCGGCTCGATCGAAGTCGGCAAGTGGGCGGATCTGGTGCTGTGGCGTCCTGCATTCTTCGGCGTAAAACCGACGTTGATCCTCAAGGGCGGCGCGATTGCCGCGAGCCTGATGGGCGATGCCAACGCCTCGATCCCGACGCCGCAACCGGTGCACTACCGCCCGATGTTCGCCAGCTACGGCGGCTCGCTGCATGCCACCAGCCTGACCTTTATCAGTCAGGCGGCGCAGGAAGCCGGGCTGCCTGAAGCACTGGGTTTGAAGAAGAAAATCGGCGTAGTCAAAGGCTGCCGTGATGTGCAGAAAACCGACCTGATCCACAACGACTATCTGCCGAATATCGATGTCGATCCGCAGACCTATCAGGTCAAGGCGGATGGCGTTCTGCTGTGGTGTGAACCGGCAGAAACCCTGCCAATGGCCCAGCGGTATTTCCTGTTCTGACGCAGCCGCCACGCTGTAGAAAGGCCTCGGGACCGCGCCTTGCGCACAGTCTCGGGGCCTTTTTCGTGCTGGTATGAAACCACCACGCAAACAGTCGTGTAATTCTCGCCAAAGGAACTACTATTCGATTCGCTCCACCTCTTTTCAGGAACTGCCCATGCGTCTATCCGAGTTCATCCAGGCGAATATCGAGCCTATCGTCGATGAGTGGGAACAGTTCGCCGCAACTATCACGCCGGCCGCCGACTACCTTGATTCCACGGCTCTGCGCGATCACGCCAGCGCCATTCTGCGGGCCGCGGCCCGCGACATGAGCAAGCCGCAGAGCCCTGCCGAACAGGCCGCCAAAGCCAAGGGCGAAGGCCCGGAAAAGACCCCGAGTCTGGACGAGGCCGGCGCCAGTCATGGCGAGTTGCGCCACACCGTGGGTTTTGACCTGGTGCAGATGACCTCCGAGTTCCGTCATCTGCGCGCTTGCGTGATCCGCCTGTGGGTCGACAGCCTCAAAGCCCCGGACATGGCCTATTTTCAGGACATGATCCGCTTCAACGAAGCCATCGACGAAGCACTGGCCGAATCGACTGCGGCCTACGCCGAACAGGTCAATCGCTCGCGGGACATCTTCCTCGCCATTCTCGGCCATGACCTGCGTGCGCCGCTGCAAGCGGTGAGCATGTCCATCGAGTTGCTGCTGCGCAAATCCAGCCTCGAGGGCGATGCGCTGGCCTGCGCCCTGCACATCAAGCGTGGCGCGCGGCACATGGCGGCGATGGTCAGCGACTTGCTGGAACTGGTGCGCAGTCGACTGGGCAGAAGCCTGCCGATCGAACCGACGCCGATGGACCTGGCCGATGCCGCACGGGCGGCGATTGCCGAGGCGTGCGCCGGCAATCCGGAGTGCGATCCGAAGCTCAATGTTAACGGCGACCCGCGCGGTACCTGGGATGCCGGACGAATCGATCAGTTACTGCAGAACCTGATTGGCAATGCCTTGCAGCACGGAGCCAAAAAGCGCGATGTCACTCTCGATATCGATGGCGTGGGCGAAAACGTCTGCCTATCGGTGCACAACTACGGCACGCCGATTCCCGAAGAGGCGCTCGGCACGATTTTCGACCCGCTGGTGCGCAGCGCCGACGAAGAACTCGGACAGCCGTCAACCAGCCTCGGGTTGGGCCTGTTTATCGTCAAGGAAGTGGTGAGTGCCCATGGCGGCACCATCGAAGTCAGCTCGAACGAGACTGACGGGACGCGGTTCAACGTGGTGCTGCCCAGAACGGTTTAAGCAGGATCACCGCGTTATCGTTCTTCGCGAGCAAGCTCGCTCCCACAGGAGACCGTGCTCACATGTGGGAGCGGGCTTGCTCGCGAAGAGGCGCGATCAAGCAACTGATAAACATCAGGCAGACTACTCGACCACCAGCCGCGCCAAACGCTGGCGCAACATGCGGTTCTCGGCCCGCAGTTCCTGCACTTCTTCAAGCAGATCGAGTGCCAGCGCGACGCCCTCCCACTCCAGCTCCAGCTCGCGCCGCAATTTGGCGGCGCGCTTGGCTAGACTCAGTTCGTAGTCGGTGAAACGCCATTCCCGGGGCTGCGCGCCCTGAGGTTCGAGGATGCCGTGTTCGACGATTTCGAACACGTAGACGTCCGACAGATCGGCCGCCTCACAGAATTCTGCCAGGTCCAGTTGAACGATCAGGGGGCTGCTCATGATGGGCTACTCCGTCGTCGGGTTCAGAAGTTCTCTCGCGGATTGAAGGCGGTTTTCTTCGCCAGTTCCTGCCACAGCGCCTTGACCTCGTCGTCAGCAGCTTTCGGCATCACGGCCTTGAGCTGGACGAACAGGTAACCACGTTCGCCTGCCTTGTTTTTCAGGCCATGACCTTTGGCGCGCATGCGTTGGCCGTTCTGGCTGCCGGCCGGCACCTTCAAGTTGATCTTGCCGGTCAGCGTCGGCACCGCCACTTCGGCACCCAGCGCCAATTCCCACGGTGCCAGCGGCAAGGTGATGATGAGGTTTTCGCCTTCAACATCGAATTTCGGGTGCGGCGCAAAACGAATGGTCAGGTACAGGTCGCCATTCGCCCCGCCACCGACGCCCGGTGCGCCCTGCCCCTTGAGGCGGATGCGCTCGCCGTCGGTCACGCCTGCCGGGATCTTCACGTTCAGGCTCTTGCTGGTGTTGCTGACGTGCTGGCCGTTGGCGTTGTATTGCGGCACCTGGAAGGTGACCTTCTTCGATTCGTTCGAAAGCGTTTCTTCGAGGAAGATTGGCAGTTCCATTTCCACGTCTTGTCCCCGGCGCCCTGCACTGCGTTGTTGCCGACCTTCGCCGCCACCGAAACCGGGGCCGCGATTGCCGAAAATCGAACTGAAGAAGTCCGAGAAGTCACCGGTGTCACCACCGCCACCGCCAAAGCCGCCGCGGCTCTGCCAGCCCGGTGGGCCCTGGAACGGTTGACCGTGCTGACCATAACGGCGCAGCTCGTCGTATTCAGCGCGTTTGTCGGCGCTTTTCAGCGCTTCATAGGCTTCCGAGGCGTCTTTGAATTTGGCCTCGGCGTCTTTTTCCTTGCTGACATCGGGGTGGTATTTGCGCGCCAGCTTGCGATAGGCAGCCTTGATTGCCTTGTCGTCTGCTGTCGGCTCCACGCCGAGTATCTTGTAATAGTCTTTGAAGTCCATCGAAGGAGTCACCGTCCGTTATCGATTTCGCGCCGATGCCAGCATGCGCCGATTCGCGCGTGCCGGGTTGACCGATCTCAAGGTTGTGACCGGGTGGCGCAGCAGAAGTTTATCGGCAGTGGACGGCGGTTCTTGCGACCGCCGGTGGTTCTGCCGGCCCATGCCAGCAAGTTTGGGGCAAAGCTTGAGGTTTCAAGGCAGTTTAGTCGTGAAATAGCAGATGACCGGCCTTCGAATCTGGCGCGCACTGACATACACTGCGCGGCCGTTTTTTGACCGGAACCGAAAGACATGAAAGACGCCTCTCCAGCCCGTGCCTGCGGCATCGACTTCGGCACGTCCAACTCCACCGTCGGCTGGCTGCGCCCCGGCATGGAAACGATGATCGCGCTGGAAGACGACAAGATCACCCTGCCGTCGGTGGTCTTCTTCAACATCGAGGAACGCCGCCCGGTTTACGGTCGTCTGGCCCTGCACGAGTACCTGGAAGGCTACGAAGGCCGCCTGATGCGCTCGCTGAAAAGCCTGCTCGGTTCCAAGCTGATCAAGCACGACACCAGCGTGCTCGGCACGGCGATGCCGTTCAAGGACTTGCTCGGCCTGTTCATCGGCCAGTTGAAGAGCCGTGCGGAAACCGCCGCTGGTCGGGAATTCGAGCAAGTGGTACTTGGCCGTCCGGTGTTCTTCGTCGATGACGATCCGCTGGCTGACCAGGAAGCCGAAGACACCCTGGTCGAAGTGGCGCGCAAGATCGGCTTCAAAGAGGTCTCGTTCCAGTACGAACCGATTGCGGCGGCCTTCGACTACGAGTCGACCATCGAGAAAGAAGAGCTGGTACTGATCGTCGACATCGGCGGTGGTACCTCCGACTTCTCGCTGGTGCGCCTGTCGCCCGAGCGTCGTGGCCTGGATAACCGCCACGATGACATCCTTGCCACCGGCGGCGTGCACATCGGCGGGACCGACTTCGACAAACAGCTGAGCCTGCAAGGCCTGATGCCGTTGTTCGGCTACGGCAGCCGCATGAAGAGCGGCGCCTACATGCCGACCAGCCACCACATGAACCTGGCGACCTGGCACACCATCAACTCGGTGTACTCGCAGAAATCCAGCCTGGCGCTGGGCAGCATGCGTTACGACATCGAAGACACTGGCGGCATTGATCGCCTGTTCAAGCTGATCGAACAGCGCGCCGGGCACTGGCTGGCGATGGAAGTCGAAGAAACCAAGATTCAGCTGACTCATACCGACAGCCGCCATGTGCCGCTGGACCGCATCGAGGCCGGGCTGAGCGTGGAACTGACGCGCGCGCTGTTCGAGTCGGCGATCGACGCCTTGCTGGAGCGGGTACGCGGCAGCGTTACGCAACTGTTGAACGATGCCGGTGTGGCAGTGGAACAGGTCGACACGGTGTTCTTCACCGGTGGTTCGAGCGGCATTCCGGCACTGCGCAATAGCGTCTCGGCGATGCTGCCGAATGCGCGGCATGTCGAAGGGAATATCTTTGGCAGCATTGGTAGCGGTTTGGCGATTGACGCGATGAAACGCTACGGTTCGATGGCCTGATGATCGTTCCCACGCTCCGCGTGGGAATGCCGCCATGGACGCTCTGCGTCCGCTGTTGAGGCTGTGACGCGGAGCGTCACGGGATGCTTTCCCACGCAGAGCGTGGGAACGATCACGGGGTGGTTACACCATCCCGCCCAGCTTCAACTCACTCTTCAGGTACGCATAATAAATCGGCCCCGCCACCACCCCCGGCAGGCCGAACGCGGCCTCGAACACCAGCATCGCCAGCAGCAACTCCCACGACTTGGCACTGATCTGCCCGCCGACAATCCGCGCGTTGAGGAAGTACTCGAGCTTGTGGATAAAAATCAGATAGCCCAGCGCGGCAATCGCCACCCAGATCGATAGCGACAGGCCGACGATGGTGATCAGGGTGTTCGACATCAGGTTGCCGATCACCGGCAGCAGGCCGAGCAGGAAGGTCAGCACGATCAGGGTTTTGGTCAGCGGCAACTTGATGCCGAACATCGGCAGGATCACCGCGAGGAAGATCCCGGTGAAGAAAGTGTTGAGCAGGGAAATCTTGATTTGCGCGAAGACGATGTTGCGGAAGGCCTGCACCAGCAAGTGCAAGCGATCAAACAGGGCCGCCGCCAGCGGTTTGCGTTTGGTCACGTCGGGGATGCGCTGCAAGGCGATGATCGCACCGAGCACCATGCCGATCAGCAGCGTCACGAACATGTGCGCGGCGTCTTTGCCGACCAGTTGCAGGTCGGACAGGTGCTTGCCCATCCACTCGCCAATCGCTACGCGAAATTCCGCAGCACTGGCCGGCAGATAGGCGTCGATGAACGGCGGCAATTGCCCCCGCGCGCGGTCGACCACGCCCATGAACTTGTCCAGTGAGGCGCCGGGATTTTCCGCTTCATGCAATAAGAAGCTGATGGCGCCGGCGAAGATCAACGCCAGCACACTCACCACCAACGTGCCCAGCAACGCCACCGCCAGCCAACGCGCGCGGCGACCTTCGATCAGCCGTTGCAGTTGCGGGGTGAGCATGTTGACCAGTTCAAATACCAGCAGCCCGGCCAGCAGGCTCGGCAACAAGCGCAGCGGCAGCACCAGCAGCAAACCGCCGAAAATGATGATGCAACTGACCCAGAACACTACATGACGCTCAGAAAACGTTGGCATACAGCCTCAAAACGAACGGCGTAAAAGGATTGGCAGTCTGCCAGCGTTCCGGGGTGAGCACTAGAAATATGCGGAGCTTCAGCTTTTGGTGCCCGGCTTCAGATCCAGCCCTCACCCTAGCCCTCTCCCAGAAGGAGAGGGAACCGATTGGGGGATGCTCTGGATATCCAGTGACCTGAGACAGCGCCATGGAATCCATAATCGCCCGTTTTTTTCAGGTCGACGAATGTCTTGAAACACCGCGGTCAGTCCCCTCGCCCTCCGGGAGAGGGAAGGGATCGAGGAATGGCGAAGAAATCCGGCGACCTGCCAGTCCTGTATTGAATCCAGAATCGGCCAGATAGTTCAGGTCGATGGATATCTGAAAACAACACGGTCAGCCCCCTCTCCCTCTGGGAGAGGGTCAGGGTGAGGGCGCCCCCCCACAGAACCGGGTTATTTTTTCTTCAGGCAATCACTCATGAACGTCTTGCGCGCATCGCCGGTCAGGGCTTTGGTGGCGGCATCGGCGTTGCAGGTTTTCATTTTCTGCTGCTGCGGCGTCAGGGCCTTGGCATCGTTGGCCGCTGGCGCTGCCTTGAGGCAAGTGCTCATGAATGTTTTGCGCTCATCGCCTTTCAGACTCTTGGCGGTCGCATCGGCATTGCAGGTGGTCATCTTGTTCTGTTGCGCCGTGGCGGCAAAACCTTGGGAACACAGGAGCAAACCAATCATCAACAAAGGGACACGCAACATCTTCATGGAGTTTTCTCCTTGTCGCCGCACCGATGGGAACGGCCTCTGCTGGAGTGTAGCCAAATCTTGTTACACCTTCCTGCCTTCCAGATGGCTACGGCGATACTGCTCTGGCGTACACCCGGCCTGCCGCGCGAACATGGCGATGAACGCCGAGCCACTGCTATAACCGAGATCGAAGGCGATTTCCTGCACGCTGCGGTTAGTTTCCAGCGCCTCGATCGCGGCGAGATAGCGCAAGCGCTGACGCCACTCGCCAAAACTCATCCCCAGCTCCCGAACGAATTGCCGGGCCAGCGTGCGTTCGCTGACATGCACCTGCAGCGCCCAATGCGCCAGCGGCTGATTGTTGCCCGGCTCGGCCTGCAAGGTTTCGAGAATCGCCAGCAGCCCCGGACTGCTCGCGTACGGCAGATAGCATTCATGCACTGGCGCCTGTTGCAGTTGATCGACGAGAACCTGAGCCAGACGCTGATCGGCATCGAGTTCAGGAATCTTCACGTCACGGGCGGCGAAGTCTTTGAGAATCGCCTTGAGAATGTCGCTGATCGCCAGGGTACAGGCGCGCTTGGGCAGTTCGGCGCAGACCTTGGGGTCGAGGCACACCGCGCGATAGTTGACCGGTTGATGGCTGTAGAAACTGTGCTCGACCTGCGGCGGCACCCACACCGCGTACTGCGGCGGCGACATGAAACGGCTGCCGTCGACGTCCATGTGCAGCACGCCATGAGCGGCGTACTCCAGCGTGCCCCACGGATGCCGATGCGGCGCGGCGAATTCATGGGCATTGAAGTCGGCGTAGCGGAAGTACACCGCTGACGGCAGTTCGCTGAAATCCAGCAGATCGATGTGTTTGCTGTTCATGCTGTCCGGTTTCAGAGGCAGGTTGTCCGGTTCGCAGTATAGGCCTGCATCCAGACAAGGGATAATCGCCCTTCATCAACGTACTGGTTTCGACTCATGCAATACGCGTTTCCGCTGCTGGCGATTTTTATCTGGGCCGGCAATACCGTGATCAACAAACTGGCGGTCGGGGCGATTTTCCCCGCCGAGATCGGTTTCTACCGCTGGCTGCTCGCCGGTTTGCTGTTCACCCCGTTCATGCTCAAAGCCGTAATCGCGCACTGGCCGCAGATCCGTCCGAATCTGAGCAGGATTTTCGTTCTTGGCGTACTCGGCATGGCGGTCTATCAGAGCCTCGCCTACTTCGCCGCAACCCTGACCACGGCGACCAACATGGGTATCATCCTCTCGCTGATGCCGTTGATGTCGCTGGCCATGGCGATCATCAGTCTCGGCCAACGCCTGACCGCCGGTGCGCTGGTCGGTGCGGTTCTGTCGTTTGCCGGCGTATTGGTCGTGGTCTCGTCCGGCAGCCTCGGCGCGTTGCTGCAGCACGGCGTGAACATGGGTGATGCGATGATGCTGATCGCCACACTGGCCTATGCGATCTACAGCACTTTGCTGAAAAAATGGCAGCTGCGCCTGCCGCCGCTGGTGTTGCTGTATTTGCAGGTGCTGGTGGCGATTGTCGTGTTGTTTCCGCTGTATGCCGCTTCGCCGAAGACTGGTTTGACCCTGCAGAACATACCGCTGGTGCTATATGCGTGCCTGCTCGCGTCAATGCTCGCGCCACTGGCGTGGATGCAGGCGGTGCAGCGCCTGGGGCCGAGTCGCACGACGTTGTTTTTTAACTTGCTGCCGTTGATTACCGCGCTGATTGCAGCAGGGGTGTTGAAGGAGCAGTTGGCGATGTATCACCTGGTGGGTGGCTTGTTGACCTTGGGCGGGGTGATTCTGTCCGAGCGTTGGACCACCGTGTTGGGCCGCCGGGCCAGCGTTGCCTGATGGAAAAGATCGCAGCCTGTGGCAGCTTCTACATGAGCTCGAGGCGTTCACAAAATTTGTGTGCGACACCGAACCTGTAGGAGCTGCCGCAGGCTGCGATCTTTTGATCCTAAAGGCCGGCAGCCTTTAGCCGCGCCGCATGCTCGACAAACAGCCGCACCGGATCCGCGCCCTTGCCGACCAGCCCCAGCGACTGATTGACGATGTCGAAGTGATCCAGCGGATAGTCATCGCCAATCACCGTGCCCAGATGCGAGCTGTAGCGCCCGACCATCCCGTCACACTGCCCCGGCTCACGCACGAAGGTTTTCGCAAACAAGCGACAGCTGCGATTGGTGCCGTCGAACAGATTACCGCCACGATCAGTCTTGCCCGGTTGCAACGTCCCTGACCATGAGTAATAACGCACACCATTGACCTCCTCCGGCCCGTGCCCACCCCAAGTTTCAGGCAAGCCCTGTGGATAACGCTGATTGAACAGCGCAACACCCTCAGTCGTCAGCGATTGGTGCGAGGCATGAATATCCACCGGCAGTTTCGGCCCGTGGTAACCGGTCTCCAGCAGCGCCATCAGCCAGCCGACAAAACGCAGCAATGCTTCAAGCAGACGGCCCTTGGCGCTGTCCGCCGGGTAGTGTTTTTGCAGATAGTCGGCCAGTTCCGAGCCATGATTCGGCCCGGCCACCGACGTCACCGAGGCCACCAGATCCGGCCGTTTCGCCGCCGCATAGCGCGCCGTCAGCGAACCCTGACTGTGGCCGAACAGGTTGACCTTGTGCGCCCCGGTCTCGCGCAAGATCTCGTCAATCCGCGCCAGCAACTGCTCGCCGCGCACCTCCGTCGAATGCAGCGGCGACACCTGTACAGCAATCACCGTCGCCCCACCACGGCGCAGCGCCTTGATGATGCCGTACCAGTACGGATAGAGAACCAGCCGGATAAACCCGAGCATGCCGGGCACCAGCACCAGTGGATAACGCGTCGACATGGGCAAACATCCTTGTGGTCGGTGAGTGGATGCCAAGCGTGCAAAACGCCCGCCAAGCATCCTCCTTGATGATGACAACTCGACGACCAGCCTACTTCAGGCCCACCACCCCCGCCACAATCAGCCCGACTGACAGCAGTTTGACCAGCGTCAGGCTCTCGCCCAACAGGGCGAAACCGAGGAACACCGTGCCGAGTGAGCCAATCGCGGTCCAGATCGGGTAGGCGATGCTCACCGGCAACTCGCGCATTGCCAGTGTCAGGAAGTAGATCCCGCCGACCGCCGCAATCACCGTGATCAACGACGGCCAGAGCCGGGTGAAGCCTTCGGCGTATTTCATGCCCATGGCGAACGTCACTTCAAATCCGGCGGCGATCAGCAGGAACAGCCAGGCCATTTAGAACTCCCGGGCAAGGCTGAGCAAACGCTGCTCGGCCTCGGCCAACGACACCGCGAAGGTGCGTTCGGCGGACTCTTCGCCCTCGGCCGCGACAACGCTGACGTCGTTGATGCCGATGAAACCCAGCGCCGTGCGCAACCATGGATCAGCGTGGTTCAAGGCTTCCAGTTCACCACCCGGGCCGAAACCGAAACCGCCGCGACTGGTGACGATCAGCGCCTTCTTGCCCTGCAACAGCGGGGTGTATTGGGCTACACCGTTGTCCAGTGTGTGGTCGAAGGTCAGGCCCAGGCGCACGATCTGATCGACCCAGGCCTTAAGGCCGCTGGGTACGCTGAAGTTGTACATCGGCGTAGAAATCAACAGCAGGTCGTGATCGAACAACTCGTCGACCAATTGATCACTCAGGGCCAGATCGGCCTGCATCGACAGTGGGCGTGCTTCAGGCTGTGGATAAAACGCGGCGGCGACAAAGGCTTCGTTAACCGCCGGAATCAACGCCCGACCGACCTCCCGGCGAGTCACTTGCGCCTGCGGATGACGCACCTGCCAGGCACTGAGAAAACTTTCCGCCAGACGCCGCGAGTGGGAACGGTCGCCGCGTGGGCTGGCATGAATCGCAAGAATTCTACTCATCTGTAATTCCTCCGGACTAGAATCAAACTGCTTATGGCTTGCAGCTTGAAGCTCGCCACTGCTTCTTCTCAAATGAGCAAAAATCACTCGGGATGAATTGATTTCATCCGTGGAGCTTTCAATGTTTGCCTCGTTGCCTCTCACCGCTCTGCGCGCCTTTGAATCGGCATCACGCCTGCTGAGCTTCAAGGCTGCCGCCGAAGAGCTGTCAGTCACACCCACGGCGATTTCCCACCAGATTCGCTCGCTGGAAGACTGGCTCGGCGTCGCGTTGTTCGAGCGTCTGCCGCGCCAGGTACGTCTGACCGAGGGCGGTGAACGCCTGTTTCGCAGCCTGCACGGCGCATTGCTGGAGGTGGCGCAAAGCGTCGACACCCTGCGCCCGCAACGCAACGCCAGCACGCTGACGCTGTCGACCACCGCCGCGTTTGCTGCGCTGTGGCTGGTGCCGCGCCTCGGGCGCTTTTATGCCCAGCATCCGAACATCAACGTGCGCCTCGATACTCACTGTGAAGTCATCGATCTGCATCAGGACGCCAGCGTCGATCTGGTGTTGCGCTACAGCCTCGACGACTACCCGAACCTTTATGGCCTGTGCCTGTTCGATGAATCATTCGGTGTTTACGGCTCGCCCGAGCAAGTGGCGCTGGCCGCGCGGCGCACACCGACGTTGATCAGCGTGCGCTGGCACAACTCCAAGCTTTACGCCCATGGCTGGGAAGCGTGGTGTGCGAAGGCCGGCGAAAACTGGTTGAACCCGCAGCCGGCCATCCGCGAATACGATGAAGAGCATTACGCCCTGCAAGCGGCGATTGCCGGGCAAGGACTGGTGCTGGCGAGCAATATTCTGGTGTCGGAGAGTGTCGCCAGCGGTTTGCTGGTGCCGTTCATGGGCCAGGTTCAGGTCGATGGCGCCGGGTACAGTGCGTTGTGTGTGCCAGGGCGCGAGCGGCATCCGCCGGTGCGGGCGTTTTTTGCCTGGTTGCGCGAGGAGGCAGTTTTGTCCGGGCTGGCGCCAAGATCGCAGCCTTCGGCAGCTCCTACTGGGGTTGCGTAAACCGATAAAACTTTTTGCAACGCTCACGACTCACAGCTTAGGTAGCGACCGCGTCCGCAGAACGTGGCGACAATCGGATTAGCCTCCAGGAGATCGAAATGAGCGACGACCTGCATCTGTCAGATGTTCAAACCTTGCGCGAACGTGCGCGCCAACACGTCGAGAACGGCGCCGTCACCGAGGGCTACAGCGCCGACCGTGAAGAGGTGCTGCGCTTGCTCAATGAATCGCTGGCCACCGAACTGGTCTGCGTGTTGCGCTACAAGCGCCACTACTTCATGGCCAATGGTGTGAAAGCCCATGTGGCCGCCGAAGAGTTTCTCGAACACGCCACCCAGGAAGCCCAGCACGCTGACCGTCTGGCCGAGCGCATTGTGCAATTGGGTGGCGAGCCCGAGTTCAACCCCGACATGCTGTCGAAGATGTCCCACGCGCAATACGTGGCCGGCAACACCCTCAAAGAGATGGTCTACGAAGACCTCGTTGCCGAGCGGATCGCCATCGACAGCTATCGCGAAATCATCCAGTACATCGGCGAAAAAGACCCGACTACGCGGCGTATCTTCGAAGATATCCTGGCGCAGGAAGAAGAGCATGCCGATGACATGGCTGACATCCTGAACGACCTGTAACCCTTCAAAACCTCCTTCGCGAGCAGGCTCGCTCCCACATTGGAATGCATTTCAAATGTGGGAGCGAGCCTGCTCGCGAAGGGGCCCTTTTGGGCACCGACTATTTAGTGGGTTTGACGGTAACCGGCGCCTTGCCCGCCTTCATCTGCTCCAACAACGGCGCACACTGATTCGGCTCACCGCCACTCGGTGCCACCAGCGCCAACAGCCCCGCCGCCGGCGCAGCTATCACACCCAGCGCAACCATCCCCGCCCCGCGCAACATCAGCGGCACGGCCTTCACGCCGGCATCCGGCTTGATGAATTTGCCGCGTACATACAGCGGCGAACGCAAGGAAATCAACCGCCAGCCCTTGGATTCCGGGGTCACCGTCAGGTCGAGTTGCTCGGTGGCCATGTTCGCCGTGCCGTCGATATAGATGATCGCGTTCTCGGTATCGAAGACAAACAGCTGCGTGGTCGCCAGACCGGTCTTGATGTCGAAGTCTGCCGCTGCGCAGTTGATCTTCACTTCCTTGTCGCCAAAGATCTTGCCGACCACATAGTTGCCGACGTTGAGCCCGGCCAGTTCCATCAGCTCACGGCTGATCGCGCCGTCGTTGATCACCATCTTCAATTTGCCGTTGGCGCCGCCCAGTAGCTTGGCCACCGAGTTGCCGCGACCAGTGATATCGGCGTCGCCGTTGAGTTCACCGAAACTGGTCTTCATTGGCTCGAACGTCGGGAACAGTTCCTTGAGCTTGAACCGGCGCGCGGTCAGTTTGGCCCGGCCTTCCAGCGGTTCGGTGCGACCGTTGAGGCGGATCTGTGCATCGAGATTACCGCCAGCGACGCCGAAGCGCAGTGGCTCCAGGCTGAGTTCACCGTCATTGAGTTTCAGGTGGGTATAGAGGTCGTTGAACGGCAGTTTCTCGCTGTGGACGATGCGCTTGCCGGTGAACTCGACGTCGGCATCCATCGCGCGCCAGCGATCAGTCTTGAACTCTTCCACCGGCAGCACTTTATCGGCTGGCTGTTTGCTTTCGCCGCCGCGCGCCTTCTGCTTGTCATTGGAGTCAGCGCCGATCAGCGGTGCGAGGTCAGCGAACAACAGTTGATTGGAAAGCAATGAGCCGCTGAGTTTCGGCCGTGGCTGGCTGGCGACGTAGGTAAGGTCGCCATGGATGTCGCTGCTGCCGATCTTGCCGTTGAACTGCTCGTAGGTAAATTTCGCCCCGGCCTCATCGTGCAGTTTGGCGATCAAGTGACCGTCAGTGGAATACGGTGGGGTGTCCGGCAGGGTCACGCCAGTCAGCGGATAAAGATTGCCGAGGCTCGCGCCGGCCAGTTTCAAGCGCAGATCGAGGGCGCCGAGGTTGAGCGGATCAGTCAGCGTGCCGGCCAGGTCGATGCGAGTGTCGCCGATCTTCGCTTGGGCCTGCAGCGGGAATGGCTTGCGCGCATCCTGCAAGGCGAGCAGCCCGCCGATCTTGCCTTGGCCGGAGAGGTTCTGACCGTGGTATTGGCCTTTGACCTTCAAGGCAAATGCATAATCCTGCGGCGCACCGCCCTTGTCCTGCGCAGTCTTCGCCGCTTTGGCTCCGACGATGTCGCTGTAGGGGATGGGTTTGCCCAGCGGATCGATCAGCACATCAAGATTGGTTTTGAGCGTTTGATCGTCGAGGGTGACATGGCCCTTGTCAAAACCGATGGCGCCGATGTCGACCACCCAGCTCGAGGGTTCAGCGTTCGGATCTTTCGGGTCAAACTTGAACGTCCAGTTGGCGCGGCCATCGGCCAGACGCTGCAACTCGGCATTGGGTTCGCTCAGGTCGATGCGCGGAATCACCACGCGTTGCGCCAGCAATGCCAGCGGCGAGATACGCAGCTCAACGCGTTTGAGCGTGACCATCTGCTGCTTTTTCGACCAGTCCGGGTTGCCCAGGCTCAAATCCTCAGCGACCACGTGCGGCCACGGCACCCAGGCGCGCCAGCCACCCTCGTCCGGCTCGCGCTGCCAGATCACCGCGAGGTTGCCATTAATAGCAAACGGTCGGTGCAGTTCTTCCGAGACTTTGGCGTTGAGCGGCGGTTTGATCCGGTTCCAGTCGAAGAACACGATGATCAACACCAGCACGGCCAGTAACAGCACGAGGATGGCGAAGGTCCAGCTGAAGATTTTTCCAGTGCGCGTCATGCACAAAGCTCCTGATCACGACCGCACGCAAAGACTGCGGCGTACGGCTGAAACGGCGGGCCAAAGCGGCCCTCATGAAGTCTACGACTGGCAAACCAGCCGCAGGTTTAATCGAAAGGCCGATTGGCGCGTAAAAAGTCGCGCGAAATCTGACCAATCAGTCGAACAGTGTTACCGCGACCCGCACGTTTGCGAGGCGCGAGTGAGTCGGAAATACCCACCTCGGTGCAAAACCGTCGCCCGGAAAGCCGCGATCTAGAGCCTCCCGGCAGAACAATCAATTCTGTTGATTATTACCATTGCGTTTATGAACTTTTATATCGACTTATCGAGAGTAGCATTGCCCTCGTACCCACTTTATCGCCCTCCCAAGGAGCAACCCATCATGAAACGCCAATTACTGCTCAGCCTTACCCTGTCGATGCTAGCCAGCACTGCTTTCGCCCTGCCCGCTGCCGATCAGGCTACCCCGCAAGTGAAATCCAGCCACTCGGTATTCAGCCAGACCGTAGCAGCTGATGGTTCGGACCGTACCCCACAAGGCCAGACCCTGGCTGAAGGCGGCCGTGATCGCCTGGAAGAGAAAGGCCTGGTTCAGGACGGCTACGACAAGACCCCACAAGGCCAGACCCTGGCTTCCGACGGCAGCGACCGCACTCCACAAGGCCAAACTCTGGCTTCCGACGGCAGCGACCGCACCCCACAAGGCCAGACTCTGGCTTCCGACGGCAGCGACCGCACCCCACAAGGCCAGACTCTGGCTTCCGACGGTAGCGACCGCACCCCACAAGGTCAGACCCTGGCTGACGACGGTTTCGATAAAACCCCACTGGGTCAAGCACTCGCCGAAGGTGGTGGTGACCGTGTGATCGAACGCAACAGTGCCTTGAGCTAAGCCCATGGCGGCCTCGAAAAAAAGCCCAATCACCGGATTGGGCTTTTGACTTTTCTGGCCGGTGAAATCTTCTGCTCCATGTCCTCTCGTTCGACGCCGACAAAGCCGATTTGCTAGAGTGCGGCGCTTGTCCTGCCAAAGAACACACCCTGCGATGCTGCCCCGCGCCGAACAGAAACAACAGACCCGCAACGCCTTGATGGACGCTGCCCGCCACCTCATGGAAAGCGGCCGAGGATTCGGCAGCCTGAGCCTGCGCGAAGTGACCAAAACCGCCGGGATTGTGCCCACCGGTTTCTACCGGCATTTTGCCGATATGGATGAGCTCGGCCTGGTGCTGGTCAGTGAAGTCGGCCAGACCTTCCGCGAAACCATCCGTCTGGTGCGCCACAACGAATTCGTCATGGGCGGCATCATCGATGCCTCGGTGCGGATCTTCCTCGACGTGGTCAGCGCCAATCGCTCGCAATTCCTGTTTCTCGCCCGTGAACAGTACGGCGGTTCGCTGCCGGTGCGTCAGGCAATCGGCCGGTTGCGCGAGAACATCAGCTCCGACCTGGCGGCCGACCTGACGATGATGCCCAAGCTTCAGCACCTGGACGCCGCCGGTTTGAGCGTGATGGCTGACCTGATCGTCAAATCGGTCTTCGCTACCCTCCCCGACATCATCGATCCGCCGGCCGAAGCCCTGCCGGAGCATCTGACGCCGCAGGCGAAGATCACCCAGCAACTGCGCTTTATCTTTATTGGGCTCAAGCACTGGCAAGGGCTGGGCAGTACCGAATAACTCCCCTCTTCCCGCCACACCACAAATCCCCTGTAGGAGTGAGCCTGCTCGCGATAGCGGTCTACCAGTCAAATAGTTGCTGACTGACACACTGCTATCGCGAGCAGGCTCACTCCTACAAAGGTGCGCCGCGTCAGCCTCCATTTGGTGCATAAAAAAATCTTCACGCACCAAAACCTTCCATATTCCCGCAACATCTTGAAACATCCACTACGCTCCGACAGGGATTTCCTACATCTCGTCCGATTGGCAAGGCCCTTGCTCTAGCCTGAGTATTGTCCATAGTTGGAAGCTTTCCGATGCTGGTGATTCACCGCAGAATCGACCCTCAACCCGTCTGGGCCGCCGAGTTGCACCTGACCTTCGAAGCGCGGAGCAAAAGCCGTTTGCGCTGTTTCAGTGCCGAGGGCGAAGACGTCGGGTTGTTTTTGGAGCGCGGTCAGCCGCCGCTATATGACGGCGAATGCCTACAAGCTGAAGACGGCCGCATCGTCCGCGTCTGCGCCCGCCCCGAGCAATTGCTGCACGTCACCTGCGCCAACGCCTTCGAACTGACCCGCGCCGCCTATCACCTGGGTAACCGCCACGTCGCCCTGCAAGTCGGCGATGGCTGGCTGCGTCTGCTCGACGATTACGTGCTCAAGGCGATGCTCGAACAGCTTGGTGCGCAGGTAGAAGCAATCGAAGCGCCATTCCAGCCCGAGCACGGCGCTTATGGCGGCGGCCATCACCATTCTCGACACGGCGACGAAGACTTCAACTACGCGCCGAAACTCCATCAGTTCGGCGTACGCCTGTGAATCCGGCCTGGGCGCTGCTGCGCCTGGCCAGTCCGCAATTGCCGATTGGCGGCTACAGCTACTCGCAAGGCCTGGAAATGGCCGTGGATAACGGCCGCGTGAACAACCCGGACAGTGCCCGGCGCTGGATCAGCGATCAGTTACTGCTCAACCTCGCCCGGTTCGAGGCGCCACTGCTGCTCGCCCATTGCCAGGCAGCCGCCGATGAACAATGGGCGGAGTTGCTGGGCCTCTGCGAAAGCCATCGGGCCAGCCGCGAGACACGCGAGTTGCATCTGGAGAGCCGGCAGATGGGCTATTCGTTACAGCAACTGCTCAATGGTTTGCCGGAACTCGACACGCACGCCCGCGACTTTCTCGATCAATGCCCCGAACCGCATCTGGCCCTGTGCTGGGCGCTGGCCGCGCGCGCCTGGGGCATCAGCCCGCAAGACGCCCTCGCCGCGTGGCTGTGGAGCTGGCTGGAAAACCAGCTCGCCGTCCTGATGAAAACCCTGCCGCTGGGCCAGCAAGCCGCCCAGCGCCTGACCAGCGAACTGCTGCCACTGCTGCAACAAGCGCAGCAGGACGCGAGCCGAATCAATCCCGACCACATGGGCAGCGCCGCGTTCGGCCTGTCCCTGGCGTGCATGGCCCACGAGCGCCAGTACAGCCGCCTCTTCCGCTCTTAGGAGAAACAACCATGAACACACAACCCCTGCGCGTCGGCATCGGCGGCCCGGTCGGTTCCGGTAAAACCGCGTTGACCCTGGCTCTGTGCCTGGCCCTGCGCGAGCGCTACAACCTCGCCGTGGTCACCAACGATATCTACACCCGCGAAGACGCCGATTTTCTCGTGCGCAACGAAGCCCTCGCACCGGAGCGGATCATCGGCGTGGAAACCGGTGGCTGTCCGCACACCGCGATCCGCGAAGACGCCTCGATCAACCTGGAAGCGGTGGATCAACTGAACCGGCGCTTTCCGGGACTGGATCTGATTCTGGTGGAATCCGGCGGCGACAACCTGTCGGCGACCTTCAGCCCGGAACTGTCCGACCTGACCATCTACGTGATCGACGTCTCAGCGGGCGACAAATTGCCGCGCAAGGGCGGGCCGGGGATCTGCAAATCCGATCTGCTGGTGATCAACAAGATCGATCTGGCGCCACTGGTGGGCGCCTCGCTGGAGATGATGGACAGCGACACAAAACGCATGCGCAACGGCAAGCCGTTCGTCTTCAGCAACCAGAAAACCGGTCAGGGCCTTGAGCAAATCATCGCCTTCATCGAACGCCAGGGCCTGCTGACTGCAGCCTGATTCACTTATCAACAAGGAAGCTTATTCATGACACTCAAACGCATTCTTGGCGCTGTGGCGCTGCTGCTGACTCCGGCATTAGCCTTCGCTCACCCGGGGCATGGCGACAGCGGTCTGGTCGCCGGCATCAGTCACCCGATTGGCGGCCTCGACCATTTGCTGGCGATGCTAGCTGTCGGTTTGTGGGCCGCGCAGCAGCAGGGCGCCGCGCGCTGGGCGCTGCCGTGCACGTTTGTCGGCACCATGCTGATCGGCGGCATGCTCGGTTTTGAAGGGCTGGAATTGCCAGCGCTGGAAAGCGGGATTGCCGCGTCGGTGCTGGCGCTGGGTCTGGCAGTGGCCCTGGCGGTGCGGCCGCCGTTGGTCATGGCAGTAGCGGCGACGGCGCTGTTTGCGTTGTTCCATGGCGTGGCGCATGGTTTGGAACTGCCGGACATGAGCAGTCCTTGGGCGTATGCGGCGGGTTTTGTGGCCGCGACGGCTGCACTGCATGCGGCGGGTTATGGCGTGGTGCGTTTCCTGCCTCAGGCTGCGGCACCGTTGGTGCGCCTTGCAGGTGCTGCCTCAGCAATAACAGGCGCCTGGCTGCTGGCAGGCTAATCTCCATCGCCTGTACCGGCCTCATCGCTGGCAAGCCAGCTCCCACAAGGATATTTGGTGTTCACACAATTGTGGACTTACCCAATCACCTGTGGGAGCTGGCTTGCCAGCGATGACGGCCGATCAGACACCAAGACTCTAACGGCCGCCGCTCTGCTACCATGTCGCGCAATCGCCCCAGCCGTGACGACGTCCGCCCATGCCCCACGCTTCTTGCTCCACCTCCCTGCCCGAATTGACCGCCCTGTTCGGCGCTGTGCAGCAGCATTTCGTCAACGTGATCGTGCCGCTCTGGCAAGGCCCGGGCTGGAACGCCGACATGGCGTTGCCCTACGAGGCGCTGGACGCCGCGCATCAGCCGCTGCCACCGCAGCGCTATCGGGCGATGGCCTGTGCACGGCAGCTGTATCTGTTTTCCAGTCTGATCGGGGTTGTGGATAACGCTGAAGTGCGTGCAGCGGCACTGTTCCGCTCCTTGCAACGGCACTTTCATGATGCCGAGCATGGCGGCTGGTTCTACAGCATCGACGCCCAAGGCAAACCGCTGGACCAGCGCAAGGATCTCTACACCCACGCCTTTATCCTGTTTGCCTGCGCGCATTACTGGGCAAAATTCGGCGATCCGCTGGTCGAGTCGACGTTGAATGCGGCGCTGGAAATCATCGGCCGGCGCTTCGCCACCGGCGATGGCCTGTACGAAGCCTGCCTGGAACGCGACTGGATCACCCTGCAAACCGGTCCACTGCAAAACCCGTTGATGCACCTGGCCGAAGCATTCCTCGCCACCCTTGCCGTGCGCGAAGATGCCCAGACGCAGAAAGCGTTACTGGAGTTATGCACAGCCATGCACAAGCAGTTCGTCGATCCGCAATATGGCGTGTTGATGGAAAAACCGCTCGGGGCTGTGGATAACTGGTATGAGCCGGGGCATCAGTTCGAATGGTATTTCCTGCTCGAATCGTCGCCGTTATTGCGTGGTTCGAAACTGCATGCGGCGCTTGACCGGGCGTTTGCCTTCACCGAGCAATACGGTGTGGTGCAGCCATCCGGCGCAGTACGGGCGATGCTCGATCTGGAAACGGACGGACGCCCGCGAGACTCGACCCAGCGGATCTGGGCGCAGGCGGAATATCTGCGCGCACTGACCTTGCGTCAGGGCAGTGAAGCGGTGGTGCTGCGCCAGTTACAGGCGTTGCAGCAGCGGTTTCTGCATGCCGGTGGCTGGCATGAGTGCCGGGATGAGTTGGGCGAGGTGAGCCGTAAGGACATGCCTTCAACTACGCCGTATCACTTGGCGACTTGCTATAGCGGCCTGGCTGAATATCTGCGCTGACGGATAAATGGCTATCGCGAGCAGGCTCACTCCTACAGAGGAACGCATTCCAAATGTAGGAGCGAGCCTGTTCGCGAATGGCCGTTATAAGGTCGCTATGCGATCCACTTCTTGTCACCGGTAAAGCTGATGGTCAACCAGCGCGCCGCATCCGGCTTGCCCAGCTTCGCCGAGATCTCTTCGCGCAACGCATCCAGCTGTCCGACATTGCTCAGCGCATAATCCGCCGGCAACACCACATGAATCTCGATAAACCGCGCCCGCCCGTGCTTCTGCACGTACGACACGTAATCGTCGAAACCATGCTCGATTTTCGCCGCGTCCATCACCTGTCGCACCTGATCATCCAGCGTGTCCGGCGCGATCCCCAGCACATCGCGTAAGGCCGGGCCAAGGATCTTGAACGCCGGCGGCAACATGGTCAGGGCCAGCACGATCAGGATCAGCGGGTCGACATACACCGCCCACTGCCCATAGCCTTGGGACTTGAGCAGCAGCGCCGCGAGGAAACTGATCAAAAGGCCCACGGACAGCATCGCGTCCACCAACCAACTGATGTTGTCGAACTGGATCAGACTGGATTTGAGCTTGCGATTACGGTGCCGAACGTAGAAGAAGTAGGCGAACTCGACAACGGTAAACACCGCGGCATAAATGATCACCAGTCCTAACTCGATGTCGCGGCCACCGTTGATGATGCCGAACACGCCGTTGAGAAACGCGTAGATCGCGATCAGCATCAGGAAACTGCCTTCGATCAGCAGCACCATCGGCTCCAGATGCCAGAAACCGAACTGGAAACGGTGGTTGCTTTGCTTGGCGATCAGCTTGGCAGTGATCAGCATCAGGACTTTGATGAAGGTTGCGATCAGCGAGAAAAAACCATCAAACAGGATGGATTGGGAACCTGAAACAAAACCGGTGACGATCCCGGCAATCGCCACAGCCAACATCAGAATGGTCGATTGTTTGAGCAGTGCCTGCTCACCTCGGTTACTCACTTTGACTCCTCGAAAAACCTTGAAAACCGCGGGGTGCGGTTGGGTTGTTGCGAGGGGAGTTTACCTTATCGGGATTTATTGCCTGTGCTGGCCTCATCGCTGGCAAGCCAGCTCCCACAAGTACCGAGTCGCTCACAAGATTCGTGTGCACCGATAACCCTGTGGGAGCTGGCTTGCCAGCGATTGGCCGTGACGCGGTGTCAGGCCTTGTTACGCTCAATGGCAAAACCCGCCCAGGTCTGGCTCACCGGCATCAATTCCAGACTGTTGATGTTGATGTGCGCCGGCGCGTTCATCACCCAGAAAATCGTCTCGGCAATGTCCTGCGGCTGGATCGGCTCGGCACCAGCGTAGGTCGCGTTGTAACGCTCCTGATCGCCGGCAAAACGCACCAGCGAGAACTCGCTCTCGCACAGCCCCGGCTCAATGTTACTGACCCGCACGCCCGTGCCTTGCAAGTCGCAACGCAGGTTCAGCGAGAACTGTTTAACGAACGCCTTGGTCGCGCCATACACGTGGCTGCCCGGATACGGATAGTTGCCAGCAATGGAGCCAAGGTTGACGATGCCGGCGCCACGGCCATGGGCGATCAGGCGCGGCAGCAGCAAGCGGGTGGCGTACATCAGGCCTTTGACGTTGGTGTCGACCATGGTGTCCCAATCGTCGAGATCGCACTTCGGCGCCGGATCCACGCCCAGCGCCAGACCTGCGTTGTTGATCAACCCGCGAAGCTTTGCGAACGACGGCGGTAGATTGGCAATCGCCTCCTCCATGGCCTTGCGGTCACGCACATCAAGCACCAGACCGTGCACTTCGGTCTGTTTCGACAATTCGGCGCACAACGCATTGAGGCGTTCTTCACGACGGCCGGTCAGCACCAGTTTCCAGCCAGCCTCGGCAAAACGGCGGGCACAGGCTTCACCAAATCCGGAAGTCGCGCCGGTGATAAACAGGGTGTTGGACATCGTGTTCTCCTTGCTTCGGCCGCCGGGGCAGCCCTTGGAATAGAAAATCAGCAGGCAGCATGCCCGCCCGCGCATTCACGGGCAACACCCACAAGCTGTACAAAAAACAACCAGACATGCCAACGCCATAGCGACCGTGGCCTGTAGCCATGTGCACGCATGTTATCCACAGTCCCTTCCACAGTTTCCGGGGGCAACTGGAAACGCGCAAAGCCGCGCCACACAAGGCTTTGCGGGCGAAATAGAAAGTTTTTTGCTTGACCCTGAAGTGGCGGATGTGCGGGAGATGGCATTTTGCACGAACGGACGTTTAGCACAGTGATTGCGCGAGGCCAGTAATTACGGCGCTCAGCGCGGTCTTTCCAGAGTTTAATCACAGACTTATCCACAGCCTTGTTCACCTGGAACCGGCCGATTGGCAATGTCTAGAAAAAGATTGACAACGACGTCTTCAGCCCTCTCAAAAACGCCTGATCAAAAAACAACCACACACTTGCAAGCCACGGTTTACAAGGCGTCCAGCCAGATACACCCACGTTATTCACAGCCAGCTCCACAGTAACCGGGGACAAGTCAAAACTGTGGAAAAACAGCCATTTGCAGCGTCTATATGTCGCGCTTTGGCAGCTTGGGGAATTTGTTTTCCACAATTCCACGCAACACTTGAAATCACTGATCAATTCCCTGTAGGAGCTGCCGAAGGCTGCGATCTCCTGATCTTTAAAGACAACATCAAAAGATCGCAGCCTTCGGCAGCTCCTACACAGGCGTGCGGTATGTTTGAGGAATGAAAAAGCCCCGGGACTTGCGTCGCCGGGGCTGTGCATAACGTCGAGGAATCAGTGCCCGCCCAGATAGGCGTTACGCACTTCCTCATTCACCAGCAACTCTTTACCCGTGCCCGTCAGGCGAATCTCGCCGTTGACCATCACATATGCGCGGTCCGAAAGCTTCAGCGCATGGTTGGCGTTCTGCTCAACCAGGAAAATGGTCATGCCGGTTTTCGCCAATTCCCGCAGGGTCGCGAAAATCTGCTTCACCACAATCGGCGCCAGGCCCAGGCTCGGCTCATCGAGCAGCAACAACTTTGGTCGGCTCATCAAGGCACGGGCAATGGCGAGCATTTGCTGTTCACCACCAGACATGGTCATCGCCCGTTGGTTACGTCGCTCTTCCAGCCGTGGAAACAGCGTAAACATACGCTGCATGTCCTCTTTGGCGTACTTGTCGCCAATCGGGATGGTGCCCATCAGCAGGTTTTCCTCGACGGTCATGTCGGGGAACACTCGCCGCCCTTCCGGCGATTGCGCGATGCCGTTGGAGGCGATGTAGTGCGAGGACTTGTGGGTAATGTCGACGCCTTGATAAAGGATCTGCCCGCCTGCCGCCCGTGGCTGGCCGAAGATCGACATCAGCAACGTCGATTTGCCGGCACCGTTGGAGCCGATCAGGCTGACGGTTTCCCCTTCGTTGATCTGCAGCGAAACACCTTTGAGGGCCTGGATCGGGCCATAGAAGACGTCGAGGTCTTTGAGTTCGAGGATCGGTTGCGTCATACCAGCTCCTCTTCGTCGGCGCCCAAATAGGCTGCGATCACCTTCGGGTCGTTGCGGATCGCTTCAGGCCCGCCTTCGGCGATGACGATGCCGTGGTCCAGCACCACGATGTGGTCGGAAATGCTCATAACCATGCCCATGTCGTGTTCGATCAGCACCACGGTCAGATCGTGCTCGTCGCGCAGCAGCCGGATCATCGCGCTGAGCGCTTCGGTTTCCTGAGGGTTGAGGCCGGCGGCCGGTTCGTCGAGGCAGATGATCTGCGGCCGCGTGCACATGGCCCGGGCAATTTCCAGACGACGCTGTTGGCCGTAGGAAAGCTCACCGGCGAGCCGGTTGGCGCAGTCCACCAGATCGACCACTTCCAGCCAATAGAACGCGCAATCCAGCGCGTCACTTTCGGCCTTGCGGTAGCCCTTGGTGTTGAGGATGCCGGCCAGCATGTTGCGGTTGACCCACATGTGCTGGGCCACCAGCAGGTTTTCCAGTACCGACATTTCCTTGAACAGGCGAATGTTCTGGAACGTCCGCGCCAGGCCTGCCCGGTTCACCAAGTGCGTACCGCCGAACATTTTGTAGTACATGCGGCTGAGGAAAGATTTCGGCGAAACGAAGTCGGTCGGTTTGAACGACTCGCCGAGCAACTGGATGACGTTGGTCTGCTGGCCGCGCACGTTGAGTTCGATCTTGCCACCCGAGGCCTTGTAGAACCCGGTCAGGCAGTTGAACACAGTGGTCTTGCCAGCACCGTTGGGGCCGATCAGGGCGAAGATCGAGTTGCGTTTGACCTTCAGGCTGACATCGCTCAAGGCCTTGATGCCACCGAAATGCATCATCAGTTTTTCAACAGAGAGTACGACTTCACTCATGGCGCAGTCCTCTCATAGTGAATGGCACCTTTGCGTGGAGTGACCCCGGTCCGGCTGATGCGGATCAGCCCGCGTGGTCGCCAGATCATCATCAACACCATCAGGATGCCGAACAGCAGCACGCGGTATTCAGCGAAGCCGCGCAGCAATTCCGGAGCAACCGTCAGCACGAACGCGGCGATCACCACACCGATGGTCGAGCCCATACCGCCGAGCACGACGATGGCGAGGATCAGCGCCGATTCGAAGAAGGTGAACGAGGTCGGGTTGACGAAGCCTTGATAGGTCGCGAAGAACACACCGGCAAGACCGGCGGTCGATGCACCGATGGTGAACGCCGAGAGCTTGACCAACACGTGGTTGAGGCCCATCGAGCGGCAGGCGATTTCATCTTCACGCAAGGCTTCCCAGGCGCGACCGACCGGCATTTTCACCAGACGATGCTTGATGTACAACACGGCCAACACCACGAGGAACAGCACCGCGTAGATGAAGTAGTACTTCACATCCGGGTTGTAGGCGATGCCGAAGAACTCGTGAAACGGCACCCCGCCATCCTTCGCCCGCTTACCGAACTCCAGACCGAAGAACGTCGGCAATGGCGCCGGCATGCCGTTCGGGCCGCCGGTCAGTGACAACCAGTTGTTGAGGACCAGGCGAATGATTTCACCGAAGCCCAGGGTCACGATTGCCAGGTAGTCGCCGTGCAGGCGCAGCACCGGGAAACCGAGGATGCAGCCGGCCAGCCCGGCCGTGATCGCCGCCAATGGCAACACCGTCCAGAAGCCCAGGCCGAGGTACTGATAACCGAGCGCCAGACCGTAGGCGCCGATGGCGTAGAACGCCACGTAACCGAGGTCGAGCAGACCGGCCAGACCGACCACGATGTTCAGCCCCAGCCCCAGCAGCACGTAGATCAAGCCGAGGATGACCACGCCGAGCAGATAGGAGTTGGAGACAAACGGCACGATGACGGCCAGCACAATCAGCAGCGGGATGATCCAGCGCAGCGAGGATTTGTGATCGGCAGGCAGCACGTGCACCCCAGAGCCAGTACTCTCGAATCCGTCGAGAATTTTCAGGCCCTTGGGCGTTTGCAGGAACAGGCTGAGGGCAAAGCGGCCGATCATGACAATGCCGATGATCCAGGCCACCCGGGTCGGTTCGAGGTTGAAGCTGTAACCCTCGAGCACGACGCCGACAATCGGACCGAAAACGATCAGGGCAATCAGGCCGGCAAGAATCGCCTCAACCAGGCTTTTTTTGATATCGATGGATTTTTGAGTGGTTGAAGACATCGCTTACACCTTCGACACAAGAGGACGGCCCAACAGGCCCTGCGGCCGGAAGACCAGAACAAGTACGAGCAGCGAGAAGCTGAACACGTCTTTGTAGTCGGAGTTGACCAGGCCGGAGAACAGCGACTCGGAGATGCCGAGGATGATCCCGCCGAGCATTGCCCCAGGCAGTGAACCGATCCCGCCAAGCACCGCAGCGGTGAACGCCTTGATGCCGATAATGAAGCCGGCATAGAAGTCGAAAGTGCCGTAGTTCATGGTGATCAGTACGCCGGCCAGCGCCGCCATGGCTGCACCGATGATGAACACATAGGAAATGACCCGATCGGTATTGATGCCGAGGATCGAAGCCATCTTGCGATCTTGCTGGGTCGCACGGCACATGCGTCCGAGCTTGGTGTACTTGATGACGTAGGTCAGCAGGCCCATGCCGACGAATGCGGCCACCAGAATGAAGACTTTGGTGTAGGTGAGTTGCACGAAGCCGGTACCGATTTCAACACGCCACGCACCGCTCAGCAGGGTAGGTACGCCCTGTTGTTTGGCGCCCTGGGCGATCTGTGCATAGTTTTGCAGGATCAGCGAGATACCGATGGCGCTGATCAACGGTGCCAGGCGGGTGGAGTTGCGCAGGGGTTTGTAAGCGACACGCTCGATGACCCAGCCATACACCGCCGTGACGACGATGGTGAAGATCAGCGTGCCGAGCATCAGCAGTGGGAAAGATTCGATACCGAAGTACGCCAGCAGAGCCAGACTGATTGCCGCCAGGTAAGCAGAAATCATGTAAACCTCGCCGTGGGCGAAGTTGATCATGCCGATGATGCCGTAGACCATTGTGTAGCCGATGGCGATCAGGCCATAGACCGACCCGAGGGTCAGGCCGTTGACCAGTTGCTGCAGGAAAATACCATCCATAACGCAATCTCACGCAGTGAGAACCTGCACACCTGTGGAGTGCGGTTCTTCTAGGAAAAATACAGATTTACGTCGGAGCAATGTCAGAGCGCGAACGGTTCGATCACCACAGGACCTTGTGGGAGCTGGCTTGCCAGCGATAGCGGTAGAACATTCAACACAGTTGTCGACTGTCAGGCCGTCATCGCGGGCAAGCCCGCTCCCACAGGGCTTTGCGGAGTTCAAAGGGTCGCGTCAGCCCTTACTTCTGTTTTTCCAGCTGGTGATATTTGCCGTCCTTGTCCCACTGGTAAACCACGTAGTCGGAGACTTTCAGGTCGCCCTTGGAGTCCCAGGTTTTTTCACCCATCACGGTTTTCACCGGATTTTTCTTCAGCCAGGCCGCAGCCTCTTCGCCCTTGTTGGACTTGGCGCCGTTGAACGCGGCAGCCAGGGTTTGCACCGAAGCGTAGGCGTACAGGGTGTAGCCTTCAGGCTCGGTACCGGCCTTGCGGAAAGCGTCCACTACGGTCTTGCTCTCTGGCAACAGACGCGGGTCGGCGCCGAAGGTCATCAGCACGCCATCGGTGAATTGCGGGCCACCGGCGGTGGTCACCAGCTCGTCAGTCACGATGCCGTCATCGGACATGAACTTGACGTCTTTCAGGCCTTGTTCACGCAGTTGGCGAACCAGCGGGCCGGCTTCCGGGTGCAGACCGCCGAAGTAGACGACGTCGGCGCCAGCGCCACGGATCTTGGTAACGATAGTGCTGAAGTCTTTTTCGCCACGGGTCAGGCCTTCGTACAACACAGGCGTCACGCCGCGCTTGACCAGTTGGGCTTTGGTGGCATCCGCCAGGCCTTGGCCGTAGGTGTCTTTGTCGTGCAGTACGACGACTTTCTTGCCCTTGAGCACGTCGACGATGTAGTCGCCGGCCACAATGCCTTGCTGGTCGTCACGCCCGCACATACGGAACATGGCGCTGAGGCCACGCTCGGTGACTTGTGGGTTGGTCGAGCCCGGGGTGATCGCGATGATCCCGGCTTCGTCGTAGATTTCCGACGCTGGAATGGTCGAAGAGGAGCAGAAATGACCGACCACGCCGGCGACTTTCTGGTTGGTGAGGTCCTTGGCGACCGTCACGGCCTGCTTCGGTTCGCAGGCGTCATCGCCTTTGACCAGTACGATTTTCTCCCCGTTGACGCCGCCTGCCGCGTTGACTGCGTCAGCCGCTGCCTGTGCACCCTTCATGTACTGCTCGCCAAATGCCGCGTTGGCGCCCGTCATTGGACCCGCTACACCGATTTTCACATCAGCTTGAGCAAACGCAGAAACACCCAACGCAGTAGCCACTGCGAGGGCCAGAAAGCCTTTCTTGTAAAACGTCTGGGACATGAGGTGGTGCTCCAAGGTTTTTTTTAGTTGGCACTGCGACTTCACTTCACTGATTGCTCTGAGCAAGGGCCGTGCCATCGGTTTTTTATTCTTCAAAAAGTCGCTGCTTTCTTGTTATTTCGACTGTTTCGTTCCCATTTTCATTGGGCGTGCAACCGTCTAAACCGCGGAAGGTGAAACCATTTATTTTTTCAGGCGCAACCCGCACGCGCCATCATTGCAACCGCGGCGCCAAACGACGTGCAACCAGCCTGTAACAACCCGCGTCACCGAACTGCACACTGCTGGTGCGGGACTGCTACAACCCGCACCATTACAGGCTAGTCGCTACGTGAAAAAGCGCCGCGTCCGGCAACATATTTCAACACTCAAATCACAATGCGCAGGCACTGGCCCGCGTGATACAGCGAGAACCCGGCCTCGTACAGGCAACTGCGCAAGCCCACACCGGTCAGGGGCTGCATCGGTGCGAAGGGAATCGGCAGCGCTTGAGGATTTCCGTTACACAGGTAATCAGCGAAAGCCTTGCCGACCACGGTGCCGGTGGTGACGCCACGGCCGTTGTAACCGGTGACGGCCACCAGCCCCGGCGCCGGCTCGAACAGGCGCATGAGGTGATCTGGCGTAAAAGCTATACGCCCGGTCCAGGTGCATTCCCACTCGACCGGTTTCAGATTGGGGAAATAATGCTGCTGCACGCGATCGGCCCAGGCCTTGAGAAACCAGGTCGGTTTTTGATTGCCGTTGCCCAGGCTGCCGAGCAACAACCGCCCTTCTTTGTCACGGCGGATGCTGCTCAGCACCTGCCGCGTATCCCATGAACCCTGCCCGCCCGGGAGAATTTCCTGCGCGGCGTCCTCGGTCAGCGGCACCGAAGCGACCTGATAGTAGTAACCGGGGAAGAAGTTGCGCTTGAGTTCGGTCCAGTCGCCCTCGGTGTAGGCGTTGGAGGCGATGACCACTTGCTCGGCCAGCACTGAACCGTGTTCGGTCTGCACCGACCACTTCGCGCCCTGACGCTCAAGGCGAGTGACCGGCGAATGATCAAACATTTGCCCGCCGAGACCGCTCACCGCGTTGGCCAGCCCGGTGACATAAGCCATCGGGTTGAGCGTGCCGGCGCGGCGATCGAGCAAAGCCGCGGCAATCTTTTGCGTGCCGGTGGCTTGCTCGCAGGCCTTGCCGGTCAGCAGTTCAACCGGTGCGCCGCGACGTTTCCATTGTTGCTCGCGGCTGCGCAAATCCGCCTCGCCCTTGGCGTTGTGCGCCATGTGCAACGTGCCTTCGCGGCGCAACTGGCAATCGATGTTGTACTTGTCCACAAGGCTGAACACCAGCGCCGGTGCGCCCCCGAGCATGCGATTGAGCTGGCTGCCCACCGCTTCGCCGAAACCGGCTTCGATCTCGTCCGGCGGGATCCACATGCCGGCGTTGACCAGTCCGACGTTACGCCCGGAACCACCGTGCCCCGCGCGATGAGCCTCCAGCACGCAGACGCTTTTGCCTTTTTCCAACAGATGCAGCGCCGCCGACAACCCGGTGAACCCGGCGCCGATCACGCAGACATCGACTTTGACTTCGCCTTTGAGCGCGGTTTTATCCGGCCTTTGTGGCGTGAGCTTTTCCCACAGACATTCTTCGCGTAACGGCATTGCCAGACTCCAACAGAAACCTGCCAAACACAGTGCTGATCCTGTGGGAGCGAGCCTGCTCGCGAAAGGGGCGTATCAGCCAACATCAATGTCGACTGACCCACCGTATTCGCGAGCAGGCTCGCTCCCACAAGGAGGGATCTCCACCTGTCAGTCGAATGTGATGCCCTGCGCCAGCGGCAACTCCAGCGAGTAGTTCACGGTGTTGGTCTGCCGGCGCATATAGGCGCGCCACGCGTCCGAGCCGGACTCACGCCCGCCACCGGTCTCTTTCTCGCCACCAAACGCGCCGCCAATTTCGGCACCGCTCGGGCCGATGTTGACGTTGGCGATGCCGCAGTCGCTACCGACTGCCGACATGAACTGCTCGGCCTCGCGCACATCGGTGGTGAAGATGCACGACGACAAACCTTGTGGCACCGCGTTGTTCAGGCGCAGCGCTTCCTGGAAATCGCTGTAGCCGACTACATAAAGAATCGGTGCGAAGGTCTCACTGCAAACCACATCACTTTGCTCGGGCATTTCAACGATCGCCGGCGAAACGTAGTAGGCGTTGGGGAATTGATCCTCAAGCTGACGCTTGCCGCCGAACACACGACCGCCCTCGCTCAACGCCTGCTCCAGCGCGTCCTGCATGTTTTCGAAGCTGTGCTTGTCGATCAGCGGGCCGACCAGATTGCCTTCCAGCGGATTGCCGATGCGCACTTTCGAGTACGCAGCTTTGAGGCGAGTAACGATTTCTTCTTTCACAGATTCGTGGGCAATCAGTCGACGCAGGGTGGTGCAACGCTGCCCGGCAGTACCGACGGCGCTGAACAGAATCGCCCGTACCGCCATGTCCAGATCGGCGCTCGGGCCGAGGATCATCGCGTTGTTACCGCCCAGTTCCAGAATGCTGCGGGCGAAACGCGCGGCGACTTTCGGCGCGACTTCACGGCCCATGCGCGTGCTGCCGGTGGCGCTGATCAGTGCGACACGCGGGTCATCGACCAGCGCTTCGCCGGCATCGCGACCACCGATGATCACTTGGCAAAGGTTCGCTGGCGCATCGGTAAAATTCTTCACCACGCGGTCGAACAATGCCTGGCAGGCCAGTGCGGTCAGCGGGGTTTTCTCCGATGGTTTCCACACCACCGGGTTGCCGCAAACCAGTGCCAGCGTGGTGTTCCATGCCCACACCGCAACCGGGAAGTTGAACGCGCTGATCACCCCGACCACGCCCAGCGGATGCCAGGTTTCACGCATATGGTGGCCCGGACGCTCGGAGGCAATGGTCAAACCGTACAGCTGGCGGGACAGGCCGACGGCAAAATCGCAGATGTCGATCATCTCCTGCACTTCACCCAAGCCTTCCTGAGTGATCTTGCCCGCCTCCCAGGAAACCAGTTCGCCGAGATCAGCCTTGTATTCGCGCAGTACTTCACCGAATTGACGCACCAGCTCGCCACGACGCGGAGCCGGCACCTTGCGCCACTGCTCGAACGCATGATCTGCGCGACTGATGTGCTGCTCGACTTCGGCCGGGCCTTCCCAGTTCACGGCGGCAATGCGGCTGCCGTCGATCGGCGAATGCACCGGCACTTTGCCGTTCTGATAAAGGGCCGGGTTCACACCAAGACGATCAAGCAATGCGGCAACCATGGGTCACTCCTCAAGCAAAAAACTGAATGTGTGCGGACGCTTTTTCGCGACCGGGCAGGCCTTTAGTTGTAGCGTCACAATGGCAAGGCAACAAACGACCTTTACGCGAGATATCATTCCGTTTATTCATGCTGCGCTAGAAAGACAAGAAAAGGATCGGCCATGCTGAACAAACGCCACTTGCCCTCGATCACCGCCCTGCAGTGTTTCGAGGCCGTGACCCGGCACCTCAGTTTCACTCGCGCCGCTGAGGAACTGAATCTGACCCAGAGTGCGGTGAGCAAACAGGTCGCGCAGCTTGAAGAGCTGTTGCAGCATTTATTGTTTCGCCGCGTGCGTCGACGTTTGCAGATGACCCCGGCAGGGGATTTGTACTTGGTTGAAGTACGAAAAATCCTCACACAAGTGGAGATGTCGACGCATTACCTGCGTTCCTACGGCGGCGAGACCGAAGTCCTGCGCGTCTCGACGCCCTCGACCTTCGGCGCGCGCTGGCTGGTGCCGCGCCTGAAAGGCTGGCGGCTACGCCATCCGTCGATTCATCTGGACTTGTGCAACGAGCAGGAAGCGGATGATCTGCTGCAAGGGCGCAGCGATCTGGCGTTCTACTTCGGCCAAGGTTCACGGCCCGGCACTGAATGCCTGAAGTTGTTCGGCGAAGAGTTGGTGCCGGTGTGCGCGCCGGGTAGCCTGCCTGATAAGCCGTTTACTGATCCGACGCAACTCACCGATCTGGTCCTGTTGCAAAATGCCTCGCGCCCGCAGGCCTGGCACGACTGGTTCGACAGTCAGGGTTACCAGACCGAACACAGCTATCACGGGCCGCGTTTCGAAACCTTTTATATGTGCATCCGTGCCGCGCAGGTTGGCTGCGGTGTGGCGTTGTTGCCGCGATTTCTGGTGGAAGAGGAATTAGCCGACGGCAAACTGGTCATTCCTTTTGAGCATGCCATGCCCAGCACCGATGCCTATTACCTGGCATACCCGGAGCATGCGGCAGAAGTGCCGAAGGTACGGGATTTCGTGAAATGGATGCTGGAGCAGATCGATAGCCCGAATGACTGATCCGATTGAAAAATGTGGGAGCGAGCCTGCTCGCGAAGAGGCCGGCACATTCAATACCCATTTCGACTGAAATGACGCCTTCGCGAGCAGGCTCGCTCCCACAAGGGTTCTGCGGTGATCTAAAAAATTGCTGGCAATCTTCGTCCCTGATATGCGCCACTAGCGCCATCGAATGAGACCGCGCACAGGCGCGGCGCACCTGGAGACCCCGTTATGAGCGAGAGCGTGTTTGCCGATCGCATCGTGCAGAACCTGCTCGACACCGACTTCTACAAGCTGACGATGATGCAGGCGGTGCTGCACAACTATCCCAACGTCGAAGTCGAATGGGAGTTTCGTTGCCGTAATAGCGAAGATCTGCGCCCGTATCTGGCCGAGATCCGTTTTCAGATCGAGCGTCTGGCCGAACTGAGCCTGAGCGCCGATCAACTGAGCTTTCTCGAGCGCATCAGTTTCCTCAAGCCGGACTTCCTGCGCTTTCTCGGGCTGTTCCGCTTTAACCTGCGGTATCTGCACACCGGCATCGAAAACGGCGAGCTGTTCATCCGTCTGCGCGGGCCGTGGCTGCATGTGATTCTCTACGAAGTGCCGCTGCTGGCGATCGTCAGCGAAGTGCGCAACCGCTATCGCTACCGCGAAACAGTGCTGGAACAAGCGCGCGAACAGCTCTATCGCAAGTTCGACTGGCTGACCGCCAACGCCTCGGCCGACGAGTTGTCGCAACTGCAGGTCGCCGATTTCGGCACCCGCCGCCGCTTTTCGTATGGCGTGCAGGCTGAAGTGGTGAATGTACTCAAACACGACTTCCCCGGGCGTTTCGTCGGCACCAGCAACGTACACCTGTCCCGCGAGCTGGACATGAAACCGCTGGGCACCATGGCCCACGAGTGGATAATGGCGCACCAGCAACTCGGTCCACGGCTGATCGACAGCCAGATCGCCGCGCTTGATTGCTGGGTTCGCGAATACCGTGGCCTGCTCGGGATCGCGCTCACCGATTGCATCACCACCGATGCGTTCCTCGGCGACTTCGACCTGTTCTTCGCCAAGCTGTTTGACGGCCTGCGCCATGACTCCGGCGATCCTGTGGCGTGGGGCGAAAAATGCATCGCGCACTATCACAAACTCGGCATCGATCCGATGAGCAAGACCCTGGTGTTCTCCGACAGCCTGACCCTGCCCAAGTCGCTGGAGATCTTCCGTGCGCTGCACGGGCGGATCAACGTCAGCTTCGGCATCGGTACCAACCTCACCTGTGACATTCCGGGTGTCGAACCGATGAGCATCGTGCTTAAAATGACCGCCTGCAACGGCCAACCGGTGGCAAAGATCTCCGACGAGCCAGGCAAGACCCACTGTAAAGACCCGAATTTTGTCGCCTATTTGCGGCACGTTTTCCAGGTTCCTGCCGATTCCAGTCTATCTAGCAAGGAGTGAATTCATGCAAGCCGTACAGCGTGAGATTGCTGAACAGCTCAAGGTGCAACCGCCGTTCGCCGACCACAAGGCCCTGCAGGCCGAAGTCGCCCGGCGCATCACCTTTATTCAGGATTGCCTGGTCAATTCCGGGCTCAAGACGCTGGTGCTGGGCATCAGTGGCGGCGTCGATTCGTTGACCGCCGGCCTGCTGGCCCAGCGGGCGATGCGCGAGTTGCGTGACCAGACCGGCGACAACAGCTACAAATTCATCGCCGTGCGTCTGCCTTACGAAACCCAGTTTGACGAACACGACGCCCAGGCCTCGGTGGATTTCATCGCGCCGGACGAGCGCCATACCGTAAATATCGGCCCGGCGGTGAAGTCGCTGGCCAGTGAAGTGGCGGCGTTTGAAGGCAAGCACGCGGTGTCGGTGGATTTCGTACTGGGCAACACCAAGGCGCGGATGCGCATGGTTGCTCAGTACACCATCGCCGGCGCGGCGCACGGTCTGGTGATCGGTACCGATCATGCGGCGGAAGCGGTGATGGGTTTCTTCACCAAGTTCGGTGACGGTGCCTGTGATCTGGCACCGCTCAGTGGTCTGGTGAAAAATCAGGTTCGTGCGATTGCGCGCAGCTTTGGTGCGCCGGAGTCGCTGGTCGAGAAAGTGCCCACGGCGGACCTTGAGGATTTGTCGCCGGGCAAACCTGATGAGGCTTCGCATGGCGTGACGTATGCCGAGATCGATGCGTTCCTGCACGGCGAACCGGTGCGTCAGGAAGCGTTCGACATCATCGTTGCGACCTACAACAAGACCCATCACAAGCGCGTGATGCCGTTTGCGCCGTAAGCGCTGATGGAATGAAAAAGCCCGCTGAGGAGTGATCCTCAGCGGGCTTTTCTTTGGCCCAGACATCAGTTGATGCAGATGGCCCCTTCGCGAGTAGGCTCGCTCCCACATTGACGGCGCAAACCTGTGGGAGCGAGCCTGCTGGCGAAGAACGATAACGCGGTGGTCCTGATTACTTGACAGTAATCGTGCCTTTCATCATCGAGATGTGGCCAGGGAACGAGCAGAAGAAGCCGTAGCCGCCATCAGCAATCTTCGCTACGTCAAAGGTCAGCGAATCGGTTTCCTTGGCGCCGATGATCTTGGTGTGAGCGATGATGCGTGCGTCACCTTCCGGCAGGTAGTTCTTGTCGATACCGGCGGCCAGGCCAGCGGTGGCGATCGGCTGCATGTCAGCTTCTTTGCTGATCACCAGGTTATGGCCCATGACGTTCTTCGGCAGGTTGCCGGAGTGAGTCAGTTCGATAGTGAAAGTCTTGCAGCTCTTGTCGATTTCGATGGCTTTGGTGCTGAAGGACATCTGATCGGTGGAGTCAACGGTGGTTTTGCACTCAGCAGCCATCAATTGGCTGCTGGCCAACGCCAGCAGGGATACCGCAACAACTTTGGAAAACATGGTGAATCTCCAAGGCAGGGTTAACAAAAACACGAATGATGGAAAGACTGCCTGAAATCTTCGCAAGTTCCTATGACTTGAGTCAAAAATTGTATACAACTTTCAGGCTATGACATTCATCGAAACAATCTAACGGCCAGATGCAACGGCCGGCCGTAAGATCGGCGCATCTACTGAGACGGAGTGCCTATCATGTTCTTTAACGGTCTGTTGTGCAGTTTGCTCGCTGCCTACGCCTGTGGCGCCAGCGGTACCTTTGAATCTCCTGAACGCGAAGTTTAGGCCTTGGATCGAGGCTTGCCAGCCATTACCCTGTGACGGATTGACCCAGGAGGAAGGCATGTCTCTGAAATCCGTGTGTGTATTTTGCGGTGCCAACGCCGGCACTGTTCCGGCCTACACCGAAGCCGCCGTCGCCCTTGGCCGGGCCTTGGCCGAACGTAAATTGACCCTGGTCTACGGCGGTGGCGCCGTGGGTTTGATGGGAATTGTCGCCGATGCCGCGCTGGCTGCTGGCGGTGAAGTCATCGGGATCATCCCGCAGAGCCTGATGGACAAGGAAATCGGCCATAAGAGCCTGACGCGCCTGGAAGTGGTCGACGGCATGCACGCGCGCAAGGCACGCATGGCCGAGCTGAGCGACGCCTTCATCGCCCTGCCCGGCGGCCTCGGCACGCTGGAAGAACTATTCGAAGTCTGGACCTGGGGCCAGCTCGGCTACCACGGCAAGCCGTTGGGTTTGCTGGAAGTGAACGGTTTCTACAGCAAACTCACCGCATTTCTTGACCATATCGTCGGCGAAGGCTTCGTTCGCGCGCCACACCGTGACATGCTGCAAGTGAGTGAATCAGCGCAAACGCTGCTCGATGCCCTGGATAACTGGAAGCCGACCGTCACGCCAAAATGGGTCGACCAAAAACCCGGCTAACCACGAGGCACCGATACAAGGCAGAATATGCGCCGCTCAACCTCACCTTCGACCCAAGAGGATCGCCCATGGCCAAACCCAATTACTCCTTCGCCAAACGTCAACGAGACCTGGCAAAGGAACAGAAGAAAGAGGAAAAGCTTCAGCGCAAGAAACAAACCGCTGAGGAAGCGGCACTGAACCCTGACGGTGAAGTGGCGACGCAAGATGATGTTGATGCAACCGAAGCGACTGAAACACCGAAAGATCAGGCGCCCGACGCCTGAACCCCACCGGGTTTGATCATCGAATCAGACCCTGCGGATTTGTGACGGGGCTGGCGGTTCCACTGCCGGCCCTCACAGCCCTTCCCCTCCCCAATACACCAAAATCCCCTGTGGGAGCGAGCCTGCTCGCGAAAGCGGTGTATCAGTGTAAATATTTGCTGCTGACACACCGCTATCGCGAGCAGGCTCACTCCTACAGTTTCATCGTCGTTAATCCAGGGGCATCACGGTGACGCGCACTTCCGGGTCATGATTGCCGCCGCCCAGAATCACCCCGCGCAACGGTGACACATCGGAAAAATCCCTCCCCCACGCCAGCGTGATGTGTTCCTGCGCCGGCTGCACATTGTTGGTCGGATCGAAATCCACCCAGCCCAGCACCGGACAAAACACCGACACCCAGGCGTGCGACGCATCAGCGCCGATCAGGCGTGGTTGCCCCGGCGGTGGCTGGGTCAGCAGATAGCCGCTGATATAACGCGCTGCCAGCCCTCGCGAGCGCACGCACGCCAGCATCAGGTGAGCGAAGTCCTGACAGACCCCGCGCCGCCGTTCCAGCACTTCCACCAGCGGTGTCGCCACCTGGGTCGCCTCGGCATCAAAGGTGAATTCACTGAAGATCTTCTGCATCAAGTCCTGCACACCCAGCAGCAACGGCCTGCCCGGCGGAAAACAACTTTGCGAAAACTCGACGAAGCTGCTTTTCAAATGCACGTAAGGGGACTGGAACCGGTAGCGACAAGCTTCGAGCAACTCAGCGGAAAGCGGTTGACTACTGTAGGTCAGCGCATCGCGGGTCAGCTCCCAGGCGGGCGACTGACTGAAGTCCAGCACCGGCCGCGCCAGCACCTCAACAGTCAGCCGAGCATTGACCTGCAATTCATCGTGAGGCCGTTCGAAGGCCAGCCGGGTCAGCGGATTGCCAAACACGTCGAGTTCATCACGGCGGGCTGTCGGGTCCGGGCTGATCAGCAATTGCTGTTCGGTGCAACGCTGCCAGGCACATTCACGCGGCCACAAGTGCGCCAGTTGCTGCGCCAGGGACACCGGACTGTCGTAGTGGTAACAGGTGTCGTGGAGGATCTGGTAGCGAGCATTCATCAAACGGACACCGTGCGCTGGCTGACATCATCGACATGGGCGAAATGGCGCAGGGCCAGACGATCCGACACCTGCCCGCTGGCCTCGGCAATGTCCTGCAGCAGATCCGCCAGACCATTCAGAGCGGCTCGTACGCTGGATTCCCCGAACAGCGGATTCTCCAGACATCCCAGATCAAACCGCGCCAGACGCTCGACCAGTTGCGACAATGCCGCTTCCCGCGGCGCCGCGAAATCATCGTTCAAACGTTTCAAGGTGCGGGTCACCAGTTTCAACTGAAACAACACCGCGTGCGGGTTCTGCTCGTCCAGCAACAACAGGTCGAGCACCGGAATCAATTGCGCCACGGCCAGATAACGCGAACGGTAGGTGATACTGCTGTTGCCCAGTTCCAGCAGCCATTCGAGGCCCGCTTGATCGAACGCCCCGGCGCCGCGCAGAAATGCCGCCAGACTGCTGCTGAGAAACTGCAGACGCTCAATGCGCCGGCCGATCATCAGAAAGCGCCAGCCTTCGTCGCGGGTCATGTCGTCGAGGGCAAACCCGGAAAGCGCCGCCAGCGACATCACCAGCCGGTTGAGGAAGTCCAGCAGTTCGCCAAAGTCGGGTTCGTCGGTATCCAGTTCCATCGCTTCGCGCTGCAACTCCACCAGCGCCTGCCAGTTCTCCCGCGAAAGCTTGCCACGCACCTGCGAGGCCGCCCACTGCAAACGCTGCAAGTTGGCGCGCAGGCTGAACGACCAGTCTTCACCGAGCAATGCAGCGAGCAAGCGCTCGGGAAGTTCTCCTTCATCCGGCAACAACGTCAACCGCTCACCGAGATCGACCGCCGCCTGCAACGCTTGCGGGTCGTCGCCGTCGACATACCGCGCGAGCATGATGCGCAGCAACCGCGCACTGTCATCACAGCGCTCGCAGTATCGGCCGAACCAGAACAGGTTCTCCACCACCCGTGAGGGCAGATACGGGTCGCGCCGTACCAGATCATGGACCCCAACGCTACGCTGACTCTTCCACTGCTCGCCACTGGGCGGACGATCACCGAGTATCCAAGTGTCTTTGCTCGCCCCACCGCGCTGCATCGACACTACTTCGGCATCAGCCTCGGCGGCCACCCGGGTCAGACCACCGGGCAGCACGCGATAACCGTCAGCACCCGCCACGGCGTACATGCGCATGCCGATCGCCCGTGGTTGCAGTTGACCATTTTCCGCCTGCCAGATCGGTGCCTGGGACAGTTGAGCCAATTCTTGCGCCACATAAGCATAAGGACGCGCCTGCATGCGCTCGGCAAGCGCCTGACGCTGTTTTTCACTCAGATCACGGCCAAAGACCGGCGCGAAGCTCTGCGAAGGAAATGCTGGTTTGATCAGCAGTTCGGGCAGTTTTTCCAGGGCTTGGGCCAACACCGGCGCCTCACCGCACCACCACGTCGCGATCGACGGCAAAATCAGTTCTTCGCCAAACAGGTATTGGTTGATCTTCGGCAGAAAGCCCAGCAATCCCGGCGACTCCAGCACGCCGCTACCCAGCGCATTGGCGACCAGAACGCGCCCTTGGCGTACTGCCTCAAGCAACCCGGGAACGCCGAGTGCCGAGTCCGTGCGCAACTCCAGCGGATCGCAGAAATCATCATCGAGCCGGCGCATGATCGCATGCACCCGACGCAAACCACTGAGGGTTTTCAGGTAGACCGTGGCGTCGCGCACCGTCAGGTCACCGCCCTCGACCAGCGGATAACCAAGTTGCCGAGCCAGATACAAATGTTCGAAATAGCTTTCATTGAAGCGCCCCGGCGTGAGCAACACCACCAGCGGCGCGTCATCGTCACTGGGCGCTTGTCGCGCGAGGGTTTCCTGCAATGTGCGGAAGAAGCCGGCCAGATGCTGCACCTTCAGATCCCGGTACAACTCGGGAAAGGCGCGCGACACGATGGTGCGGTTTTCCAAGGCATAGCCGGCGCCGGATGGCGCTTGCGTACGATCGGCGGTGACCCACCAGCGCCCGTCCGGTGTACGCGCCAGATCCACGGCGTACAGGTGCAGAAACGTCTCTTCCGGCAGCGCGACATGCTGACACGGCCAGAGAAAATTGTTGTGGCCGAACACCAGCTCTGCCGGCAACAAGCCTTCGCAGATCAGCCGCTGCGGCCCATACAAATCGGCCAGCACCGCATTGAGCAGTCGCGCACGCTGGGCGATACCTGCCGACAGTTGCTGCCATTCATCCGCAGCAATCACGTGGGGCAGCAGATCCAGCTCCCACGGCCGATCAGCGCCCTTGGGATCGGCATAGACGTTATAGGTGACGCCGTTTTCCTGAATCTGCCGCGCCAGCAGTGCCTGACGCTGCACCAGTTGCGCCGGCGTGCTGCGCTGCAACTGATCGAACAAACGCCGCCAGTGCGGGCGCACCGCGCCACTGCCGTCGAGCAGTTCGTGATAAGTGCCCGCCGTAAGCGGGTAGCGGTCTAGCAGGTCAGGCATGGAAAGCTCGGCAGACAGCAAGGAACGGTCAGACTAACGCAGCCACATGACGCGCGGATATACGAAAAATCCGCGTGTCGCGTAGGCCTTAGAAACGTCGCAAATCGATTGTCATCGGTAGCTCGTCACTGATTTCTATATTCGGTACAGGAAGTTTCCCCGGCGTGTGTCCGACGCGGAAGAATCGCGCCATCCGCCGGCTCTCGGCTTCGTTGGCATTGACCGGCAACGTCTCGTAATTGCGCCCGCCCGGATGCGCGACGTGGTACTGACAACCGCCCAGCGAGCGGCCCATCCAGGTGTCGAGCAGGTCGAACACCAGCGGTGCGTGCACGGGGATGGTCGGTTGCAAGCAGTTGGCCGGCTGCCATGCGCGGTAACGCACACCCGCGACAAACTCGCCAACCCGTCCGGTCGGATGCAACGGCACGGCGATGCCGTTACAGGTCAGCATATAGCGCTGCGGCGGCAGGCCTTTGAGCTTGACCTGCAAACGCTCCAGCGATGAGTCGACATAACGCACCGTGCCGCCAGCCGCGCCCTCCTCGCCCAGGACATGCCACGGTTCCAGCGCCTGACGCAGCTCCAGTTCGATGCCGTTGACGGCGTAATCGCCGACCTTGGGAAAACGAAACTCCAGATGCGCTGCGAACCATTCCGCGCGCAGCGGATAACCGGCGTTGTTCAGTTCGACGATGACATCGGCGAAATCCTGTTCGATAAAGTGCGGCAGCAGGAAACGGTCGTGCAGTTCAGTGCCCCAGCGCGCCAGTTTCGGCGGCGCATAAGGTTCGCGCCAGAAACGCGCGACCAGCGCCCGCAGCAACAACTGCTGGGCCAGGCTCATGCGCGCATGGGGCGGCATTTCAAAGGCACGCAGCTCAAGCAAGCCGAGACGCCCGGTGGCGCCGTCCGGTGAATACAGTTTGTCGATGCAGAACTCGGCACGGTGCGTATTGCCGGTGACGTCGATCAGCAGGTTGCGCAGCAGTCGATCAACCAGCCACGGCGCGCATTCCTCGCCCGGCTCCGGCATCTGCGCAAAAGCGATTTCCAGTTCATATAAAGCATCATTACGCGCCTCATCGACACGCGGCGCCTGAGACGTCGGGCCAATGAACAAGCCGGAAAACAGATACGACAACGATGGATGGTTGTGCCAGTAACTGATTAGGCTGCGCAGCAGATCCGGGCGGCGCAGAAACGGTGAGTCCGCCGGCGTCGCCCCACCGAGAACGAAATGGTTACCACCGCCGGTGCCGGTGTGACGACCGTCGATCATGAATTTCTCGGTGGTCAGGCGGGTCTGGCGCGCCTCTTCATAGAGAAATTCGGTGCGTTCGACCAACTCGTCCCAAGTCGCCGACGGCTGCACATTGACCTCGATCACACCCGGGTCCGGGGTGATGCGGAAATTGCTCAGACGCGGATCGCTTGGCGGCTCATAGCCTTCCAGCAGCACCGGGCAATGCAGCTCTTCGGCGGTGGCTTCGATGGCGGCCACCAGTTCCAGATAATCCTCAACCCGCTCCAGCGGCGGCATGAACAGGTACAAACGCCCCTCGCGGGCCTCGGCGCAAAACGCGGTGCGGGTCAGCCAGTCGGCGGATTCGTCGATTTTCGGCACGCGTTCGTCTGTCGTGGCAGGTTCGCCATGACTGTTGAGCTGCGCGGTTTCCGGCAACTCAGGGAAGTCTTGATTCGGATCCTGAGGATGAATGAACGGATACTCGGCGGCCTTCACCCACGGCTGCGACCCCAACGGCAGGCGATAGCCCAACGGCGAATCCCCCGGCACCAGTCGGCAATGCTCGTCACGCAGGTACCAGCGCCCGCTCTGCCATTGATCACCCTTGGCGGTGCGCGCCAGCGGCAATACCTGGCCGATCACCTTGTTCAGGCCCTGACTGAACACCTTGCGCAAGCGTGCGCGCTCAAGCGGTTCCTCAAGACGTGAATCTTCGGCGCTGACATTGCTCGGCAACGTGCCCTCGCGCCAGAGGTAGTAGAAATTGTCTTCGTAGGCCGGGAAGACAAAACGTGTAGGCAATTTCAGGCGCTCGGCGACACTGGCGAGGAAGCGTCCGGCCAACTCGCCATCCGCTCCGTAGTCCTGCTGCTCATCGGCGATCAGTGCGTTGTTGTGCCAGATCGGCACACCGTCGCGACGCCAATAGCAATTGAGCGACCAGCGCGGCAGTTGCTCGCCGGGATACCACTTGCCCTGGCCGAAATGCACCAGACCCTGCGGCGCGTAATGCTTGCGCATGCGCTGGAACAGTTCAGCGGAAAGTCGCCGCTTGGCCGGCCCCAGCGCGGCGGTGTTCCACTCGGCGCCATCCGGGTCATCGATGGAAACGAAGGTCGGCTCGCCGCCCATGGTCAGGCGCACGTCATCCGCCAGCAGATCGGCATCGATCTGCCGTCCCAGCGCCTGAATCGCCAGCCACTGCTCGTCGGTGTAGGGCTTGGTGACGCGCGGCGCCTCCCATATCCGCTCCACCGACATTTCATGGCTGAATTCACATTCGCACGGCTCGACCAAGCCACTGATCGGTGCCGCCGAGGACGGATCGGGACTACACGCCAAGGGGATATGCCCTTCGCCGGCGAACAGCCCGGACGTGGCGTCCAGGCCGATCCAGCCAGCGCCAGGCAAATACACCTCGCACCAGGCGTGCAGATCAGTGAAATCGACTTCAGTGCCGGACGGGCCATCGAGGCTTTTCACGTCGGCGGTCAGTTGAATCAGATAACCGGAGACAAACCGCGCGGCCAACCCGAGGTTGCGCAGCAGTTGCACCAGCAACCACGCCGAATCGCGGCAGGAACCGGAGGCGTGTTCAAGGGTGTGTTCCGGGGTCTGCACGCCCGGCTCCATGCGAATCAGGTAGCCGATGTCTTCGCTCAAGCGCTGGTTGAGCGCCACAAGGAAGTCCACCGCCGGCAGCGGCGTGCGGTCGATGGCGTCCAGATAGGCTTTGAATTTCGGCGTCAGCGGCAGGGTTTCGAGGTACGGCGCCAGTTCCTTGCGCTCATCGGCGGCGTAGGAGAAAGGGATTTTCTCGGCGTAGGGTTCGAGGAAGAAGTCGAACGGGTTGAACACCGCCATTTCGGCGAGCAGATCGACCTCGATGCGTAACTCATTGGTTTTCTCGGGAAACACCAATCGCGCGAGGTAGTTGCCCTGCGGGTCTTGCTGCCAGTTGATGAAATGCTGCTCGGGCGAGACTTTCAGGGCATACGACAGAATCCGCGTGCGGCTGTGGGCGGCCGGGCGCAGACGTACGATCTGCGGGCCGAGTTCGACAGCGCGGTCATAGCGGTAATGCGTGACGTGATGCAATGCGACATGAATCGACACGGCGTGCCTCCTGCGAGCCTAAGCGTATTCGAAAGCGCGCAAAACTTATGCCATGCAGAGGCTTGGGCGCTTTCCCGGAATGCTTAGGACAGTACAGCACCAAAATCGGGCGATGCGGGGAAATGGTTTGGGCTGATTGCACGTAAATGTTGCGAAGAGCCCCTCACCCTAACCCTCTCCCAGAGGGAGAGGGGACTGACCGAGTTGACTAAGCGAGCTACACCGACCTGAAACTTCGAGTCGAACTTCGATTTTGAAAAGCACAGCGATCTGCTCCCCTCCCTACCCCTCTCCCGGGGGGGGTAGGGAGGGGTGGCTGTTGGAGATACGCCGACCTGAAAGTCCTGAGTCGAACTCAAGTTTTGAAAAGCATGGAGATCTGCTCCCTTCCCCCTCGCCCCCTTGGGGGAGAGGGTTGGGGTGAGGGGGATGGATCTTGCGACCTGCATAAATCCAACGGCAGAAACGCAAAACGCCAACCCGAAGGTTGGCGTTTTCTTTAGCGCGGTACGACCGGCTTACGGGTCGGCTTCGGCCCTTTGCCTTTCGCGGCGTCTTTACGCTCTTTCGCAGCCTGCTGGTTACGGGCAAACGCCGCCGCCTTGGCCTGCTCCCGCTTGTCCCAAGGGTTACCACCATCACTGGCACGTGGCGGCAAGCCAGTGTGCTGGGTGAGAATCTTGGTGGTCTTCTCTTTAGCGTCCTTCGCCACTTTATGGCTGCCGGCTGGCGTCGAGTTCTTACGACGGGCGCTCTGGTAGCTGTCGGTCGCCGGTTGATGGGTCGGGATCAACTGATCCTTGCCCGAACCGATCAGATCAGCGCGGCCCATGCGGATCAGCGCTTCACGCAGCATCGGCCAGCCTTTCGGGTCGTGATAACGCAAGAACGCCTTGTGCAGACGACGCTGCTCTTCGCTCTTGACGATGGTCACGCCGTCGCTCTTGTAGGTGACCTTGCGCAGCGGGTTCTTGCCCGAGTGGTACATCGCGGTGGCGGTGGCCATCGGCGACGGGTAGAACGCCTGCACCTGGTCGGCGCGGAAGCCGTTCCCCTTGAGCCACAGGGCCAGGTTCATCATGTCTTCGTCGGTGGTGCCTGGGTGGGCGGCGATGAAGTACGGAATCAGGTACTGCTCTTTGCCCGCTTCCTTGGTGTACTTCTCGAACATGCGCTTGAACTTGTCATAGCTGCCGATGCCCGGTTTCATCATCTGATTGAGCGGACCTTCCTCGGTGTGTTCCGGGGCGATCTTCAGGTAGCCACCGACGTGGTGGGTCACCAGCTCTTTGACGTACTCCGGCGATTCGACCGCGAGGTCGTAACGCAGGCCGGAGGCGATCAGGATTTTCTTCACACCCGGCAAAGCACGAGCACTGCGGTACAGCTGAATCAACGACGAGTGGTCGGTGTTCAAGTTCGGGCAGATGCCCGGGAACACGCAGGACGGCTTGCGGCACGCGGATTCGATTTCCGGTGTCTTGCAGGCGATGCGGTACATGTTCGCGGTCGGGCCGCCGAGGTCGGAAATGACGCCGGTGAAACCTGGCACCTTGTCGCGGATCTCTTCGATTTCGCGAATGATCGACTCTTCGGAACGGTTCTGGATGATCCGGCCTTCGTGTTCGGTGATCGAGCAGAAGGTGCAGCCACCGAAGCAGCCACGCATGATGTTCACCGAGAAACGGATCATGTCGTAGGCCGGGATCTTCTCCTTGCCGTACGCCGGGTGCGGGACACGGGCGTAAGGCATGCCGAACACGTAGTCCATTTCTTCAGTAGTCATCGGAATCGGCGGCGGGTTGAACCAGACGTCGACTTCACCGTGCTTCTGCACCAGCGCACGGGCGTTGCCCGGGTTGGTTTCGAGGTGCAGCACGCGGTTGGCGTGGGCATACAGAACGGCGTCGCCGCGCACCTTTTCTACCGATGGCAGGCGAATCACGGTCTTGTCACGGGTCATGCGCGGGCTGGCCAGGATCTGTACGACCTTGGCTTCCTGCGGATCGTCGACCGGACCTTTTTCCTGCTCGATGGCGCAGGCCTGGGTGTCCTGAGTGTTCACGTACGGGTTGATGATCTTGTCGACCTTGCCCGGACGGTCGATACGCGTCGAGTCGACTTCGTACCAGTCTTTCGGCGTATCGCGACGGATGAACGCGGTGCCGCGCACATCGGTGATGTCTTCGATCTTGTGCCCGTAGGACAGGCGCTGGGCGACTTCGACGATCGCGCGCTCGGCGTTGCCGTACAGCAGAATGTCGGCGCTGGCGTCGATCAGGATCGAGTTACGCACGCGATCCTGCCAGTAGTCGTAGTGGGCAATGCGGCGCAGGGACGCTTCGATGCCGCCGAGCACGATCGGCACGTGCTTGTAGGCTTCTTTGCAGCGCTGGCTGTAGACCAGGCTCGCGCGGTCCGGACGCTTGCCGGCCATGCCGCCGGGCGTATAGGCGTCGTCGGAACGGATTTTCTTGTCCGCGGTGTAGCGATTGATCATCGAGTCCATGTTGCCCGCCGCAACCCCGAAGAACAGGTTCGGCTCGCCGAGCTTCATGAAATCGTCTTTGGACTGCCAGTTCGGCTGGGCAATGATCCCGACACGGAAGCCCTGGGACTCCAGCAGCCGGCCAATGATCGCCATGCCAAACGACGGGTGATCGACGTAGGCATCACCGGTAACAATGATGATGTCGCACGAATCCCAGCCAAGCTGATCCATCTCCTCCCTGCTCATCGGCAGGAATGGCGCTGGCCCGAAACATTCGGCCCAATATTTTGGATAGTCAAATAACGGCTTGGCTGCTTGCATGTCGACGACCGGTGTTGAAGTGAAAATTCGCGGGCGCGGAATATAGCACAAAAAATGACCAATTCCGACGGCAATGGTCGGTTTCTCTTACAACCCGCGTCGAGCCTGCCCGATACCCCGTAACAGGCAAAAAAATCATCGTTCAAACTTAACATTCATCAGTCCGGTGCCTGCGCCGACTGATGTGGCAACCCTTCAAGGATGAAGCAATGTCACCCAAACAGCCCGCCAAGGGCAGCATCAAAGTCAAGACCCCAACCAGCCCGGATGCGCCGCAGCAAGGCAATACCGGGCGAGCGCCACGGACGGGGCCTGAACCGTCCCTGCCTGTCTCCTCTGCGACGCGTCCGGGCGGCACTCACGGCACTGCCAGCCCTGAGGTAACAAGACCGTCTCCCGTCGTCATCACGCACACAGCAACCGCCTCGGTGAAAACGGGCGCAACGGGAGCAAAATCGCTGGAGAGTTACCGTATCCCCGCACCTGACCGTTTGCCCCAGGCCAATACCGAGGGCTTGAGGATGTACAAGGGCCGCGAATACGTCGATGTCGCGCACGGCAGCATCGTGATGGTCGGCATCGATCCGCAGACCGGCCTCTACCGCGCCCAACTCGCAGCCGAGCGGGTTGCCACGGGTCCGCTACTGCTGCGCGACACCGACAGCGGTCTGTGGCATTCGCTCAAGGACGGTGACGCCGTGACCTTGATTGACCCTCACCTGCAGACGTTGCGCACGGATCTCGAAATCACACGCGCCAAGGCCGACAGCGACGGGTTATTGCGCCACGAGGGCCGACTGTACCTGTCCCTGCACAACCACGTTTATCAGGTCATGCACGATGTGAGTGCCTCCACGGCGACACAAAAAGCGTGGCGTATCGTCAACCCGAAAGACCCCGTGGCAACCGATATCGCAAATATCTACCGCGCCAGCCGCAGCGGCGAAACGCGGACTGTGCGGCGCGATGAGGGCAATCGCTGGGTTTATCATTTGCCAGAGCTGAAGGGAGGTATTCAGGACGCGGAGATTGCCCGCCTGAGTAAAGACACGTTGTTGCAGATGCATGAGCCTTTTCAAAAGGCCCACACGGAATTGACGAATTCGTCGGAGCGCCACAACACGCTCTGGGCAGAAACCCAGAAACTGCCGCAGGGCAGTGCAGAGCAAAACGCAAAACTGCTGAGCCTGGAAGTGCATTTGCTCAAGCATGTGCAAAAACAGGCGGATTTCGTAGAGTCGCTGGTGCTCAACAGAAAATGGCTGACCCTTGCGAAAGCCAGCGGGCTATTCAAGCAGGAACTGCAGACTTTCCGCATAGAACGCGCCGAATTTCTGAACCGCCTCATGGCGGCCATGGACCTGCGGGTCAAGCCTACCGTCTCCAGTCTGGATGCCGACAGTTGCAAGCGGATCATCCCTCACCTGAACAAGAAGCTGAGGTTTATCGAAGAACGTGAAGTGGTGTTGGCAGAAATCAGAAAAGCCGACCCGGGAGCGGCACCGATACTCGAAGAAATCAGGCAGCAAGTGCCGTCGCCCGAGCGCATCAACTTCAACAAGCTGACCCTCTACGTGCACCTGTATGCGGGCACGCCCGACCATTCGCCCAATACCACCATGCCGTCGCTTTCCTGCGTCGATCTGGTCACCGGAGACCTGAAAAACATTCCGCAACACGAGCACCCCATGACACTGCTTTTGAGCCTGGATCAGATCAGGGCGGACAAATCACGATTTGAAATGCAACTGGCCACCCACGCTGACAGCGATGCCTCTCGGGCCGGGTACCTCAAGGAAATCCTCAGTTTGATCGACCCACTCGAGAGGCGAATCGATAACAGGCTCAGCGACATTCTGGAGTCGATCGGGCGCGACCGCGAACTGCCCAACATCGACCACGATATCGATTTTGACTTCCTTCCAACGCTCCCCGACCCTTCCGAAAGCTCCCGCCCGTTAACGCCCAGGAAAGTTTTCCGGGTCCGCCAACACGGTACTTACCGGGTTCTGGTCGGTGAAACGGAAACGGCTCAGGACGGCAATGTCATCGTCAGGGTTCCGGACCCGTTGCGCCCCGGCTCTCCATCCGCTCGCTACGAAAAAAGACAAGGTGAATGGCTGCCAGTGCGCCCGCCCATCACCAGTACACCCAGACCACAGCTGGTCGTCGAGGCCAACCGGTTACTGGCCGACGTCGAACAACACGTTGCCAAGGCCAGGGTGGACGAGGCGAGAAAAACCAATCCGACCGATATTGTCGAAGACCTGAGTAAAGAGACTGAGCGACTGAACGAGCAGGCAAGGCGCCTGGAAAGCCATGAAGACGCGGACACCGAAATCCTCGACCTGGCTACGCGCTTGCGAAGCGCTGCCGAGTCACTGGACGCGCATGGCCAAAGTGTTCTGGTGCGCATGTACAAGAACAGGGACGTGCTCGACATCATGCGTTTGAACTATCTGATGGATGCCGACGAAGTCAGCGTGAGCAAAACCGTTGATCGCAAGCCATCGGGCAAAGGCAAGGGCAAGTCGTTTCTCGACGTTTATTCGATCACTGATCGCGCCGACGACGCCCCCTTGTGGGAGGCACATTTCCACTACGACCAACACGACGCCGCGCCGCTGAATTTCACCACAAGAGGCGGTCACCTCAAAACCCTCGAACAGAGCCGACGCGGCATCGAGTCTCAGCGCCGCGATGAACAGGCTGGCTTGCCGCACGTGGCCATCTGGCGCCAGACCTTCGATGGCAAGACCGCGAGCAAAATATTTGCACTGGCCAGCCTGGTTGGCGTGCCTTCCAGGCCTGAGTAAAGGACTCAGGGCCACACGATCAATCAGGCAATGACGCCGCCCCTGCCATCAGCTCCCGTTCAGGCGAACTGATGCGCAAACCTGCAAGGATAGAAAGACATGCCCGTTAAATCGCCCCCCAGAGGCAACAATTCCGGCAATCCCCCGGTTCGCCAAAACGCTGTGCCAGACGTGGACACCACGCGCCTCGACCTGCCACCGCGCACAGATTTAGAGGTCTCGATACCCGGAGGGCAAACACCACGACCGGGCCGCTTACCAACGCCAGCCGATATCGACGCGATCGAGCCGGCTCCGAGCATCACCATTCATCGACCCGCGTTGCCGATTGAAAATCCGCGTGCGGCTAGCCAGTCCCTGGAACACTACTGGGTGCCTACGGCGAGCGGTTTGTCGGATCGCAACGCTGACGGCTTGAGAACGCACAAGGGCCGCCAATATGCCGATGTACCCGGCGGCATCGTGCTGCTCGGAAAAGATGCGCAAACAGGACTGTATCGGGCCAGGCTGCCCAGCGAATCCAGTCCCTCGGGGCCCGTGTTGCTGCGTGACTCCAGCGCGGGACTCTGGCATGAGCTGGAACACTTCGAGCCGATCGGTGTGCCATTGTCGAGCAGCCGCCTGGAAGCTTTCCGCACGCCACTGGATTTCAGCGGCATTCAAAGGGGCAGCGATGGCCTTCACCGGCTCAACGGTAAACTCTATGCGGTGATCGACAACCACAGTTATCAGGTTCTGCACGACACCGATGCCTCGACCCCGTCGACAGCGGTGATGCGTATCGTCCGTGCGCAAGATCCGGTGGCCAGCGACAGCACCAATACCTACATCGCTACACGCCCCGGGCGCTCGGAGCCGATCATTTACGATGCTCGCGAAGGCTGGCTGGGAACGGCGGTCGGGGGTGCCGGCGGCATGTTCCGCAGCGAGCCAGGCAGCCCCGCGCATCCTGGCCTGCTGCAACGGTTTGCCAGCGCGATCAATCATTTGCGCACGCCAGAGTCCCGCGCTCGAAAGCTCTTCCCGGCCCTCGACAGCGATGAGATCACCCGGCTTCTGCATTCGCACGGAGATGACGTCCGCGGCTATCTGTCCCAACGCGAGGCCAGTTACAGGGCGCTCAAGGCGGATCTCGCGTCCTGGATCAGGAAGACATCCTCGCAGGCCCCCAACGAAGCTGCACATCCCGCGGTGGAGCGTGCTGTCGAAGAAATAAAACGTTGCTGGAAGCGGCAGACGGGAACGACGCTGAAACTTGATTTGGGAGAGGCAATCCTTGCGCCGCTGACGGCTGATTTCAGCCATGTAAGAACTCTGGAGCTGAAAGCGGTCGCCTGGTCGGACACCGCCGATACCTTCCTTGGCAGTTTTCCCAACCTTGAGAAACTGTCGGTGACTCACTCCACCCTGGATAAGTTGCCGTCCGATATCGCGCCGATGACCGTTCTCAAGGCTCTGGAGCTGAGCTCGAACCGAATCCAGCTCAATGAGCAGGCAGCAGTAAAACTGGGTGCACTCAAGCAGCTTGAACACCTCGACCTGTCGAGCAACCCGCTTGGCAGAGTCCCGGACTTTCGCGGCATGTCGCAACTTCGGTCATTGAACCTGAGCAACACCGGACTGGATCACTGGCCCAGCGGTTTACGCGATCAGGTGGCACTGGACGTGGTCGACTTGCGCCATAACCAACTGCGCGAAATTCCACAGCCGATCCTTGACCCGTCAAACAATGAACTACTGGCGATCGCCCGTATCAACTCGGTCACCCTGATTGAAGGCAACCCCTTCCCGGCCGGTTACTGGCGAACGCTTGAGGTTTATTGGCGCCGCGTAGTGACCGACTATCCGGCGATGCGCACGGGCTCCCGCGCAGACGCGTTCAGACTGGATGGCGATATTCCCGAAGTGGCGATGGTGCGGCGTATGTATCCAGACAAGAATCCGCAAGCCGCCAGGGAATATTTGCTCGCCCTGGGTGATGGCGCCGAAGAGCAGATCGCGCGACGCATTGCCGGTTTCGAGCTACTGGAAACGCAACTGCAGGCCTACATCGCCGACAGCCAACCCGGCCCGGCCCAAGCCATGGGCCCGGAAAGAGTCAACGCCACCCGCCTGGCAAGAATCATCAGAGGCTGCTGGCTGGGCGATTCGGACGGCGAACTGAAACTGCCAGCGCTGTACGGTCCATTACCCCTGCTGACCGTGGACTTCAGTCACATCAAATCCCTCAGTCTCGACTCGGTAATCTGGTCGGACACCGCCAATACGCTTCTGTCCAATTGCCCCAATCTGGAAAGCCTGACCATCGTTAACTCCGGCATCGATAAACTGCCGCAAAAAATCACCGAGATGGACAAACTCAACTATCTGGATCTGAGTTCAAACCAGATAAAACTGGATGAGCAAAGCGCTTTGGCACTCGGTGCATTGCACCAGTTGAAACAGATCGATCTGTCCAACAATCAACTGCGGGCAGTGCCCGACTTTAGCGCCATGTCCGGGTTGCAGGCATTGAACCTGAAAAACACGGGCCTCAGTCAGTGGCCTGCCGGGCTGCTCGACAAAACCGCTTTGAACCACCTGGACCTGCGCGACAATCGCTTGAGCGAGGTTCCCCAGGCCAATTTCAACCCGACACCCGAGACGCTGGCTGTCGTCGCGCGGATCAACAATGTCACGCGCCTTGAAGGCAACGACTTCCCCTCCGTGTACTGGCGAAAATTCGACGGCTACTGGCGACGCCTTAAAGAGTCTCACCCCGAGCTGATGGAGCCGGCCCATCCCGCCGTATTCGATAGCGAAGACTCCAGGGCGCAGCGTTATCGAAACCTGTTCCCGAGCAAAACCATCAAGGAGTGCAGGGAGTTCATCTGGAATCATGACAAAGGCACCGTGGCACCACGCTTGCTCGCGCTGGAACAAGAATTCGATCTTCTGAAAACCCAGCTCGACGACTGGGTCTTTTCCGGGGGCGGCAACCGCCTGCGTTACGTGCGTGCCAATCAGCTGCAAATCAACGCCACCACCCGTAATGACCGCACTGCAGCGCGGGATCGGATCATCAGTTGCTGGCGCCGCGAGACGGCGCAAAAACATGCTTTCGACGGCACACCGATCGGTCTGGAACTGGACTTGAGCGGCCTGACCTTGCCGACCCTGCCGGATCTGAGCATCGACTTCAGCCATGTGGGTTCACTCAGATTGAGCGGCATGAACCTGACGGAGTCACCGGAAGGCTTCCTCACCCGTTTTCGTCATGTGCGCTGGCTGGACATGTCGAACAATCGCCTCAGGGACTTGCCCCCGGCAGTAGGAGAAATGCACGGGATGACGCGCCTGTTCCTGCAGCACAACCAACTTGAACTCAATGCAGAAACGGCGCGGATACTGGCCGGACGCACAACGCTCAGAGCACTCTGGATCGACAACAATCCCCAACTCGGTGTGATGCCAGATTTCAGCCTGATCACCGATATGCGCGAGGTCACCCTGGCGAACACCGGCATCACGCAGTGGCCAACCGGGCTGTTTGATCAACCCCTGCTGACCCGGATCGATCTGAGCAACAATCAGATCACCACGATTCCTGACTTTGTCACTGCTCCGCCCCCGGAGCGCTTAGCGCATTCGGTCCAGGTGAACAGTGGCACGTTACTGACGAATAATCCGATTACCGATGAGACGCGGATACAAATGGGCGTTTATCGCAGACAACTGGACGAAGCCCAAACCGGGCTTCACAACAGATTCAACCTGTTCACAACGTCATTCCCCTTGGCACAACGCCCCATTGCAAGGGCAGCCGCAGACCCCGCTCCGATCTGGACCAGTGGACTACCCGCTGATCAAGCGATCGCCAGAAACACTCAATGGCGCACGTTGCGCGAGCAGCAAGGCTCAGACGGCTTCTTCAACATCCTCGCGAGCCGTGCGCACCATGCCGACTTCCGGCGCCAGGTCTGGGACGTGATCGATGTCATCAGCCAGGACAATCCACAGTCGCGAACCTTGCGTCGAGAACTGTTCGATCGCGCGTGCGAAGCCGGCTGCACTGACCTTGCCGCAGCCACCTTCACCGATCTGCAGGTCCTGGCCATGACTCACAAGGCGCGCATACAGGCCAGGCTCGATATGAATGGCGCCCCCTTGGTGGCGCTGTCCAAAGGATTGTTCCGGCTCAAACAGGTCGACGACATCGCAGCGGCAGAGATCGCTTCAAGCAGGGCGATCATTGACGATCCGGCAACCTCCCGGGAGCTGCGAAACAGCCACAACCTGCGCATACGCGATCCCCATGAAATGACCATGGCCTACCGCTTTGGTCTCAGGGATCGGCTGCAATTGCCGTTTCAGCCACAGGCACTCACGTTTATCGGCATGGCCGGCGTTACCCCGGCAATGCTGGATGCGGCGTATCGCAAAATTTCGACGCTGAATGGCTCGCCTGAAGAGTTTCAGGCGTTGGTGTCGATGAATTTCTGGCAGGACTTCATCATTCACAAATACCAGGCGCAATTCGATGCGAGTCGCCAGCCGTTTCAGGATCGGCAGGAAATTCTCGACAGCCAGTCATCACAAAGACTGCTGAGCGAAGCTCAATACAAATCGCAAACCGATGATGTGACGGCGCAGTTGGCGATCGTCGAAGCGACATTGATCCAAACGCTGACGCGGCAGGAATTGCAGCCTCGAACAACAATCGAGGCGGCTTCTGCCAACGTCACGCCCGCGCAGGAAACCCCGGTCGCGACTGGCGCGACGTTGTAATCGATACAGCGTCGCAGCAGGCCGATGAACTTCGGCCTGCTGTCACTCGTCGTCGTCGAAGTTGTAACTGCCCGGCGCGAGGTTTTCGAAGCGCGTGTATTTGCCGATAAAGGCCAGGCGGATAAAACCGATCGGGCCGTTACGCTGCTTGCCGATGATGATTTCGGCGATGCCTTTGTGTTCGGTTTCCGGGTGATAGACCTCGTCGCGGTACACGAACATGATCACGTCGGCGTCCTGCTCGATCGCTCCGGATTCGCGCAAGTCGGAGTTCACCGGGCGCTTGTTGGGACGCTGTTCGAGGGAGCGGTTGAGCTGCGACAGCGCCACCACCGGGCAGTTGAATTCCTTGGCCAGCGCTTTCAGGGATCGCGAGATTTCGGAAATTTCGTTGGTGCGGTTGTCACCGCTGGAACCGGGGATCTGCATCAGTTGCAGGTAGTCGATCATGATCAGGCCGACATCACCGTGTTCACGCACCAGACGTCGGGTCCGCGCACGCATTTCCGACGGACTGATGCCGGCAGTGTCATCGATGAACAGCTTGCGGTCGTTGAGCAGGTTGACCGCCGAAGTCAGGCGCGGCCAGTCATCGTCTTCCAGTTGGCCGGAACGCACCTTGGTCTGGTCGATGCGACCAAGGGACGAAAGCATACGCATGATCAGCGATTCGCCTGGCATCTCGAGGGAGTACACCAGAACCGCCTTCTCGCTGCGCAACACGGCGTTTTCCACCAGGTTCATCGCGAAGGTGGTTTTACCCATCGACGGACGGCCGGCGACGATGATCAAGTCGGACGGTTGCAGGCCACTGGTCTTCTCGTCGAGGTCGGTGTAGCCGGTGGACAGGCCTGTGATAGCGTTGTCGGTGTTGAACAGGGTGTCGATGCGATCAATGGCCTTGGTAAGCAAGTCATTCACACCTACCGGGCCGCCGGTTTTTGGCCGGGCCTCGGCAATCTGGAAGATCTGGCGTTCGGCTTCGTCGAGAATCTCGGCGGCGGTGCGGCCTTCGGGGTTGAAGGCGCTGTCGGCGATTTCGGTGCTGATGCCGATCAACTGGCGCAACGTCGCTCGCTCACGAACGATCTGCGCATAGGCCTTGATGTTGGCGACGGACGGCGTGTTTTTCGCCAGTTCACCGAGGTAACCGAGGCCACCGACCTGCGAGGTCTGGCCTTCCTTGTCCAGTTGTTCAGACAGGGTCACCACGTCGATCGGCATGTTCTGATCGGCCAGCTTGGCGATCGCACGGAAAATCAGACGGTGGTCATGTCGATAGAAATCGCCGTCGGAGACTTGATCGAGCACGCGTTCCCAGGCGTTGTTGTCCAGCATCAGACCACCGAGTACAGCCTGTTCGGCCTCGATGGAATGCGGCGGCACCTTCAGGGCAGCGGTTTGCAGATCGTATTGCTCGGGAGCGGAGATATCGTTCATGGCCACTTGTGTAATTTGGAAAAACAGGGAGTTCAGAAAGACAAAGGGCACGACCTGTAAACAGGATCGTGCCCGATGTTAACCGTCTGACGGACAAGCCGCCAGCCGATCAGGTGTTACTTAAGCTGCTACCACGACAACGCGTACGGTGGCTTCAACTTCGGCGTGCAGGTGCACAGCCACGTCGAATTCACCCACGTTGCGGATGGTGCCGTTCGGCAGACGAACTTCGCTTTTCGCAACTTCAACGCCGGAGGCGGTCAGTGCGTCAGCGATGTCGTGAGTACCGATCGAACCGAACAGCTTGCCTTCGTCGCCAGCGGTGGCAGTGATGGTCACTTCCAGCTCGGCCAGTTGGGCAGCACGGCTTTCAGCCGATGCTTTACGGTCTGCGGCAGCTTTTTCCAGCTCAGCACGACGCTCTTCAAACGCAGCCAGGTTGGCAGCAGTTGCAGCGGTAGCTTTGCCGAAAGGCAGCAGGTAGTTACGGCCGTAACCGGCCTTAACGTTTACTTTGTCGCCCAGGTTGCCCAGGTTGGCGATTTTTTCCAGAAGGATCAGTTGCATGTGGAAATCCTCTTAACTTTTAACCTTCACCGTTCGCGTTATCGGTGTCTTTCGACACGTGACGACCGCGAAAATCAATCAGGCTGTCGACAATGGCCAGGACCACGAGCAACGGATAGATCAGCTGCATGAACAACAGCAGCGTGACGTACAACCCCACCAGCCAGAAACCGGCCAGTCGCTTCTGCCCGACCAGCCCGTGAATCAGGGCGAGTCCGGCGAACACCAGCGGTACACTGCACAACGGCGTCAACATGGCCATCTGTGCACCGAGATTCGGGCCCAGAAGCATCAACGCCAGCAGCAACATCGCCGGCCCCAGCGGGATCCGGATGGCGCGAAACTCGCGACCAAAACCACCCGGGTTGTACAACAACGCCTGCCAATGCCGCCCGACAATCAGGCTCAGCACGCTGACGATCTGCAACAGCGCCGCAATCAGTCCGGTCAGGACCGGTGCAATCAGGGACGCGAAACGCGCTTGCTCATCGACCGACAATTGCTTGTAGGTTTCACCAAGAAGCGCCGGCATGACCTTTATCAAGGCCTGCGCGAGCATCTCGATCTGGGCCGCAAACGCTGCCCCGAGCACCACCGAAAACACCACTCCAATCACTACGCTGACCAGCAGCGTGCGGACCCAGGATTCACTTGCGCGCAAAACCAACGCAAGCCCCGAAGACCCCAGCAGCACCAGAAGTGCCCGTGGGTCATCGGCATACAGCCACCAGATCAACGCCGGCAGCAGCCCCAGAGACAGAACACCCAGGGCGTCCGTCAGTCCGCGCCGCAGCAGCACAAGGCTCCCCGCGGCAGCACCCAACCAATACAACAACGGCAGTGTTGCACATCCGGCCACCACGAGAGTGGCCTGCATACGGCCTCGCATGATGAACTCAGCTAAGGCACGCATGCATTCAATCCTTTGCTACTTGTCGACTGCCCGGTCTCAGCGGCCGTGGCTGTCGGTGTAGGCCAGCAGGGCCAGGAAGCGGGCGCGCTTGATAGCGGTGGCCAGCTGACGCTGATAACGAGCTTTGGTACCGGTGATGCGGCTTGGAACGATTTTGCCGGTCTCGGATACGTAGGCTTTCAGAGTGTTGAGATCTTTGTAATCGATCTCTTTCACGTCTTCAGCGGTGAAGCGGCAGAATTTACGACGACGGAAGAAACGTGCCATTTGATAGGCTCCTTAATAAGGTCCGTGGATTACTCGTCAGCGTTATCGCTGTTGTCGCTGTCATCACTATCGGTGCCTTCGGCGCCTTCGTGCTCAGGACGGTCGCGACGCTCACGGCGCTCACTGCGGTTTTCTTCAGCCTTGAGCATCTCGGACTGGCCGGTAACGGCTTCGTCGCGACGGATGACCAGGTTACGGATCACTGCATCGTTGTAGCGGAAGTTGTCTTCCAGCTCGGCCAGGGCCTTGCCAGTGCACTCAACGTTCAGCATCACGTAGTGAGCCTTGTGAACATTGTTGATTGCGTAGGCCAGTTGACGACGGCCCCAATCTTCCAGACGGTGGATTTTGCCGCCGTCTTCTTCGATCAGCTTGGTGTAACGCTCAACCATGCCGCCGACTTGCTCGCTTTGATCCGGGTGGACCAAAAAGATGATTTCGTAATGACGCATGAATGCTCCTTACGGGTTGTAGCCTGCCGCTCAAAAACGGTCAGACAAGGAGTGAATGACACTTATGGACTTGCTGGCGCGGGGCACATGCGTGCCTGCCGTCACAGCAAGGGGCGCAATTGTAGAGAAGGGACAGAAGAGGTGCAAGGCAATTGGTGATTATTTGAACAATCACCGATCTTCGCCTTCCCACAAAACAATGTAGGAGTGAGCCTGCTCGCGATGATGGGGCAACATTCAACTTTGATGCTGAATGTTGCACCGCTATCGCGAGCAGGCTCACTCCTACAAGGGATTTGCAGCAGATCAGGATTTCTTGGCAGTAGCCTTGGCTTTTGCACCGCGCTGACGCTGCGCTTCGAACAGGCACACGCCCGTCGCAACCGAGACGTTGAGGCTGCTGACGCTACCGGCCATCGGCAGCTTCACCAGATAGTCGCAGTGCTCGCGGGTCAGGCGACGCATGCCTTTGCCTTCAGCGCCCATGATCAGAATGGTCGGGCCAGTCAGGTCCTGGTCATAAATGCTGACCTCAGCCTCCCCCGCAGTACCGACAATCCACAGACCGCGCTGCTGAAGTTTTTCCAGGGTGCGAGCGAGGTTGGTCACGGCAACCAATGGAATCACTTCCGCCGCGCCGCAAGCGACTTTACGCACGACCGGCGTCAGGGTCGCCGACTTGTCTTTCGGCACGATCACCGCGAGCGCACCGGCCGCATCCGCCGAACGCAGGCAAGCACCAAGGTTGTGCGGATCGGTCACGCCGTCGAGCACCAGTAACAGCGGCGCGCCTTCAGTGCGATCGAGCAGCTCGTCGAGCATGGCTTCGCCCCAGACCTGGCTCGGGCTTACTTCCGCGACCACACCCTGGTGCACGCCTTCAACCCAGGCGTCCATTTCGCGACGCTCGGCCTGGCCGACCTGAACACGGTTTTCGTTGGCCAGCTCAACCAGGGTCTGCACGCGCGGATCGTTGCGGCTTTCCGCCAGCCAGATCTGCTTGACGCGTTTCGGGTGGTGACGCAGCAACGCTTCTACCGCGTGAACGCCGTAGATTTTTTCCAACTGACTCATGACTTCGCCTTCGGTTTACGTGCCCCGCCACTTTTGGCTGGAGCGGAGCCCGCTTTTGGCGGCCCCTTACGGTGTTTGCTCGGTTTCGCTGGCTTGCCGCCGGAGGCCTTTTCAGGCGCCGACCGTCCGGTCTTTCCCCCGGACGCCGCTTTACCACCGTTTTTAGCGTCGGAAAGCAGAGCCTTCTTCATTTCACGGCTTTTGCGCAGCTCGGCGTTTTTCGCCACGGCGTCGCTTGGGCGATAGGCTTCTGCCGCTTTTTCCTTGGCCGGACGACGGCTGGCGGATTTAGCCGGAGCCTTTTCTTCCGAAGCCTTGGCAGCAGGCGCAGCGGTTTCAGCACCACGCTTTTTGCGACCGATCGGCGCGCTGATGGTTTTTTCAGCCATCTCGAAGTCAATCTTGCGCTCGTCGAGGTCAACGCGCATCACGCGCACTTCAACGGTATCGCCAAGACGGAAGCTGCGACCGGTGCGCTCGCCCGCCAGGCGGTGATGCACAGGATCGAAGTGGTAGTAATCGCCCGGCAGCGCCGTGACGTGGACCAGACCTTCGACGTAGATATCGGTCAGCTCAACGAACAGGCCAAAACCGGTGACCGCTGTGATCACACCCGGGAACGACTCGCCCACGCGGTCTTTCATGAACTCGCACTTGAGCCAGTTCACCACATCGCGGGTGGCTTCATCGGCACGGCGCTCGCTCATCGAGCACTGCTCGCCGAGCTGCTCCAGCGCCGCCTCGTCGTACGGATAGATGCGCGCCTTCGGAATGGTCATCGCCCCGGCACGGCGAACGTGCGGAGTGTCCTGTTTCGAATGGATCACGCTGCGGATCGCGCGGTGCGTCAGCAGGTCCGGGTAACGACGGATCGGCGAAGTGAAGTGGGTATAGGCTTCATAATTCAGGCCGAAGTGGCCCTGATTATCAGCGCTGTACACCGCCTGACTCAGCGAGCGCAGCATCACGGTCTGGATCAGGTGGAAATCCGGACGATCCTTGATGCTTGCCAGCAACGCCTGATAATCCTTCGGCGACGGACCGTCCTTGCCTTTGTGCAGGGACAGGCCGAGTTCGCCAAGGAAGGCACGGAGTTTTTCCAGACGCTCCGGTGGCGGACCATCGTGGACGCGGTACAGCGCAGGAATTTCGTGCTTCTTGAGGAATTCGGCGGTGGCCACGTTGGCCGCCAGCATGCATTCCTCGATCAGCTTGTGCGCGTCGTTACGGGTGGTCGGACGGATTTCGGCAATCTTGCGCTCGGTACCGAAGATGATTCGGGTTTCCTGCGTTTCGAAATCGATCGCGCCACGTACGTGACGAGCAGCCAGCAGCACCTTGTACAGCGCATAAAGCTGTTTGAGGTGCGGCAGAACGTCGTTGTACTCACCGCGAAGCTGACGCGCTTCGGTGATTTTCGGTGTTTCCAGCATCGCACTGACTTTGTTGTAGGTCAGACGCGCGTGGGAATGGATCACCGCTTCATAGAAGCAGTAGTCGGTCATTTCGCCGGACTTGGAGATGGTCATCTCGCAAACCATGGCCAGACGATCAACATGCGGATTCAGCGAGCACAGGCCGTTGGACAGCTGCTCAGGCAGCATTGGCACCACGCGCTCAGGGAAGTACACCGAGTTGCCGCGTACCTGGGCTTCGTTGTCCAGCGCCGAGCCGATCTTCACGTAGCTGGAAACGTCAGCAATCGCCACGTACAACTTCCAGCCGCCGGAGAACAGGCGCAGCTTGCCCGGCTTGGCTTCGCAATAAACAGCATCGTCGAAGTCGCGGGCGTCTTCGCCGTCAATGGTGACGAACGGCAAATGGCGCAGGTCGACGCGTTTCTCTTTGTCTTTTTCTTCGACTTCCGGCTTGAGCTTGGCCGCTTCTTTCAGAACGGCTTCGGGCCAGACGTGCGGAATGTCGTAGGTGCGCAGGGCGACATCGATTTCCATGCCCGGCGCCATATAGTTGCCGACCACTTCAACCACGTCGCCTTGCGGCTGGAAGCGCGGCGTCGGCCAGTGGGTGATTTTCACCTCGACGAACTGACCGATCTGCGCGTTGGCGTTGCGGCCCGGGGTGACCAGCACTTCCTGCTGGATCTTCGGGTTGTCCGCGACGACGAAGCCGATGCCGCCCTCTTCGAAGTAGCGGCCGACGATGGTTTCGTGAGCACGGGACACCACTTCAACGATCACGCCTTCACGGCGACCGCGACGGTCGAGACCGGACACACGCGCCAGCGCACGGTCGCCATCGAACACCAGACGCATTTGCGCGGGGCTCATGAACAGGTCGTCGCTGCCGTCATCCGGCACCAGGAAGCCAAAACCGTCACGGTGACCGCTGATGCGGCCGAGGATCAGGTCGAGCTTGTCGACCGGCGCGTAAGTGCCACGGCGGGTGTAGATCAGTTGGGCGTCGCGCTCCATGGCGCGAAGGCGGCGGCGCAGGGCTTCGATCTGGTCTTCTGTGGTCAGACCAAACTCTTCGACCAGTTGCTCGCGGGCAGCAGGCGAACCCCGATCGGCGAGGTGCGCCAGGATCAGTTCGCGGCTAGGAATAGGGTTTTCATATTTTTCCGCTTCACGAGCGGCCTCGGGATCGAGGGACTGCCAATCGGCCATTAGAGAGTTTTCACCTTGTCTATATGCGGGTTAGTTTGGCATAGGCGCCATGAAACGGGAAATTTCCGACTATATAAGGCCCTTATGAGGGTCTGTATCGTCGCTTGAAAGCCGTTTTGAACACCGCCGGTAAAAAAAATCATATTTTTTGCTGACAGGGGTTTACAGTTAAAAAGACGCTCCGTATAGTGCGCGCCATCGACGACGCACAAGCGTTAACGATACTGCCCAGATGGTGAAATTGGTAGACACGCCAGCTTCAGGTGCTGGTGACCTTACGGTCGTGGAAGTTCGAGTCTTCTTCTGGGCACCAATTTCGAGTTTGAGACTAGATCAGTTTCAAGGCTCACACAAAACCCGCGAAAGCGGGTTTTTTGCATTCTAAGCCCGGCTTTTCTTAAAACTGATTTATTAAAATTAAATCAGGGGTTTACAGATCAAAACGCGCTCCGTATAGTGCGCCACATCAACAGCGGCAACGCTAGCGATGATTGCCCAGATGGTGAAATTGGTAGACACGCCAGCTTCAGGTGCTGGTGACCTTACGGTCGTGGAAGTTCGAGTCTTCTTCTGGGCACCAATTCAAATTCAAGGTTACGACCTTGGATTTCACAAAAACCCGCGAAAGCGGGTTTTTGCGTTTCTGGCTTCCCGAAACCCCATCACCATCGCACCTATCAAAACGCCAGTCCCACCGCAAGGCGCACTTGAGAAACAATATCGTTTATCATTGTTGCAAGTTTTTGCAATGCGACAGTGAGGAACCCCGCGAATGACGTTTCGAAATACCCTGCGCCGAGGCCTGACCTTCACCCTCCTCGGCCTGGCGCTCGCCACTCCCCTCACCCAGGCTGCCGATACGGTTTCCCTGACTCTCTATAACGGCCAGCACAAGGAAGTCGGCGACGCGATCGCCAAAGCCTTCGAAGCCAAGACCGGCATTCACGTCAACGTGCGCAAAGGCAGCAGCAATCAGCTCGCCAGCCAGATCATCGAAGAAGGCGACCGCTCCCCTGCCGACGTGATCTACACCGAAGAGTCACCACCACTGAACAATCTCGGCGAACTGGGCTTGCTGGCCAAAACCGATGACGCCACTCTGGCCGTACTACCAGAAAAATATGTCGCCGGTAACGGCACCTGGATCGGCGTGACAGCGCGGGTTCGCGTGGTTGCCTACAACCCGAAACTGGTCGACGAAAAAGACCTGCCGAAATCGGTAATGGAATTCTCCGATCCGAAGTGGCAAGGCAAAGTCGGCTTCGTACCGACCAGCGGCGCGTTTCAGGAACAAGCCGTGGCCATCATCAAGATGCACGGTCGTGACGCCGCCGAGGAGTGGCTGACCGGCCTGCGCGCGTTCGGCAAGACCTACAGCAACAACATGGTCGCCCTCAAAGCCGTGGAAAACGGCGAAGTCGCCACCGTGCTGGTGAACAACTACTACTGGTTCGCCCTGCAACGCGAGAAAGGCAAACTGGATTCGAAACTGCATTACTTCACCGGTGGCGACGTCGGCGGCTTGATCACCGTGTCCAGCGCTGCCGTGCTGAAATCCAGCAAACATCCAAAAGAAGCCCAGCAATTCCTCGCCTATATGGCCAGCGAAGAAGGTCAGCGCGTGATCACTCAGACCACCGCCGAGTATCCGCTGCATAAAGGCATGGAATCGGATCGCGGGCTCAAGCCGTTCAGCGAACTGGAAGCGCCAAACGTCACTCCTGCCGATCTGGGCAATGCCGAAGAAGCGTTGGAACTGGAACGTGAAGTTGGCTTGAACTGATGACCGCATCGTTATCCGCCCCCGCCGCGCGCGGGGGTTACGTACCAAAGCGCAAGCGGCCATCAATCTGGCTGGTGCTGCCAGTGTTGTTGCTGGTGGTGCTGAGCCTGTTGCCGCTGGCCTATGTCGGGCTCAAGGCCTGGCAGGCCGGCTGGGCCGAGGCGTTGCACTTGTTGTGGCGCCCGTATGTGTTCGGCCTGTTGCGCAACACGTTGGCGTTGATGGTTGGCGTAACCCTCACCTGCGGCGTGATTGGTCTGTCGCTGGCCTGGCTGCTGGAACGCAGCAATTTGCCAGGGCGTCGCCTATGGGGCGTGATCCTGTGCCTGCCGTTCGCGGTGCCGGCGTTTGTCAGCAGCTTCACCTGGGTTTCGCTGAGCGCGCAGTTCGAAGGGCTTGGCGGGGCGATTCTGGTGATGAGCCTGTCGAAGTATCCGCTTATCTTCCTGCCGGTGGCGGCAAATCTGCGCAATCTCGACCCCTCCCTTGAAGAGTCGGCACGCACCCTTGGGCAGAATCGCTGGGGCGTATTTTTCCGCGTGACCCTGCCGCTGCTCTGGCCTTCGCTATTGGCCGGCTCGCTATTGATTGCCTTGCACATGCTGGTGGAGTTCGGCGCACTGTCGATCATCGGCCTGCAAACCTTCACCACGGCGATCTATCAGCAATTCGAACTGGAGTTCAGTAACGCCAACGCGGCGATGCTTTCCGCCGTGCTGCTGGCGCTGTGTCTGGTGTTGTTGTGGCTGGAGCTGCGCGTACGCGGCAAAGGCCGGCATGTGCGCACCGGACAAGGTGCCGCGCGCCAAGCTGAACAGGTTCGGCTAGGATCATGGGCCACGGTCGGTCAGCTGTATTGCCTGATGCTGGCAATTGTCGGCAGCGGGATTCCGTTGGGGATGTTGGCGTATTGGCTGGCGGTCGGTTCATCCGCAGCATTCCCGGTGGCAGCGATCACTGAAGCCCTGCTTTCTTCTCTGGCACTTTCTCTTGGCGGAGCTGCGCTGTGTCTAGTGCTGGCCGTGCCGGTCGGCTTGTTGGTGGTGCGTTACAAAGGCCAACTGGCAATCTGGGCCGAGCGCTTGCCGTATCTGCTGCATGCGCTGCCGGGCCTGGTGATTGCGCTGACGCTGGTGTATTTCGCCCTGCACTACGTGCCGGCGCTGTACCAGACTTCGGGGTTGCTGCTGATCGCTTATGCGCTGCTGTTTCTGCCATTGGCGCAGGCGCCGATTCGCACGGCACTGAACAAGGCGGCACCGCAACTGGAAGAGGCTGCGCGCACACTGGGCGCTTCGTCGTTCACGGCGTTTTGTCGGGTGACGCTGCCGATTATCTTCCCGGCATTGGGCGCAGCGTTTGCGCTGGTGTTTCTGGATGCGATGAAGGAATTGACGGCGACGTTGCTGCTGAGTCCGACCGGACTGAACACTTTGGCGACCGAGGTCTGGGCGCATACTGCGAATGTCGAGTTTGCGGCGGCGGCGCCTTATGCGGCGTTGTTGATTTTGGTGTCGGGGCTGCCGGTTTATTTACTGACGACCCGGATGTATCTGAGCCGCTGATAGCGCTTTCGCGAGCAGGCTCGCTCCCACATGTTGACCGAGCTCCATCAGAGGAACGCGATCTAATGTGGGAGCGAGCCTGCTCGCGAAGAGGCCCGCCCAGACAACCTCAAGCTCTGAACTGCCCCAGACTAGCCTTGAGCTGCGCTGCCAAACCATCCAGCACCTTGCCACTCGCGGTGGTCTCCACCACCGCCTGCGCCGCTTTCTCGGCTTGCGCATGAATTGTCTCGACGCGGCCACGTACAGCCTGCGCTCCCTGCGCCTGATGCGCAGCCGCCTGCGTTGCCAAGCCAATCGCCGCATGCACCTGCTCGACCGAGACCTGTACCGACTGCTGCAAGCGCGCACTGTCACGCAGCACCAGTAAACCTTCGCTGGCCTGACGCCCGGCCTGGCCGATCGCCTCGACCGCCTCACGCGCGCCCTGCTGCAACGCGACGATGTGCGCCTGAATATCGCCGGTAGAGCTTTGTGTCTTGCTCGCCAACGCACGCACCTCGTCGGCAACAACGGCGAATCCACGCCCGGTCTCGCCAGCACGTGCCGCTTCAATCGCCGCGTTGAGCGCCAGCAAATTGGTCTGCTCGGCAATCCCGTGAATCACCGTCAGCACCACCTCAATCTGTTCACTCTGCTGAGCCAGCCGCTCGATGACTTTCGCTCCGGTATCGACCTGCCCCGCCAGCGCCTCGATCAGGCTGCCGACCTTGGCGGACGTCCGGGTGTTTTCGTCGGTGGCCTGGCGAATATCCACAACCTGCTTCAAAGCCGCTTGCATCGCATGGCTTTCCGACTGCGCCTCATCAGCCATTTGCGACAGTGCGCGCAGGCTTTCCGCTACCTCATCACGCTGCATGCCGGCAGCCGCATCGGCACCGGCATTGCGCAGGGTCATCGCGCCAATCTCGACGCCAGTACGCTGCGCGACATCGCCCGCTTCGCGCACGATTGGCTGCAACTTATCCACAAAGCGGTTGACCGCCGAGGCCATGTCGCCGATTTCGTCTTTGCTGTTGATCTGTACACGCTTGGTCAGGTCGCCCTCGCCCGCAGCCAAGTCATCCATCGCAGCGTTGAGCATCTTCAGGCGATTGACCACGCGATGGCCGAGCACGACGGCCAATAACAGAAGCACGCCAAAACCGACCAACGCCAGGCCCATGCCGATCCGCCAGCGCAGGGTAGCTGCCGCCTCTTGAACAGTATTGGCGGTGTTGGCTTTCATCTCGACGGCGGTTGACTGCGCCGATTGCAGGCGCGCCTGCATGGCTTTGGCACTGTCCGCTGCAGCGCCCTTGAGGCTGTCGCCGACCAGTTGATCACTGCTCGCGATCAACGCTGAGAAGCGCTTGTCCAGTGCCGCCAGATCGGTTTCCACCGACGCCGTGGAAACACCCATCAACACCTTGCCGATTTCCACACCATTGGGATTGATCGAGGCTTCAAGGTAGTAAACCGATGAATCGTTTTTCGCCGCATCCAGCACTTTATCCAATGCACGCTCGCCCTGGCCCTTTTCCAGCAAGGCCTTGTTGATCGGGTTTTCGCGATTGAGATAGCGGGTCAGGTGCTGGCCGGTGGCGTCGTCGTAGACCACGAATAGAACGTTGGGATTGCGCTGGGCACGGCGGGCGAACTCGGACAGGGTCGGTACGTCGCTGTCCCACATGGCACGCGGGGCTACGGAGGCCAGTAACTGCGCCATGTCATTGGCCGAATCTTTCAGATCCTTTTCCAGCGTCGCACGCAGTTGCGCCTGCTCTTCTTTCAGGCGCGAGGACAGGCCGGCGGTAAGCCGCTGACGAGTACTGGCGGACAAGGCATCGAGGCTCGAGGTGACTTCACGCCCGGCCTGCTCCAGTTCACCGGAGAGCTTCTGGCTGTCGGCGCCGAGGCGCACCGCCAAGTCAGCTTCCAGCGCCGTGACGGTGCTCCGCGTCAGGGCAACGGCCACCAACACCTGCACCAAAAGGGCGATACCAAGGGTAACGAACACGGGGCGCAACAAACGGCTTTGTAACAGTGAGAGAACGGCCGACACTGTGAATACCTCTACTTCTGACGCCATTAATTTGATGGCACTCTTGTAGACAGATTCACAGCAAAGGTCATGCCGTCCAACAGGCATAAACGACAAAGGCCCCGAAGAAGGGGCCTTTGTGTTTTTACATCAACGACTTATCAAGCAAACGGATGACGCAGAACGATGGTTTCGTTGCGGTCCGGGCCCGTCGAAATAATGTCGATCGGCGCGCCGATCAGCTCTTCAACGCGTTTGATGTAGGCGCGAGCGTTAGCCGGCAGCTCTTCCAGGGTTTTTGCACCCACGGTCGATTCGGTCCAGCCCGGCACTTCTTCGTACACAGGCTGCAGGCCTACGTAGCTGTCAGCGTCGGTCGGAGCAACGGCGTTGCCTTCGGCGTCTTTGTAGCCAACGCAGATGTTGATGGTTTCCAGACCGTCGAGTACGTCCAGCTTGGTCAGGCAGATGCCCGAAATGCTGTTCACATCGATAGCGCGACGCAGGATAACGGCGTCGAACCAGCCACAACGACGGGCACGGCCGGTGGTCGCACCGAACTCGTGACCTTGTTTAGCCAGATGCGCGCCGACGTCGTCGAACAGCTCAGTCGGGAATGGACCCGAACCGACGCGAGTGGTGTAAGCCTTGGTGATGCCCAGGATGTAGTCGAGGAACATCGGGCCAACGCCGGAACCGGTCGCTACGCCACCGGCAGTGGTGTTGGAACTGGTCACGTACGGGTAGGTACCGTGGTCGATGTCGAGCAACGAACCCTGAGCGCCTTCGAACATGATGTCTTTGCCGGCGCGACGCAGGTCGTGCAGCTCAGCGGTGACGTCGAGCATCAGCGGCTTGAGCAGCTCAGCGTATTCCTTGCACTCGGCCAGGGTTTTCTCGAACTCGATGGCCGGCTCTTTGTAGTAACCGACCAGCATGAAGTTGTGGTAATCCACCAGTTCACGCAGCTTGTCTTCGAAGCGCGGCATGTTCAGCAGGTCGCCAACACGCAGGCCACGACGAGCAACCTTGTCTTCGTAAGCCGGGCCGATGCCGCGACCGGTAGTACCGATCTTCAGCTCGCCACGGGCCTTTTCACGGGCCTGGTCCAGCGCCACGTGGAAGGACAGGATCAGCGGGCAGGACGGGCTGATACGCAGACGCTCACGCACCGGTACGCCTTTCTCTTCCAGCTTGGTGATCTCGCGCAGCAGGGCGTCAGGTGCAACCACCACGCCGTTGCCGATCAGGCACTGCACGCCTTCGCGCAGCACGCCCGACGGGATCAGGTGCAGGACGGTTTTCTCGCCGTCGATCACCAGTGTGTGGCCAGCGTTGTGGCCACCTTGGTAGCGCACTACGGCTGCAGCATGTTCGGTCAGCAGATCAACGATCTTGCCTTTGCCCTCATCACCCCATTGGGTGCCCAGGACTACGACATTCTTACCCATAACACTTGTCCTCATTCGCGCAAACTTGGTGCCGGCGATGGCCGGCAGGAAAACTCAAGAAGCCAGTGGCGATACTTGCCAAAGCCCGTTCTGCTGAATCAATTGCCGGTCGCAGTCCGCATCACGGGCGGCGGCCAAAGGTTGCCCAGGCAAAGCCTGAACGACACGCTGACCCTCACTGCGCAACTGGCAAACCTGCTGCCAGAGTGCCGCATCCGTACTGTCAGGCATCCAGATACCGCCAGACGGTAGCTCGATCTCAGCACGCCCCAGGGTCACCAGGGTTTTCAAATCGGTGGAAAAACCAGTCGCCGGACGCGCGCGACCAAAATCCGCGCCGATGTCGTCGTAGCGACCGCCCTGAGCGATGGACTGGCCAACGCCCGGCACGAACACCGCGAACACCACACCGGTGTGGTAGTGGTAGCCACGTAGCTCGCCCAGGTCGAAGTACAACGGCAGGTCCGGGAAACGCGCCGATAGGCGCTCGGCGATTGCCAGCAAATCTTCGAGTGCTGCCAAAACCGGCGCCGGTGCATTGGCCAGTCGTTCGCGGGCAGCGCTCAACACTTCACGCCCGCCACACAGGTCGACCAGCGCCCGCAGCATGCCGGACAAGTCGGCCGGCAAGCCTTCAGTCAAGGTAATGACCTCGTCGATGGCCTTGCGTTGCAGCGCATCGAACAAGTGCTGTTCGACTTCACCGGACAGACCGGCGGCACGCGCCAGACCACGGTAGATGCCAACATGACCAAGGTCCATGTGCACATCCGGCACATCGGCCAGTTGCAGCATGGCCAGCATCAGGCTGATCACTTCAACGTCGCTGCTCGGGCTGGCGTCGCCGTACAGCTCGGCGCCCAACTGGATCGGGCTGCGCGAGGACGACAATGCACGCGGCTGAGCATGCAGCACGCTGCCGGCGTAGCACAGACGGCTCGGACCTTCGCGACGCAGGGTGTGCGCATCGATACGCGCCACTTGCGGCGTGATGTCGGCACGGAAACCCATCTGCCGGCCCGATTGCGGGTCAATGACCTTGAAGGTACGCAGATCCAGGTCCTGGCCCGCGCCGGTCAGCAGGGATTCCAGGTACTCGATATGGGGAGTCACGACAAACTCGTAACCCCAGCTCTGGAACAGATCCAACACCTGACGACGCGCGACTTCAATGCGCGCCGCTTCCGGTGGCAGTACTTCTTCGATGCCATCTGGCAGCAGCCAGCGGTCTACCGTTGCCATTACGCCATTCCCCTTTGATCCGGGCGGCCAGCCTGCGGGCGAGCCTTGAGTGAAGCAGAAAATGACCGAACCGTTCAAAACGCACGCGCATGAACGACGCGGCGAAAGGCCTGTTAGCGGCTTCGCCCATCACTTTCCTCGAAATACTCTCGGGCCATTCAACCCGATGCCTGCAACAAAAAACAGCAATCAAACGTGCAGACGCAAAAAAGCCGGGAATTTCCCGGCTGCCGCATCATACACACGTTTTCCCAAAGGATCACCCCGCCCGAGGTTTTAGCCGCCGGGCGGAATGATTCAGGTCAACGGCGTATCAAGGCTTGGCCTTTTCCAGGTAGTGGAAAAAGTCGCTGCTTGGGTCAAGGACCAATACGTCGGATTTGTTCGCGAAGCTTTCACGGTAGGCGCGCAGGCTACGATAGAAACTGTAGAACTCCTGATCCTGACCGTAGGCCTTGGAGTAGATCGCAGCGGCCTGGGCATCACCATCACCGCGAACCTCTTCGGATTCACGATAGGCTTCAGCCAGCAGCACGCGGCGTTGACGATCGGCGTCGGCACGGATGCCTTCCGCTAGCTCGTTACCCTTGGCGCGGTGCTCGCGAGCTTCACGCTCGCGCTCGGTGCTCATACGCTCGAACACACTGCGGTTCACTTCTTTCGGCAGGTCGATGGTCTTGACCCGGACATCGACAACTTCGATACCCAGCTCCTTTTCCGCCATTTTGTTCAGCGATGCGGTGATGTCAGCCATCAACGCGTCACGCTCACCCGACACTACTTCGTGCAGAGTGCGCTTACCGAACTGGTCACGCAGACCGGATTCAAGACGACGGGAAAGACGCTCGTCGGCGATTTGCTTGAGGCCGGAAGTTGCGGTGTAGAAGCGCTCGGCATCTTTCACGCGCCACTTGGCGTAGGCATCGACCATCACGGCTTTCTTTTCCAGGGTCAGGAAACGCTGTGTCGGTGCATCCAGCGTCATCAGACGTGCGTCGAATTTACGCACCTGGTTAACGTAAGGCACTTTCACATGCAGGCCTGGCTGAACATCGGCCTGAACCACGCGGCCGAATTGCAGCAGCACCGCACGCTCGGTCTGAGCGACGATGTAGAAGCAGTTCCAGCCCACCAGTACCACAACAACGCCAACGATCAGGGCGATCAGCGATTTATTGCTCATCAGCGGGTCTCCCTTGTGCGCGACTGCGGCAGGTCAGTGACATGCGGCGTGACGTCCGTGTTGTTGCTGGCGGCAGCCGAACCGGTGACCGGTGCATTGCTGCCCGAACTGTTCTGAATCATTTTGTCCAACGGCAGGTAAAGCAGATTGCTCTGGCCGTTCTTGTTGCCGGTCACGAGTACCTTGCTGGTATTGCTGAAGACTTCCTGCATGGTGTCCAGGTACAGACGCTGGCGGGTAACCTCAGGTGCCTTGCGGTACTCGGCGACCAGCTTGGTAAAGCGATCGGCTTCACCCTTGGCGCGCGAGACCGTTTCGTCACGGTAACCGTTGGCATCCTCGAGGATGCGCTGGGCCTGACCACGGGCTTCCGGCACGACGCCGTTGGCGTAGGTTTCAGCCTGGTTGCGCGAACGCTGCTCGTCTTCACGGGCGCGGATCACGTCATCGAAGGCTTCCTGCACTTCACGCGGTGCCGCTGCGCTCTGTACGTTGACCTGAGTGACGGTGATACCGGTGCGATAGGTATCGAGGAAGCGTTGCAGACGCTCCTTGATTTCGCTGGCCATCAATTCACGACCTTCGGTCAGCACCTGGTCCATGGCGGTGGAACCCACCACGTGGCGCAGGGCACTGTCAGTCGCATGCTGCAGACTGATTTCCGGCTGATCGACGTTCAGCACGAAGTCCTGCAGGTTGCTGATCTTGTACTGCACGGTCAGCGGCACTTCGACGATGTTCTCGTCTTCGGTCAGCATCTGGCCTTGCTTGGTGTACGCACGCTCACGCGTGACGTTTTCCATGTACTTTTTATCGATCGGCGGGAAGTAGATATTCAGGCCTGGGCCAACAGTCTCGTAGTACTTGCCGAAGCGCAGCACCACGGCTTGCTCCTGCTCGTCCACCACGTAGACCGCGCTGTACAGCCAGACAGCCGCCAGCACGACGAGGCCGATGCCGAGCAGACCGCCGAAGCCGCCACCGCTCCTGCCCGAACCACCGCCGTCATCACCACCGCGTTTCTTACCACCACCGAACAACCCGTTCAGGCTTTCCTGCAGCTTTCGGAAGGCCTCGTCGAGATCCGGTGGCCCCTTGCGGTCGCCGTTATTGCGGCGTTTGCCACCCCAAGGATCCTGATTATTCGAGTTGCCACCCGGCTCATTCCAAGCCATAGCGCTCTCCATCTGATAAAGCAAAGACGCACCCACGGCGCGCCGACCAATGCTACAGAATGCCTGCCGTTACGGCACAACCGCTTCTTCAGGCTTTTATTGCAAAGTGTGTTGCTCGATGAATTCCATCGGCTGCAATCCTTCGCGGCTTACCAGTCGATTCAGCTCGACCCGGGGCAAACGAACGGCCAGCAGGCTGATGCCTTCTTCGTCATGCTCTTCTTTCTGCACCGCACCGAGTTCGAAAAACTGCGCACGCAGTCGGGCGAATCGTTGCGGCAAGCGCAATGTGCCGATGAACAAATCACTGCCGAGTAATTCGGCAATGGCTTGTTCAAGCAATTCCAGACCACTGCCATCACGTGCCGAAAGCCAGACCCGCTGGGGCTTGCCATTTTCGTCGCGCTGGATTTGTGGCTCAACGCCTTCAAGCAAATCGAGTTTGTTATAGACCTCGAGTATCGGCAAGTCCTGGGCACCAATCTCGCCCAGCACCACCATCACCTGCTCGATCTGCAACATGCGATCCGGCTCGGCCGCATCGATCACGTGCAACAACAGGTCGGAGTTGGCCGACTCTTCGAGGGTAGACCGAAATGCTTCGACCAGCTTGTGCGGCAGGTGACGAATGAAGCCTACCGTGTCCGCCAGAACAATCGGCCCCAAGTCGTCCAGATCCAGACGGCGCAGGGTCGGGTCCAGCGTGGCGAACAACTGGTCGGCCGCGTACACGTCGGATTTCGTCACATTGTTGAAGAGTGTCGATTTGCCGGCGTTGGTATACCCCACCAGAGACACGGTCGGAATATCGGCACGGGAACGGCCACGTCGCGACTGCTCGCGCTGGCTGCGCACCTTCTCCAACCGGCCCTTGATCTGGCGCAGGCGGACCCGCAGCAAACGCCGGTCGGTTTCCAGTTGGGTCTCACCTGGGCCGCGCATGCCGATGCCGCCACCCTGACGCTCAAGGTGAGTCCAGCCGCGAACCAGGCGCGTGCTCATGTGGTCAAGCTGGGCCAGTTCGACCTGGAGCTTGCCTTCATGGGTACGGGCGCGTTGGGCGAAAATATCGAGAATCAGACCGGTACGGTCGATCACGCGACACTCGAAAACTCGTTCGAGGTTACGTTCCTGACTGGGCGTGAGGATGTGATTGAAAATCACCAGATCGGCTTCTTCAGCCTTGACCAGGTCGCGCAGTTCCTCGACCTTGCCGCTGCCGATCAGAAATTTGGCGGTTGGCCGATGACGCGGTACGTTAAAAAACGCAACGGTCTCGGCGCCCGCCGAATTAGCCAATTCCTGAAACTCCTGCGGATCTTCGCGCGCCTCAGGGTCCTGTCCATCCAAGTGAACGAGGATCACTCGCTCACCACCACCGTGGCGCTCAAAGAACAAAGGAGACTCCTATCAGGCGTTACCTGGCTCAGCGTCACCTGCTTCGGATTCGGTTGCGCTAGGCAGACGAATTGGACGAACCGGCACTACTGTCGAGATAGCGTGTTTGTAAACCATCTGGCTTACGGTGTTTTTCAGCAGGATCACGAACTGGTCGAACGACTCGATCGTGCCTTGCAGTTTGATACCGTTGACCAGGTAGATGGAAACCCCAACTTTCTCTTTACGTAAAGTATTCAAGTAAGGGTCTTGTAGCGAATGCCCTTTTGACATGTGCCGCACTCCTTTAAGGATTCAATAATAAAAAATAGGTAATTCAGATGGCTTTGGCCGTCACACCCCCAAGGATAGACGGCAATTGCAAGGACTCAGCTCAATATGGAGATGGTCCCAAGGTATTTCAAGGCGCGTGGCAGATTGTCGCAATCAAGACTGTCCAGCCAGTGTATATCTTCCCAGCTGCGCAGCCAGGTGAACTGGCGTTTGGCCAATTGGCGCGTGGCGATGATGCCGCGCTCCTGCATTTCGGCCAACGTCAGCTTGCCATCCAGGTAGTCCCAGACTTGGCGGTAGCCTACCGCACGTATAGACGGCAACCCCGAATGCAGGTCACTTCTTTTACGCAGGGCTACGACCTCGTCGAGGAACCCCTGTTCCAACATATTTGTGAATCTTTGTTTAATGCGCTCGTGCAGTACCTGACGATTCGCCGGGGCAATGGCCAAGTTCGCGACAGTATAGGGCAATTGTTGCAGTCCCGAAGCGGCTGCTTCAGTACTTTGCGCAGATTGTTGCTGACGCAGCTCGGTCATGCTCTGACCACTGACTCGATAAACTTCCAGCGCGCGACTCAAGCGCTGCGGATCGTTCGGGTGAATCCGCGCCGCTGACACCGGGTCAATGAGCGCCAATTGATCGTGCAAGGCTTGCCAACCGAGGCGTGCAGCCTCTTCTTCGATCTGCGCGCGGACATCGGCATCGGCCGCTGGCATATCCGCCAGACCTTCGACCAAAGCCTTGTAATAGAGCATCGTACCGCCGACCAGCAGCGGAATTTTTCCGCGCGCGGTGATCTCGGCCATGGCTTGCAAGGCATCGCGACGGAAATCCGCAGCCGAATAAGCCTCAGCCGGGTCGAGAATATCGATCAAGCGGTGCGGATATTCGGCCAGCAGTTCTTTCGAAGGCTTGGCAGTGCCAATGTCCATGCCGCGATAGACCAGCGCTGAATCGACACTGATCAACTCGCACGGCAGCACCTTGGTCAGCTCGATGGCTAGATCGGTCTTGCCCGCAGCGGTCGGGCCCATCAGGAAAATCGCTGGAGGAAGCTGGCTCATCAACGACCGCGCAGGAACAGTTTGTCCAGATCGTCCAGGCCCAATTGGGTCCAGGTCGGTCGGCCATGGTTGCATTGACCACTGCGCTCGGTGTTTTCCATGTCACGCAGCAGGCCGTTCATTTCCGGCAGGGCCAGGCGCCGATTGGCGCGGATCGCGCCGTGGCAGGCCATGGTGCCGAGGAGTTCGTTGAGGTGCGCCTGAATCCGGTCGCTGGTGCCGTACTCCATCAAGTCCGACAGGACATCGCCGACCAGGCGATTGGCTTCAGCCTGCTTCAGCAAGGCCGGGATCTGCCGAATCGCCAGGGTTTCCGGGCCCAGACGCTGCAGCTCGAACCCCAGACGCTGGAACCATGCCGCGTGCTCTTCAGCGCAATCGGCCTCGCGCTGGCTAACGGCCAAGGATTCCGGCACCAACAATGGCTGCCCACTGAGACCCTCGCTGGCCATGGCGATTTTCAGGCGTTCGTACATGATCCGCTCGTGAGCAGCGTGCATGTCCACCAGCACCAGCCCTTGGGCGTTTTCGGAAAGAATGTAGATACCTTTCAACTGCGCCAAGGCATAACCAAGCGGAGGAATATCTTCCTGCCCGGCCGGCAGTGCGTTGGCATTAGCCTCAGGCAGCGGCGCGAAAAAATCGCGATACGCAGCCTGAGCCTCGGCCGCCGGCGGTACCGCTGATTGTGGGCGTGGCGTGTATTGATACTGGTAAGCCCCGCCAGCGCTGGCACCGGACGAGGTATTGAACGCCGGCTGCGCCTGCGGTTGCTCCAGCAGCGCATTGGCCGCCAGACGCATTTCGCCCTGCGGGCCGAACTCACCGGCATCGAGGCCCGTTGGCCGCACGACAGCTGTGGTCACGGAACCGGCAAGCTGATCTTCCGGACGCACGTCGCCCAAAGCGCGGTGCAACGTGCCATAAAGGAAGTCATGCACCATGCGCCCGTCACGGAAGCGCACTTCGTGTTTGGTCGGGTGCACGTTGACGTCGACCGCCGCCGGATCGACTTCAAAAAACAGCGCAAACGTCGGGTGACGACCGTTGAACAGCACGTCGCGATAGGCCTGACGCACTGCGTGGGCCACAAGCTTGTCGCGCACCGCCCGGCCATTCACAAAGAAATATTGCAGATCCGCCTGACTGCGGTTAAAGGTCGGCAAACCAACCCAGCCCCAAAGGTGCAAGCCGTTGCGCTCGATCTCGATCGGCAGCGCCTGCTCGAGGAAACCCGAACCACAGATCGCCGCCACACGCCGGGCGCGGGCCGCGTCATCGTGGGCTTCGTGCAGGCTGAGAATGGTCTTGCCGTTATGCCGCAGATGGAAAGCCACGTCGAAACGCGCCAGCGCCAGACGCTTGATCACTTCTTGCAGGTGATCGAACTCGGTTTTTTCGGTCTTGAGGAATTTTCGTCGCGCCGGGGTGTTGAAAAACAGGTCGCGAACTTCCACGGAAGTGCCGACCGGATGCGCCGCCGGTTGCACCCGAGGCGCCATGTCGCGGCCTTCGGTTTCGACTTGCCAGGCTTGATCGGCATCGCGAGTACGCGAGGTCAGCGTCAGGCGCGCCACGGAACTGATCGACGCCAGCGCCTCACCCCGGAAACCGAGGCTCATCACCTGTTCAAGGTCTTCCAGGTTGCGAATCTTGCTGGTGGCGTGACGGGCCAGCGCCAGCGGCAGGTCATCGGCAGAGATGCCGCTGCCATCGTCACGCACCCGCAGCAACTTGACCCCGCCCTGCTCGACATCAACATCGATGCGCTTGGCGCCGGAGTCGAGGCTGTTTTCCAGCAGTTCCTTGATCACCGAGGCCGGACGTTCAACCACCTCACCGGCGGCGATCTGGTTCGCCAGCCGTGGGCTGAGCAGTTCGATACGGGCAGCAGCGTTCAGCACTTCGTTCATTCTTTGGACGCCAGTTCGGTGCCAGGAATGGTCAAGTGCTGACCGACTTTCAGTTCATCGCTTTTCAGATTGTTGGCAGCGCGCAGCGTGGCCGGCGACACCTGATAGCGCACGCCGATCATCGCCAGCGTTTCACCCGGACCGACGCGATGATCGCGCGGGCCTTGAGCGATCTTGCCGGAATCACGCAGCCAGGCGATGTAAGTGCCCGGTGGCGGGTTCTGCTGGAAGAACTGGCGCACGCCGCTGCTGATCGAGCGGGCCAACGCTTGCTGATGGCTCGATGCCGAGAGCTTGTTGGCTTCGTTGGCATTGGAGATAAACCCGGTTTCGACCAGAATCGACGGGATGTCCGGCGACTTCAACACCATGAACCCGGCCTGTTCCACACGCTGTTTGTGCAGCGGCGTGACGCGGCCGATGTTGGTCAGGACTTTCTGACCGACGTTGAGGCTGGAAGTCAGCGAGGCAGTCATCGACAGGTCGAGCAACACGCCGGCGAGCATGCGGTCCTTGTCATCCAGGCTGACGTTGCCAGCACCACCGATCAAGTCGGAACGGTTTTCACTGTCGGCCAGCCAACGGGCGGTTTCCGAGGTTGCGCCGCGGTCGGACAGGGCAAACACCGATGCACCGAAAGCGGCGGCAGATGGCGCCGCATCGGCGTGGATCGACACAAACAGGTCGGCGCCCTTCTTGCGGGCAATCTCGGTACGACCGCGCAACGGGATGAAATAGTCGCCGGTTCGGGTCAGTTCGGCGCGGAAGCCTTTCATGCCGTTGACCTGACGCTGCAGTTCGCGAGCGATCTGCAGCACTACGTCTTTCTCACGCTGACCGCGCGAACCGGATGCGCCCGGGTCTTCGCCACCGTGGCCGGCGTCGATCACCACAATAATGTCGCGCTTGCCGGCCGGGGCTGGCGGCAACTTGATTGCCGGTTCGGTCGGGGTTACCGGCACCGCTGGCACAGTCGCGACCTGCGGCGTCGGCGCAGGCGGCGGTGCGGCGTCGGCCGGGTTATCGAACAGGTCGACCACCAGGCGGTTGCCGTACTGCGCGTTCGGCGCCAGCGAGAAGCTTTTCGGGGTGACGGCTTTTTTCAGGTCGATGACCACGCGCAGGTCGGTCGGCGTGCGCTGGGCCGAACGCATTGCGGTGATCGGCGTGTTCGCGGTCTGCACATTCAGCGGTGCACCGAGGGTGGCACCGTTGATGTCGATCACCAGCCGGTCCGGTGCGGTCAGGGTAAACACGCTGTGCTGCACCGGGCCGCTCAGGTCGAAGACCAGTCGCGTGTTGTCCGGCGCCCGCCACAGGCGCACGCTGTTGACCTTTGAATCGGCCACAGCGTTGACGGTTACTGCCATCAACAACAGTCCAGCGGCAGCCACCAACGCGCGAAAGCGCATACCTAACCCCATCATTTAATTGGATTCCAATGCCAAAGCGGCACACCAGGCCTCGCCACGCGAGCCCTGGGATAAAATTTTCAGCGAACGCCCGCTGTCTTGCGGGCTAATGGTAATGGTCAGGTCAGGCTTTGGCAAAAAGCCTGCACCTTTATCGGGCCATTCGATCAGGCACAGGGCATCGTCTTCGAAGTAGTCGCGGATGCCGAGAAACTCCAGCTCTTCCGGATCGACCAGGCGATACAGGTCAAAGTGGAAGGCGCGGATGTCACCGATCTCGTAGGGTTCGACCAAGGTGAAGGTCGGACTTTTTACCGCGCCGACATGGCCCAAGCCGCGAATGATGCCCCGCGACAGGGTGGTTTTGCCCATGCCCAGGTTGCCTTCGAGAAAAATCAGGCCATGGCCCTGGGTCACGCGGGCGATCCGTGCGCCAAAGTCGCTCATGGCCTGTTCATCGGCCAGGTACAGGGTTACTTCAGACACGGTGCTTGCTCCTCCAACAACTGACGAATGGCTGGAATCAGATCACTGGCCGCCAGCCCACGGCCGAATTTTCCTTGTTGCTGACCGGCATTGGCGTGCAGCCAGACCGCCAGACACGCCGCATCAAAACCGGCCATGCCCTGCGCCAGCAGCGCACCGGTCAAACCGGCCAGTACGTCGCCGAGTCCTGCAGTGGCCATGGCCGGATGACCTTGGTGACAAAGCGCCAAACGGCCATCGGGATGCGCAATCAGGCTGCCTGCGCCTTTCAACACCACCACTGCTGTATATTTTTTGCTCAGCGCCAACGCTGCCGCGGGACGATCCGCCTGCACGTCGGCGGTGCTGATGCCCAGCAAACGCGCTGCTTCGCCCGGATGCGGGGTGATCACGCAATCCTTGGGCAATTGAACGAAATCACTCGCCAGCAAGTTCAGTGCGTCGGCATCCCACACTTGCGGCAATGCCGCGTTGGCCGCCGCCGACAGTAATGCGCGGCCCCAACTGGCCTGGCCGAGGCCAGGACCGACGACCAGCGTCGAGACTTTTCCCAGCAAACCCATCAACTGATTGGCCGATGAGGTGCCAAGAACCATAGCTTCCGGCACACGGGTCAGGGCTGCTGGCACATGCTCGGGACGGGTCGCCAGCGAAACCATGCCCGCGCCGCTGCGCAACGCCGTTTCGGTACTGAGCAGGATCGCCCCGCCAAATCCGTGATCGCCACCGATCAGCAACACATGGCCAAAACGCCCCTTGTGCGACGCCGGCGCGCGCGGCGCCAATCGAGGAAGATTAGCGGCATTGAGTCGCTGGGCGCGGACAGGAATGTCACGGTAAGTTTCCGCTGGCGCCTGCAAATCGTTGAACAGCAGCGCGCCGACATGATCCGCCGCGTCACCGGTGAAAAGCCCAAGCTTCAGACCAATAAAGGTCACCGTGAGATCGGCACAGACCGCGACACCCAGCGCTCGCCCAGTGTCGGCACACAATCCGGAAGGGATATCGACCGCAGCAACCGGCAAACCACTGACGTTGATCGCATTGATCGCGGTGGCATACGGCTCACGCACGTCGCCGCTCAGGCCGGTGCCGAGCAGGGCATCGAGGATGACCCCGCGCAACTCACTGTCAGCGCTCCAGCCCTGAATCGCCACACCGTGCGTCGAGGCCTCGGCATGGGCTGACGCCGCGTCGCCCTGCAATTGCCGGGGATCACCGACCGCCAACACCCGCACAAGCAACCCGGCTCGCTGGGCCATGGCCGCGACCAGATAACCGTCTCCCGCATTGTTGCCATGCCCGGCCAGCACCGTCAGTTCAGTCGCCGAAGGCCACTGTCGCACCAATGCGCGCCACGTCGCATGGGCCGCGCGCTGCATCAATTCGAAGCCCGGCGTACCGGCAGCAATCAGCCGTGCATCGAGTTCGCGCACCTGTGCGGCGCCATACAGCGCGTCGGGTAATTCATCTTTCGTATGCGGCATGCGTCTTCGGGCTCCGATGTCTGGCAGAATTATACGCACCTCAGCTCCGGTTTCTCTCGCCTCATGTCCGCCATCACCACAGACCTGCCCGCCCTCGCCCAATCGATCAAGGATTGGGGCCGCGAGCTGGGCTTCCAGCAAGTCGGCATCAGCGGCCTGGATCTGGCCGAGCATGAGCAGCACCTCGCGCGCTGGCTCGAGGCCGGCTACCACGGCGAAATGGACTACATGGGCGCCCATGGCAGCAAACGCTCGCACCCCGAAGAACTGGTGCCGGGCACGTTGCGCGTGGTCTCGCTGCGCATGGACTACCTGCCCGGCGACACGCAAATGGCGCAAATGCTCGCGCAACCGGAAAAAGCCTACGTGTCGCGTTATGCCTTGGGCCGCGATTACCACAAATTGATCCGTAAACGTGTGCAGCAATTGGCCGACAAGATTCAGGCGCAGATCGGCCCGTTCGGTTTCCGCGCGTTTGTCGACAGCGCCCCGGTGTTGGAAAAAGCCATCGCCGAACAGGCCGGGCTGGGCTGGATCGGCAAAAACACTCTGGTGCTGAATCGCAAGGCCGGCAGTTATTTCTTCCTGAGCGAGTTGTTTGTCGATCTGCCCCTTCCGGTGGATGAACCACACAGCACTGAACATTGCGGCCGCTGCACCGCGTGCCTCGACATTTGCCCGACCAATGCTTTCGTCGGTCCCTACGTGCTGGACGCGCGGCGCTGCATTTCCTATCTGACCATCGAGCTGAAAACCGCAATCCCCGAGGATCTGCGGCCGCTGATTGGCAATCGCGTGTTCGGCTGCGATGACTGCCAGATCGTCTGCCCGTGGAACCGCTTCGCCAAGCCCTCAGGGGAAAGCGATTTCAAGCCACGGCACAACCTCGATAATGCCGAGTTGGCTGAGCTGTTTTTGTGGGACGAAGAGAAGTTTTTGAGCAGCACTGAAGGTTCGCCGTTGCGGCGGGCGGGGTATGAGCGCTGGTTGCGGAATCTGGCGGTAGGATTGGGCAATGCGCCTTCAACGATTCCGGTGCTGGAAGCGTTGAAGGCTCGACGGGATTATCCGTCAGAGTTGGTCAGGGAGCATGTGGAGTGGGCGCTGGAACGGCACTCCAGACTTTCGAATGCATAAAGGGCAAGCAAAATACTCAAGCCGCTCACATGCGCGTTGTATCAATGCTTTTAGCCGTTTTCATCATTGTGTTGGTCTGCCCGTCGGACAAATGGCCGCCCGCCTGCAAGACTTTGCAAACTCGCTGTTTACTGTCCTCTAGAAGGTAAATACGCTCCCCACGTCCTTTCGTCTTCGCAAAAAAAACATGCGTTACTTTTCTTCCAGCGCCGACGGGGCCGAACTCCTCGTACAGCATCTCGGACTCCGCCGCTGCTTGGCTGGCGGACTTATTGCCTTCCACGAGCTTGTAGAAACCTTTAGCCCTCTCCTCATTAATTTCAGACACGAAATTGTCTTTTTTGGCCCTATGCAATTGCCAAGGTTCGTCCGGCACTGTCTCCACGGGCGCATTGGCTTTTTTGGCCGCAGCCTTGGCGCCTTTTCCACCCTTCTTTAAATATTGCCCCGCTTTGCCTGCCCCCTTGCCACTGAGCCCTTGGCTAAAGGCTGAAGCCATCTTCCTGCCAGCATTCACAGCAGCTTTTGCACCTGCCGCCATACCTGCACCCAGCGAAGCCAGCCCAAGACCAAAACTGATCCAGCCCAATATCTCGCCTGCTTGAGAACCCGGTGCCAGCTCATTGGCCAGCTCGCTGGCGATACCCGCCAAACCTGAAGCAACCGCCAGCCCCAATGCCGCCACTGCCCATGGCGTCGCCGCGCCCATCGTTAGTACGCTGGCCACAACCCCGAGAATACTGAGTCCGATGCCCAGGATCGTTTGCCAGGATATATGTCCGGTAGGGTCAACACGATTGACAGGGTCGCCCAGGCAATAACTGTAGGCATTCAATCCGCCCGCGCCGAACGGGCTCATGCTGTCGGGGGCGAGAAAACGCATCAGTGTCGGACTATAGGCTCTGTAACCGTTACCCAGCAGATACAACCCGGTCACCGGATCCAGCTGCTCGCCGTTGAACCCTGCCAGGCTGAACAGTCCACCTTCGGCAGGGCGATGCCCGTAAGGGCTGTAGGCGCAATCGGTGAGCTGTTCCTTGCCCAGCGTTGCCAGCACGCTTTGCTGCTGGTCGGTACAAAACAGCTGCGCGCCGGCGTTCGAACCGAGTTGCTGTTGCCCCACAAGCGCTCCACCGTGACGCACAAAACTGGACGAATTTTCACCACTCACCTCATTGGCGACCCGGCCCGCATGGTAGTAACGCTGCGTAATCACCTTGTCGGGTTGCGACAGTTCGACCAGATCGTCGAAGCCGTCGTAATGGTAGCCACGAATGACTGATCCCCCTGCGCTGGACAATTGCTCAAGACGTCCGAATGCGTCATAGGCCAGGGTTCGCGCCTGGTCGTCCTTGATCATCCTGCCGTTGGCGTCGTATTCCAGTGTCACTGCCGGTGGATAGTCGGCATGGGAATGTTTGACTGCACTGAGCTGTACAGGATCAGGATTGTCATAACTGAAGGTGGTCAGATTCATGCCCAGCGGGAACTTCGTCTGCACGGTCAGAATGTTATCCAGCGCATCGAAGGTGAACGTCTGCCGGACAATTTCCTTGCCATACGGATCGCGGGGCTTTTGGGTGCCAGCACAGTCGTACTGGATCAGTCGCCCGCGCACATCGTAGGTGAATTGTTCGTCGCGCAATAGTTGCGTGCCGCGCCTGGAGACTTTCTGCGCCAGTTTGCCGGCAAGCGTGTAAGTCGATTCCAGCGTCTGGTCGGGCTGGCCCTGAATCTCGAACGTACGACGGGTTTCACGACCGATATCGTCATAGGCAAACCGGGTGATCATCTGCCGCTTGGTCGACGTTTCTTCGGTTTTCGTCCAGTCCAGCATCCCCGTCTGGATGGCGTAGTGGAATTCGGTTTTCAACGAGCCCTGTGAGGTGGATAGCAGGCGGCCATGCTTGTCGTATTCGGATCGGCTTTCGGCTCCGAGTACATCGACATGGGTGATCGGTCGTCCCTGCAGGGACCAGGTACTGGACGTTGATTTTGTGATAGCGCCGAAGGTCGTCGTTTCGGATTTGAGGCGTCCGGAAGGGTAATAGGTAAAGCTGCGCTCCCTGCCGTTTTCGGTACAGGCCAAGGGATTGCCACTGGCGGGGTCGTAAGTCAGGTTCGTGAGCAATGCACCTGACTTGCGCTCCGTCAGCACACCGCCCAGATCGCGCAAATAAGTGAATTCGGTTTTTGTGCCATCAGCACTCTTGTACCACTGCGGCTGAGTGAAGCCCGCTTCATAACCCGCCTCGGACTTTCGTCCGCCTACGGTACTTTGTATCAAACGATCCAAACCATCATAAGTTTGCTGCCCCAACACCGTGTCACCGACCTTGATGCCGATCGGTAGCCCGGCATCGCTATGTTCGGCGTAGTCGGTCACCACCGTATTGGAATCAGGCAGGACAATGCGGATTATCCGGTCAAAAACGTCGTATTCATATCGAGTGATATTGCCGACAGGATCTGTCTCGCTGGTTGTGCGCCCCAACCCATCATAGGTGTAAACGATTTTGCCGAGACTCTTGCTCTTCAGATTGAAGCTCTCGACACTCAGCGGTTTACCGAAGTCATTGACGAGGGTGAGTGTCTTGCCCATCCCCTGGAGCCAATGGGTTTGCTGGCGAAGAACCGGATTCGCCTCGCTGTGTTCGATACGCCCGTCGGCATGCAGCGTCTTGCTGACCTGGCCCCAGGAATCGAATTCGTAGCGGGTACTGAGCGGATAAGGCTTGCCGTCACGCCAATCGGTCAGCGTCACTTTCACCGTGTGACCGACCGAATCATGCAGGGCAGAATAAATCGTGCGAGCCTGAATAAGCCCGTCCTTGTCAGGATGGTCGCAGTCCTTTTCCTGAACGGTGATCACCCGCTCCAGGCCGTCATAATTCACACGTTGCTCACCACCGACGGGATCCGTGGTCACCATGGTCGCCGGTTGCTGTTTACTGGCGGCCAGATAGGCAAACTGGGTAGCGGCCGCATAAGGGCTCCCGGAAGCAACCGTTTTGCGCACTGCCCGGCCGATGGCGTCGTATTCATGTTCGACGTGCTCGCCATCGACACCGACCTCTGACATCAGTAATCCGGTCAGCGTCGAAAGCACTTTCTCACTGGTCTGTAGCGCACCGTCGAATCCACATGTGCTGGACTTGACTCGCAACCTGTCACCCTCGAGTTCATAGGAAAACCCGGTAGAGGTTTTTTTCTCATTGAGGGTGATACTTTGCTGTTTCGTGGCACCGTGCTTGAGTGGGTCCTTGGGCGTATCCAGATAGCTGCGTTCGGTTTTCGAGCGTAAGACTTCAACATCTGCCACAACTTCGTAAAAACGTTCCGCAACCGGCAACACGAATGCCAGCTCCGCCCCCTCCAGTGCAGTATGCAGCGCATAGTCGTAGTACGTGACAGTCGAAGCCCCACCCGACGCGGCAGCGGTAACCGTTCTCTTTTTCGGGAACCTTGAGAAACCCAGCGGATCCTCTGGGCAATTGTCTCCACCACCTACCGGATAAAATTCCGTCGAAGTCGTCACCCCACTTGGCTCAATGTGTTTGAGCAAGTTGCCTTCGCCATCGAACTCGGTGACGGTGGTTTCCACACGCTGCTGTTGGGTGCGTCGATCGAGGTGAGTCACCGTATGGACTTTCGGCATACGAAACTGAGCAGCCTGCTCATTGAAAGGCTTGGTGACGGAGCAGTGATACTCGGTGGCGGTGGCGATCTGGGCGTCACCGCAGGTTGTAACCTCAGCCACCAACAGATGGAACTTGTTGTAGGTGCGTTTAATGCGCGTATGCACTTTGCCGCTCAGTAACAACTGCTCGTCCGAGGTATAGACATAGTGGCCGGGCGCCAGATAGAGCGGGTCCAGGTCATTATCCTTGGCGGGGAGGAGGCCCTGCCCAAGGAAGTTATGGTCGGAGTACGTGTATGTCTTGCAGAGTCTGGGTTGGCCGCGCCCTGGGTAGATATCGTGCGCGATAACAAACGGCAGTGTCTGTTCCGCGCCATTTACGAAGCTATGACCTTGCCGCTTGTAGCGAATGATTTCTACGCCGCGTAGCGGATTGACGACTCGGTGCAAATAGCTGCCCTCGTCGATGACTTCATATTCCAGCTCCCAACCTTTACCTACCGGAAGCTCGATTGCCGTTACCCGAGCGTTTTTCAAGATCAACTTGTAGTCGGAACTGGAAGAGGTATCGGGATACCGGGTCAACGTTACCTGACCTGCATTGCGGGTGATTTTCAGCAGGCATTGTTTGGCGTCACGAACTTCGGCCAACCTGGGGAACTGGTTGAACATCTCGTGCTTCAACGCGATGCTTACACCGTTCGCCGCGATTATTTTTTCCGCTACGGCGACCTGAGTGCCAGCCAGGACCTTGAGCAGTTCACGCCGACCATCCTTGTATCGAACTTCATAGCGCCCTGCTCCGGTCACCAGCACCTTTGCCGTTTGCAGTTTCATTTCCTTGAACTTCAAACCGGTGGACGTTTCCACAGCCTTGTAACGCTCACCGTTGGACAGCGTCATGACTTTGCTGCGCAAGTCGTAATGGGTCAGGGTCAAAGACCAGCCAATGCCAAAACCAGAGTCCGCCTGGTTGAGCGGATTGAAACCCATTGAAAGTGCAAGCTCAGGACCATTGAGATCCGCCGAGTGCAACTTTCCTAACGAAAACGAGCACGTATACATGCCGGTGCGGGGATCCACACCTCCGGAGACAAATTCACCGAAGTTGAAAGCATTTGAATGAACAGCGGCAGATAAATTACTTTCCATTGGAAAACGTCCTTTTATTTCAAGATCCAGATATTGACTCGTAAACTTGGCCAGCAAACATCGCTGACCACATTATGAAATCAGACAATCTGTTTCATTGGTCGCTTGGACTCACCCAGAATAAAAGTGCGCTGCTCTTTATTACCTTCGATACACAGCCTGTGTACCGAGCCAAACTCATCGATCACTGCAAACTCGAATGAACCCTCGCTTTCCCGCCCCACTTGCAGGTCAGCGGAAATATATTGAACAAGCGTCAGTTGCCCAGGCACATTGTTGATCGGCACGTTCATGATACCGAGGGGACTGCGGAAATTTGCTTTCAGGCCGTAGATGGGTGCCATGTAACCGTAAAAGTTTCTGCGCCCGTCGCGAGTACCAGGAATGTTTCCGGAGGCATAGACTTGCACCGCATCTTCGGAATCATAAGGATCAAGTTTTACCTCACTGCTGTACCAGTCAAACAGGTGAATCTGCCTGCCGTCCGCGTGCAGCCCAATGTGATGACTTTGAACCCAGTCATATTGTGCTTTCTGCTGTCTGCTACCATATTCATTGAATGTAAAGCTCTTCAGCGAATATTCTTTCGGCGGAATTGCCTCCAGCGTAACACTGCTGTCAAAGCCGATTCCGTTACTTCGCAATAACACGCCATCCACGAGAATTTCGGCGGCCACTTCCATGATTCCGGGCCTGGTGGCCGAAACCCAAAACTGGAAAATCTGCACGGGATCAGAGTCGTCACTTATCCGATTGTGCGTGGCACGTGGTACTTCGGTAATCCGCGGTGCACCGCCCGACATTTCGTGAGCATAACGATTTTCCTGCAGCGATACATTCCAGTCGCCTTCCAGAGGGCGCGCGCCGTTATAGGCGATCAACCGCAGTGATTGCAGGGCGGGATGCCCATACAGAGATGCGCCATCGCCATTGTTATCGATCCCGTGCAGAAGCACCAAAACACGCACCTGCATGCGCCCGTTGGCATAAAGCACTTTATGCTGGCCCGACCTTGTGGCATCGAGTTTAACTTCGATACGGGAAATACCAATTTGCTCATCAAACATTTATCAATACCTTGCTGATTAATACACTTCGCCCTCTAAGGACCCAGCAAACTATTGACGCTCGCTTTAAATAAGAACAGCCGCGACATTCGACAAATTATGAGAAAGTAATATTTCAACATCAACCCCAACAGCTCTCACAAATGCTAATACATTCAACAATCGCAGACCACATCAAGCGAACTTCAACCACACTCCGCCTGCCCCTTTGATTTCAGCACTCAACAATCTGCTCCCCTCCTGACCTCAACTGCACAGAATCAAAAGAGGAGCCAACGGGCAGTTTATTCTTGTCAGGTTATGTTAGAAAAACAAAGGAGCGGTTACTTCCACCAATATTCAGTCACTGTCTGAACCTGTCGAGAATCCGCTTTCCGAGGACTCGCTATCGGAGTCAGACTCGAAAACCACCTCCTCCGTCTGGATTTCCACCTTCCGATCCATACTGGAGTTTTCAAGATACTGACTAATCCGTTGCCTTGACGCGTCACTCAGCGGATTATTCAATAAACCAATGAACAGATCCTGTGTATCGGGAATCTCGAACAATTCATATCCCACGTCAGAAATATTATTATCATGCAATGCCACAACCCCCAGTTTCCTGAGCGAATCTATGCCTGAAGGAACGCTGGAAAGATGTGCGTTGCTCAGCATTAATCCGGTTAAACCGGCCATGTAGCCTACATGCGGAACAACTGTCAGAGGATTGTTTGCCAGATTCAATCGGGTCAGCGTTTCGATTCTGGACAATCCTTCAACTGTGACCTCGGATAGTTTTAGCGAGCACCCGTCCAGCGTAAGTTCGCTTAACTGGCGCATTTGAAATATTCCCGACGGGAATCCTTCCATTTTTATACCAACGACTCCCAAATATTGAATATTCGGAAAGCTATCGAGAAACGCACCTATCCGTGCACCCGGTTCATTTGCGGTCAATATCAACTCTGCTACATATTCAAATCGGGCGGACAACGTTGGTAACTCACCCGAAAAATCAACATAGTGAGAAAAATAATAATCCCCCTCGCCCCACCTCGAAACCGACTTGCGCTGCCAGATATCTTGCAGCTTTGCGCTGAACTTCTCGCGAGCCAGGCGTCGTTCGGCAAGCGTCGACGCGCCCTCTGGTTCCGACGTCCGCGTATGAGGTGATGCCCCTTCGGCAGTCCATATCGCCAATTCATTACGCAATGTCACAAATTCTTTTTCCAGGCGCAGCAATACGCCGGAAGGATCACTCTTCAAGCGCTCGGTGATAAATGCCGTCACCTCCTGATCTGGAAGATGCGGATAAAGATCACGCACACGGTCGGCAACGGACTTGGTCGATGTCAGGTTGTTGTCGCCGCCGCCTCGCAACTGCCCCGTTTGCCGGTGTTGTGCAGTGGCAGGATCAACGGTAACCGCAAGCGGCGCCATCCCCAACAACTCACTCACGGTTTGGCGTGATGGCAACGGCTGCGCACGGACCCACTGTTGCAACGCCGCACCACCAACTTCTGTCACACCCAGCAACTGACGATGCCCGGGCGACAACAGAAACCAGATGGTTGAATACAGGTCCTTCGATTTCCGAGGTGATTGGGCGTCGCGGCTCTGGAGGACATAGCCATCATCCTGACGGATCAGTATGTGACGAAACGGCGATCGGGCCTCGCCGATAGCGCTCAGGACATGCCCGTCCATCGTCCCTTGGCGAATCTCGACACGCGTTTGCCGCGGCCAATTCGCCAGATTTCCGAGCATATGCAGCACTAACCGATCAGTGTCCGGGTTGGCTACGGCCTCTAAGTGAATGCCTTCCACGGCCCTTGCCAAGCGAATCTCTCGCAGCGCCACCAGAGCCTCTTTCGCCACTCGCTGAGGCATGCCTGGCTGGTTGTGCATATGTAAACGCTCGGCAGCGCTCATATTGCGCCATATCGCCAGCGCAGCCGTTTTCGGTAGATGTGGAAACACCCGGCGCATCCGTAAAGTGTTTTCATCGCAATCGGATTCAAAGGCATCTTCCAGATCCTTGAACCGCCTAAATTGCTCAGGGGCGGCCCCGCGTCCCTGCGCCTGAATCGTCTGATCAAGTTCCAATCGCCTGATGGTGTCCTCCAGTAAAAAAGGCGCAGGGCGGTCATGAATGAGCACATCGCGCAGCACTGATTCATTGACCCCGCTCACGGCCAGCACACGTGCAACCATGACGGCGGAAAATTGCCCCACGGAACGGCCCATCCGGCGAAAAAGTTGTGCGGTTTGTACTGAGATTGAGTCAGTGAAGGGGGGGACATCGCTGTCCAGCGGAGCCCAGAACCGGCCTTCGCTGTCCGGCTTCAATAGCGGGCCGGAGGGGTCGAGTTCACTGGCCAGCGTGGCGCGAAACAGCCCGCTCTTAGCGTCCAGCACCACTTGCACAACATGGTCATCGGCCACGGCCACGTACTGGCGCTGCTTCACAATCCTGATGCCTTGCGCATCGGTTTCATCGAAGGTTTTGGGTGCAGGTATGCAGTAATCTGCCAGTGAGTACTTCGCGGCATGCATCGCGAACTCATCGATCGCAGATGACCTCGGGTTCACGCTCACTCTGATCGCTGGCGTCACTGCGATCGAGTCAGACCCGAAGGAAACGGGCAAAGCTTCGAGGTGATGGGGTATAGGCAGGTGCGGCATTGCTGAAGAGCCGGACGGTGGCCGGCGAGCACCGTCTACGCTGAATTCGTGGGTTTTGATTGGGGCAGGTACAGGTTTGACCTTTGGCGGTTTGCCAGTCATGGCTGCTCATCCTTGAGATATGGCTGCGTTGGCCCCGCATACAGAAGGGCCAACACTCGATATAAGCAAAAGCACTTTGAATGCAATTACCTGATAATTGAACACCACAGCTTATCGGTAGTTGCCATGCCAAAAAGCATATATATCTACTACATCCACTGGCATTGCATCAGTGAAGGTGAGTCTTAGCCTCGTTCCAGATATAAATTTCGTTCGTAAAAGTTCACGCGAATCGCCAGCCTATGCTCCGTACCGTGTTCATCAATGGCAAGAAAGTGAAGCTTGTCTCCGTACTTGGAACTTTTACCGGCTTCCGAGTATTCGGACAGGGCTTGCACGACGGTTAGCTCTCCATCGCTCTGGACCTTCACATCATAATGCTCTCGACCCCATGTATGGGCGTCAGGAAAAAAGGTGTATACAAAAGGATCTCCGTTAGCCGGCAAGATCACAGTCACCCTTTGTTTTTCAGGGCGAACAAGAATGACCTCCATATAATTGGTTTTTATTTCATTAAGTCTGTTCCCCCCCGCAAATTTATGGTCAACGCCTTCTCCTACTCCGTCTACAACCCAATCGACCAGTTTGATCTGCTGCCCTCGCGGATAGAGCCCAAGACGGTGGTTCCAGATTCGATTGCCGGGCAATTCATCGCCGCGCCGGGTTTGATACCAGCGAAATTCTTCGATGGAATACGCCGATGGAGGTTGTGCTTCGATGGTTACACTACTGTCATGAACACTGGAGAGTGTCGTTCCATTACTGAGAATCCTCTCACCGTTCAGCGACAGACGCGCACCAATCTGGGTCGTCCCGGCGCTCGATGAGGATACCCAAAACGTTCGGACCTGAGGATGGACGCTGTCATTTTCCGGATCGTTGTCGGGAGCGTCTCCGGCGGTGGTTGAAGGTCGTGCCTCAATCGTAAACCGCCCTTGATCGGTGCTTGCGACCCAGCCGTCGCGCAACGTCTTGCCAGTGCTGTAATGAATCAGTTCGATGCTTTCCATTACATCTGCAGGCACGTGCATGGCATTGCCGTTGGCGTCTACCCCGGAAACCAGAACTTGTACTTTCACCTGCATCCGGCCATTACCAAACAGCGACTTAGTGCGAGTATTGTCGCTCGCATCAAACTTGACCTTCATAATGGCAAGGCCTGCGAGTATGCGCGCAGTGGTTTGCTGATCGTGTGTAGCATCCATGCTTTCGCTCATGATGTGTTCCTTCGAAGAGTAATATTTAAATGTCGACATCGAAAATATGCCAACAAAAAAATTACAGACCTTTCAAATAAACAGCAAAGCGAAAAATGTAAGAAACATACGCTTGCAAACCTCTAGTGGCTTACAGACTTTTATCTGGCAAACAACTATTTTCCGGCGACAAGCATCAAGGCTCGTCGTTATAAACAAACTTGGGCATTTCCCAATGAAAACGGATGGCCAGCAGACGTAACAAGAACCCGCCGAACAGCGTAATCAGAATGGCTTGTTCACCGGGCACATTCAGATAAAGACACAGCATGTAGCACCACGCTGCGGCGAAGGAGACGCTCGCATACAGTTCGCGGCGAAAGATCAGCGGAATGTCGTTGCAGAAAATATCGCGCAAGATGCCACCGAACACCCCCGTGATCACGCCGCTGACCGACGCCACCAGCATGCCGTGGCCCATTTCCAGTGCGGTCATGCAGCCAATCAGGGTGAACGCCACCAGACCGACGGCGTCGAGCACCAGGAACAGCGAACGCAAGTGGCGCATCCAGCGCGCGGTGAACACAGTGAACATTGCCGCGACCGAAGTCAGCACCAGGTATTCCGGGTGTTTTACCCAGGTCAGCGGATAATGCCCGAGCAGCACATCGCGCACCGAGCCACCGCCCAAGGCTGTTACGCAGGCGATCAGTACCACGCCAAACCAGTCCATGCCGCGCCGCCCGGCAGACAGGGCGCCAGTCATGGCTTCAGCGGTGATGGCGATCAGATAGAGCATCAGCAACATGGTGGCGATCCAGGCAGGAAGGCGCGCAGTCTAGCCATTTCAGTGCGGCACCAAAAGGGGGCAATCGCAATGCCCGCCCCCATCGCCAGGCATCAGAACTTGATGAAATGCTTGCGGTAGTGCTGCAACTCGGCGATCGACTCACGGATGTCGTCCAGCGCCAGGTGTGTGCTGCCCTTCTTGAAGCTATCACGCACGTCCGGTGCCCAACGCGCGGCCAGTTCCTTGAGCGTGGAGACGTCGAGGTTGCGATAGTGGAAATAGCTTTCCAGTGATTTCATGTGGGTATAAAGGAAGCGGCGATCCTGACAGATGCTGTTGCCACAGATCGGCGACTTGCCCTTCGGTACCCATTTTTCCAGGAAGGCGATGGTTTCAGCTTCGGCTTCGGCCATGCTGATTCGGCTGTCACGCACGCGCTGGGTCAGGCCGGAGTTGCCGTGGGTGCGGGTGTTCCACTCGTCCATACGCGTGAGCACTTCGTCACTGTGGTGGATAGCGATCACCGGGCCTTCGGCCAAGGTGTTCAGATCACTGTCGGTGACGATGGTGGCCATCTCGATGATGACGTCGTTTTCCGGATCCAGACCGGTCATTTCCAGGTCGATCCAGATCAGGTTCTGCGGGTTTTGCATATGTCGGCTCCTAGGCAATGCTGCGCAGTTTAGCCTAGGCCGGTGGCCGGGCGTGCTAAACTCGCGGCCGTTTTACCTAATCGCTGCATTCTTCAGACGGAACACCCATGGCCAAACGCCAACTCAATCGTCGTCAAAACTGGCGCATCGAAAAGATTCAGGGCGAGCGCGCTGCACGCGCCGCCAAACGCGAGTCCTCGGCTGTCGAAGCCCTTGAGGGCGGCGACCTGGGCCCGGAACAGACCGGCCTGGTGATTGCCCACTTCGGTGTACAGGTCGAGGTCGAGGCCGTTGACGGTGATCAGGCCGGCCAAGTGTTCCGCTGCCACTTGCGCGCCAACCTGCCTGCGCTGGTAACCGGCGACACAGTCGTCTGGCGTGCCGGCAATCAGGGCATCGGGGTGATTGTCGCGCAACTGCCGCGCACCACCGAACTGTGCCGCCCGGACAGCCGTGGCCAGCTCAAACCGGTAGCCGCCAACGTCGACATGATCGTCATCGTCTTCGCGCCGCTGCCTGAGCCGCATGCCAACCTGATCGACCGCTATCTGGTTGCCGCCGAACACGCTGGCATCCGGCCGCTGCTGCTGTTGAACAAATTCGACTTGATCGACGAGCAGAACGCCCCAGCACTGAATGCGCTGCTGGCGGTGTACCGCACACTCGGTTATCCGGTGCTTGAAGTCTCGGCACACCACGGCAACGGCATGGAACAACTGCAACAGCAGCTCGACGGGCGCATCAGCGTGTTCGTCGGCCAGTCCGGTGTCGGCAAGTCGTCGCTGGTCAACAGCTTGCTGCCTGAAGTGGAAACCCGTGTCGGGCCGTTGTCCGAGTTGTCCGGTCAGGGTACGCACACGACGACCACTGCGCGCCTGTTCCACTTCCCTGGCGGCGGTGAGTTGATCGACTCCCCGGGTATCCGCGAATTCGGCTTGGGTCACGTCAGCCGCGCCGATGTTGAAGCCGGTTTCATCGAGTTCAATGACCTGCTCGGCACCTGCCGCTTCCGCGACTGCAAGCACGACCGTGAACCGGGTTGTGCACTGCTCAAGGCGCTGGAAGATGGCCGCGTGCAGCAGCAGCGGATGAACAGCTACCGCTCGATCATCGCCAGCCTGCCGGAAAACGGCTACTAAACATCTGCACCGGCAGTACCTCGCCCGAGGGCTGCCGGATGTCGGACTACGCCTGACAACCCCCCGATTCCGTTAAACGCCAGACTTTTCTTACAGGCCCGCACACGCCTGCTTGCAGGACATTTCTCTTTCACCGCCCAACCCTTGTAGGCAAGCTCCAGATGCCTAGATTGGGGTCCTCCTTCGCACCTTCGCGACCTTCGAGGAACCCCATGCAGACCTATCACCTGTTCATCAGCCATTCGTGGAACTACGCCCACACTCACGACAATCTGGTACGCCTGCTCGGCGCCAAGCCGGATTTCAGTTTCAAGAATTTTTCCGTGCCGCCACATAACCCGATCCTGGGCGCGCAGACCGACAAGCAGCTCGAAGAAGCCATCGAAAACAAGATTCGCCCCTGCTCGGCGGTACTAATCATGGCCGGGATGTATTCGACCTACAGCAAGTGGATCAACAAGGAAATCGAGATCGCCAAACGCATGGGCAAGGTGATCATCGCGATCAAGCCATTCGGCGCCGAGCGCATTTCCGCCGTGGTACGTGACGCGGCACACGCCGAATGCGCGTGGAACACCAATAGCATCGTCAGCGCGATTCGCCTGCATACGGCGGTGTGATTATGCGCAAGGGACTGTTTATCGGCATCAACCACTACGACTACGTCTCGCCGTTGAGCGGTTGCAACAACGACGCAATGGCCATGGCTTCGGTACTGGAGCGTCACGCCAACGGGCGCCCGAACTTCAGCAGCAAAGTGCTGACGTCGGCCGAAGAACAACTAACGCTCAAACACATGAAACAGCAGATCCAGAGCCTGTTCTCAGGCGACTGTGACGTGGCACTGCTGTATTTCGCCGGTCATGGGCAGTTCGACACCAGCATCGACGAAGGACTACTCATTCCCCAGGACTATCAGCCTGGCGGAGACGGTATTCGCATCAGCGACATTCTGGAATGGGCGGACAAAGCCCCGCACATCAAGAATAAAATCATCATTCTCGATTGCTGCCAGGCCGGTGCAGCAGGCGCCCTGCGCAACCTGCGCGGCGGCAGCAGTGTGATCGGCGAAGGCGTGACCATTCTCACCGCCTGCAAAAAAGAACAGTACGCCCTGGAAAGCCGCGGTCACGGGGTATTTACGGATCTGTTGCTGCAAGCGCTGCATGGTGGCGCCGCCAACGTACTCGGCAAGGTCACCCCCGGTAGCGTCTATTCGTTTGTCGACAATGCGCTGGGAGCCTGGGAACAGCGTCCGGTATTCAAGACCAATGTTTCGCAGTTTGTGCCGCTACGCGAGGTCGCGCCGCTGATCGCCGAAGAAACCCTGCGCAAACTCAAGGACTGGTTCCCGGAACCGAGCTTCGTTTTCAGACTCGACCCCAGCTACGAGCCCACCGAAGCGCAGTTCAACCCCGAGCACGGCGACATCTTCAAGCAACTGCAAATGTGCAATCGCCACAGCCTGATCGAGCCCGTGGACGCCGAACACATGTACTACGCCGCCATCAACTCCACCGGCTGCCGCCTCACCGCCCTCGGCGCCTACTACCGCGAACTCGCCATAAAAGGACACTTCTGATGCCCGTATTCATCAGCTACCGCCACATGGATCGCGCCCACGCCATCGCCATCAATAGCCGCCTGATCCAGGCCAACATCAAAACCTACCTCGACGTGCTCGACCCCGAGTCGCAGACCACCGACGACATCACTGGGGTCATCACCCGCAACATCACCGAATGCACGCACCTGCTGGCAGTGGTCTCGGAAAAGACTGCGTTATCGTGGTGGGTGCCGTTCGAAATTGGCGAAGCGACCATCAGCAACCGGCGGATCTGCTCGTTCAAGACCGGGCCGACGGAGCTGCCGTTGTATCTGGATAAGTGGCCGAAGCTGAGCACGGACAGTGATCTGAATTTCTTTATCGACGCGTATCGCGAGGAAGTGTCCAACAAACGCTCGATGACGCTGGATTCGAGCAATGAATCCTTTAGCGGCACCTATAAGCGCAACGCCGAGATTTTCCACGAACAACTGAAGAACCGGATTCGGCGTGGGTTCTGACAGACGTAAAAAAGCCGCGATCATCTCGCGGCTTTTTTTTGCCTCACACGCTGGCCGGCGGTTTTGGCACAACCACCTTTGGCTCAGGCTTGCGAAACGCATACAGATGCTGACGCACAATCCCGCCCGGCAGTTCCTTGCCAAACACGCCATAACGCACCGGCCATTCCTTTGGCGGCAGCTTGAACGTCCCGAAGAGCATGTCCACCAGCGGCGTGTGGATCGCGTAGTTTTTGTAGATGTAGTCTTTGTGCCGAGCGTGGTGCCAATGGTGATAGCGCGGCAGCACGATCAGGTAGTTCAGCCAGCCGCCGTTGATTCGCACGTTGGCGTGGGCCAGTACCGCTTGAACACCGACCAGGATCACATAGGCATTCAACGCTTGCGGCGCGAAGCCCAGCAGCATCAATGGCACCAGCACGCCAGTGCGGGTCAGCAGGATTTCAATGAAGTGCACGCGGGAGCCGGCGAGCCAGTCCATGTGCGTACTGGAGTGATGCACCGCGTGAATGCGCCACAGCCATGGCACTACATGGTAGAGCCGGTGCAGCCAGTACTGACCGAGATCGGCGACCAGTATCGCCAGCAGAAACTGCACAACGAGCGGCAGGCTTTGCACGCTCGCTTGCAAGCCCGGCGACATCGCCCAACCGGCGATGTAACTCGAAGAGGCGGTGATGAAAATCAGGATGAACTGCACCAGCATGTGGCTGACGAAAAAGTAGGTCAGGTCGGTGCGCCAGTGCGGGCGCAGGATGTTTTGCTCGGGGTCCTTGGAGTAGAGTTTTTCCAGAGGAATGAACACGATGGCCGACACCAGCAGCGCCAGCACAAACCAGTCCAGACCGAGCGAGTACGGCGTCTGCCCGATCGCGCTGACCTGGACATTGGTACCGCCCAGAAACACTGCCAGCCCCGACGCCACCAATCCGGTAATCCCCAGACGTTTGCGCTTGTTGAGCAGGATATTCAGGGTGCCGAGGCTGAACGACAGCACCAGACCGAGCAACAGCGTGGTGCGCGCAAATTGCTCGTCATAGACTTTGCGCAGTTCAGCCGTGGTCAGCCATTCCGGGAAGAGAAAGCAGAGTACCGCCAACAGGCTCAACAGCCCGAGGGTGGCTGATATATAGCCACTGACCCGCCCCTCACCAAACTTGAAGGGTGCGTTGCCGTGCCGCTGAAAATAGGCTTTGAGTCTTTCCATAACTGATCTTCCGTGATTGCGAATACTGCGACTGCTCATTGCGACGCAGGCAGAAACAAAAAAGCCACGGTGACCGTGGCTTTTTGTGAATCACTGCTTGGGCGTGGGAGCCGGTGCAGTGGCTGGCGGAGTAGCGGGAGCAGGCGCCGCACTCCCCGGCTCGGCCGGTTTCGGTGCGGCGTCGTCGAACAGATTCAACCGCTCGCGAAGCTCGTGCGCCGGCACCGGTTGTTGATCCGCCGGCAGCGCGTTCGGATCAACCGGTGTCGCCGGCGCGTTGCCGTTCTGACTCTGATCCGCCGGTTTAGCCGCGTCGGCACCTTGCGCACCTTCGATGGCCGCCTGGGCCTTCTTGGTCAGCACGACAATATCGATGCGGCGGTTGACCGGATTGAATGGGTTTTCCTTGTCGAACAATGCCGACGAGGCGTAACCCACTACCCGCGCCACTTGCGCATCCGGATAACTACCGGCAACCAATGCACGCCGGGCAGCGTTGGCACGGTTGGCCGACAGCTCCCAGTTACCGTAATCACCGGTACCGATATAAGGCTTGGCATCGGTGTGGCCGCTGATACTGATCTTGTTCGGCACCGCTTTGATGGTGTCGGCCATGGCCAGCAGGATGTCTTCGAAGTACGGTTTCAGGCGTGCAGAACCGGAGTCGAACATCGGCCGGTTCTCGGCGTCCATGATCTGGATGCGCAAACCGTTCGGAGTGATCTCGAAGAGGATCTGATCCTTGAACTTCTGCAACTGCGGGTTCTCGTCGACCTTGTTCTGCAGTTCTTGCAGCAGCAGTTCCAGACGTTCCTTCTCGACCTGCTCGGCCATGCCTTCAACCTGTTCAGTATCGACCGTAACCTTGTCAGGCTGCGGCTGCGATTTCACTTCCGGGTTAAGGGTGTTTTCCGGGGCCAGGGTCGGCGTGCCGCCCAAGTCGATGATGTACGGCGTGCCGCTTTCGGAGAAGCCGACCGGGTCTTTGAAGTAACCGGCGATAGCGATCTTCTGCTCGGGCGTCGCGGTGGACAGCAGCCACAACACCAGGAAGAACGCCATCATCGCCGTGGCGAAGTCGGCGAAGGCGATTTTCCACGCCCCGCCGTGATGCCCGCCGGCTATGCGCTTGACGCGCTTGATGATAATCGGCTGATTATTTTCCATGACTTAGCGACCGCGAACCGCTTGTTCCAGCTCGGCGAAGCTTGGACGGTGCGCCGGATACAAAACCTTGCGACCGAACTCGACCGCCAGCGAAGGCGGCATGCCGGAAGCCGAAGCCACCAGCGAGGCCTTGATGGCTTCGTAGACGTTCAGCTCTTCCTTGGCATCGTGGGCCAGGGAATGCGCCAATGGGCCGAAGAAACCGTACGCCGCGAGAATACCGAAGAAGGTACCGACCAGTGCCGCACCGACGTGCAGGCCGATGGACTTCTGATCGCCTTCACCCAGCGAGGCCATGGTCACCACGATACCGAGTACCGCCGCGACGATACCGAAACCGGGCATGGCATCGGCGATGCCGTTCACCGCATGAGATGGATGCTCGAGGTCTTCTTTCAGACTGTACAGCTCCATGTCGAACAAGCCTTCCAGCTCGTGCGGCGCCATGTTGCCGGACGACATGATGCGCAGGTAATCGCAGATGAACGCGGTCATGCGTTCGTCTTTGAGCACTGCCGGGTACTTGGCGAAGATCGGGCTCGCAGCGGCATCTTCGATGTCGCCTTCGATGGCCATCATGCCTTCGCGGCGGCTCTTGTTGAGGATCTCGTAGATCAGCCCGAGCACTTCCAGATAGAACGTGTGGCTGAAGCGCGAACTGAACATGCTCAGGGATTTCTTGAGCACGTGCATCGTCATGTAGCCGGGGTTGGCCTGCAGGAATGCACCGAGTGCCGCACCACCGATGATCAACACCTCGAAGGGCTGGATCAGGGCAGCAATCTTGCCGTGGGAAAGCACGTATCCGCCGAGCACGCTCGCGAATACGACGATGATGCCGATAATTTTAGCCATAGGTAGAAAGTACTTATTTAAGTCGGGTTCAAGGTCATATTCGGAAGTTAAAAAATCTCTTCTTCTACTTATCGGCAAAACTGCGCCAGACTATAGCCAGTTCAGGCGAAAAGCCAATTTAGCCCATGCCGGGCGCGTCTACAGTCAGTGAAGATCCCGTCCAGACATGGCTAATGAAACGAACGTCCCACACGCAAAACCGACCACACTCGACGGCTGGGTCAAGCTGCTCGACAGCGTCCGGCTGCCCGTGCCGCAAGAGGCTCACGACAAAGTCTGTCGGGCGATCCGCGACAACCGCAGCTCGTTGCGCGACATCGCCGACCTGATGCAGGACAGCCCGGCACTGGCCTTGAGCATCATCCGTGAGGCGAATCGTCACACCCATGGCACCATGGCCACGCCAGCGGAAAACCTTGAGGTGGCGATCAATCGTCTGGGCCTGGCGCGGACCGAAGAATTGCTCGCGCGCCTGCCCGCCGAACCGCAGATGCAGATTCCCAAAGCCCTGCGCCAGTTACAGATGATCAGCCAGCACGCGACGCAACAGGCCAACGGTTTTTTCGCCAGTCGCCTGGCGCGACTGTGGCAGGACATTCATTGGGGCAGCCTGTTGTTTTTGTCGCCGCTGTGGCCATTGGCGCTGACTTATCCGCAATTGCTCGAAGAATGGGAACTGCGGGTTATCCACAAGGGCGAATCGGCGCGCGTGGTCGAAAAGCAATTGTTCGGCGCACGCCTGCTGAAAATCGCCGAGGCGCTGGTGCAAGTCTGGCACCTGCCGATCTGGGTGCAGCAGGGTTATAAGCTGCTACTGAGTGAACAGCGCGAACTGGTCAAAGTGCTGCGCATCGCCCGCGACAGCGAACATCCGTTGCGCCAGCAAAACCGGCTTGATGACGACCCGACCCTGCGCCGCTGGCTCAATCAGCCGGCCAATACAGTGCTGCTGGCCAACGGCCTGGCACTGTCGGCGCAACAGGCGTGGGACAGTCCGCACAGTGAGCGCTGGCAGTACCTGACCAGCCTTTATCTGCAGATTTCCATGGATGAAGTGCAACAACAGTTGCACCAGCAAGCCGCCAACAGTGCGCGCCATCATGCGATGCCCGACCTGTGGCATCCGGCGGTTTCGTTGCTGTGGCCGTGGGGCACTCATCGTTTGCCAGCCGGCATGCTGCCCGCCGCTGCGCCAACCTCGGAAGATCTGACGCAATGGCGCCAGCAATGCGCCGAGCTATTGGCCGAGCCAAGCCGCTTCACCAATGCCATGAGCCTGACCGTCGCCGCTCGCGATGCGCTGGTCGCCAGCGGCATGCGCCGGGTGATGATCCTGATGGCCGATCGCACACAGTCCAATCTGCGCGTGAATCAAACCGCCGGGCTGCCGAAAGAAGCGGCGGCGCTGAATTTCGTCGTCAGCCAGAGCAAGGTCTTGCAACGGCTGCTCGCGCAACAGGCGCAGGTGCGGATCAATCCCGAGAACAACGCTCAGTTCTCCGCTCTGCTGCCAGCGAGCCTGCGCACCCTGTTTCGTGGCGAGTATCTGTTCCTGCGTTCCCTGGTCAATAACGGCCGGGTGATCATGATTGTTGTCGCCGATCAGGGCGGCGGGCCGTTCGCCGATATCACCGTGCAAGCCTTTGGCAAAACCGCACAGTGCATCGAAAAAGCCCTGCACAGCTTTAGCAGCCGCGGCCGATGAGGCTGCGCTACAATCCTCCCCTTTGTGCTCTGGAGACCTCACATGTCTGACTTCTCTGGCTTGCCGCTCGTCATCGAGGCGAGCGACCTGCTCCCGCGTCTCGATTCCCCTGAACTGATTCTGGTGGACCTGACCAGCCCTGCCCGTTATGCCGAAGGTCACTTTCCCGGCGCACGCTTTGTCGACCCGAAACGCACCCAGCTCGGCCAGCCGCCGGCGCCGGGACTGCTGCCGGCGAAAGCCGATCTCGAAGCGTTATTCGGTGAGCTGGGCCATCGCAAAGATGCGGTCTACGTGGTCTATGACGACGAAGGCGGCGGTTGGGCCGGGCGTTTCATCTGGCTGCTCGACGTGATCGGTCACGACAAATATCACTACGTCGACGGCGGTCTGCCGGCGTGGCTGGCGGCCGGCATGCCGATGTCGATCCAGGTTCCGCCTGTAGTGGGCGGCCCTGTGCCATTGACCCTGCATGAAGAACCGACCGCGACCCGTGAATACCTGCAAAGCCGCCTCGGTGCTGCCGATCTGGCGATCTGGGATGCGCGCGGGCCGCTGGAGTATTCCGGTGAGAAAGTGCTGGCCGCCAAGGCTGGGCACATCCCCGGCGCGGTCAATTTCGAATGGACTGCCGGCATGGACAAGGCCCGCCAGTTGCGCATTCGCACAGACATGCCGCAGATCCTCGAAGACCTCGGGATCACCAAGGACAAAGAAATCATTACCCACTGCCAGACCCATCACCGGTCGGGCTTCACTTATCTGGTGGCCAAATCCCTCGGTTATCCGCGGGTCAAGGGCTACGCCGGTTCCTGGGGCGAATGGGGCAACCACCCTGACACGCCAGTCGAGATTTAAGGTTTTTAAGGACAACTAATGAAAGAGCGTCTGTTTATCCTCAGCCAGTACCTGCTGCCTCATCACCTGCTATCGCGTCTGGCCGGCTGCATTGCCGAATGCCGCGTGCGCTGGTTCAAGAATGCCTTCACCCAATGGTTCGCCAAGCGCTACCAGGTGGACATGTCGCAAGCGCTGGTCGAAGACCTCACTGCCTACGAGCACTTCAACGCCTTCTTCACCCGCGCTCTGAAAGACGGCGCGCGTCCACTGGACGAAACCCCGGGCGCGATCCTCAGCCCGGCCGACGGTGCGGTCAGCCAGCTTGGCCCGATCGAACACGGTCGCGTGTTCCAGGCCAAGGGCCACAGCTTCAGCGTGCTGGAACTGCTCGGCGGTGATGCGGCTAACGCTGCACCGTTCATGGGCGGCGACTTTGCCACCATTTACCTGTCGCCGAAGGACTACCACCGCGTGCACATGCCGCTGGCCGGCACCCTGCGCGAAATGGTCTACATCCCAGGCCGGATCTTCTCGGTCAACCAGACCACCGCAGAAAACGTTCCGGAACTGTTCGCCCGCAACGAACGCGTGGCGTGCATTTTCGACACCGAGCGTGGGCCGATGGCCGTGGTGCTGGTGGGTGCGATGATCGTCGCTTCGATCGAAACCGTGTGGGCCGGCCTGGTCACCCCACCGAAGCGCGAGCTGAAAACCTTCCGCTACGACGAAGCCGCCCGTGCGCCGATCCATCTGGAAAAAGGTGCTGAACTTGGGCGCTTCAAGCTGGGTTCGACCGCAATCGTGCTGTTCGGGCCGGATCAAGTGACATGGGCGCAAGAGCTGGCGGCGGGTTCGCCAGTGCAGATGGGTCAAGGCCTGGCGCTGCCAAAAGCCTGAACATGATGTGAGCCACTGATCCGCCTTTGCACACGTCTGCGAAAAGGCGGATACGACTCGGTGGTGCCGTTACTCTATTTGCCCACGAAAGCCGATCGGGCCTTCGTTGGCATAGGTATTGGTGCCATTGAGGTTTTTCCCTCCGTCACTGGACGTGACGCTCAACGCGATAACGTTCTGATTGTCCCGGCCGCCAATCTCCCACTTGCCGCCCGGATGCCATGGGGCATCATTGCCACCCCACTGATTCTCGACGTTGTACTGGTTCTGACCGGTGCGTTGCGCTTTGAAGCCAATGGGACCTTCCCCGGCATAGGTCATGGTGCCGGTGAACGTTTTACCGTCATCGCGCGACTTGATCTCGATAGCGACGACATTCTGGTTGTCCCGCCCGCCGAGTACCCAGGTTCCACCCGGATGCCACGGCGCCGAACTGCCACCCCATTGATTTGCCACTGCATATTTAGACATGAACCTCATCTCCTTGAAGTTTCGGGAGACCTGCCCGAGGTTGACGGCAGGCCGTGCAACCGTGCGTTTCCGATCGCACGCCTGAGAGACTAGTAGGGCTTGGGGAATGGCATCCGGCCAGCAGACCAGCGGTCAAAAAGTCTGACGCTACCCAGCGAAACAGACCACAGCTGCTAGAGTTTTGGGCATTGCCCCTTCCGCCGCCGGAGCCCGTCAAGGCATGAGTGAGTCTCGTCCCCAACCCTCCCTGAGCGCCCCGACTCCGACGCAAACGCGTCTGTTGTTTTGCGAAGCAACGCCACGCGACCTCAAGCGCTGGATCGCCGACCTGCCCAAGGCTAACATCGGTGAAACCGCCCGCCTGCTGTATCAAGGCCTGGGCGAACTCAATCAATTGCTCACCCCCAGTGACAATCGCCTCAACCTGCTGGAGCTGCTGCGCCCCGAGGTGTATTTCGTCTGCCAGCACCTGGAGCGGCACTTCCTGCATCAGGCGATCATGCTCGACGAGCGTTCACGCAAGATCAGCAATTTGTGCCAGGCGCTGCAAAGCCATCTGGCCGTCGGCTACAAACAGATCGTGTTGCGGATTGCGCCGAAGTACAGCAAGGATCGCGCGATATCGGTCAGCACGGCCCTGCAACGGGCGACCCATACACTCAAGGGTCAACTGCTGCGTGCGACGCAACTGTACAGCGCGGCACCGGAGCAGGTGTGGTTCGAACTGCATCAGCTATATCGCATCGCCTGCGAACTGCAGCTGCAACAGCGCCGGGTCCACGACGATCTCGCCAGCCTCACCACCGAACTCACGCTTGAACAGACTTACATCGCCGCCCTGCTCATGGGCAGTGCCCGCTGCAATCAATTGCGACAGAACCAGATCGCCCGATTGGCTGAAGTACTCGAACCGTGGAGCGCCCTGCTAAAATTACATCCCGGTCGTTCAAGCGAAGGCCTGTTTGCGATCAGCCCGGCGATCGATGCCGGCCCGCGCTACCGCAACATGTTTCGCAGCGAAGAACAGGCCGGATTGCTCGGCTTCGATCCGCAGCCGCTGGTGAACGCCATCGAAGCGCATTTGCAGCATCAGCCCGCATCGACGCCGCTGCCCGTTCCGCCCGGGCTCAGCTTCGACACCCTGCAACACCTCCATGCCACCTGGGGACAAGCCGCCGAGCGCAGCTTTCAGCGCACCGTCGGCCAAGGCCATCTGACCGTGTGCGTGGGCATGAGCGCCCTGCACTTTTATCTGGGTGGCGAGCGCAGTTTCAGCGAGCTGCTCAAACACCCCGGAACGCGCTCGGCGAATTTCAGCAGTGCCGTCGCCAAAGGTGAAAAGGACAGTTGGAGCCAGGCTTTCGACGCCGCACCGCAAAGCAAAACTGATGAGTTTTTGCCTTACGAGGAAATCCAGTACGACCATTTGCGCGAGGATGAAAGCGGCACGGACAGTACGCCCCATTACCCGACCCATGCCCTGCCGGTGATCAATCACAGCCCCGGTGGATATTGCCTGGCGTGGCCAAATGAAGTGCCCGCCGAGCTGCAGGCCGGGGAAATGCTCGGCATTCAGGACAGTGTCAGTCTGGGCTGGAGCATTGCGGTCATTCGCTGGATCCGCCAGGTGCGCGGCGGCGGCACGCAAATGGGCATTGAGCTGGTGGCGCCACATGCCCAGCCTTGCGGCCTGCAACTGGTGCGCTCACGGGACGATCACAGTCAGTATCTGCGCGGACTATTGTTACCGGAGATCAGTGCGATAGATTTGCCGGCAACCTTGCTGGCACCGCGCTTGCCGTTTCAGGAAGGCAGTAAAGTGCTGATCAACACCCAAGGCGAAGAACACCGCGCCGGGCTGGATCGACGGGTGGCGAGTACGCACAGTTTCAATCAGTTCGCCTATCGCTCGCTGGAGGCCGCGCGCAATGGCGGGAGCGAGGAGGATTTTGATTCGTTGTGGAAATCGCTTTAAAGCAAAAGATCGCAGCCTTCGGCAGCTCCTACAGGAAAATGCATATTCCTCTGTAGGAGCTGCCGAAGGCTGCGATCTTTTGATCTTTAATTACAACTGCCCGTCGCGATCACGGAAACCCAGCAGGTACAGCACGCCATCCAGCCCCAGCGTCGAAATCGCCTGCTTCGCCGACTGTTTCACCAACGGCTTGGCACGGAACGCTACGCCCAAACCGGCAATCGCCAGCATCGGCAGGTCATTCGCACCGTCGCCGACCGCGATGGTCTGCTCCAGACGCAAACCTTCCTTGTGTGCCAGCTCTTTGAGCAAATCAGCCTTGCGCTGGGCATCGACGATCGGCTCGATCGCCACGCCAGTACACTTGCCATCGACCACTTCCAGTTCGTTGGCAAACACATAGTCGATGCCGAGTTTGGCCTGCAATTGCTTGGCGAAATAAGTGAAGCCACCGGACAGGATCGCGGTCTTGTAGCCCAGTCGCTTGAGTTCAGCGAACAGCGTTTCGGCGCCTTCGGTCAGACGCAGCGAAGCGCCGATCGAGTCCAGCACGCTGACATCCAGACCTTTGAGCAAGGCCAGACGTTCTTTGAAACTGGCGCGGAAATCCAGCTCGCCGGCCATTGCCCGCTCTGTGATTTCGGACACCTGCTCGCCCACGCCGGCAGCCTTGGCCAGCTCGTCAATGACCTCGGCCTCGATCAGCGTCGAGTCCATGTCGAACACCGCCAGACGACGGTTGCGCCGGAACAGCGAATCTTCCTGGAAGGCGATGTCGACGTTCAGCGCTTGGGCAACGCTGAGGAATTCGGCACGCAGCGCCTGTGGATCGGCGGCTTCGCCACGCACGGAGAACTCGATGCAGCCCTTGCCCTTGTCCGCTGGCGTGTCCAGTGGCATGCGACCCGACAGACGGTCGATGTGATCGATATTCAGGCCATATTTGGCGGTGATCGAGCTGACAGCCTGCAATTGGCCAGCGGTTACTTTGCGGGTCAGCAGGGTGACGATGTGGCGCTTCTTGCCCTGATTACCCACCCATTGCTGGTAATCCTCTTCGGACACCGGCGTGAAGCGTACCTGCTGATCGAGCTCGTAGCCCTTGAACAGAATGTCCTTGAGCACGGACTTGCCTTGCTCGGAATCGGGGATTTCAACCAGGATGCCGAACGACAGGGTGTCGTGGATCACCGCCTGACCGATGTCGAGAATGTTCACACCACCTTGTGCCAGAACGCCGGTAATGGCCGCAGTCAGACCCGGACGGTCGACTCCCGTGATGTTAATCAGGACGATTTCGCGCAACGCGCACCCCCGCAACTGGAAAAAAACCGCATTCTACCCACTTTCAGTGACCATCGGGCACCGCGAGCGCTTTGCCGGTCTAGGGCCTGTCGCTATACTGCGCGTCAACTTCACGGACAAAAGAGCCGAGCTCAGTGAACCGGCCCACGCCAGTTAAAACCGATAACTTCTTCCTGCTGATCTTCCGTGCACTGCGTCACCGCCGTGTACCGATTGCATTGCGCATTGCCAGCCATAACGTGATCCTGGTCGCTCTGGCCCTGGTGATCTATGCCGGCGTGATGGGTTTGCAATTCAAGCAGGCCATGCACCAGCAGGCCGATGCGCTGGGCGAAAGCCTGACCACGCAAACCGCGACCTCGGCCACGGAGCTGTTGGTGTCCAACGACATCCTCAGCCTCAACGTGCTGCTCAACAACCTGACCAAGAACAAACTGGTGGCCCACGCGGCGATCTACAGCGTGGATAACCGCATCCTCGCCGAGTCCGGTCAGCGGCCCAAGCACAGCCTGCTGGGCGAAGCCGAGGGCATGTACGAGAGCAAGATCACGTTCCAGGATGTGACTGCCGGGCAACTGCGCATCAGCCTGGACATGGATCAGTTCCAGCAGCCGATGACCATCAGCCTGCAAAGCATGGGCATTCTCAGCGGGATCCTGCTGGCGCTGTCGCTGGCCCTGAGCCTGCGCATGGGCCGCTATCTGTCGACGCCGTTGCTGCAATTGCGTGTCTGGTTGCGACGCATCGACGAACACACGCCGGGCATTGATCGTCAGGATGAAATCGGCGATCTGGCGCGTCAGCTGCACGCCAACTACGCGCCAGAGCCTGCACCGGAACCGGAGCCTGAGCTCGAGGACGAAGAGGACGAGCCGGAATTCGAGGTGCGCAACTTGCGTGATCCGAGTTTCGACGAAACCCGTCCGATGGCCGCGCAGAAGCCTGCACCGCGACATCTGGTCAGCACCGTCGAAGACGATGATGACGATGACGCGTTCGCTGATCTGCGCGATGAATCGCTGGACGTTGCCCCACAACCGGTCGCCCGCAAGGCTACTCCGAGCGTGCCACAACACAGCGCCGTGCTAGCGGTACAACTGGGCTCACAGGAACAACTGCGCCGCTTGCCGCGGGCACGTCTGGAAGAATTGCAGGAGCGTTATCGTGACTGCCTCGATCAGGCTGCTTCGCTGTATCAGGGTGAAATCGAAACCCTGAACGACGGCAGCACGCTGATGCTCTTCCACACCGAAGACAGCGGTGACGATTACCTGACCAACGCAATCTGCTGCGGCGAGTTGCTGCGGGCCTTGGGTCATCAGTTGCAGATTGAAGTCGCGGACAGCGGCATCACCCTGCAACTGCAGCTGGGCCTGACCCTGGGCGATGAGTTGTTCGGCTTGAGTCAGATTGATCTGCTGCTGACCGATTCGGCGCAGGATGCATTGGCTCTGTCCCAACACAGCCGCAATCTGCTGCTGGTTGAACGCAAGATCGGCGACGATGCGCTGATCCGCCAGCGTGCACGGATCCGCCCGATCGCCAGCCCTGAGGGTGCTTGCTGCGTGGAGCGGTTGATGGAGCCTTATCCGTCGATGCTCGAACGGCAACTGGCGCGGATGCATGAGCGCCGGGCTTAAGCCTTAGGCCTGATGTGAAGAAGCCCGCAGACAAGCGATTGTCTGCGGGCTTTTTTGTGGGTGACTGAAGAGCCCCTCACCCTAGCCCTCTCCCCGAGAGAGAGGGGACTGATTGGGGGATATTGGAGAGCTACACCGACTTGAACGCCCTGCTGTGAATCCAAAATCGCCAAGCTCTTTCAGGTCGACGCATGACGCAGACACCTCGGTCGCCCCTGCTCTACCGAATCCATAATCGTCAGGATCTTTCAGGTCGATGTATAGCGCCAGACCCCTCGGTCGGCCCCTGCTCTACCGATCCAGAATCGCCAAGCTCTTTCAGGTCGACGCATGACGCAGACACCTCGGTCGCTCCTGCTCTACCGAATCCATAATCGCCAGGATCTTTCAGGTCGATGTATAGCGCCAGACCCCTCGGTTAGTCCCCTCTCCCTCCGGGAGAGGGTTAGGGTGAGGGGCTTTTGATCTTCTAGCCCCCAGACACAACAAAGCCCGCACAAGGCGGGCTCTGTTCTGACTCGATCCAGCTTAGAAGCGGAACACTTCCATATCTGTCCGAATCGGCGATGCCATCGGAATCTTCGGTTGTTTCTCTGATTCCGCCGCCGGCGCTGCCGGTTTTGGTGCCGCTTTACGCGGTGCCTCGGCGACCGGTGGCTGATTGGCCAACGGCTTGAGCGCTACCGACAATTGCTCGGCCAGACGCTGCAGCAAAATGCCCTGGGCCTGAACCTGCGAAGCGGTACTGCCGGCATGCAGCTCTTGCAGATGAACGATGCGGTTATCGCGCACCTGACCACGACGGTCGATCAGACGCCATTGAGCATCGAGAATCGCCGGTTGTTTCTGGCCAGAGTCCAGACGCGTGATGGTCAGCAACACCTGCACATCCGGAGTGAACCCCGTAGTGGCCGGTGCCAGCACTACACGCTGGCTGTCCAGATGGCCAGCAACCTGACGCATCAGCAACTGATCGATATCCGACGAAAGGCTGCCAGCCCAACGACCGTCTGTCGCTGCCTGCAGGCTGCCATCGGGTTGACGTTGCAGCAATGTCTCACGTTGCAGGTAATCGGCTACGACTACCGGACCCAACAAAACCGCCATGCCCGCGCTTTGCGCAGGCTGAACCGGACTTCCGCTGTCCAGTTGATACAGCGACACCGGCTGGTGAACGCTGCAACCCGCCAGGCCCAAAACGCCGGCGAGCAGGAAAATAAGGGGGCGCAGAGCAGTCATCATCCCGTCCAGGTGGCCGCCACAAGGCTGACCACAGTGAAAATACTCAATAAATATGAAGAACGCTCAGCCACGCCGGCGCTTGGAAAGGCCATATCATCCGTGAATATGCGTTCCGACTCCAGCGCCAAAGCGTCGATCTACGCGTTAAATCGTGGATCGAGCTCTCTAGGACGCCTAATTGAGGTTTTCGACGAGCAGCGCATCGACCCGCTGGAAGCCCCTTGGAAGCTTGTTGCCACGACGTCCACGCTCACCTTTGTAGTGTTCGAGGTCATCGGCCTTCAGCGACAGGGTCCGTTTTCCGGCCTGCAGCACCAAGGTGGCGCCTTCCGGAAGTACGGCGATGTCCGTGACATATTCTTCGCGACTGGCCACACGCTCACCGGAAATACCGATGATCTTGTTACCTTTGCCCTTACCTAATTGTGGCAGATCGCTGATTTTGAAGATCAGCAGGCGACCTTCGGTCGTGACCGACGCCAGCCAGTTCTGCTCACGATCGGCCACCGGACGCGGCGCGATGACTTTGGCGTTGTTCGGCAGGCTCAACAGGGCTTTACCGGCCTTGTTCTTGGCTTGCAGGTCTTCGCCCTTGACCACGAAACCGTAACCAGCGTCGGAAGCGATGACGTACAACGCGTCGTCTTCCGGCATCAGCACGCATTCGAAGCTCGCACCGGGCGGTGGTGTCAGACGACCGGTCAACGGCTCGCCCTGGCCCCGAGCCGATGGCAGGGTGTGCGCGGCCACCGAGTAGCTGCGGCCGGTCGAGTCGATAAACACCGCAAACTGGTTGGAGCGCCCCGCTGCCGAGGTCTTGAAGCCGTCGCCGGCCTTGTACGACAGGCCGGTGGCGTCGATGTCATGACCTTTGGCCGAACGGATCCAGCCTTTTTCCGACAGCACCACGGTGACTTTTTCGTTCGGCAGCAGATCGTGTTCGGTCAGCGCCTTGGCTTCAGCGCGCTCGACGATTGGCGACCGACGGTCATCGCCGTAGGTTTCGGCGTCTTTCAACAGCTCGGTGCGCACCAGCTTCTTCAGCTTGGCTTCACTGCCCAGCAGGGCTTGCAGCTTGGCTTGCTCCTTGAGCAGTTCGTCCTGCTCGTCGCGCAGCTTCATCTCTTCCAGTCGCGCCAACTGACGCAGACGGGTGTCGAGGATGTAGTCGGCCTGAATCTCACTGAGGGCGAAACGTTCGATCAGCTTGGCCTTCGGATGCTCCTCGGTACGGATAATGTGGATCACTTCATCCAGGTTGAGGTAGGCGATCAGCAAACCGTCCAACAGGTGCAGACGACGCTCGACCTTGTCGAGACGAAATTGCAGGCGGCGACGTACGGTCAGCACGCGGAATTCCAGCCACTCGACCAGCAGCGCTCGCAGGTTTTTCAGCTGCGGCTTGCCGTCCAGACCGATGATGTTGACGTTGACCCGGTAGGTCGACTCCAGCTCGGTGCTGGCGAACAAGTGCTGCATCAGCGCTTCATGATCGACGCGGCTGTTGACCGGGATGATCACGATGCGGCACGGGTTTTCGTGGTCAGATTCGTCGCGCAGGTCAGCGATCTGCGGGGCTTTCGACGGCTTGGCCTGCATCAGCGCGGCGATCTGCTCCAGCACCTTGGCGCCGGACACCTGATGCGGCAGCGCGGTGACGATGATGTCGCCGTCCTCGACGTGGTACACGGCGCGCATGCGCACCGAGCCCTTGCCGGTTTCGTACATCTTCAGCAGGTCGGCGCGCGGCGTGATGATTTCCGCTTCGGTCGGATAGTCCGGGCCCTGAATGTGTTCGCAGAGCTGTTCGACCGTGGCTTTCGGCTCATCGAGCAAGCGCACGCAAGCGGTGGCGACTTCACGCAGGTTATGCGGCGGCACGTCGGTGGCCATGCCCACGGCGATGCCGGTGGTGCCGTTGAGCAGGATGTTCGGCAGGCGTGCCGGCAGCACCAGCGGCTCTTGTAAGGTGCCGTCGAAGTTCGGGCCCCAGTCGGCAGTGCCCTGGCCCAGTTCGCTGAGCAGCACTTCGGAATAACGCGACAGGCGTGCTTCGGTGTAACGCATGGCGGCGAAGGATTTCGGATCGTCCGGCGCACCCCAGTTACCCTGACCGTCGACCAGCGTGTAGCGATAGCTGAACGGCTGGGCCATCAGCACCATCGCTTCGTAGCACGCCGAGTCACCGTGCGGGTGGAATTTACCGAGCACGTCACCGACGGTACGCGCCGATTTCTTGTGCTTGGAGTCGGCGTCCAGCCCCAGCTCGCTCATGGCGTAGACGATACGCCGCTGTACCGGTTTCAGGCCGTCGCCGATATGCGGCAGAGCACGGTCCATGATCACGTACATGGAGTAGTTGAGGTAGGCACTTTCGGTGAAGTCGGCCAGCGAGCGGCGTTCTACACCGTCCAGGCTGAGATCAAGGGGGTTGCTCATGCAGGCCTCATCGGTTCGTTGTCTGGCGCAGCAGCATGGTGCCACCGCGCTGAGTAAATTCAAGTTTGTTCAGGGCGCTCATTCCAAGCAGCACCTGATCGCCATGCAGCCCCGGCGCCACCAGTGCGCGGACGTCGCGCAGCACGATGTCACCCAGTTGCAGGCGGTCGATTTTGGTTCGATAGCCCTGGCTCAGGCCATTGGCCGTGCTCAGGGTCACACCGAAACCTTCTTCCAGCTTCAAACGCTTGGCCAGATCCGCCGGGATCGCCACATCGGTTGCGCCGGTGTCGAGCATGAACTCGACCGGTTCGCCGTTGATCTGACCGCTGGCGACAAAATGCCCTTGGGCATTGCCGGCCAGCTTCACCTCGATAAACCCTTCGCCCTGCTCCGAACTGACCACGACATTCGGATTCTGCTGGCGTTGCTCCCACTGGCCAAAAAACCGCGTCGCCAGAAACAGCGCCGCGCACCATGCCAGAATCATCAGCACCCGACCGGCACGTTTGCCCGGAGGTTGCTGGCTCAAGGCTTGGCGCTCCAGCCACCGTCAGGCGCGGCGAAGCGCCAGACGATCGGCCGAACCTCACCGTCGGCGCGCGGGCCGAAATTATTGTCGACGCCGACCCACGCACCATCAGCGTCAACGATCAGCGCCTCTTCCAGACCGAAGTTCTGCGAATAACGGCGGTTGGCCTGCAACAATTCAGCGGCGTACGACCAGCACCGCTCGACCTTGGCGGTCTGCGCATCGCGCCGACAAATCTGAAAGGCGTTGCGGTCAAGGGTAAACAATTTGCCGTTAAACAATGAAAGGTCGGAAAAGTCCCGGTCGACCGCTCTGGCCTTCGGGAACTGCGGCGGTTGCATTTCCTTGCCGCCCTCGCTGAGCAGCACGCAACGACCGTCGCAATCCCACACCGTTTGTTGGCGCTTGATCAGCAGCAAGCCACGGCTTTGCCGTTCGGCAGCCAGCCACATCTGATCACCCGCCGGATTGATCGCCAAGCCCTCGAAGATCGCATTGAAATGCAGGAGCATGCCGCTGGCCCGCGCTTCGCGAACCATCATCGGCGAGATCTTCAGCCAACTGACCGGGCCGCTGACGGGCACCTGCAAGACTGCCGCATGCCCCTCGCTGACAATGTAGCGATTGCCGGCACTGTCGCAGCTGATGCCTTCGAAATCCAGGTCGCCCCCGCGCACGAACGATGCGGCCCAATTGCGCGAGCGCAGCCCCCAAGGCAGGCCGGTCTCCGGCACCAGGGGCACTTCGATGTGCAAGGCTTCGGCCTGCCAGACCTGATCGGCGGTATTGAGCCGGTAAATCTGATCGTCATCGCGGTCCGACACCGTCCACAACTCGCTGCCACACATGGCCAGCCCCGACAGGTTACCGCCGCGCATGCCGTCGACCGGGTGTTCGGAGAGCACGCGCAACTCCTGCACCGGCTCGGCCGACACGCCCATCGCACTCAGCAGCAACGCACCCGCCAAGGCCCAGCCAAACCGCATCAGGCCAGCACCTCGGCGAGGTTGCCTTTGGATTCGAGCCAGGTCTTGCGGTCACCGGCGCGTTTCTTCGCCAGCAGCATGTCCATCATTTCCGAGGTTTCAGCGAAGTCTTCACCCAGTGTCAGTTGCACCAGGCGCCGAGTGTTCGGGTCCATGGTGGTCTCACGCAACTGCGGCGGGTTCATTTCACCCAGACCTTTGAATCGGGTGACCTGGGGTTTGCCGCGTTTCTTCTCGGCGACCAGACGGTCGAGAATGCCGTCGCGCTCAGCTTCGTCGAGGGCGTAGTAGATTTCTTTGCCCAGGTCGATGCGGTACAGCGGCGGCATCGCCACGTAGACGTGACCGGCATCCACCAGCGGGCGGAAATGCTGGACGAACAAGGCGCAGAGCAGCGTGGCAATGTGCAGACCGTCGGAGTCGGCGTCGGCGAGGATGCAGATCTTGCCGTAACGCAGCTGGCTCATGTCCGCCGCGCCCGGATCGACACCGATGGCCACGGCGATGTTGTGCACTTCCTGGCTGGCCAGCACTTCGCTGCCGTCGACTTCCCAGGTGTTGAGGATCTTGCCGCGCAACGGCAGGATCGCCTGGAATTCCTTGTCCCGCGCTTGCTTGGCGGAACCACCAGCGGAATCACCTTCGACCAGGAACAGCTCGGAACGCATCGGGTCCTGCCCGGCGCAGTCAGCCAGTTTGCCCGGCAACGCTGGCCCCTGAGTGACGCGTTTACGCTCGACTTTCTTGCTTGCCTTAAGACGACGACCGGCGTTGTTGATCGCCAGTTCCGCCAGGGCCAGACCGGTTTCCGGGTTGGCGTTGAGCCACAGGCTGAACGCATCCTTGACCACACCAGAGACAAACGCCGCCGCTTCACGCGATGACAGACGCTCTTTGGTCTGGCCGGAGAATTGCGGTTCCTGCATTTTCATCGACAGGACGAACGCGATGCGCTCCCAGACGTCTTCCGGCGCCAGCTTCACGCCGCGCGGCAGCAGGCTGCGGAATTCGCAGAACTCGCGCATCGCATCGAGCAGGCCCTGACGCAGACCGTTGACGTGAGTACCGCCCTGCGCCGTCGGGATCAGGTTGACGTAGCTTTCCTGCACCGCGTCGCCACCTTCCGGCAGCCACAGCAGGGCCCAGTCGACGGCTTCTTTATTACCGGCGAAAGCGCCGCAGAACGGCTCGTCCGGCAGGCGTTCGAATTCGCTGACCGCGTCGACCAGATAGGAACGCAGACCGTCTTCGTAATGCCACTCGACTTTCTCGCCAGTGCCTTTGTCTTCAAAGCTGACCAGCAGCCCCGGGCACAGCACAGCCTTGGCCTTGAGCACGTGCTTGAGGCGGCTGATGGAGAATTTCGGTGAATCGAAATACTTCGGATCCGGCGCGAAGTACACGCTGGTGCCGGTGTTGCGCTTGCCGACGGTGCCGACGATTTCCAGTTCCGAGGCTTTGAAGCCGTCGTTGAAGGTCATCTGGTATTCGTTGCCGTCACGTTTTACGCGCACACGGACTTCGGTCGACAAGGCGTTGACCACGGAAATACCCACGCCGTGCAGACCGCCGGAGAACTGGTAGTTCTTGTTGGAAAACTTGCCGCCCGCGTGGAGTTTGGTGAGGATCAACTCGACACCCGACACGCCCTCTTCCGGGTGAATGTCGACCGGCATGCCACGGCCGTCGTCACTGACTTCCAGCGAATGGTCGGCGTGCAGGATGACCTGCACCGATTTGGCATGACCCGCCAGAGCTTCGTCGACACTGTTGTCGATCACTTCCTGGGCAAGGTGGTTCGGCCGACTGGTGTCGGTGTACATGCCGGGGCGTTTGCGCACCGGGTCGAGGCCCGAGAGGACTTCGATGGCGTCGGCGTTATAAGAGCTAGCGCTGGGAGTGGCCATAGGGTCTCGTCGTCAATGTTCGGTGAAAAAAGAATTCATGGGGCCACAGCTCACAATGCGGAGAAATCGATGGCCTGATACAAATCGGCGCCAATGCCGGCAAAACTCAGCAACGCCGGTAATTGCCCGGCGAAACCCTGAAAACTGTGGTCGCCGCCGGCCTGAATACGCAAGGCGCAGGCGCGGTAATACTGCTGGGCGAGGCGATAGTCCAGTGTTTCATCGCCGGTCTGCAACCACACCTGATAACGCTGCGCATCCTGCGGCGCCGGCACTTCCAGTTCGGCCAGGGCTGTGACGTGGTCGTGGGTCAATTCCCAGGTTTCATCGGTATACAGGTTTTTCTGCGGGCCCAGATAGCCGTCGAACATCCGGTGCGGGCTGACCGCAGGGTTGACCAGCAGGGCTTTCAGGCCATGGCGCTCGGCCAAGTGAGTCGCATAGTAGCCGCCGAGTGAGCTTCCCACCAGCAGCGGGCTGCCCAGTTCGGCAATCGCTTGTTCCAACTGACCGATGGCTTCACGCGGGTGGTGATGCAGGGCCGGGACACGCAGTTTGTCGCTCAAACCCAGTTGCTCCATCACCGTTACCAGCTGACAGGCCTTTTTCGAGGCTGGGGCGCTGTTGAAACCGTGGATATAGAGGATCGAACCGGACATTTGAGCTCCCTGGGTGTCGGTTTGGGTTTGCGGAGTTTACAGGGAGAGAAGAGCGGATTGGGGGTGGTTTCGAGAAATTGGTCATTCAGCAGGAGCTGCCCTCACCCTAGCCCTCTCCCAAAGGGAGAGGGGACTGATTGGGGGATATTCAAGTGCTACACCGACTTGAGCGAGCTTCAGCGAATCCATAATCGACACATTCTTTCAGGTCGATGGATGACGCCAGACACCTCGGTCGGCTCCCTCTCCCTCCGGGAGAGGGCTGGGGTGAGGGTTTTGATTTGTCGCTCAATAGCCGTTGGAGCCGTAATCGACAGTGAAGGCGAAACCGGTGACACGTTCAACCCCGGTTTCCAACCGCCCATCCGGCAACAACCGCAACCAGCGATACCCCGGCGCCTGCTCACCCACCTTAAAGTCCACACTCCCCGGCTCAAACTGAATGCACGTCGAAGGCGAAGCCATCAACCGCACGCCATTGCGCTCACGGTCAATCTCCTGATGCACATGCCCCCACAGCACCGCACGAACCTGCGGAAAACGATCCAGCACTTCGAAAAATGCCTCGGGATTGCGCAAACCGATCGGCTCCATCCACGCACAACCAATCGACACCGGATGATGGTGGAAGCACACCAGATGATGGCGCTCCGGCGCTTCGCTCAGCGAGCGGACCAGCAGTTGCAATTGATCGTCCTGCAGAAACCCCGGCACCGAACCCGGCACCGCCGAATCCAGCAAAGTCACCCGCCAGTTACCGATATCGACCACCGATTCCAGCAAGGCACTCTGCACTGCGGCCTGGGCCATGATCATCGGTTCGTCGTGGTTGCCGGGAATCCAGCGCGCCGGGGCAGCGATCTGCGCGCTCATCTGGCGAAACTGCTGATACGACTCCAGCGTGCCGTCCTGCGAAATATCGCCAGTGGCCAGAATCAGATCGATCTGCGGCTGCTGCCCCAGCACCAATTCAATGACCTTTTGCAGGCTCTCGCGAGTGTTCATGCCCAGCAGCTTGCCGTCCGCTTCAGCGAACAAGTGGCTGTCGGACAACTGCACCAGCAGCGCCGTATCGGCGGAGGTCAACGTGGATACGCTCGGCAAGGCGCTCTCCCAAGGCAAAAGCACGGAATCGATCAAGTGCCGCAATTATGCTGGGGGATCAGTGAAAGAGGAAACCGCCGAACCTGACGCAGTTCACAACTAGCGTACGACTTCGTACTCATGCCCCAACGCCAGACAGTGACTCAGCCATTCCCCCAGGAACAGATTGAGCTGAGCCTTTTCATCCGGCTGATGCATCGCCGCGTTCGGGTAAGGATAGATGCCGCGAAAGCGTCGTGCATGTTCGGCGCTGACCACTTCGGCCATGCGTGCGTCGTGATAGACCTGCACTTCGAGCTGCGGCACCGGCAGCCATGGCAGGCTGTGTTCCTGACGCACCTGCAAAGTGGTGGTGTACGGGCAGGTTTGTAGCACTTCGAGGGCCAATACGCCGAGCATCTGCTCGCCCTGAGTGACGGCGATGCGCCGCGCCTCGGGTTCGTTGCGCATGTCCGGGACCAGTCGCATCAGGCGCGCGTAGTTGGCCTCGCAGGCGGCTTGCAGCCCCACGAGGTCGACTCGATAACGATCGCGCAGCTTGTTTACGACCATAACCCCCTCACTTCGGCGCGGTTCAGCGCCAGCCATTGCAAGGCGATGATGCTCGCCGCGTTGGCAATGCGACCGTCACGGACGGCCTGCAAGGCATCTTCGAAAGCCCAGACCGTGACGCGGATATCTTCTGCCTCTTCTTCCAGGCCATGCAGGCCGCCAACGCCTTCGGTGCTGCAACGCCCCAGATACAAATGCACAAACTCGTTACTGCCGCCCGGCGACGGGAAATACTTGGTCATCGGCCACAGGGCCTTGATGTCCAGCCCAGCTTCCTCCTGCGCCTCGCGGTGAGCAACTTCTTCCGGTTGTTCATCCTTGTCGATCAGACCAGCGACCAGTTCGACCAGCCACGGATTGTCGGTCTTGCCCATGGCGCCGACGCGGAACTGCTCGATCAACACTACTTCGTCGCGCTGTGGATCGTAGGGCAACATGCACACCGCATCGTGACGCACAAACACTTCACGGTTGATCTCGCGGCTCATGCCACCGGCGAACAATTCATGGCGCAGGTGCAAACGATCGAGTTTGTAAAAACCCTCGTAGCAGCGCTCGCGTCGCACGACGTCGACGGTGGTCGGAATGGCGTTGGCAAAATCAGTCATGAGCATCCTCTTTACTGCAGATCCATTACGAGGTTGCAGTTGGTGACTGGCAACCTCGACTTCGCGCCATCCTAACGCGCCCGAACGGTTTGATGCAGCCCCTTTACCGTCAGCGGGATGGACGGTGGAGGCGAAACCCACTCTAATTAGCTTAGTGGCGAACTGACTGCTTCTGCGAGAGTCGAAGCGGATATCTTTTTGCCTTCCCCTGCTTTCGAAAGGACGCCCATGTCGCTTTTCAAAATTGCCTCCGTGGCCGCCATCGCCCTGACTCTGGGCGCGTGCGCCAGCCTGTTCCAGCCCAATTACCGTACGCCGCTGGAAACCACCCGCGATGCTTCGGAACAACTGAAACCGGGCTGTTCCAACCCGGATTGCCCGCTGGTGAACATCGACACCCTGCGCTTCCCGGCCGAACCTGCGCTGGACGGCATTATCGAAAAACGCCTGCTGCAAATGACCCGCACCGAGAAAAACGCCCCGGTGGCGCCAACCCTGGCGGTCTACCGCGATCAGTTTCTGGCCAATGCCGGGCCGCGCAACAGCAGCTACCTGCAAGCGAAAGTACGCGAGCAGCATGACGGCTTGGTGATCATCGAGGTGTCGAGCTACCTCGACACTGGCGGTGCGCATGGCACACCGGGTCGGGGTTTCATCAACTATTCGCGTCAGCAGCACAAGGTGCTGAACCTGTCCGACATGTTGATGCCGGGTCAGGAAGAGGCATTCTGGAAAGCGGCGCAAGTCGCGCACAACAGCTGGTTGATCAGCACCAAGCTCGATCAGGAGCCGGAGTTCGTGGCGAACTGGCCGTTCGTGAAAACCCCGAACGTGGCGCTGACCTATGGTGGCGTGATCCTCAAATACGACGTGACCACCATCGCGCCTTACGCACTGGGCCACGTCGAACTGAAGATTCCTTACCCGCGTCTGAACGGCATTCTCAAGCCCGAGCTGTTTCCCGGCCGTAACTGAAGGCCCGGCCCAGCACGAGTTGCAACAGCCCTGCCAGCACCAGCGCCGGCAGGGTTGCGCCGACATCCGGATACAGATTCGCCAGCAAGTGGTAGGTGCTCACGCCACCCAGCCACGCCAACAACGCCGGCCAGCGCAACGCGGCTGACGCGACCTGAGCACTGCGCTTGCGCAGGATGAAGTGATCCACCAGCACCACGCCGAACAGCGGCGCAAACACCGAACCGATCAGTAGCAGGAAGTTCTGGTATTGCGCCAACGGCGCCAGCAATGCGATCAGCGTGCAGATCACGCCGATGGCCAAGGCCAGATGTTCGACTTTCAGGCGCAACAGAATCCCGCTCGATACCGCAGCAGAGTGAATGTCGGCAAAGGCGTTTTCCGACTCATCGAGCAGAATCAGCAGCAGCGGAATGCCCAGACCGGCGCCAGCAAGAGCCAGCAACAGCGCGTTGACTTCACCGCTTGGCGCAAAGGCCAGGGTGTAGGCGACGCCAAGGCTCATCAGCCAGAAGTTACCGATGAAGAAACCGACCGCAGTGCCACCGAACACATTCTTCGCGCGCTTGCCGAAACGCGAGTAATCGGCGATCAGCGGCAGCCACGACAGCGGCATCGCGATAGCAATGTCGAAGCCCACGGCGAATGGCATCGAACCGTCACCGGCACGCGACCAGAGATCGGCCAGATCGGCTTTGGCGAACAGGTTCCAGGTCAGCCAGAGGCACGCCGCCAGCAACAGCCAGATGCCCCACTTGCGCAGGATCTGCCGTACGAAAGTCAGCGGTCCGCTCACGGCGAGCAACGTCGCCAACGCTCCGAAAAACAGTGTCCACAACAGTGGGTTCGACCACACCGAACCTTCGCTGAACGCGCGGGTGCCGAGCAGGCTGGCGGCGTCGCGCATGACGATGATTTCGAACGAGCCCCAACCGATCAGTTGCAACAAATTCAGCAGCGCCGGCAGGCTCGCGCCCTTGCTGCCGAGGCTGAGTTTCAGCGCGGCCATCGACGACAGGCCGGTGTCGCTGCCGATCACGCCGACGGCGGCCAGCAACAGTACGCCGACCAACGTGCCGAGGAAAATCGCCAGCAACGAACCGGATAGACCCAGACCTGGCGCGAGCAATGCGCCGGTCTGCAAAACCATCAGGCCGATGCCGAGGGAGAACCACAGGGAAAACAGATCGCGACCGCCGAATACACGCTTGTCGGCGGGTACGGCGAGGTCGGGAGAATAGGTGCTGGGTTGAATGCTCAAGGGTGTTATCTCAGAGGGACATTTTTGTTGTGTTGTGATCGTTCCCACGCTCTGCGTGGGAATGCCTCTAGGGACGCGGAGCGTCACGGGTTGCATTCCCACGCGGAGCGTGGGAACGATCAGTACGGGGTCAAACCTTTTTGTACAGCTGACTGCCTTCCTTCTTGAACCGCTCGGCCTGTTCCGCCAAGCCTTGGGCGATGTCCACGTCGACCGCGTCGATCCGCTGGTTGGCCGCGTATTCGCGGACTTCCTGAGTGATCTTCATCGAGCAGAATTTCGGCCCGCACATCGAACAGAAATGCGCGACCTTGGCCGAATCCTTCGGCAGGGTTTCATCGTGATACGAACGCGCGGTGTCCGGATCCAGACCGAGGTTGAACTGGTCTTCCCAACGGAATTCGAAACGCGCCTTGCTCAAGGCGTTGTCGCGAATCTGTGCACCCGGGTGTCCTTTGGCCAAGTCCGCTGCGTGGGCGGCGATCTTGTAGGTGATGATCCCGGTCTTCACGTCATCCTTGTTCGGCAAGCCCAAGTGTTCCTTAGGCGTCACGTAGCAGAGCATGGCGCAACCGAACCAGCCGATCATTGCCGCACCGATACCCGAGGTGATGTGGTCGTAGCCCGGCGCAATATCGGTGGTCAGTGGGCCGAGGGTGTAGAACGGCGCCTCGTCGCAGCACTCCAACTGCTTGTCCATGTTCTCTTTGATCAACTGCATCGGCACGTGGCCTGGGCCTTCGATCATGGTTTGCACGTCGTGCTTCCAGGCGATCTTGGTCAGTTCGCCGAGGGTTTCCAGTTCGCCGAATTGCGCGGCATCGTTGGCGTCGGCAATCGAACCCGGACGCAAGCCATCGCCCAGCGAGAAGCTGACGTCATAGGCTTTCATGATTTCGCAGATTTCTTCGAAATGCGTGTAGGCGAAGTTTTCCTTGTGATGCGCCAGGCACCACTTGGCCATGATCGAACCACCACGGGAAACGATACCGGTCACGCGTTTGGCGGTCAGCGGCACGTAGCGCAGCAACACACCGGCGTGAATGGTGAAGTAGTCGACGCCCTGCTCGGCCTGCTCGATCAGCGTGTCGCGGAACAGCTCCCAGGTCAGGTCTTCGGCCGCGCCACCGACTTTTTCCAGCGCCTGATAGATCGGCACCGTGCCGATCGGCACCGGCGAGTTGCGGATGATCCACTCGCGGGTTTCGTGAATGTGTTTGCCGGTGGACAAGTCCATGATGTTGTCCGCGCCCCAGCGAATACCCCAGGTCAGTTTCGCCACTTCTTCTTCGATGGACGAACCCAAGGCACTGTTGCCGATGTTGCCGTTGATCTTCACTAGGAAGTTACGGCCGATGATCATCGGTTCCAGTTCGGTGTGGTTGATGTTGGCCGGAATGATTGCGCGGCCACGGGCGATCTCTTCACGGACAAATTCCGGGGTGATGATTTTCGGCACGCTGGCGCCGAAGCTGTGACCCGGGTGTTGCTGATCCAGCAGGCCGGCGGCGCGGGCCACTTCAAGTTTCATGTTTTCGCGGATGGCGACGAATTCCATCTCGGGCGTGATGATGCCCTGACGCGCGTAGTGCATTTGCGTGACGTTGGCCCCGGCCTTGGCGCGGCGCGGGTTGTTGACGTGGGCAAAGCGCAGCTTGGTCAATTCAGGATCGGCGAGGCGCTCGCGACCGAAGTTGGAACTCAGGCCGGCCAGACGCTCAGTGTCGCCACGGTCGTCGATCCACGCCGAACGCACATCGGCCAGGCCTTTGCGGACGTCGATCACCACGTTCGGATCGGTGTAGGGCCCCGAGGTATCGTAAACGGTAACCGGCGCGTTGATTTCGCCGCCGAAGTCGGTCGGGGTCACATCGAGGGTGATTTCGCGCATCGGCACGAGGATGTCCGGGCGCGAGCCCTGAACGTAGACTTTTTGCGAACGGGTGAACGGCTTGACCGATTGCTCGTCGACCTTGGCCGAGTCACTCAGGTTGATCGCGTTTTTTGATTTTGTAGTCGTCATCACGGGCTCTCCAGACAGCATCCAGGCAGTGGATTGTCGGAGCAGAACCTGAAAGGCACGGACGCACCAGGACCGGTGCTGTGCATCGTCGTCGAGCGTTCGATTGTCGAACAATTTCCCGGACGAAGCACAAGAGGACTCGCCGGGTGACGAGAAATCTTGTTCCCTACGCAGGCGCTAACCTGATCAGGTTCAACGGGATCCGAAATTATTCGATCTCAGCCTCATAGCAAGGCACCCCGACAAGAACCCGGCCAGTCTAGACACAACCGGCAAAGAACGCCAACACCGCAGCAAACACCATGATGAATGGCATAAATACAGGGGCTTGGCCGATTGTTGTGAGGCAAATGCGCAACTACACTCGCTTTGCCCCGCCACGCCTTGACGCTGTGGGGCCTGCGCCTTACCTTTGGCGCCCGGATTACTTCCATAATATTAATGCTAGGGATCGCCTCATGCTGCGCAAACTCTCACTGGCTCTTGCCGTGTCTTGTGCGTCCAACGCAATGGCCTGGGCAGCAGAAGCGCCCTTGTCGACCAAAACCGATCTGGTCAGCGTCTATCAGGAGGCGGTCGACAACAACGCCGATCTGGCCGCCGCCCGCGCGCAGTACGGCGCACAGAAAGAAGTGGTGCCACAGGCCCGCGCCGGCCTGCTGCCGAACCTGTCGGGCGGTGCCGAAGTGGCCAATGTGCGGACCTCAATCGATCAGCCCTCGGCCACTGCCAACCGCAGCGCTCACTCCTACCAAGCAACTCTGGCCCAGCCGTTGTTCCGCGCTGATCGCTGGTTCCAGTACCAAGCGGCCAAGGACGTCAACGAACAAGCCGCACTGCAACTCTCGGCGACCGAACAGAACCTGATCCTGCAATCGGCCGAAAGCTATTTCAACGTGCTGCGCAGCCAGGACAACCTCGCCTCGACCAAGGCTGAAGAAGCCGCGTTCAAGCGCCAGCTCGACCAGTCCAACGAACGCTTCGATGTCGGCCTGTCGGATAAGACCGACGTGCTGCAATCGCAAGCCAGCTACGACACCGCACGGGCCAACCGCATCGTTGCCCAGCGTCAGGTCGATGATGCCTTCGAAGCGCTGATCACCCTGACCAACCGCCAGTACAACTCGATTCAGGGCATCGTCCACACGTTGCCGATCCTGCCGCCGGCGCCGAACGACGCCAAGGCGTGGGTCGATACTGCGGCGAAACAGAACCTCAATCTGCTGGCGAGCAACTTCGCCGTCAGCTCCGCCGAGCAGACCCTTAAGCAGCGCAAGGCCGGCCACTTGCCGACCCTCGATGCCGTGGCCAAATACGAAAAGGGTGACAACGACGCCCTCGGCTTTTCCAACCCGAACGCTTTCGGTGTGCCGTATCGCGACAACGTCGAACAGAGCACGGTCGGCCTGCAATTGAACATCCCGATCTACAGCGGCGGACTGACCAGCTCGCAAGTGCGTCAGTCGTATGAGCAACTGAATCAGAGCGAACAACAGCGCGAATCCCTGCGCCGGCAAATCGTCGAGAACACCCGCAACCTGCATCGCGCGGTGAACACCGACGTCGAGCAAGTGCAGGCGCGTCGCCAGTCGATCATCTCCAACCAGAGCGCAGTGGAAGCCACGGAAATCGGTTATCAGGTCGGTACGCGCAACATCGTCGACGTGCTCGATGCGCAGCGCCAGCTGTACACCTCGGTGCGCAACTACAACAACACGCGTTATGACTACATCCTCGACAACCTGCGCTTGAAGCAGGCGGCGGGAACGTTGAATCCGGGGGATCTGGAAGATCTGCGGCGTTATCTGAAAGCCGACTACAACCCGGACAAGGATTTCCTCCCACCGGATCTGGCCAAGGCGGCCGAAGCACAGCTGAAGGCCCGGCCTTAAGCCTTAAAAACAAAAGATCGCAGCCTTCGGCAGCTCCTACAGGAAACGTATTCCAATTTAGGAGCAGCCGAAGGCTGCGATCTTTTTTGCTTTACTTGATCAGTCGGCCCAAACCATCCAGCAAACGCTGCAACGCGCCCTGATTGCGGCGCATCACCGCCAGCCCGGCGTCGGCCATACGCTGCGCATCACGCGGCAGCTCAAACAGGCGCTGCACTTCCACCGCCAGCCCTTCGGCATCATCGACCTCGGCCAACGCTCCGGCTTCGCGCAATTGCGCGGCGATGTCGAGGAAGTTGAACAGGTGCGGGCCGCTGATCACCGGTTTGGCCAAGGCTGCCGGCTCCAGCAGATTGTGCCCACCATTGGCCACCAGGCTGCCACCGACAAACGCGCTGTCCGCCAAGGCATAGAGAAACAGCAACTCGCCCATGGTGTCGCCGAGCAGCACGCTCGTCTGCGCATCGACATTTGAGCCGGTCGAACGCCGCACCGTGGTAAAGCCTTCGCGCTGGCACAGTTCGAACACCGAGTTGAAACGTTCCGGGTGACGCGGCACCAGAATCAGCAACGCATTCGGGTGATTGGTCAGCAAGCGGCGATGGGCGTCGAGGATCACTTCGTCCTCGCCTTCATGGGTGCTGGCGGCAATCCACACCGGACGCTCCAGCGCCTGCCACTGGCCACGCAAGTCAGCTGCGCGTTGCAGCAGTTGCGGATCGATGGTCAGGTCGAACTTGATCGAGCCGGTGACCTCAACGGTTTCCGGGCGCGCACCGAGATCGCGGAAGCGCTGGGCTTCGGCTTCGGTCTGCACGGCGAACAAACTCATTTCGGCGAGCATCGGCGCGGTCAGTTTGCCGAAGCGGCCATACCCTTTGGCGGAACGCTCGGACAAGCGTCCATTGGCCAATGCCACCGCAATTCCGCGCTTGGCGCACTGATGAATGTGATTGGGCCACAGCTCGGTTTCCATGATCACCGCGAGCTTGGGCTGAACGCGATCAAGAAAGCGCGCCGCCGCACACGGCAAGTCGTACGGCAGATAACAATGCTGGATGCGCGGCTCATTGGCGAACAGCGCCTGAATCCGCTCCGAACCGGTCGGGGTCATGCAGGTCACGGTGATCGGCAGTTGTGGATAACGTTGTAGCAAGGCGCGGATCATCGGCGCCGCAGCAATGCTTTCGCCCACCGACACCGCGTGCACCCAGATGCCGCCGGGTTGCAGCGTCGGCATGCCGTAGGAGAAACGTTCGCCAATCCGCCTGGCATACGCCGGCGCCTTGCGCGCACGCAGCCATAGCCGAATCGCCACCAATGGCAGCCCCAGGTAAAACAGCGCGGTGTAGAGAGTTCTATTCATGGCGGCGGAGTTTATCGACTTTTGTCGCCGATCGCCCGCAAGTGCACGGCAAAACGTTCGGCCAGCCAGCGCGCGGCCGGGCCGAGCGGTTCGTCGCGGCGCCAGACCAGTTCCACCACCAGTGCCGGCGGGGTCCATTCGCTGTCGAGTTCGACCATCAAGCCCTGATACGCGGAGTACTGCACCACATGCCGGGGCAACCAGGCCCAGCCGAGGTCGCGCACCAGCCATTCGGACATCACGTAAAAACTGTCGGCGCGCCATACCTGCGGGCTGGCCGGCTCGTTGCCGGGATAGACACTGGTTTGCGTCGACATCAACAATTGCCGGTGCTGCGCCAGTTGCTGGCAGGTCACGTAAGACTGCTTCGCCAGCGGATGATTGATGCCGCAGACCGTGACCATTTCCACACTGCCCAGTACGCGGCGTTCCAGTGCTTCGGGGATTTCATCGTGATAGAACAACAGGCCGAGGTCGGCACGACGCTCGACCAGCTTGCGCGCGACTTCGCCTTGCGCGGCGCTGGTCAATTGCACTTCCAGGCTAGGGAACTGCTCGGCCAGTTCACCGAAACTTTCCACCAGCGCCTGATAGGGCATCGCCTCATCCTGCGCCACGCGCAGTTGTGCTTCCTGGCCGCGCAGCATCGCCATCGCCCGACCGTTTAGGCGCTCGCATTGACGCAGGACTTCACGTGCCTCTTCCAACAGCGCTTCGCCCGCCTCGGTGAGCGTTGGCTGACGGCCGCTGCTACGCTCGAACAGGCTGACGCCCAAGTCATCTTCGAGCATGGCAATCGCGCTGCTGATCGCCGACTGCGCTTTACGCTGCTGGCGCGCCACGGCGGAAAACGAGCGGTGTTCGGCGACGTCGACAAACACCCGCAGTTGATCCAGATTCCACTGCATGCTGATTCACCAACCCATCTCTGTAACAGATAGGTAATGACTTTACCCCATCTGGCGAATCACTAGAATGCCGCCTCAGCAAGCAACGTTTCACATTGAGGATTTGAACCATGAACGCCTACGCCTACCTGGCCATTGCCATCTGCGCCGAAGTGATCGCCACCGTGTCGATGAAAGCGGTCAAAGGTTTCAGCACGCCACTGCCATTGGTGCTGGTCATCGTCGGCTACGCGATCGCGTTCTGGATGCTGACGCTGGTGGTGCGTACCGTTCCGGTTGGCGTGGCCTACGCGGTCTGGGCCGGCATGGGCATTGTGATGGTCAGCGTGGCGGCGCTGTTCATCTACGGGCAAAAACTGGATATCCCGGCGATGCTCGGGATGGCGTTGATCGTGCTGGGCGTCGTCGTGATTCAGCTGTTCTCCAAGACTGCCGGCCATTAACTGCCAGACACAATCCCCTGTGGGAGCGAGCCTGCTCGCGAAAGCGGTGTATCAGGCAACACATATGTCGACTGGCATTCCCTCTTCGCGAGCAGGCTCGCTCCCACATTGGCCCCTATGTTCAACCTGTTGATCATCGACAAATCCGCCCCTTTCCCGAGTCTGTATACTGCGCCCTCGTCTTGAACACTGAGGTCGCTGCATGCCATCCGTTATTTCCACCGACGTTCTGATTGTCGGCGCTGGTGTCGCCGGCCTCTGGCTGAATGCGCGTCTGCGCCGCCAGGGTTTTTCGACCGTGCTGGTGGAAAGTGCCAGCCTCGGCGGCGGGCAGAGTGTGAAGTCCCAAGGCATCATCCACGGCGGCGCCAAGTACGCGTTGCACGGCGCGCTGACTGGCGCCTCGGAAGCCATCGCCGACATGCCACGCCGCTGGCGTGAAGCGCTGGCCGGCAGTGGCGAGCTGGATCTGTCCGGCGTGCGCCTGCTGTCCGAGGCCCATTACCTGTGGTCGCCGGGTACTCTGGCGGGCAACCTCACCAGTTTCTTCGCCAGTAAGGCCGTGCGCGGCCGGGTCGACCAGGTCAAGGGCGAGCAACTGCCGCCGGCCCTGCAAGACAAACGCTTCAAGGGCAAGGTCTATCGCCTTGCCGAGCTGGTAGTCGACGTGCCGAGCCTGATCCAGCGCCTGGCCGATCTGGCCGGCGATGGCCTGCTCGCCGGACAAACCATCGAGCCACTGCTGGAAGCGGGCGTGCTGGTTGGTTTGCGAGTCGACGGTCGCGAGATTCGCGCGCAGCGTATTGTCCTCAGTGCCGGTGCCGGTACTGCCCAACTGCTCGAAGACCTCGGTTTGAACCAGCCGGCCATGCAACGCCGCCCGCTGCACATGATCATCGCCAAAGGCCCAGGTCTGAAGCCGCTGTACGCCCACTGCCTGGGCGGCGGCACCAAACCGCGCATCACTGTGACCACACATCCGGCCGCTGACGGCCAGTGGGTCTGGTATATGGGCGGCGACATCGCCGAAAGCGAAGGTGTGAACCGCGAGCCGGCCGAGCAGATTGCCACCGCGCAGAAAGAGATCGCCCAGTTGTTGCCGTGGATCGACCTCAGCACTACGCAATGGGCGACCCTGCGGGTTGACCGTGCCGAGCCACTGCAAACCGGGCTGACGCGCCCGGACAACGCCTTCCTTGCCGAGCAAGGCAGCTTGCTGGTCGGCTGGCCGACCAAACTGGCGCTGGCGCCGGACTTCGCTGACCGGGTCATCGCCGCCCTGGAGCGCGACGGCATCCAGCCACAAGCCACCGAACCATTGCCCGCGCTGCCAAAACCACCGCTGGGCGTTCCAGCCTGGGAGCAACTGCTGCCATGACCATTGCCAACCTGCACGACCTTCATCGACCGTTGGGCAGCACCGGCCTGATGGTTTCGCCACTGGGCCTGGGTACGGTCAAACTTGGCCGCGACCAAGGGGTGAAATATCCCAACGGTTTTCAGATCCCCGGCGACGACGAAGCGCGCATGCTGCTGCGTCAGGCCCGCGATCTGGGCATCAACCTGATCGACACCGCTCCGGCTTATGGACGCAGCGAAGAACGCCTTGGCCCGCTGCTACGCGGCCAGCGGCAAGACTGGGTGATCGTCAGCAAGGTCGGCGAAGAGTTTGCCGATGGCCTCTCGCAACACGATTTCAGCGCAGCACACACACGGATGTCGGTGGAGCGCAGCCTGCAACGTCTTGAAACCGATTTTATCGACCTGGTGCTGGTGCATTCCGACGGCAACGACATGGCGATCCTCGAGCACGAAGAGGTTTACGCGACACTCGCGGCGCTCAAGGCCGAAGGCAAGATTCGCGGCTTCGGCTTCTCCGGAAAAACCGTCGAAGGTGGCTTGAAAGCACTGGAGCAAGGCGACTGCGCGATGGTCACCTACAATCTGAACGAACAAAACGAGAAAGCTGTCATTGACTATGCTGCTGCCCACGGCAAAGCCATTCTGGTGAAAAAAGCCTTGGCCAGCGGTCACGTCTGTTTGAGTCCGGGCGTGGATCCGGTGCGCGCCAGCTTCGAATTGCTGTTCGCGCAACCTGGCGTGGCCAGTGCTATTGTCGGGACGATCAATCCGCTGCACCTCGCCCACAACGTTGCGACCGTTGCCCAGGTCCTACGTGGTCACTGACGCCGCTTCGCGGCCTTAAGCAGGAGCCGATATGCCGCGCACGCTCATCAGAAAGAACCCGAGCAACTTCAAGACCCTGCCGTTGTACGTCGAAGCCACCCCCGAAGGTCTGACCTACCAGAGCGTCGGCATGCCGCTGAACTTTGCGCAGACCTTGCAGCGGCGCAAACCGGTGAGCGTGGCTGACACCGAGCGCTTCTCGCTGGAACTGGCCAACCTCGGGGTCTCGGTGCGCCTGACCCTGCATTGGCAGAATCGCGATTACTGGGTGCTGGTGCGCCAACGCCGTCAGGATCGTGGCGACGTCGTGCTCAAATTGATTTCCGGTTACGTGCCGGCGCATGAACTGAATATTCCGCTACACACGGCCATTCAGGAAATTGCCGAAGAGTGCTTGCTGGAAACACCGGAAGGCTGGCTCGGCGGACGTTTCAACGACACCTGGCTGCCGGCGCCCTACTCCGCTGCACTGCATTATCGCGAAGCGCTGCCGTTTCGCCTGACCCCGTTGTCCGGCTCAGCGCGACCGATACGTAGCGCCAATCTGCAATTGCTCGAACGCCCACGGGCCTACGTGCATCTGCCGACCGCATCGCTGCAATTGATCTACGACTTGCGTCTGGATGTGCCCAAGGAAGCCAAGTCCCTGAGCCTGTTCCACGTCGACGAACGCCTGGAGGGTGATCAACTGGTGGCCCGACTCGACCGCAAACGGCCCGACCTGTACTTGATGCCACTCAAGGACGGCGCGCCACTGGCAGAGTTGTACACGCTCAAGCGCGACAAACTGGTACCGGCCAGCACCCGGGGTCTTTATCTGGCCGAGAGCTTTGCCACACAATCCGGCTGGGTTGTGCGCGAAGAGAGGATTCGCTGGAAGGACTGGTTGGTGCAGCAGGGCCTGCAACCGGCGAAGGCCCCGCGTCAGGGACTCAAGCAACTGAGTATCAAGGCGCTGCGACTGGTCGGTCTGGGCAAGAAAACCGGTAAATAACGGTTTAGCGGCGACGGTCCCACCAGGTACGCAACCCGGCGAAGAAATGAAAGTAGCGGTTTTCGCGCTTGCCCATGCCACGCTTGGGCGAGAACGATTCCTCGGCAAATGCACCGGTAATGCGTACCCGCGATGCCTGCGTCGGCAGCGTGCAGATTTTGGCATCGACCTGCTGCAGGGCATATTTAAGCAAGCGTTCGGAATGCAGCTTTCGGCCTGTTGCCTTGCAGAAGTCGAAAATACACTCGATGCGCTTGCCGTACGCGACATAAGTATCGCGCCCGCACACCGCAAAGCGATCGTTCAACCCGCCCCACCACTGCCAGTCGGGAATATAAGCGTTGTGCTTGCGAGCCTCGGGGTGAGCGAAGACATAGGCAGGCAATGCGCTGTGAAAGAAATTGTCCGGGCGCACGAACACAACGAAATCCGGATTGAACGGCTCGATCATGCTGGTCACGGTATGCAATGAGTTGAGCTGAAAGATCAAATTGCGCAATGACGCAAAGTCATCTGCCCAGGTATCGCCCTGTGCTTTGACCTGTTCGAAATCCCAGCGCTCCAGCACGCCCTCGGTCGAGGTGAGTGTGCCGGTCATCGATTCGAATGGCTGGTAGTTGTCCGCCTTCAGTTCGCCTTTCTCACCGGATCGCGTGTTTTGCACCTCATCGATCTTGTACAGATGGTAGAAGCACTTTACATCGCTGCCCGCAGGCAACTGCGCCAGCACATTCTGCTCGATGGAGGGGAAACAGATCGGCGAATTTCTCGGGATCCCGAAAAAAGCCACGGCAATTTTCAACACTCAACAGCACCTTTTGAAAGTAGTTCGGGCCTGCTGGCAACCGGACAGACGATGTCGCTTACTTCTGCCGAAACAGCTTTTGCCACCAGCGACGAGGTTGCAGGGGCACCACAATGATGTCCGACTTTTGCAGCCAGTCACGCTCATAGTCCCAGGCATGGCCGCCCCACAGTTTTCCTGCTTCGTTGGAAAACCCCAGGGTCATGAGCTGATAGTTATAACCGGCATGAGCGCGCAACCAGTCGAACACCACCAGCGTGTTGAAACCGGTAGAAGGCCCAACGTAGCGCTTGCCACCCGGGCGATCGACCGGGTAGTTCCACAGTGGCGGCAGTGGAATGCGATCCCAATACATGGCCACGCGTGGCAGTGGACACATTGGTGCGGCGCAGCCCACCAGCATGCTGAAACAACGTTCGCTCGCCTGTTCGAACATCTGCTGTACCGGCGGCGCGTAAGGCAGACCAAAAAAATACGCGTCCGGCGCGTTGTAGCCATGCACAAAGACATTGACGCTCTGCTTGTTGAGCAGCGCCGCTTTGATGCAGGTATTGAAGCTGACGACGACGTCATCGGCGCCAATGTTCAACGCCTGAAAGTCCGCCGCGGTGATGGCCGGGTTGTTGGCAATCAGCACCACCCGAGGTGCACGGCTCAGACAGTCGAGAAGTTCTGTCGGTAACGCCCCCAGTACGGACTGATCACCACCGGGCAGCGCATCCAGCGCCATGTGCTCGCCGAGTTGCGACGATAGATGATCCTTCATTCAGACTGGCACCTTCATCCCGTAACGCAGCTTCACCCAGAATCGCGTGAACGCCGAGGGTGGCTGCCATGGGCGCATCTCACGCTGGATTTCCGTAGCCAGTGCCTGACCGACACGGGCAAAGGAATAACGGCTTTGCGCGAACTCCTGGCCATTGCGGGCGATGCGCTCTGCCAGTTCCGGGTCGCTCTGCAGCAACTGGATCTTTTCCACCGCTTCATCTTCGCTGCGGTAGAACACGGTGTTGTGCATGTCTTCAAAGCCGAGCAGACGGTCTTCTTCGCCCTGACTCCAGGCCAGCAGCACACAACCGCAGGCCATGGCCTCATAGTTCTTGATCATGAACTCGTTCATGCCGATGTCGGCGCTGACGAAAATCCTGATGCGATTGAGCGTCTGCAGGTATTCCGCCCCCGACTTGGTACGGGTCACCAGCATCCCGGTTCGCTGCGAGAGCGACTCGAGCATGGCTTTGCGCTCGGCATATTCGGTGCTTTTCAAGCTGCCAAGAAAACCGATGGGAATGTCCCGCTCGACGCCGGTGTTGTGCAGCATCTGTTCGTCATAACCTTTGGAGACAAACACCGTGTCGATGCCTTCAGCGAGCATCTTGCGCGCGACCACGGCACCGGACACCAGCGCCCGGCAACTCGGCAGGCGACGGTAGAGCCGTGAATACACGCCGCGGTATTTACTCGCTGGCATGTAGTTCTGGTAGGCGTCGTGTTCAAGGAAGACCAGCCCGGGGATGCATTTGAGCACCTGCAGTTGCGTGGCCAGGCGTTTGACCCGGGAGAAAATCACCACGCGATCGAAAGTCTGGTAATCGACCGAGGCCAGAAACGACCCCAGATTCAACTGCTGTTTTTTGCTCAAACGATAGATGAAACACTCATCACAGTTCTGCTGCACGATGTCGTAGAGCCGGTCGAGAATGACCCGCTGCTCGTCCATCACCAGGAGCATGACTTTCATAGGTTAATTGACCACGCGACGTAGGCAGGCAAGCGCATCGGATTCAAAGCTGCCTACATCAACGGAAACGGTAAAATCCCCAAGGCAAAATCCGTTCACACGCAGTACACAACGGTAAAAATTCATCTGATCAACGACTGCGGATCTTCTCGACAATCGCAGTTGTCGAGCTGTTTTCCACCAGTCCCAGCACCTTTACGGTACCGCCATAAGCAGTGACGATATCAGCGCCGACTACCTGATCGATGCCGTAATCGCCGCCCTTGACCAGCACGTCCGGTTTGACCTCGCGCAGCAGGTTCTCCGGGGTGCCTTCAGGGAAACTGATCACCCAGTCCACAGCGCCGAGGCCGGCGAGAACCGCCATGCGTCGGTCAACACTGTTGATCGGGCGGCCCGGGCCTTTGAGACGGCTGACCGAAGCATCATCGTTGACCGCGACAATCAGCCGTTCGCCCTGTGCCCGCGCCTGCTCCAGGTAGGTCACATGGCCGGCATGGAGGATGTCGAAGCAGCCGTTGGTGAAGACGATCTTCTCGTTGTGCGCACGGGCATCGGCCACGGCGAGCAGCAACTGCTCCAGACCCAGGACACCCCGTTCAGAACCCTCCTCGCGCTGAATGGCGCGACGCAGTTCCGGGGCGCTGATGGCGGCCGTACCGAGTTTGCCGACCACGATGCCGGCGGCCAGGTTGGCCAGCGCAACGGCGTGGGGCAGGTCTTCACCGGCGGCAATCGCTGCCGCCAGGGTGGAGATCACCGTGTCACCGGCACCGGTGACATCGAACACTTCACGGGCACGGGCCGGCAGGTGCAGCGCTGGCTGATCCGGACGCAACAGGGTCATGCCGTGTTCGCCGCGTGTCACCAACAGCGCACCGAGTTCGAGGTCGTGCATCAGGGCGGCGCCCTTGCTCACCAGCTCATGCTCATCGACGCAACCGCCGACGATGGCTTCGAATTCGCTGAGATTGGGGGTGATCAGGCTGGCGCCGCGATAAATCGAGAAGTCCTTGCCCTTTGGATCGGCCAGCACCGGAATGTTCTTCGCGCGGGCGGCCTGGATCAGCGCCTGATGGTTTTTCAGGGCGCCTTTGCCGTAATCGGAGAGTACCAGCACCTTGATGCCTTCGAGCAGGTCGTCGACCTGCGAACCAAGGGCCAGAGCGTCGGTGGCGAACGGTTCTTCAAAGTCGATACGCAGCAGTTGCTGGTGCCGGCTCATGACCCGCAGCTTGACGATGGTTGGCTGGTGCGCGATGCGCTGGAACAGAGCGCGTACGCCCGCGCCTTTGAGACTGTTGCTCAGGCTGTCGGCGGCTTCGTCATCGCCGGTCACACCAACCAGCGACGCCGGCGCACCCAGCGCGGCAATGTTCAAGGCAACGTTCGCGGCACCGCCCGGACGGTCTTCGATCTGCTCGACCTTAACGACCGGCACCGGCGCCTCAGGGGAAATCCGTGAGGTTCCGCCATGCCAGTAACGGTCGAGCATGACATCGCCGACTACCAAGACCGGGGCTTGATCGAAACGCGGCATGGACAACTTCATGGAGCAACCCACATACAAAATGAACAGGGGCGCGATATTAACACAGGGTAAAGCGCCGTCCGCCTCAATCTGAAAGGTCGCGCACCCAGAACAACTCGTGACGCCGGACCGCCTTGCGGAAAAACTCGTTACTGCCCGTTTCAGGCCAGCGACGGCCGGCCAGAGCCTGCTGGATCCTGCGGCGCAATTGCCGTTTGAACGCCTGTCCGCCCTGCAGATCGTGCTCCATGGCCAGCGCCATGGCTTTGTCCAGTTGCACGTCGGCCGACAGCAGCGGACTCCACAGGCGATCAGCCGGTAGCGGCTCGATGGCGGGAGGCAGCGGAACACCCGCACCGGCAGGCCCCATGGGCCAGCGATCATTGTCGTGCAGGTGATTGGCGTACAGCAGCAGGGTCGCCGGTTTCCAGCTACTGCGTTCGATAGCCTCAAGCAACGCTTGGGTCGACGCTACATGATCACTGTGGGGATCGAGTTCAGGATGCGGTGTAACGACCACTTCCGGGCGATAGTGCTCAAGCAGGGCCGTCAGATCACCCAGCAGGTTTTGCCAGGTCGGCTGCCCGTCAACGTCGGCGGGCAGGGTCAACGGGTTATGCTGGCGCACACTGCGAATATCGTTTTCCTGCGATTCCCGGGAGCCGAACGCCTGGGTCGGCGCTTCGACCATCGACGGCAGTTGCAGGCAGTAATAGCCCAATTGCACACAACGCTCGGCAGGCACGCCCCCCCACAGCGGAATCACCAGGCTGTCCCAACTGCGCAAGCGGCCCTTCAATCGAGCGGCTGCGGCTTGATCAAGGCCCAGCCGCTGAAAGTCTTCAGCCTCGATCTCACCCTGGGTCAGGGTGACGATGCTGACGTCTTCGCATCGACTGTACAGACCGAAGGCGGCGAGCTCTGCATCATCGGCATGGGGCGCGATGACCATGACCCGCTGGCGGCTGTAGTCCGGATTGGCCATGACCCACAACACGCCCGTCGCAGCAGGTACGCAATATCGGCCACGCAGCGTCAGAGTCCCTTGCGCCAGCGCATCGACCTGCCCCGACAGATTAAGGAAACGCCGCCCTCTGACGCCCCGCTCCAGATCCTGACGATCATCGCCCACCTCAACATAGGGATCGAGCCAGCGCCCCAGCCAGGAGGACTTCACTTCGAGTTCGAGTACCAATGTCTCGCCCTGCGCCAGCGGTTCGCTCAGGCCTACCACGCCGCCCTCAAGACTCACGGCCTGCCGCGCGGTTTGCGGCGGAAAGACGTATTGATAGTCGTCGGTAGGCCGGTAGAACAAATGGTCGGCAAACCAGGCCTCGTGAACGACCCAGGCCAGCACCAGCAACAGCGGCACCAGCCACCACGCGATCAGCACGCCGATCAGCAACAGCGCCAGCACAAAGGCGATCAGGAACAGACGCTTGTTGCGCCGATGGGCCTTGAGAAGCTGTTGCTTGCGAGCGCTCATGAATTCAGACCTTGTAGACCGGCACCGTGTGGCACCAGCGATCCTTGTACTCTCGGTCGGCACGACCGAATGAATAACGCAGAGGTTTGCCCAGCGCTTGCGCGTGCGCCCAGGCCTCTTGGGTGTTGACGAAACTCAGCACACTGCCGGGGCTGAACTCGCGGCTCTGCGGGTCGACACCACCGTTGATGTATTCCAGCGAAACCCATTGCGGGGCCTCGACGCGATAGAGCACCTGAATGGCGACGGGCGCCGATTCGAGCATCACCACCGAACCGGTCATGAACTCGCGCAGCAAGGTAAAGACCTCAACCAGCCCGGCCTTGCCCGGCACCTCGAAGCCCCAGCGCCGCTGAAACAGATCGCCGTAAGCGGCAGCCTGTTCCTGCGGCGTAAAGTCGGACATCGACACCAGCGATCCACCCGCCTCTTCCAGCAGGCGCTGTTCGCGACGCTGGTTATAGCGGAACTTCTTCGAATATTCTTCCGGCAACCGGGCCAGCGCCAGGCCCTCAGGCTGTGGCTTCAGCGTGCTGATCTGCCCGGCATTGAGCTGGGACACATAAGCCACGCGCTGGCGCACCGGCACGATGACGTCTGGCGCGATCGGCAGAATGATTTCCGCATTGCCCATGTCCAGCAAGCCACGCTTGCCCTCGCGCTTGAGCACTTCCTTGGACAAGGCAACATGCCGCCCCCAGCAAGGGATGGCGGCCAGCACATCACCGCCAATGACCCAGCCCAAGTAGCGCAACTCGATGCCAAGGAACGTTGACAAGCGCTCGACGACTTCGGGGTGTGTAGCAAAACTGCCGCCGAAACGTTGCCAGGCACGGGCGTAGCTGTCCCGGTCGATTTCGGTCCAGCCACGCTCGCGAAAGCTGCGAAACATCGTCAGCATACGTCGGTCGCGTGTGCCGGCTGAGGCTCGTCACCCTCTTCAAACTCTTTGGCGTGCAGACGGGCGTAATAGCCGTTCTGCTCGAGCAATTGTGCGTGAGAGCCGCGCTCGACGATGCGACCTTCGTCCATGACCAGAATCAGGTCGGCTTTCTCGATGGTGCTCAAACGGTGAGCGATCACCAGGGTCGTGCGGTTTTTCACCACATGATCCAGGGCAGCCTGGATATGCCGCTCCGACTCAGTATCGAGCGCGGAAGTGGCCTCGTCGAGAATCAGCAGCGGTGCATCCTTGAGCAACGCCCGGGCAATGGCGATGCGCTGACGCTGGCCGCCGGACAGCAGCACACCGTTTTCGCCGACCATGGTTTCGTAGCCTTGCGGCATCTTGATGATGAACTCATCGGCATAGGCTTCGGTAGCCGCGCGCTTGACCTCATCGAACGGCGCACCGGCCAGATCACCGTAGGCGATGTTGTTGGTCACCGTATCGTTGAATAGCGTGACCTGTTGGGTCACCAGAGCAATCTGCCGACGCAGGCTGCGCAAGGTGAAGTCCTGCACCTGCACGCCATCGAGCAAGATCTGGCCCTGCGCATCATCATGCTGATAAAAGCGCGGAATCAGGCTGGCCAGGGTCGATTTGCCACTGCCCGAGCGGCCGACCAAGGCAACCATTTGCCCCGGTTCGACGACGAAACTGATGTCATTGAGCACCGCTTTGTCGGTGTCAGGATAGTGGAAGCTCAGATTGCGCACTTCCAGACGGCCTTCGAGACGATCTTGCTCGACCGTGCCCTGATCCACTTCCGCCGGCTCATCCAGTTGCTCGAAAATACTTTCGGCACCGGCGACACCCTTCTGAATCGTCGAGCTGACCTCCGACAACTGACGGATCGGCTTGGGCAACAAGCCAGCCATGGTGATGTAGGCCACCAGATCACCCGGCGATGCATCGCCGCGAAGGTACAGGACGAGGAACATGACCACCGCCATGGCGCTGTAAGTCACCAGCTGCAGCATCGGCGTGTAAACGGCGCCGGTCTTGGTCATCGTCAACTGCTTGTCGGTGTTGCTCTGGCTGGCATCGCGAAAGCGATCCTTTTCGTACTGCTCGCCGCCAAAACTGCGCACGACGCGATAGCCGTGAATGGTCTCGGACGCGACGTGCGTGACGTTGCCCATCGATACCTGGATCTTCTTGCTTTGCTTGCGGAATTTTTTGCTGGTGCTGTTCACCATCAAACCGATCAACGGCAGGATGGCGACCATCACCAGCGTGAGCTTCCAGTTCATCCACAACAGTGTGCAGAACAGGAAAATCACGGTCATGCCTTCACGGATGACGACTTTGATTGCATCCGTTGCCGCGCCGGTGACCATGGTCACGTTGAAGGTGATCCGGGAAATCAGGTGGCCGGAATTGTTCTTGTCGAAGAAGCGATTGGGCAACTCCAGCAATTTATTGAACAACACCACCCGCAGGTCATGCACCAGGCCCAGAGAAACCCGCGCCAGGAAGAAGTTGCCCAGGTAAGAACCCACGCCCTGCCACAACGCGATGAAGACGATCATCAGTGGCACTGTTTCGAGCAACTGCAGCTTGCCCAGATAAGGGTTGCCCGGGAACAGACTGGCTTCAGGATTGGCCAGACCGTCGACAAAGTACTTGAGGATGTAGGCGAGCATCGGTTGAGTCGATGCGAAAATCAGAAACCCGACGATGCTGAGAAGGAAAAGGCCGGCATAAGGCCGCACGTAAGCCAAAAGGCGGAAATAGATCGCCAGCGTGGACTGGGCTTTCGGTTCAGGACTGCTCATGGTGATCCGCGCAATTCAGTGAGGCGCCGATGATATCACACGCGTTTTTGCCCCGATAAACATGACTTCGAACCAGCTTTCGACCAAGTCGGTTAAGATACCCCGCTAATGATGGGGAGCCGGATATGCAATCGATTGATCACAGCACTTACGAGGCACTGCGCGAGGGTGCACACGTATTGGAAGCCGACGGTTCCGGCGACAAGGTGCTCAGATTGGCCGATGGACGCATGCTCAAGCTGTTCCGCCGCAAGCGGCTGTTCAGTTCGGCACTGTTCTACCCCTATGCACAACGCTTTGCCGACAATACCCGGATCCTCGAACAACGCGGCATCCTCTGCCCCAAAGTCATCGCGGTCTACCGCATCCCGAGCATCGAACGTGACTGCGTGTATTACAGCCCGCTGGAAGGCAATACAGTGCGTCAGCTACAAGGCACTGACGAAGAGGCTGACACACTGAGATTCCAGCTGGGCGGGTACTTCGCCCTGCTGCACGAAAAAGGTGTGTACTTTCGATCACTGCACTTTGGCAACGTCGTGCAGACCCCCGACAAGCGTTTGGGCCTGATCGATATTGCCGACCTGCGCTGCCAGAAGCACGCGCTCAGTGACAGTAAACGCCTGCGTAACTTCGCGCATTTGCTGCGCTACAAGGAAGACCGCCAATGGCTGCTCGGCCAGGACGCCGGCGACACGTTTATCGAGGGCTATCGGCAGGCACTCCCGAGCAACCGGCAAGCGCCGCTGATCTCGCGCCTGCGCCCGCTGCTCGGTTAAGCCTTAGCGGCCGATGACCACTACAGTGGCACCTTTGCGATTGGCGAAATGCTCGATGATGCGCAGCTTGTGCGCCACCAGCCACTCATTCAGCCAAGGCTCGTCACCCTTGGCCTCGATGAGGAAGTACTGATAGTCGCCCGCGTGCGCTGCCGACATCGCTTCCTCTGCGGTCAGTACCGGCAACACGTAGCCGCGACCGGCGTAATAGCTGATCCGTCCATCCTCGAAATAGGTCTTCGCCCCTGGCTCGACATGGGCCGACAACCAGCGTCCGGCCTGGACGTAATGGGTTTTGCCGGCCCCGGTGGAGATGACGTTCGACAGCATCACCAGCAAACACAGAACCACCAGCCACCTGCCCCAACGCGGGAACTCGCGAACAAACGCCGCCAGCCCCATCGCCAGCACGGGCACAAACAACAGATTGAGAAAGCTCAGGTAGCGCGTATTCATGAACTGTTGCTTGATGAAAAACAGCACCAGCACGATCAGATACAGCAGCGCCGCCCAGGCGAAGGGTCGATAGTCGCGCCAGTAGACGCCTAGCACCCCCCAGTTACGCCGCAGAATGAAGGGAACGGCGAAAGGCCCCATCAACTTCACGAAACTGATGGTCATGGTCGCCAGGATGCCGAAGAAAATGATCCGCCCCGCTTCATCCTGGGAGTACTTGTTGATGAGCGAATTGGCAAACTGATCGCACAGCATTTGAAAGGACGCGAACACACTGTGCGGGGCAATCATGTCCAGATACAGCATCACTCGCGCCGACATGAGTACACTGGTTGCCGAAATGGCCAGCAGCCCCAAAACCGGCAGCAGCGAAAACTGGGCAAACTGCATCCGTCGGCCAGATGACCACAGGTTGGGCAACTGCCACAGAGCCAACGCCGGCACCAGCAATAAGGCCTCCAGCCGAAACAAGGCTGCTGCGACGATTGCCAGGTGGATGAATGCCGCGCGCAACCAGCCGCCACGGGCTTGCCAGCGCAGCGCGAGCCAGAGCGTCAGCGTGCAGAAGAACCAGAAACCGCACTCACGGATGATGTCGTTTCGAAAGGCATTCACCGCCGGCATGGCCAATACCACCAGGCACGCCCAACGGGTGACCAGCGCAGACCGCTGACGCACGCAGTCCACCATCAACGCGCTGGTGCCGGCAAAAAAGAGTGCACACCAAAGATAGGCACTCAGCTCCAGCGGCAAATGCAGGATGGAATGCGTAGCGGCCAGCAGAAAGGAAAACCAGGGCCAGTCGAAAGTAGCCCAAGCCACATTCGGCCCGTGCTCGGTGACCTGTTGCGCAATATCGATATACAGCGCGGCATCACGTCCCACTGTCGCAGTGCCCAGGACGGCTATCAGCGATAACAGCGCGCTGCCCACAAACGCCAGCCAGACCGGGTATTTGTCGATGATTCTGGAGACTCGAGTTGCCACACTACCGCCCGTACCTTTCACCCAGCCACCTCACCGACATCCGTTACAAGGTACGCGCACATCACCGCGACCCACTTACCGAAACAGCAACCGCAAAGCCTTGCGGGTGTATGACCAGCGTGAAAACGTCCGCCAGTCTGCACGCAAAGCCTGGAAATAGAACGACCTGGCCAGCTTGTACTCGCCATGGGAATAACAGTCGCGAAACAGCGACAAACAGCGCTGTGCCAGAAACGCCTGGCGCAGATCACACATTTCTTCGGGCATTCTTCGACTGGAAAACACTTCGCTGACGACCTGCTCCGTACCGGCAGCAAGACTCTGGCGCAAATCATGGCGCATGCTGTCGGCGTGCTTGTGGATCAGTGCCAGAGGCTTGTCTAGAACGGTGCAGGGGTAGCGCGCCAGCACTTGGGCAAACACTGGCAGGTCCTCGACGTTGCGCAAATGTTCCGGGTAATTGCCCAGAGCGAACACTTCGCGGTGCATCGCACAGGCACCGTTGGAAATCGACACCGTCTTGTTCAGCAGGTAACCCTGCAGGCGCTGGCGGGGCGTCACAGGCAAAGGCCTGGCCGCCTGCAAGCTGCGGCGCCCGTCAGCGAACACTGACCAGTGCGCACCGATCACCATAAGGGTCTGCGGATGACTGGCAATGTGCTGCGCAAGCGCAGCCAATGCACCGGGAGCCATTTCATCGTCAGAGTCGAGAAACACCAGATACTGCCCGGTTGTCTCTTCCAGCCCCCGATTGCGTACCGACGACAATCCGCCGTTGCTTTTACGCAGCGCGCGAAAACGACCGCCATGCTTGAGCAGGAGCCTTTCCACGACCTCAGGCGTATCGTCCGTCGACCCGTCGTCGATGACCAGCAGATCCGCCGTCGTTTCATCCAATTGCGCCAACACCGACTCCACTGCACGAGGCAGCGTTCGCGCATAGTTGTAAACCGGAATGACGACGCTGATCAGTGTTTCAGTCAAGTTCGTATCCTTTCACACCCTCTTTTACGACCAGAATATCTTCCATGATCAGGTATTCCAGATCCGAACCGAAAAACATGTTCAACGCGTCGGTCGGCGAGCAAATCATCGGTTCGCCACGACGGTTGAGCGAGGTGTTCAGCGATACGCCGTTACCGGTCAGGTTTTCCAGCGCCTTCATCATGTCGTAGTAGCGCGGGTTGTATTCACGCTTGAGGACCTGGGCACGAGAAGTGCCATCTTCATGGACGACTTCCGGCACACGGGTCTTCCACTCTTCCGCCACTTCAAACGTGAAGGTCATGAACGGTGCCGGGTGATCGATCTTGATCATTTGCGGCGCAACAGTGTCGAGCATCGACGGGCAGAAAGGCCTCCAGCGCTCGCGGAACTTGATCTGGTGGTTGATGCGATCAGCCACGCCAGCCACGCTTGGGCAACCAATGATCGAACGACCACCCAATGCACGCGGGCCGAACTCCATACGTCCCTGGAACCAGGCCACGGGATTACCATCAACCATGATTTTGGCGATCTGTTCCGGCATGTTATCGAGCTTGCGCCACGCTGGCTTGTTCTCGTGACGGGCGCAAGCGGCGATCACGTCCTCGTTGCTGTACGACGGGCCGAGGTAGACGTGCTCCATCTTCTCGACCGGCACGCCACGGGCGTGGGACACATAGGCAGCTGCGCCGACCGCCGTACCGGCATCGCCGGACGCCGGTTGCACGAACAGTTCCTTGATGTCGTCGCGGGCAATGATTTTCTGGTTCAGTTTGACGTTCAGCGCACAGCCACCGGCGAAGGCCAGTTTGCCGGTTTCCTTGAGCACGTCACCCAAATAGTGATCGATCATCTGCAGCGCCAGCTTCTCGAACAGCGCTTGCATGCTCGCGGCGTAGTGAATGTAAGGTTCGTCAGCAATATCGCCTTCGCGCTTCGGCCCCAGCCACTCGATCAGCTTAGGCGAGAAGTAGAAGCCTTTGCCCTTCTCTTTATAGCGGCGCAGGCCGATAACGTTGGCGTAGTCGGTGTTGATCACCAGCTCACCGTTTTCGAACGAGGCCAGACGCGAGAAATCGTACTTGCTGGCATCGCCGTAAGGCGCCATGCCCATGACCTTGAACTCACCGTCGAGCATCTCGAAGCCGAGGAACTCGGTGATCGCGCCATACAGGCCGCCGAGGGAGTCCGGATCGAAGAATTCCTTGATCTTGTGGATCTTGCCGTTCTCACCGTAGCCAAAGAAGGTCGTGGCGTACTCGCCCTTGCCGTCGATACCGAGGATCGCGGTTTTTTCTTTGAAGCCAGAGCAGTGGTAGGCGCTGGAGGCGTGAGCCAAGTGGTGCTCGACTGGTTCGATCTTGATCTTCTTCGGATCAAAACCCAATTGCTCCAGGCACCAGACAATCTTGTTGCGGTAGCGCTTGTAGCGGCGGTTGCCCATCAGGATCGCATCCAGGGCGCGATCCGGCGCGTACCAGTAACGCTTGGCGTAGTGCCAGCGCGCCTTGCCGAACAGGCTGATCGGAGCGAACGGGATCGCAACTACGTCAACGTCGGACGGCTTGATGCCGGCCTGCTCAAGACAGAACTTCGCCGATTCGTAGGGCATGCGGTTCTTTGCATGCTTATCGCGTACGAAGCGCTCTTCTTCAGCCGCCGCCACCAGCTTGCCGTCGATGTACAAGGCTGCTGAAGGGTCATGGCTAAGGGCGCCGGACAGGCCAAGAATCGTCAATGCCACAGGGGTCTAGCCTCTTTAGTCTGCGTGCAGGCGCGATGCGCCTTGAAAATTGATGTGCCCCCGCACAGGGCGAGTGACAGCTAAAGGGCGGGATTATAGCGTAAACGAGTAGGGAATTACCCTGTGCGATTGCCCTCGGGGTGAATGGTTTGGAGAAACCTTACCCTGCTACTCAATAACTGCCCTTGCGCCAGTAAATACCAAGATTGCCGTCGGTGAGCTGACGATAAACCGTATAGGGCAACGCTACTGTATCGAATACTCCGGACAATGGCAGATCCAGCAACACGAATGGCACCAGAAAACCGCTGGGATCCGGCGGCGCGTTCAACACGCAGAAGTCGAAGGCCAGACCGCTGTAAATCCGCGGAATGGACTGGCAATAGGTTTTTTGTTTGCGCATGTCCCGCGCCACGTCGGCATCGTCCTGCAAGACAGTCATGGCGCTGCCACAGCCAGCCAGAATCCATGAAAATACACCCAGCGTTGCAGCCTGTTTAATGGTCAAAATTCGCCCTCCAAGGTCGTTGGGCAAATTAGCATCGGGACTGAACAGGGCACAGTTCATGGCTTCTGGAGAAGCTGTAGGACAAGTCGCTGAATCTTGTCCTCTACTGCTGGTTTGTCTCAGGGCACGCTGGAAATATCTTTCGGCAACCGCAGATCAATAATCCGATACAGCGCGCTGCTTTCGGGCCAGTTGCGCATGAATCGCGCACGGTCACGGGCATAGGCCGGCGCGAAACTGCCGACAGATCCATGCTGGCACATCGAGTCCAGATCGATCAGCGCCCAGCGATCCTGCTGCCAGAACAGATTATGTCCCTTGAAGTCGCCATGGCTGATCCGCTCGTCAATCAATCTGGCGAACAACTGATCCAGCGCCTGCAACTCCGCTTCCGGCGCTTCACCACTTTCAACGTACGGCGCAAAGCGCTCGATGATATCCGGCCCCGGCAGGAACTCGGTCACCAGATACGCACGGCTGCGCAGCCACAAAAAGCGCTTTTCCAGCACCGCCAGCGGTTTGGGTGTGGCGATGCCGAGAAACGCCAGGCGATTGCCTTCGCGCCACGAATGCCAGGCCCGACTTGGCCGCCAGAAACGCTTGAGCCAATGCGCAAAGCCCTTGATGTTGTAGCGCTTGATCACCAGCGCGCGCGCACCGGCCTGAACCTTGCCAACGCTCGCCGCACCACCGGTCTTGTACAGGTGACCCTGATCAAGCAACGCATCAGCCTGCTCCAGCACCGGCAGCATGGCTGACTCTTCTTCGCGGCGGATCGCGCGCAGAGCGAACGCTCCACGCTGCACACTGAACAGCGTGCACTCGCGACCGACCTTGATCAGGAAGTCTTTCAAACGCCAGCGCCGCACTTTGTCGATCTGTTTCTGCAAGGCCTCCAGCGGCAACGCATGCTCGCTATTGCTCAACAGGTAATACACCAGCAGCTCTTCAGTGAACGGTTCCAACGCCTTGGGTAACTGGGCGAAAAACACCCCGAGATTTTCCAGGACTTTTTGTCGCGACAACGGCTGGCCGGCGGTTTCTGCGCAAATCCCGGCACCGTCAATCAAGTACAACTGGTCGCCGTGGCGCAACAGATTGTCCAGGTGCAGATCTTCCTGCCAAAGCCCTTTGCCGTGCAATTGGCCAATAGCGCCCAGCGCCTCGGCCAGCACCGCCGATTGTTCATCGGCCAACACCGGCAGCGACTCGACTTTCGCCCAGGCATCGCCAAGGCTTTCGGCACCCTCAAGGAAATCGAACAGCAACCAGCCACCTTCGCCATTTTGCAAACCATCGGCCAGGAGCAGCGGCGTGGTCAGGCCTTGCGCAGCCAGCAAGCGCACGCCTTCCAGCTCGCGCTGAAAATGCCGGGCAGCTTTGCCGCCGACCAGCAATTTGGCCAGCACCGGACGCCCGCGCCAGACACCGGCGCCAACGTAACGCTGTCCCGGCAACACCCGCAGCAGGCTCAGCAATTGCAGATCAGCACTGCCGGCGGCATCGGCCAGCGTCACCGTCAGTGGCAATTGCGGGGCTCGTCCGGCACCGGCCAGCTCGGACAATTGCATCAGCGGGTCTCCTTGTGGCTGCGACGCGCGGTCAGCCGGGCCAGCCAACTGTCCAGCAGCGCGCTGTCAGTGGGCTGATCGAGATAAGCCGCGAGCAATTCACGCAGTTGCGCCTCGTTCCATTCCGGTGCGCGACGTTGCAGCGGTTCCAGATCCTTGATCCGGTCGCGCATACCAAACAACAACGGCCGGGTCTTTTCCAGGTCGATCAATTGCGCCTGATACCCGTCACCGGTGGCTCGCAGAAAAATATGTTTGGGATAGAAGCAGCCGTGCACCTGACGCACGCCGTGCAGATGCCGCGCGAGCAATCCGCAAGCCTTGAGAATGGCTGAATGCTGCGCGGTACTGAGCTGCGCCCAACGCTGCAACAGCGATTCCAGATCACTCCAGCCATCGAGTGCCCGAGTCAGCAGGATGGCACGGACTTCGCCGTTGACCTTACGCTCACCGAAAAACGCCGCTTGCAGCGCCGGGATACCGAGCATGCGATAGCGACTGATATTGCGAAACTCGCGGGCAAAGCTTGGCTCGCCGAAAGGCGCATGCAAGGTCCGCGTCAGGTAGTTGCTCTGGCGCTTGAGGTAATAACCTTGCCCTTCAAGATCCAGACGGAAGACGCTGCTCCAACCGCCACGGGCGGTATTGGGTTCGTCCACGGCCTCAAGCTGCTTCGCCCAAAGCGCGTCAAAAGTGCCAAGACCATGGCGCTCAAGCAGTGCGCGGTCTTCAGCGGCGAGAAAATCAGTCATTCGCGTCCCTCGAAAAATCTCACCACGTGCCGAATCCGTTTCTTGTCGGCGCTATCAAGCCGATCGCACTGGCGGTATTGCTTATAGAAGCGCAGGCGTTGGGTATTGGACAGGTGGTATTTGGCGAGTTTATCGAGACAGGCCAGATCCTTGGTGATCCGATACTTGAGCCAGAAGCCGCGCCAGAACTCGCCGTTAGGGCAATCGATCAGAAATATCCGCGCCTGATCATCGATCAACAGGTTGCGCCATTTCAGATCGTTATGGGTAAATCGGTGATCATGCATCGTCCGGGTATAGCCGGCCAATTGCCGACTGACACCGTCGACCCAGGCGCGATCCTTGAGTTTCGGATCCTTGCGCTCGGCGAGCGCCGAAAGGTCTTCGGTGTCGGGCAGTTCACGGGTGATCATGGCGCCACGATCATACGCCGCGCCACGTCGCTCCAGCCCCCAGGCCACCACTTCAGCGGTGGGAATGCCCCACTTGGCGAAGCGCTTGAGGTTCTGCCATTCCATCTTCACCCGCGGCTTGCCGAGGTAACGGCGCAAGCCTTTACCGGCGCCGACATAGCGTTTGACGTAATAATTGACGCCGTTGCGCTGCACGCGAATCACTTCCGACAGCGGATCACGGGTCAGGCGTTCGCCCTGCAACGCAAATACCGCTTCGAGACTGCCGAAGTCTTCGGCGAGCTCGCTGTATTGCGGCTCGAGAGTCCAACCCGCCATCAGAGCGCATCCCCGTAACGCTGTTTACGCGCGTAGAGTTTGTTGGCCTTGCCTTCCAGCCAGCTCAGCAACGGCGCTTCTTCAGCCAGGATCTGGCGCAGCGGTTGCTGGAAATAGCCTTTGAGGAAACGCAGTTTGTCGCGGCGGGTCAGGCCGATGTCCAGCGCGGAAAAGTACAACGCGGCCAGATCTTTATTGCGCCAGCGCTGAGTGATTTTCGTGCGGGTCTGGGCACGGTGCAGGTCGATCACTGAGAGTTTGAAGTCGTCTGGCGTCACCGGTTTATCGGTGTGCAGCAGGAAGTGGCAGATATAGCAGTCACGATGGTTGACGCCAGCGCGGTGCATCATGCCGGTCATGCGTGCGACTTCGGCGATCAGCGCGCGCTTGAGTTTCGGCTCGGGCGGCTGCTTGACCCAATCGATGCTGAAGTCTTCGAGGCTGATGGTCGGCGCCAGTTCTTCGGTGACGATAAACGAGTGCTGATCTGCCGGGTTACTGCCCTTCTCGCCGTAAGCCACGGCAGTCATGGTCGGCACGCCGACTTCCTGCAGACGCTGAATGGCTTGCCACTCCTGGCCCGCGCCGAGAACCGGCAGCTTGGCGGTCAGCAGATTCTTGAAGATCTCGCCCCAGCCGATACCTCGGTGGATCTTGACGAAAAATCCGTTGCCGTCGACTTCCGTGCGCAGCGTCCGGCGTGCTTCCAGCTCGCGGTATACCTCGCCCTGCAAGCCTTCGACTTCAGCGAACGGGTCGCGGCCGGCCCACAGGCTTTTGAACGGTTCAGCCAGCATCAACTTCATTAAGCGTGCTCCGCCAGAATCACATCGGCCGCGTGCTGCGGCATGCTGTAGAGGTCGGCCGTCTCGGCGAAGGCCAGACCATTGCGGCTCCAGGCCGCGCGTGCAGCGTCGTCATGCAACATTTCAGTCAAGTATTGCGTCAGTTGCGCCTGATCGAACGGTTCGTCCAGCACTCGCCCGGCATCCGCCTCGGCAATGTAATGGGCGTAACCGCAGACCGCGCTGACCAGCACCGGCAAACCGGCGACCAGCGCTTCGAGCAACACAGTACCGGTGTTTTCGTTGTAGGCCGGGTGGATCAACAGATCGGCGCCGAGCAGGAAACGCGGGATATCGCTGCGCCCCTTGAGGAACGTTACGTTATCGCCCAGACCCAAAGTTGCGCTCTGCATCTGGAATAATTTGGGGTCATCCTGGCCGATTACAAACAGCCGGGTGCGTTTCTTCAGTTCGGCAGGCAATGCAGCCAGCGCTTTCAGGCTGCGATCGACGCCTTTGGTCTTGAAGCCGGAGCCGATCTGCACCAGCAGCAGTTCGTCGTCCTTGAGATTGAATTCAGCGCGGAAACCGGCGCGAATTTCAGCGGCATCCGCCGGGCGGCGACGATCCTGGGCGATGCCTGGCGGCAGCAGATGGAAACGCTCAAGTGGCGTGTCGTAATGCTTGATGAACAGCGGCTGCTGCACTTCGGAAATCATCAGCACTTCGGTCTTCGCATCCTTGGCGAACACTGCGCGCTCGTACTCGGCGAAGTGGCGATAGCGACCCCAACGGCGGTACAGCGAATTGCGCAAGTTCTGCGCCTTGTCTTCGAAGCAGCCATCGGCGGCGTAGTAGACGTCCAGCCCCGGCATCTTGTTGAACCCGATCAGGCGATCGACCGGGCGCTTGGCCAGGTCCGCTGCCATCCACGCGCTGAGTTTTTCGTTGCGACGATGGTTGAAGAACGCCTTGACCGGCGCCACCAGCACCTCAAAACCGGGCGGCACGTCGCCTTCCCAGATCAGTGTGTAGACGCGAATCTGATGCCCGCGCTTCTGGCATTCAAGGGCGATGCGCATAAAGTCGCGCTGCAAACCACCGAACGGGAAATATTTGTACAGGACGAATGCCAATTGCATCAGCGCAGCTCCTCAGCCATTAACAACGTGCTCAGTCGGCTGGCGACACGCTCGGGGTTCAGACGCGTGAAGCACAGCGGCTGTTCACGCTTCAGGTCAAACTGACGGGCATCCTGCGCGGTCGGTTGATAGGTACATTTCTTTTGCAGGCATGGCGCGCACGGGAAGTCGCTGGCCAGGTGAATCTGCAACTTGCCGTAGGCGCCGGTCAGGCCCGGGTTGGTCGGGCCGAACAGCGAGATGGTCGGCACGTCCAGCGCGGCGGCCAAGTGGCCGAGACCGGTATCCACCGCGACGCAGGCTTGCGCACCAGCGAGGACTTTGCCGACGCCGGCCAGATTGAGCTTCGGCAGCACTTCGGCGTGTTTGAAACCGGCGGCGATGCGTTCGGCGCGGGCCTTTTCCTGTGGGTTGCCCCACGGCAGTTTGACGCCGACGCCGAGGTAGCCGACGCGTTCAGTCAGTTCGCGCCAGTAACTTTCCGGCCAGTGTTTGGTGTCCCAAGTAGTGCCATGCAGGAAGACCACAAAGGCGTTTTTGCGCGGCAGCTCGACCAGACGCTCGACGTTGAGGCCGTAATCGCCCAAGCCTTTCGGCAAGTCGTAGCCGAGAGCAATGGCGAACAGTTGGCGCACTCGCTCGACGGCGTGCTGACCGCGGGCCACAGCCAGTTTGCGGTCATAGAAACGCGAAGCCATCGGCTCTCGCGCCGAACCTTTATCGAGGCCGGCTACCGGCGCTTTGACGTAGCGGGTCAGCCAGGCGCTTTTCAGCAGGCCTTGAGCGTCGATCACCAAGTCGTATTTATTGGCGCGCACACTTTGTTTGAAGCGTTTCCACTCGCCGCTGGTGATGGTTTTCCAGAGGTTTTTGCGCCAGCGACGGATCGCCACCGGAATCACTTTGCCAACGGCCGGGTGCCAGGTCGGGATCTCGGCGAAACCTTCTTCCACTACCCAGTCGAACTTGATTCCGGGAATGGCCCGGGCGGCGTCGGTCAGCGCCGGCAACGCATGAATCACGTCACCCAGCGATGAAGTCTTGATCAGCAGTACCCGCAACTTAATGAACCTCGACCACAGAGCCCTGCAACTTCTGCAAGGCATCATTGACCGCGTCCGGCATCAGCTGGCGCAGGCAGTTGTAATGGCCGAAGCGGCAGGTGCGGTCGAAGCACGGGCTGCAATCGAGGCCCAGACGAACCACTTCGACATGCTCCGCCAGCGGCGGGGTGAAGCCCGGCGAAGTCGAGCCGTAGACGGCTACCAAGGGGCGGTTCAGCGCAGCGGCGACGTGCATCAGACCGGAGTCGTTGGAGACCACCGAGTCGGCGCAGGACATCAGGTCGATGGCCTCGGCCAACGAGGTACCGCCGCTGAGGTTGACCGATTCTTCACGCAGGCCAGGAATCAGTCGAGCGCGGATATCTTCACCGACCGCATGATCGTTCTTCGAACCGAACAGCCACACCTGCCAGCCTTCACGAATGCGCGCTTCGGCGACTTTGGCGTAGTGCTCGGACGGCCAGCGCTTGGACTCGCCAAACTCGGCGCCAGGGCACAGGGCCAACACCGGGCGGTCGAGGGTCAGGCCGAACTTGGCCAACGCTGCTTCGCGAGTGACCGGGTCGATTTGCAGGCTTGGGCGCGGATAAGGCTTCGGCAGCTCGGCGTTCGGCTCATAGGCCAAAGCCATGAACCGCTCGATCATCAACGGATAGCGTTGTTTGTCGAGGGTGCGCACATCGTTGAGCAGGCCGTAGCGGAATTCGCCGCGCCAGCCGGTGCGTTTCGGAATGCCGGCGAAAAACGGCACCAGCGCCGACTTCAGCGAGTTGGGCAGCAGGATCGCCTGATCGTACTGACCACGCAGGGATTTGCCGATGCGCCGACGCGTCGCCAATTCCAGCGCGCCGTGGCCGAGCGGGAAGCTCAAGGCCTTGCGCACTTCGGGCATGCGTTCAAGGATCGGCCGGCTCCACTCAGGGGCCAGGACGTCGATTTCGCATTGCGGGTGGCGCTGCTTGAGACACTGAAACAGTGTCTGCGCCATCACCATGTCACCGACCCAACTGGGCCCAACGATCAGAATATTCATGTGGTTTCCAAAAACGAACCGGGGAGGCATTTACGCCTCCCCGCCTCGAGAATCACTGAGGGAGCGGCACTGCTTGCGATGGGTCATTACCTTCAACATGACTGTCGACTGTCACTCCGCTATCGCGAGCAGGCTCGCTCCCACATGGTTTTGCCTCTGTTCACACATCTGCGACTCACCGCAGATCACTGTGGGAGCGAGCCTGCTCGCGAAGGGGCCAGCACATTCAACATCCATGCTGGCCGACCGACCGCCTTCGCGAGCAGGCTCGCTCCCACCTCTTGAATCTCATTGCCTTCATTGGCTTGTTTCAGCTTAGCCCCATCTCTTTCCATATCCGTAAAACCTGCCGGCGTTCGTCGGCAAACTGGTCACCCGGTATCACCCCGGCGTCCTTCTGCAACGCCTGCCGGTGAGCGGCGGAACGGTAGGCTTTATAGGCCTCGCGCAGCAAACTGGCATCTTCGGCAGGCATCAGCCCTTCGTGTTCCAGCTCTTCCAGAATGCGGATGTTATCGGTCCAGCGCAGCAATGGCGGGTGGCTTTGCGACCACGCCAGAGCCGCGTATTGCACCATAAATTCAATATCGACGATACCTCCGGCGTCCTGCTTGAGGTCGAAGGGCGCTGTGGCGTCGAAGGCATTTGCCGCCGTGCCGGCTGCGGTGCTCTTGGTGCCGAGGTTATCGCGCATCTTCGCGCGCATCTCACTGACTTCTTGTTGCAACTTGGCCAGATCGCGCGCCTTGCCCAAGACCTGCGCGCGGACTTTCTCGAACGCCTGACCGACATCCTGACTGCCGACCAGCACCCGCGCCCGCACCAACGCCTGATGCTCCCACGTCCAGGCTTCATTTTCTTGATAGCGCGCAAATGCCCCCAGCGAACTGACCAACAGCCCCGAAGCACCGGATGGCCGCAGACGCATGTCCACTTCATAGAGCTGACCGGAGTTGGTCTGCGCCGTCAGCAAGTGAATGATTCGCTGCCCCAATCGCGTGAAGAACTGCGCGCCATCAATCGACTTCGGCCCGTCGGTTTCCGCCTGCGGATCGCCGTCGTGGATAAACACCAGGTCCAGATCCGAACCATGCCCCAGTTCCAGGCCGCCGACTTTGCCATAACCAACAATGATGAAGCCGGGATCGCACAAGGTGCCGTCGGTGCGCAGCGGTGTGCCGTACTTGGCCACCGTCTGGCGCCAGGCCAGGGCCAGCACTTGCTCGAGAATCGCCTCGGCCAGCCAAGTCAGGTAATCGCTGACTTTCATCAGCGGCAGGCTGCCGGCGATTTCCGACGCCGCCACGCGCAAGCGGTGCGCCAATTTGAAATGGCGCAAGGCTTCCATTTGTTGTTCGAGGTCGTCTTCGGGAATCCGCGTCAGGCGCTCGCGCAGTTCAGCCGCCAGTTCCGGCGCCAAGGGCGGCTTGAACAGTCGGCCTTCGTTTAACAGTTCATCGAGCAGCAACGGGAAGCGCGTGATCTGCTCTGCGATCCACGGGCTCGCCGCGCACAGCGTCAGCAAGCGTCGCAGTGCACCGGGGTTTTCCGTCAGCAAGACCAGATAAGCCGAGCGCCGAGCGACCGCTTCGACCAGCGGCAACACCCGCTCAAGCACCAGATCCGGATTGGCGTGTTCCACAGCCTGTGCGAGCAGACGCGGAATAAAGGCATCCAGACGCTCACGCCCCAACCGCTGCATCGCGCGCAATTGCGGGCTGCTGCGCAATCCGGCCAACGCTTTCAGGGCTTTGCTCGCGTCAGCAAAACCGCCCTCTTCCAACTGCCGGCACGCGGCCTCCTCGTCCTGCGCCTCTTCCCACAGCGGCAGCCATTCACCGCCGACCACCACTTCGCTTTCGGCGCCCTCATCTTCATCGGGATCGGCAATCACCTGGGCGAAGTGCCAAGCGACGCGACCGCGCCAGAACATCAGTTTTTCATGGAAAGAATCCCAATCGGCAAAGCCGAGCATGAAGGCAATGCGCGCTTGATCCTGCGCGCCATCCGGCAGCATCTGGGTCTGGCGGTCGGCAATCGCCTGAATCGCGTGTTCGGTGTAACGCAGAAATTCGTAACCCTCGCGCAACTCGCTGATCACCGCCGGCGGTAGATAACCCTGCCCCTCCAGCGTGCTCAACACCTTTAATAGAGGACGCTGCTGCAAGCTCAAGTCGCGACCACCGTGGATCAACTGAAAGGCCTGAGCAATAAATTCGACCTCGCGGATACCGCCGGAGCCGAGCTTGATGTTGTCGGCCATGCCCTTGCGCCGCACTTCCTGCTGGATCAGTTGCTTCATGGTGCGCAGCGCTTCGATCGCCGAGAAGTCCAGGTAACGTCGGTAAACGAACGGCCGCAGCATGTCGAGCAACTGCGCGCCCGCGACCTGATCGCCGGCCACCACCCGCGCCTTGATCATCGCGTAGCGTTCCCAGTCGCGGCCCTGATCCTGGTAATACTGCTCCAGCGCATTGAAGCTCAGCACCAGCGCGCCGGACGAGCCGTACGGGCGCAGGCGCATGTCGACACGGAATACAAAACCGTCGACGGTCATCGGGTCCAGCGCCTTGATCAAGCGCTGGCCGAGACGAATAAAGAATTCCTGATTATCCAGCGAGCGCTTCACGCCCACCGTTTCGCCACCCTCGGGGTAGGCGAAAATCAGGTCGATATCCGAAGACAGGTTCAACTCGACCGCGCCGAGCTTGCCCATGCCGAGGATGACCATTGGCTGCGGCTCACCGCTGCGGCGGCCGGTCGGCGTACCGAATTGTTCGCAATGGCGGCTGTACAACCATTGATAAGCCTGGTCGATAGTCGCGTCGGCCATATCCGAGAGATCGCGGCAGGTCTGCACCAGATCGGCCTGACGGGTGAGATCGCGCCAGATGATCCGCACTTGATGGCGAGCGCGCTGGCGGCGCAAGGCGCGGCCGAGTTCATCTTCGGTTTGCGCGGCGTTCACTGCCGCAGCAATCTGCGCACACAATTCGCCCGGCGCGAAGGCCCGGTCGAGTTCGCCGGACTGCACCAGTGCAAGCAACATCAAAGGGTCACGAACGCTCTGTTCAATGACAAACTCGCTGGCGGCGGTGACGCGGGCGAACTGCGCCCAGCGCTCTGGCGTCCAGTTCGCCAGGCCGTGATCGTCTTCCAGCGCGGCGACGGCCGTACGGAACGACTGCTCGGATCGAGTGACCAACGACAGGAAAAGGGCAGGCAGTTCGGCAAGCACGGGCAGGGTCATGGTCTATCCTTGATCGGCGTGTAAATGGCCGCTTGTAGTGATTGGTGAAAAGCCGCTACCCGGAAGACTGTCGAACAAAAGTTAGAAATAGCTGAAATTTCTTTCTCGTTGGCAGCGAACATCAAAGTTTCACCTTTTTCGGATGGTAAAAGACCAACCTTAACGATTATTCTCACAACGCAGCCGGAGGCCACAAGCCATTCTTCTGTAGTTTTACTACTCGTCTATACATTCGAAAGGCTGAAATGCCGGAAGATTTGTAGTAAAACTACACGCCGCCGGAACAACCTATCGGCAATCCAAGAATTTTAAATCGTCTGCCCACAAGGCCAGTCGCAAACTCAGGCAACCGATTCTGGAAGCCTTTCCGCCCTGGAGCAAGCCATGCAAGACCTCGATCCCGTCGAAACCCAGGAATGGCTGGACGCCCTGGAATCGGTTCTCGACAAAGAAGGCGAAGACCGTGCTCACTATCTGATGACCCGTATGGGCGAACTCGCGACCCGCAGCGGCTCGCAGCTCCCTTACGCCATCACCACGCCTTACCGCAACACCATCCCGGTAACCCACGAAGCACGCATGCCTGGCGACCTGTTCATGGAACGCCGCATTCGCTCGCTGGTACGCTGGAACGCGATGGCCATGGTAATGCGTACGAACCTGAAAGATTCTGACCTGGGTGGTCACATCTCCAGCTTCGCTTCCAGTGCGACCCTGTATGACATCGGCTTCAACTACTTCTTCCAGGCCCCGACCGACGAACACGGTGGCGACCTGATCTACTTCCAGGGCCACACTTCGCCAGGCGTTTACGCCCGTGCGTTCATGGAAGGCCGCATCACCGAAGACCAGATGAACAACTTCCGCCAGGAAGTCGACGGTCAGGGCCTGTCGTCCTACCCGCACCCTTGGCTGATGCCTGACTTCTGGCAGTTCCCGACCGTATCGATGGGTCTGGGTCCAATTCAAGCGATCTACCAGGCACGCTTCATGAAGTACCTGGAACACCGCGGTTTCATCCAGCCGGGCAAACAGAAAGTCTGGTGCTTCCTGGGCGACGGCGAGTGCGACGAGCCGGAATCCCTGGGCGCGATCTCCCTGGCCGGCCGCGAGAAGCTGGACAACCTGATCTTCGTCATCAACTGCAACCTGCAGCGCCTCGACGGCCCGGTTCGCGGCAACGGCAAGATCATTCAGGAACTCGAAGGCGTGTTCCGCGGTGCTCAGTGGAACGTGACCAAAGTCATCTGGGGCCGTTTCTGGGACCCACTGCTGGCCAAAGACGTCGACGGCATCCTGCAACGTCGTATGGACGAAGTCATCGACGGCGAGTACCAGAACTACAAAGCCAAAGACGGCGCGTTCGTCCGTGAACACTTCTTCAACACGCCAGAACTCAAGGCGATGGTTGCTGATCTGTCCGACGACGAGATCTGGAAACTCAACCGTGGCGGCCATGACCCGTACAAGGTCTATGCGGCGTACCACGAAGCGGTCAACCACAAAGAACAACCAACCGTCATCCTCGCCAAGACCATCAAAGGTTATGGCACCGGTGCCGGCGAAGCGAAAAACACTGCGCACAACACCAAGAAAGTCGACGTCGACAGCCTGAAGTTGTTCCGCGATCGTTTCGACATCCCGGTCAAGGACGAAGAGCTGGAGAACCTGCCGTTCTTCAAACCAGAGCCAAACAGCGCCGAAGCCCGCTACCTCAGCGAGCGGCGCACTGCACTGGGCGGTTTCGTCCCTCAGCGCCGCGCACAAAGCTTCAGCGTGCCGACTCCGGACCTGGACACCCTCAAGGCCATCCTTGACGGCTCTGGCGACCGTGAAATTTCCACCACCATGGCTTTCGTGCGAATCCTCGCGCAACTGGTCAAGGACAAGGAAATCGGCCCGCGCATCGTCCCGATCATCCCGGACGAAGCCCGTACCTTCGGTATGGAAGGCATGTTCCGTCAGCTCGGCATCTACTCGTCCGTCGGCCAGCTCTACGAGCCAGTCGATAAAGACCAGGTGATGTTCTACAAGGAAGACCAGAAAGGTCAGATCCTTGAAGAAGGCATCAACGAAGCAGGCGCCATGAGTTCGTTCATCGCTGCCGGTACTTCGTACTCCAGCCACAACCAGCCGATGCTGCCGTTCTACATCTTCTACTCGATGTTCGGCTTCCAGCGTATTGGCGACCTGGCCTGGGCTGCCGGCGACAGCCGTACCCGTGGTTTCCTGATCGGCGGCACCGCCGGCCGTACCACCCTGAACGGTGAAGGCCTGCAACACGAAGACGGTCACAGCCACCTGCTGGCCGCGACCATCCCGAACTGCCGCACCTACGATCCGACCTACGGCTACGAGCTGGCGGTGATCATTCAGGACGGCATGAAGAAGATGACCGAAGAGCAACAGGACATCTTCTACTACATCACCGTGATGAACGAGTCGTACCAGCAGCCAGCCATGCCGGCCGGTGCCGAAGAAGGCATCAAGAAAGGCATGTACCTGCTCGAAGAAGACACCCGCGATGCGGCGCACCACGTCCAACTGATGGGCTCCGGCACCATCCTGCGTGAAGTCCGTGAAGCGGCGAAGATCCTGCGTGAAGAGTTCAACGTTGGCGCCGACGTATGGAGCGTTACCAGCTTCAACGAACTGCGTCGCGACGGCCTCGCTGTCGAGCGCAGCAACCGTCTGAAGCCTGGCCAGAAGCCTAAGCTGAGCTACGTCGAAGAGTGCCTGAACGGCCGTAAAGGTCCGGTCATAGCGTCTACCGACTACATGAAGCTGTTCGCCGAGCAGATCCGTCAGTGGGTACCGTCCAAGGAATTCAAAGTCCTGGGCACCGACGGTTTCGGCCGCAGCGACAGCCGCAAGAAACTGCGTCATTTCTTCGAAGTCGACCGTCATTTCGTGGTGTTGGCAGCCCTGGAAGCACTGGCTGACCGTGGTGATATCGAACCTAAAGTCGTGGCTGAAGCCATCGTCAAGTTCGGCATCGACCCGGAAAAACGCAACCCACTGGACTGCTGAGGAGACATTTTGTGAGCGAACTCATTCGCGTACCTGACATCGGCAGCGGTGAAGGTGAAGTAATTGAACTGTTTGTGAAGGTCGGCGACCGTATCGAAGCCGACCAGAGCATCCTGACCCTGGAATCGGACAAGGCCAGCATGGAAGTGCCGGCCCCGAAAGCCGGCGTCATCAAGAGCCTGAAAGTGAAGCTGGGCGACCGTCTGAAAGAAGGCGACGAACTTCTTGAGCTGGAAGTCGAGGGCGCCGCTGAAGCGGCCCCTGCTCCTGCCGCTGCGCCGGCTGCAAAAGCGGAGGCCAAACCGGCTGCCGCGCCTGCTGCCGCTGCACCAGCCGCTGCACCAGCCGCTGCCCCTGCTGCCGCTTCGGTTCAGCAAGTGCACGTGCCGGACATCGGCTCTTCGGGCAAGGCACAGATCATCGAGATCCAGGTCAAGGTCGGCGACACCGTCGAAGCTGATCAATCTTTGATCACTCTGGAATCCGACAAGGCGAGCATGGAAATCCCGTCGCCTGCCGCTGGCGTGGTTAAAGCCATCAGCGTCAAGCTCAACGACGAAGTCGGCACTGGCGACCTGATTCTGGATCTGGAAGTGGCGGGTGCTGCGGCCCCTGCGGCTGCCGCTCCGGCCCAGGCTGCTGCACCGGCCGCTGCCGCTGCGCCTGCTCCGGCAGCCGCGCCAGCAGCACCGGTGGCTGACAGCGTTCAGGACATCCACGTTCCGGACATCGGCTCGGCTGGCAAAGCCAAGATCATCGAAGTGTTGGTCAAGGCTGGCGACAGCGTTGAAGCCGACCAGTCGCTGATCACCCTGGAATCCGACAAAGCGAGCATGGAAATCCCATCGCCTGCCGCTGGCGTGGTGGAAAGCGTTTCCATCAAGCTAGATGACGAAGTCGGTACCGGCGACCTGATTCTGAAGCTGAAAGTCAAAGGCGCAGCGCCTGCTGCTGCCCCGGCTCCAGCTGCCGCCGCTGCTGCTCCGAGCGCTCCGGCACCTGCCGCTGCTGCTCCGGCTGCCGCTGCACCTGCTGCAGCTCCAGCCGCCGCACCGGCCAAGCCGGGTGCCAAAGTTCACGCTGGCCCTGCCGTGCGTCAACTGGCCCGTGAGTTCGGCGTTGAGCTGAACGCTGTCGGTGCCAGCGGCCCGCACGGTCGTATCTTGAAAGAAGACGTGCAGGTTTACGTCAAAGCGATGATGCAGAAGGCCAAGGAAGCACCGGCCGCTGCAGCGGGCGCAACCGGTGGCGCGGGCATCCCGCCGATTCCGGTCGTCGACTTCAGCCGTTTCGGCGAAATCGAAGAAGTGCCGATGACTCGCCTGATGCAGATCGGCGCGTCGAGCCTGCACCGCAGCTGGCTGAACATCCCGCACGTGACTCAGTTCGATTCGGCTGATATCACCGAGCTGGAAGCGTTCCGCGTGGCGCAGAAAGCCGTTGCAGAGAAGGCTGGCGTCAAGCTGACCATCCTGCCGCTGCTGCTCAAGTCGTGCGCGCACATGCTCAAGGAGCTGCCGGACTTCAACAGTTCGCTGGCGCCAAGCGGCAAAGCGATCATCCGCAAGAAATACGTGAACATCGGCTTCGCCGTCGACACCCCGGATGGCCTGCTGGTACCGGTGATCAAGAACGTCGACCAGAAGAGCCTGTTGCAACTGGCAGCCGAAGCCGCTGCGCTGGCCGCCAAAGCCCGCGACAAGAAGCTCACCGCTGACGACATGCAGGGCGCCTGCTTCACCATTTCCAGTCTTGGCCACATTGGCGGCACCGGCTTCACGCCGATCGTCAACGCGCCGGAAGTGGCGATCCTCGGTGTTTCCAAGGCAACCATCCAGCCAGTCTGGGACGGCAAAGCCTTCCAGCCGAAACTGATGCTGCCGCTGTCGTTGTCCTACGATCACCGTGTGATCAACGGCGCCGCTGCCGCACGCTTCACCCAGCGTCTGGGCAGCCTGCTGGCGGACATCCGCACGATCCTGCTGTAACTCGATCGGCCCTCCGGCAACGGAGGGCCGATTGCTGCACCCTTTCGAGCGCCACACGCTCGTACCTCAACCCCGTCAGTTTGGCGGGGCTTTTTTTTGCCTGAAGAAACACCTCCCTCGTCTTTTTCCCACACGTCGCGCTGACATCGGCCACAACTCCGGTCGACTTGGTACCGATCTTTTTTATTCGATACGCAACTAACCTAGGCGCAACCAATTCAACTAAGAAAACTTAGTGAAATCCTGTTAACTCAAGTTAATTCGAATGGATTCGACATGTTAAAACCAACTATCGGCCCAATTACCGGCCACGTTACAACTGTTCATGCGCGCATCTTCATGCGTGGCGATCGTCAGAACAACTCGCCGGTATTTGCCGGGATTCGTTATCGCGCTTCAAGCACACAACATTGGTCCAAAGGTAACTTTGCGCAACTGAGTGAATTACGCGAAATGTCACATGTGTTCGCCCTCAACAATTTGAGTGCCGACACCGAATATGAATATCAGACCGGCTGGTTCAGCCCGATGAATCCGGTACATACGCCAGACAGCGTTGCCGAGTTGCCGTTGCAATGGCCACGGGAAATCTATCGCCTGCGCACCCGCTCCAGCAAAGCCCTGCAACCCAGAGCCTACATCGTCGGCTCCTGCCGCTACTTGCGCATGACTGCTGGCATTGCCTCCCTGCCGCAACTGGGTGACCGGATCTTTGCATCCATCAATCAGCTCATCGAGGGCATACAACCCCCGATCAGCGCGGTATTGATGACCGGCGATCAAATTTATGTGGACGACTTGAACCTGGTCGCACCGGATCGCGAATACAAAGACATCCTCAACAAGTACCGCGCCGCGTTTTCCCAACCAAACATTCAACGGTTGATGTCTGGCACGTCGACTTACATGATTCTCGATGATCACGAAATCGAAGATAACTGGCCTGCCAATGCCAGCAAGTCCGACGGCGACTTGTACCGTAACGCAATGGCTGCCTATGAGTTGTATCAGGCCAGTCATAGCCCGGTACATCCGCTGACAACTAACGGTGAAATAGATCACTCGACACTTGAGCACTACTGGTATCAATTCAGCGACGGCGATATCGAATGGTTTGTCACCGATAGTCGCACCCGCCGCAACTTGTCAGCCGATGACCGACGCATCCTCGACGAGGCACAGGAACAGGCCCTGCTCAAATGGCTGAGCCACAGCACAGCGCGGGTCAAGTTCGTGGTCACCAGCGTGATGTTCTATCCCGATCGCAAACGCCACGGCGATGACGCCTGGAAAGCCTTTCCCGAGCAACGCCTGCGCCTGCTGGAAACCATCCGCACCCGGCGAATCAAGAATGTCGTGTTCATTTCCGGGGACGTGCATGGCTCGCTGGCGGCTCGTTTGACACACAGCGAAGACCCGGACTTCGAAATCCACACGGTGGTGTCCTCGCCGCTGTGCAACAGCAAACTGCTGCCATATGCCAAAGCGTCCACGTTCATCCTGGATCAGCCGCTGGTGCACACGGCGGCGGGCGATTATCGGCATGAACTGACCAGCACGGTGGTGAGTGAAGACAATTTCGCCCACTTGGTGGTCGAGGCTGATCAGATTATGGTCAATTACCATGATCGGGATGGAAAACGGCTGCAGTCGATCGCCATAAAGCTGCGCTAAGCCTTAAAGATCGCAGCCTTCGACAGCTGCTACAGAGGGCGCATTCCCCTGTAGACACTGCCCAAGGCTGCGATCTTTTACTCTTTTCAACGACGTGCTGGAGAAATGCCCGACGCAGCCGACATATTCTTATAGCACTTGGCCTTCATGTCTCTTGTCAGTCAGTGCCGCAATGATGCAACCTTGCCGCAGGCAACAGTAAAGAGGGCGAGAGCCCGGCGCGTTCAGCATATTTCCAAGCGAGTTCCCTTCATGAAGAGCCAACCCGATGCCGCCAGCCGTATGGCGGCCGAGGTAGTGACGCAGTTGCCTGTGCCCTCGCGGCTCGGCATGCTGCGTTTCGAGCGCTTGAATGAAGCCAGTTGGGCGATGCTGTTTCTCGATCCCAACTGTGAACGCCAGTTCGGTCAGCCAGCCGTCGAGCTTTGCGCGCTGGTCGGCTCACCCTACGCCAGCCTGATGGAACCCGAAGCGCGCTATCAACTGCACGACGCGATCCAGCAGCAACTGCGCGACAGCCCGCATTATCTGGTGCGCTATACCCTGCACACCGCCGCAGGCAAGCTGAACATCCTCGAATTGGGCGAAGCGTATAAACAGCACAATCGTCATCTGCTGCGCGGCTATCTATTGGCGGTCGATGATGTGTTCGACGAAGTGCCGCAGGTGCCCTGCGTCGACCTCGAAACCCAGAATTCACGCCTGCAAATCGCCCTTGAACTCAATCAACGCGCGCAGCAGGAACAACTGCAGCACCTGGAACGCGTGCGCGCCCAGCAGGACCTGATTCTGCTGCTCGCGCGCCAGCGCTACAGCACGCACAACTCGTTGCAGGAAGCCGCCGAGCTGATCACCCGCTGCGCCTGCGATATCTATGAAATCGACTGCGCCAGCTTGTGGAACCTCGAAGGCCAGCATCTGGTGCCGATCTCCGCGTACCACCGCGCGACCCAGGAATACATCCTTCCGGACGTGATCGACATCAGTAGCTTCCCGGATTACATGGACGCCCTGCATGGCAGTCGCGCCATCGATGCGCACAACGCGATGCGCGACCCGCGTACCCGGGAGATGGCCGAAGCCCTGCGCCCGCGCGACGTCAACGCCATGCTCGACGCCAGTATTCGCGTCGATGGGCAAGTGGTCGGCGTGCTGTGCCTGGAACAGACCGGCGTCACCCGCGCCTGGCAGTCCGATGAAATCGCCTTTGCCGGTGAGCTGGCTGACCAGTTCGCGCAAGTCATCAACAACCACAACCGCCGCACTGCCACCAGCGCCCTGCACCTGTTCCAGCGTGCAGTCGAGCAAAGCGCCAACGCGTTTTTGCTGGTCAATTGCGACGGCGTGGTCGAGTACGTCAACCCGAGTTTCACCGCGATCACCCAATACACCACCGAAGAAGTCCACGGCCAGCGTCTGTCCGAGCTGCCGGCGCTGGAAAACCTCAGTGAACTGTTGTTCGACGCGCCCTCGGCGCTGGCCAAGAGCAACAGTTGGCAGGGCGAATTCAAAAGCCGCCGCAAGAACCTCGAACCGTACTGGGGTCAGCTGTCGATCTCCAAAGTCTACGGTGACAACCGTGAGCTGACGCATTACATCGGCATCTACGAAGACATCACCCAGACCAAACTCGCACAGCAGCGCATTGAGCGACTGGCGTACACCGACAACCTGACCAACCTCGGCAACCGCCCGGCGTTTATCCGCAATCTGGACGAACGCTTCGCCCGCGACAGCGACACGCCGATCAGCCTGTTGCTGGTCGACATCGACAACTTCAAGCGGATCAACGACAGTCTCGGCCACCAGACCGGCGACAAGCTGCTGATCAGTCTGGCCCGGCGTCTGCGCAACAGCCTGAGTCCAAGTGGCAGCCTTGCGCGGTTCGCCAGTAACGAATTTGCCGTGCTGCTCGACGACACCGACCTGGCGACCGGTCAGCAGATCGCCAACCAATTGCTGGCGACCCTCGACAAGCCGATGTTCGTCGACAACCAGTTGATCAGCGTCACCGGTTCGGTCGGCCTGGCCTGTGCACCGCTACACGGTCGCGATCCGCAAACGCTGATGCGTAACGCCGGCCTGGCGCTGCACAAAGCCAAGGCCAACGGTAAACATCAGGTGCAAGTCTTCACCGAAGCACTGAACGCCGAGGCCAGCTACAAACTGTTCGTCGAAAACAACCTGCGCCGCGCCCTGACCCAGAACGAGCTGGACGTGTTCTACCAGCCCAAGCTGTGCCTGCGCAGCGGTCGTCTGCTGGGCATGGAAGCGCTGCTGCGCTGGAACCACCCGGAACGCGGCATGATTCGCCCGGACCAGTTCATCAGCGTCGCCGAAGAAACCGGCCTGATCATTCCGATCGGCAAGTGGATCGCCCGTCAGGCCTGCCGCATGAGCAAAGCGCTGACCGCAGCAGGGATGGGCAATCTGCAAGTGGCGATCAACTTGTCGCCGAAACAGTTCTCCGACCCGGATCTGGTGGCCTCCATCGCCAACATCCTCAAGGAAGAAGCGCTGCCGGCCAATCTGCTCGAGCTGGAGCTGACCGAAGGCCTGCTGCTGGAAGCCACCGAAGACACGCACTTGCAGCTCGACCAGCTCAAGCGCCTTGGGTTGACGCTAGCCATGGACGACTTCGGCACCGGGTATTCATCGCTGAGTTATTTGAAGAAATTCCCGATCGACATCATCAAGATTGATCGCAGCTTCATCCACGAAATTCCCGACAACCAGGACGACATGGAAATCACCTCGGCGGTGATCGCCATGGCGCACAACCTGAAACTCAAGGTTGTGGCCGAAGGCATCGAAACCGCCGAACAACTGGCGTTCCTGCGCCGCCACCGTTGCGATGTCGGACAGGGTTACCTGTTCGACCGGCCGATTCCGGGCGCAGAACTCATCCAAGCGCTGAAACGCTACCCGCGCGGCCCGCTCTGCCTCTGACCTCGCCGCTCCTACATTGGATAGTGCGAAGTCGGGCATCATTCGGCACACTGGCGGTCTGACTTTTCACATCCAACCTGACTGAGAGGAACGATCATGGTTCTGCGCTCGGAAATTCTGGTGAACAAGAACGTGCTCCCGACTAAAGAACAAGCTCTGCCCGGCCGCGAAACCGCGATGACCCTGCCTGAAAAGCACTTCGTGTTTGAAGAAACCCCGCTGCTTGGCCCGTTTTTCCAGGACGTCGACTTTGCGATCTTCGGTCTGGGCTGCTTCTGGGGCGCCGAACGCCGCTTCTGGCAGCGCGAAGGCGTGGTCAGCACCGTGGTGGGTTATGCCGGCGGTTTCACGCCGAACCCGACTTACGAAGAAGTCTGCTCGGGCCTGACCGGCCACGCCGAAGTCGTGCTGGTGGTGTATGACAAGGCCAAAGTCAGCTACGAAGAGCTGCTGGCGATGTTCTGGGAACTGCACAACCCGACGCAGGGCATGCGTCAGGGCAACGACATCGGTACGCAGTACCGCTCGGTGATCTACGCAACCTCGCCTGAGCATCTGGACGCGGCGCTGAAAAGCAAAGCTGTGTATCAGGCGGAACTGTCGAAGGCGGGTCTGGGGGAAATCAGCACCGAGATCGAACAGGCGCCGACCGTGTACTTCGCCGAGGCGTATCACCAGCAGTATCTGGCGAAAAATCCTGAAGGGTATTGCGGGATCGGCGGCACCGGCGTGTGCATGCCAGCGAGCCTGGCGGGTAACTGACCCTTAAAAGCAAAAGATCGCAGCCTTCGGCAGCTCCTACAGGAGATCAGTGATCGTCCGCACATTGGTGGACGACACCGAACCGTGTAGGAGCTGCCGCAGGCTGCGATCTTTTGATCTTGCCGTTGATCAGCTCTCGGCAATCAACCAATCCATCTGCCACCCACCCTGAGTCTGCCCCAGCTTCTTCGACAACCACGGCAGCAGCTCACGCAATTCCTCCTCCAGCCCCCACGGCGGATTGGCAATCGCCATGCCCGAACCGTTCAGGCTGTTCGGCGTATCCAGCGGATGCACCAGCAATTCCACGCGCAACAACTTCGGCGCACCGGTGCCGGCCAGATCCTGATAGAAGCGCCGCAACGCACGCTGATCCTTCACCGGATACCAGATCGCCGCTACGGTTTGGCGCATACGGCCAATCGCCTCTTTCAACGACGCCGCACAACGCTGCATCTCGTCGAGCTGCTCGAACGGCGGATCAATCAACATCACCGCACGCTTTTCCTGCACCGGCAGCATCGCTCGTGCAACGTGCCAGCCCTCGCCGAGATGAACTTTTACACGGCGATCACCGGCCATGTTGTCCTTGAGCAACACGCCGTCTTCGGGGTGTTTCTCGTTGAGCATCACCCGATCCTGCGGGCGGGTCAGGCGCCGCGCCAGCTCCGGCGAACCCGGGTAATAGCGCAACTGACCATCCGGGTTCATCTCGTGCAGCACCTTCATGTAGTCGGCGGTCAGCGCCGGCAGATCCGGTTGCTCCCACAAGCGCGCGATGCCTTCCAGGTACTCACCGGTACGGTTGGCCTGATCGCCCTGCAAGTCATACAGACCGATGCCGGCGTGCGTGTCGAGATAGGCAAACGGCTGCTCCTTGCGCGACATCAGGGCGATGAGGCGGGTCAAGGTCAGGTGTTTGAACACATCGGCGTGATTGCCGGCATGGAAGGCGTGACGATAATTCATGGCTGCTCCTGCGAAGGGCGCAAAGTTTACCTTTTACCGGGCGGCAAGTCAGGGGTTCGCAGCCGAGTGGACAAAAGCCTGTCCATCACCCTAGCCCTCTCCCGGAGGGAGAGAGGACTGACGGTGGTGATCTTGCGGCTTATGTCGACCTGAAAGATCAGCGCGAACTCAAGCCTGGCGAAGCAAAGTGCGCCGCTGAAGTCGCAGGTCGGCGTACCTCACCCAGACAACTCGATCAGTCCCCAGAAACAACGCATAGCGAGGCCTGGCCAAGCCAAGTTCACCACTGAAGTCGCAGGTCGGCGCACATCACCCAGACAACTCGGTCAGTCCCCTCTCCCTCTGGGAGAGGGCTAGGGTGAGGGGCTTTGCTTTTATGGCGTTAAACTCGCTAGCCATGAACGACAGGAAGTCAAAAACTCATGCGATATCTGATCATCTGCTTATTCAGTCTGCTTAGCCCATACCTCGCCCTTGCCGACGAAACCCGGATTGAACAGGCACGCCAGTCACTAAAAAACTACGGTCTGAGCCACTGCATTCTGAAGCCATTCAACGAGCGCTCCGCGCTGGAAAAAGACATTGCACTGTCCGCCAGTGCCTATTCGTTCATGGGCAAAGGCATGCATTCCATCCTGCAAAATGAAGACACGCTGCAAGTGCTACACGATCCCTACAAAGAAACCCGAAACTACGTGTTGGCGGCTTACGAGCAGACACCTTCAAACAGCAAATACTCGAATGAAAAAGTAGTGTTTTTTGGGTGCATGAAGGTCTACAACTCCGATGCGTTCAACAGCTTTATCAACTCTCAGGATGCGTACATCCCTGACTGACTAACTGATTTCCTTTAACGTCAAAAGATCGCAGCCTTCGGCAGCTCCTACAGGGCGAACGCCAGTCCCGTGTAGGAGCTGCCGAAGGCTGCGATCCTTTGATCTTTTTCAGGCAGGCATGCTGCGCAGGCGCCTGCCGATGACGTCGAGTACATCACAGCCGTCGCGCAACGGAATCACGCAGAGCTGGGCGAAGTCGCTGAGGATGACGGAGTCGCATTCGACCGAGCCGCGCATGCACATGTTTTCCAGCACCTGGATCACGGCGCGCAGGCGATGGTTGGCGGCGTCCATGAGGATGTCGAGAGGCACGTGGGTGTCGATGAACAGGGTCGGCATGTCGCTGCAATTGCCGGTCAGGGCCATGAAGCGGTTGTCGGGATGGGGGATGATTTTTTCGTAGGGTGGATCGGGTTTAAGCATAGTCATATCAGTTGTACCTCAATAGGTTTAGAGAGGCTGCCAAGTGACCTTCCTACGGGTATAGGTGGCAGCCGTACGCGAGAGTAGGAAACTGAGAAACCCACCAAACTCAGTCACGCCGAAGCGTTCCCGCGCACAGCTGCCGCAAACGATGCTACGGACACGTATTAAGTGCCGCAATCAAACGACAGCGCTGGTGCGCGGTGAATTTCACAGGGGTCCTACGCCCTGTCACCGCTCTCGCAGTGACAACGAAAAGACTATCCCTGCAACCCACCGCCCACCAGTTCATGAAAACCGCCGCAACTCGAAGGAATCGTCCGAGTCCTTCGCCCCGAAAACTCACTCTGACTCTGCCAGCAAAAACGCCAGCAACGCCGATTGCGACGAATCTTCCGACATTGAAACCTGAAAAAACCGCCTCACCTTGCAACGCAAAACCGCCTCGGGAAAGGCCTCGAAAAGAACCGGATATTCTTCGCTCAACCACTGCAACGCATTAGCCGTTCGAACGTCATTACCCTGCTGCGCCAGCACCGATTCCGGCACCTGCCACCAAGGAAATATCTGCCCCGAAACCTGCGCCCTGCCACCAATTTCCAGCGCCTGACCATTGATCAAACAACGCCCGATCAGCGGAAACAGTTGCGCCGCATCCACCTCATCGGCCTGAAGAATCGGCAACAGAAACCGCCCGTCCCAGAAACGAAAAAACACCGTTTTGCCGCCCGGCATCAGCACTTGGGTGAGGCTGCGAAAATGCGCCACCACCTCTTCAAGACTCGCCGAAGACACCGCCAGCCAACCCCAATCCAGCGACTCGGTAGTGGCGACCCAATGCAGAAACTTACTGTCGGCGGCGAAAACTCCCACGTGAGGCATCACCGCATCCCACTCGGCATAGATCGTCTCGGCCCAGATCGCACTGGCCGCTTCTGGCCAAGCCTCAAGCGGCTTTGCCTCGCTGGCATTGCTGAACACCGCGAATAATTGCTCGGACGCTTTCAACGGCTCCCGCGCCAACCAATCGGCAGGCAATAGAAAATCAGGCTGCACAGAGACCGTCCTTGCAACGTTCACACTCTTCGCAGAATGGCGCGTCCCCCTTGAAGCTCATGATTTGTGCAGCAGTCAGCATGGCAGCCGGCGCGGCGGCGAGTTTCTCCGGCAATCCCGGTACAACCGGCGCGGCACTCATCGCCGCCATCGGCGCACCACCCACTACAATCGGCACGCTGCTGAAAATGCCGCCGGGGCCGATGTTGATCCACTGCCCACCGGCCTGAATCGTCGCACTCGCGCCACCGTCGATCACCACTTGCTGACCGGCGCTGACGTGGAATTGCCCACTGGCGCTGATCGCCTGATTACTCACGCGAACATGACGGTCGCCGGTCACGCTCAGATGATCGTCCTGCTTCACTTCGGTTTGGCGCTGGCCGTGGGTGATGCGCTGCTCATCAGCCTTCAATTCATGCCGCGCGGTGCCGGTGACGACGATGCTGCGCTGGTTATCAACCTGCACCTGTTGATCGTTCAACACATGCTGCGTCCAGTTACGCTGGGCGCGCAGATAGATTTCCTCAGCGCCTTTCTTATCCTCGATGCGCAGTTCGTTGTAGCCGCCACCGCCGGGGCTGCTCTGACTACGAAAAATGCTACGGGTCTTGTCCGCCGGAAGATCCAGCGGGATCGGCGTCGCGGCGTTGGGCAGGCAGCCCACGACCAAAGGTTTGTCGGCGTCGGCATCGATGAAACCGACCAGCACTTCCATGCCGACTCGCGGAATCAGCACGCTGCCGTAACGGTCGTGCGCCCAGTTAGTAGCAACGCGTAGCCAGCAACTGGAATGCTCGTTCAATTCGCCGTCGCGATCCCAGGCCAGTTGCACCTTGACCCGGCCGTACTCGTCGCAGTGGATTTCCGTGTCTTTCGGCCCGGTCACAACCGCCGCTTGATAGCCGAGCATGCGTGGTTTTTCCGGCCCCAGCGCCGGGCGGAAGAACACGTCCCACGGCGTGGCTAGAAAGCTATTACGGTAACCCTGAAATCCCTCGCCATCGCTGGTCACCGATTCCTCCAGCACCTGCGGCTGGCGGCCATGATGCTCGATGGCGGTCAGCAACCAGAGGTCATTCCAGTCGTGGCGCGGATGCTCGGTCAGTTGCAGGAAATGCCCGCAAACCAGTGCGGATTCGTCGCTGACGCCCTCAGCCTGACGGTAATCGGCGACATGTCGCTCAAGTGCCCGCTGGGTCAGGTGCTTGCCGGTTTCCCGATCATTGAATTGGCCGGGGAAGTGATAGTCCTCCAGCACCGGGCGCTGCTCGCCGTCGACACGGCTTTGCAACTGCAGCCGCGGCTTTTCGAAGTTGTAGTCGCGCCGGGTGACCACGCTGGTACGGGTTTCGACGCGAACGTTAAAGCGCTGAATCGCCCGCGCGCCAGCGGACATGCCACTGCCCGGCAGATAAACCGTTGGCTCGGCGAGACGCGGGAACACAGTCTGGTCATCGCCAAAAACCAACAGGTGACCTTGGGGACTGTGTTGAAAATGGTAATGAATGCCGACTTCGGCACACAGGCGCTGGATAAAGGCCAGGTCACTCTCGGCGTACTGCACGCAATACTCACGCACCGGGTAATCGCTGCCGAGGCGAAATTCAAAAGCATCACGCAGGATCGAATGATCCTTGAGCACTCGCGCGACAATTTGCGGCACCGTCAGATGCTGGAAGATCCGCTGATTGATCCGCTGGCCGAGGTAGGTCAGACGCGGGACGAGGCTGATGTGATAACGCGTCAGACGTTTCCCGGAATCGCCCTGCCCGACCTGATAAATCTGACCGTGAATACCGGAACCCTGAGCATCCAGGCTCAGAAACGCCTGACAGTGCAGCAGGCTTTCGAGGTCCAGGTCCGGCCGTTCACTGACCAGTTCCAGCTCGAAGCGAAAGGGTTGGCTGATGGCTTCCTTGCCCGTGAACTCAAGGACCTTGAGGTCATGTTGGGCGCCTTCGAGTGTCAACGTGAAACGCGGTTGATTGGCAGGCGCGAACATCCGATGTCTCTCTGCAGAATGAAGGGCGGGCGATTCTGCATGAGGGGCAAGGGGTGATGAATGGGTGACGGGAAAATCAGATTTTCCCTACTTTCATTGACGAAAAACCCTGCAAAAAGCGACGCCTTCAACTACAGACAAATCTCTCAAGTTCACCTCCATCCCTTGTAGGAGTGAGCCTGCTCGCGATAGCAGTGTGTCAGTCAACATTTTCGTTACTGATGAACCGCTATCGCGAGCAGGCTCACTCCTACAGGGACACGCGGTGAATCAGAGAAATCATGGGCACAAAAAAACGGCCCGTCTCCTGTAGGAAACGGGCCGTTTTCGGGTGAGCCTCAGCTCAGAACAATCACTTGTTCAGGTGGAAATCTTTTTCCGCCGCTTCGAAGCGCTGCACCATGCCTCTGCTCGGCTCGCCCATCTTGCTGACGATGTAGATGGCCAGGCTGGCGAAGATGAAGCCCGGGATGATTTCGTACAGACCCAGCAGTTCGAAATGCTTCCAGACCACCACGGTGATCGCGCCGACCAGAATACCGGCCAGTGCGCCGTCACGGGTCATGCCTTTCCAGATGACCGAAATCAGTACAACCGGACCGAACGCTGCACCGAAACCGGCCCAGGCGTAGGACACCAGACCCAGTACGCGGTTTTCCGGGTTGGCGGCCATCGCGATCGCGATCAGTGCAACCAGCAGCACCATGGCGCGGCCGACCCAGACCAGCTCAACCTGAGAAGCGGATTTACGCAGGAAGGTTTTGTAGAAGTCTTCGGTCAGGGCGCTCGAGCACACCAGCAACTGGCAGCTCAGGGTACTCATCACAGCCGCCAGAATGGCCGACAGCAGTACACCGGCAATCCATGGGTTGAAGAGGATCTTGGCCAGCTCGATGAACACACGCTCGTGGTTCTCGGTGACTGGGCCGGCCACTTCCGGGTGTGCCGAGAAGTAAGCAATACCGAAGAAACCCACGGCCACGGTACCGCCCAGGCACAAGATCATCCAGGTCATGGAGATGCGACGTGCATTGGCAATCGACTTTACCGAATCCGCCGCCATGAAACGCGCGAGGATGTGCGGCTGACCGAAGTAGCCCAGTCCCCAGCCCATCAGCGAGATGATGCCGATGAAGGTGGTGCCTTTGAGCATGTCGAAGTTGCTTGGATCATTGGCTTCGATGGCGAGGAACGTGGTGTCGACGCCGCCGGTGGCCAGCAGGACGATGATCGGCGTGAGGATCAGCGCGAAGATCATCAGCGTGGCTTGTACGGTGTCGGTCCAGCTCACGGCGAGGAAACCGCCAACGAAGGTGTAGGCAATCGTCGCTGCAGCACCGGCCCACAGCGCTGTCTCGTAGGACATGCCGAAGGTGCTTTCGAACAGACGCGCGCCAGCGACGATGCCGGATGCGCAGTAAATGGTGAAAAACACCAGAATCACGATCGCCGAAATGATGCGCAACAGGCCGCTTTTGTCTTCGAAACGGCTGGAGAAGTAGTCCGGCAGGGTCAGGGCATCGCCGTTGTGCTCGGTCTGCACACGCAGACGGCCGGCAACGAACAGCCAGTTCAGGTAGGCACCGACGATCAGGCCGATGGCGATCCAGCTTTCGGACAGACCGGACATGTAGATGGCGCCCGGCAGGCCCATCAACAACCAGCCGCTCATGTCGGAAGCACCGGCAGACAGCGCGGTGACGACGCTGCCGAGGCTGCGACCACCGAGAATATAGTCAGAAAGGTTGTTGGTGGAGCGATAGGCCATGAAGCCGATCAGCACCATTGCTGCGATGTAGATCACGAACGTGATCAGTGTTGGATTGCTTACGCTCATTAAGTTACGCCCTGGCTTTGTTTTTATGTAGCAGCGGTGATGAACCGCGCGCAAACGATGATGTTTGGCAGACGATTCGGGATCCCGCGCATTTAGGACTGATGTTTCCCCAGGAAAGCCACCAGCCGATGCACCGGGTTATCCCGGTTGCACCTAGGGCGCGAATGCTATGCAACAAACCAAAAAAGGTGCAACCAGTTTCGCGCGAATTAGTTGCACCTAGTCGGATATTCCGAGAAACAGGCGGTTTTTGCTCCCTTTTAGCGCAGTCAGAGCGCGTTACTAGAAGCAAAAGCACCAAGCAAGTGCGGCACTTGCGTACCAGAAAATAATTCCTGACGAAGCGTTTATTTTTCCGACAAAAAAAGGGTTGCACCCGGTTGCACCTCTTTCGGCGCGCGGCTAATCTTGCGGCCAGCTGATGCCACGCAACTGTGGCAACCATGAGGATAAAAATATGGCTACCACCACCCTTGGGGTCAAACTTGATGACCCGACCCGCGAGCGCCTGAAGGCCGCCGCAACCTCGATTGATCGCACACCGCACTGGCTGATCAAGCAGGCAATTTTCAATTACCTGGAAAAACTCGAGGGTGGTGCAACCCTGACCGAGCTGAACGGTTTGACCGCCAAGGACGCCGATGAGGCAGGCGAGGTCCACACCGATCACGCGCACCAGTGCTTCCTCGAATTCGCCGAAAGCATCCTGCCGCAATCCGTTCTGCGCGCTTCGATCACCGCTGCTTACCGTCGCCCTGAGCCGGAAGTGGTGCCAATGCTGATCGAGCAAGCTCGCCTGCCGGTCGCCATGGCTGAAGCCACCAACAAACTTGCCGCCTCCATCGCGGAAAAACTGCGTAACCAGAAAAGTGCCGGCGGTCGTGCAGGCATTGTTCAGGGTCTGCTGCAGGAATTTTCCCTGTCGTCCCAGGAAGGCGTGGCGCTGATGTGCCTCGCCGAAGCGCTGCTGCGTATCCCGGACAAGGGCACTCGCGACGCACTGATCCGCGACAAGATCAGCACCGGTAACTGGCACCCGCATTTGGGCAACAGCCCGTCGCTGTTCGTCAACGCGGCCACTTGGGGCCTGCTGCTGACCGGCAAGCTTGTGTCCACCCACAACGAAGCTGGCCTGACGTCGTCCTTGAGCCGCATCATCGGCAAGAGCGGCGAGCCGATGATCCGCAAGGGCGTCGACATGGCCATGCGCCTGATGGGCGAGCAGTTCGTCACCGGCGAAACCATCGCCGAAGCGTTGGCCAACGCGAGCAAGTTCGAAGCCAAGGGCTTCCGTTATTCCTACGACATGCTCGGTGAAGCGGCCCTCACCGAACACGACGCGCAGAAGTACCTGGCGTCGTACGAACAAGCCATTCACTCGATCGGCAAAGCCTCCCACGGCCGTGGGATTTATGAAGGCCCGGGCATCTCCATCAAGTTGTCGGCACTGCACCCGCGTTACAGCCGTGCGCAGTACGAGCGAGTGATGGACGAGCTGTACCCGCGTCTGCTGTCGCTGACCCTGCTGGCCAAGCAATACGACATCGGCCTGAACATCGATGCCGAAGAAGCCGACCGTCTCGAACTGTCGCTGGATCTGCTTGAGCGCCTGTGCTTCGAGCCGCAACTGACTGGCTGGAACGGCATCGGTTTCGTGATCCAGGCTTACCAGAAGCGTTGCCCGTACGTGATCGACTACGTGATCGATCTGGCCCGTCGCAGCCGTCATCGCCTGATGATCCGTCTGGTGAAGGGCGCCTACTGGGACAGCGAAATCAAGCGCGCCCAGGTCGAAGGCCTGGAAGGCTATCCGGTCTACACCCGCAAGGTGTACACCGACGTTTCCTACATCGCTTGCGCACGCAAACTGCTGTCGGTGCCGGAAGTCATCTACCCGCAGTTCGCCACGCACAACGCCCACACCCTGTCGGCCATTTATCACATTGCCGGTCAGAACTATTACCCGGGTCAGTACGAATTCCAATGCTTGCACGGCATGGGCGAACCGCTCTACGAGCAGGTTGTAGGCAAAGTTTCCGAAGGCAAGCTGAACCGTCCGTGCCGCGTGTACGCTCCGGTCGGCACTCACGAAACGCTGCTGGCGTACCTCGTACGTCGCTTGCTGGAAAACGGTGCGAACACCTCGTTCGTCAACCGCATCGCCGACCAGTCGATTTCGATTCAGGAACTGGTGGCCGATCCGGTGGCGCAGATCGAGCAGATGGCGACCGTGGAAGGTGGATTCGGCCTGCCGCACCCGCGTATTCCGTTGCCGCGTGACCTGTACGGCGCCGAGCGAGCCAACTCCAGCGGCATCGACATGGCCAACGAACATCGTCTGGCTTCGCTGTCCTGCGCCCTGCTCGCCACGGCCCATACCGACTGGAAAGCTGCGCCGATGCTCGGTTGCGCGTCGAGCAACGAAACCCCTGCACCAGTGCTGAATCCGTCGGATCACCGCGATGTGGTCGGGCATGTTCAGGAAGCTACCGTCGAAGACGTCGACAACGCTATCCAGTGCGCACTGAACGCTGCACCGATCTGGCAGGCCACCCCGCCGGCCGAACGTGCGGCGATTCTGGAACGTGCCGCTGACTTGATGGAAGGCGAGATTCAGCCACTGATGGGCCTGTTGGCTCGTGAAGCCGGCAAGACCTACGCCAACGCCATCGCCGAAGTCCGCGAAGCGGTCGACTTCCTGCGTTACTACGCAGTACAAGCGCGCAACGATTTCAGCAACGACGCCCACCGTCCATTGGGTCCGGTAGTGTGCATCAGCCCGTGGAACTTCCCGCTGGCGATCTTCAGCGGCCAAGTGGCTGCAGCATTGGCTGCCGGTAACCCGGTATTGGCCAAACCGGCCGAGCAGACTCCGCTGGTTGCCGCTCAGGCCGTGCGCTTGATGCTCGAAGCCGGGATTCCGCAAGGCGTGCTGCAACTGCTGCCGGGTCGCGGTGAAACCGTCGGCGCCGGTCTGGTCGGCGATGAGCGCGTCAAAGGCGTGATGTTCACCGGCTCCACCGAAGTTGCGCGCCTGCTGCAACGCAACATTGCCGGTCGTCTCGACAACCAGGGTCGTCCGATTCCACTGATCGCCGAAACCGGTGGCCAGAACGCCATGATCGTCGACTCCTCGGCTCTGACCGAACAAGTCGTGATCGACGTAGTTTCGTCGGCCTTCGACAGCGCCGGTCAGCGTTGCTCGGCGCTGCGCGTACTGTGCCTGCAGGAAGATTCCGCCGATCGCGTCATCGAGATGCTCAAAGGTGCCATGGCGGAAAGCCGTCTCGGCAACCCGGAGCGCCTGTCCGTGGACATCGGCCCGGTGATCGACGCCGAAGCCAAGGCGGGCATCGACAAGCACATCCAGGGCATGCGCGACAAAGGTCGCAACGTCTACCAAGTGGCGATTGCCGACACCGAAGAAGTCAAACGCGGCACCTTCGTCATGCCGACCCTGATCGAACTGGAAAGCTTCGACGAGCTGCAACGCGAGATCTTCGGCCCGGTGCTGCACGTGGTGCGCTACAAGCGCAAAGAGATCGATCAACTGATCGGCCAGATCAACGCTTCCGGTTATGGCCTGACTTTGGGCGTACACACGCGCATCGACGAGACCATCGCCAAGGTGATCGACAACGTCAACGCCGGTAACGTCTACGTCAACCGCAACATCGTTGGCGCTGTGGTCGGCGTGCAGCCATTCGGCGGCGAAGGCTTGTCGGGTACCGGTCCGAAAGCCGGTGGCCCGCTGTACTTGTACCGCTTGCTGTCGACGCGCCCTACTGATGCCATCGAACAATCCTTCGCTCGCGGTGATGCTGCCGTGGCACCGGACGTTCGTCTGCGCGACGCCATGAGTAAACCGCTGACCGCGCTGAAAGCCTGGGCTGACAGCAACAAGTTTGCCGACCTGAGCACCCTGTGCGTGCAGTACGCTGCGCAATCGCAGAGCGGCATCACCCGCGTACTGGCCGGCCCGACCGGTGAGAAAAACAGCTATGCCATCCTGCCGCGTGAGCACGTGTTGTGCCTGGCCGAGGTTGAAGGTGATTTGCTGACGCAACTGGCGGCGGTGCTGGCGGTAGGCGGTTCGGCGGTATGGCCGGAGTCCGACATCAGCAAGGCCTTGTTCGCACGCCTGCCGAAGGAGATTCAGGCGCGGATCAAGCTGGTTGCCGACTGGAATAAAGACGACGTGGTGTTTGATGCGGTTCTGCATCACGGCCATTCCGACCAGTTGCGCGGCGTTTGCCAGCAGATTGCCAAGCGTGCCGGTGCGATCGTTGGGGTTCAGGGCTTGTCCCAGGGCGAGACCAACATTGCGCTCGAGCGCCTGGTGATTGAGCGGGCGTTGAGTGTTAACACCGCTGCGGCGGGGGGTAATGCCAGCTTGATGACTATCGGCTAAACCGGTCTAAATCCAGGCGACCGCAATAGTCGCCTGGAATGCAATTCCCTGTAGGAGTGAGCCTGCTCGCGATAGCGATCTATCAGACACATTTATTTGACTGACAGACCGCTATCGCGAGCAGGCTCACTCCTACATTTGATTAGTGTCGCCCTCACCTCTGCATCACTCTCATCAATCATCCTATCCAGCCTCTATTCCCCCACCTTAGACTCGGCCCAACCCCAATTTCAGGTAGGCCGCCATGTCCGAGACGCTGCTCAGTTCCCGCAATCTGGCTTTCGAGCTGTATGAAGTCCTCGATGCCGAGGGCCTGACCCGGCGTGAGCGCTTTGCCGAGCACAATCGCGAAACCTTCGACGCCGCCATCGGCACCGCACGCAGCATCGCCGAGAAGTACTTCGCACCGCACAACCGCAAAGGCGACGAGAACGAGCCGCGCTACGAGGACGGTAAGGCGATTCTGATTCCTGAAGTGAAACCGGCTGTGGATGCTTTCCTCGAAGCCGGATTCCTCAATGCCGCGCGCAGCTTCGACGCTGGCGGCATGCAACTGCCGACGCTGCTGTCCCAAGCCTGCTTCGCCCATTTTCAGTCGGCCAACGCTGCGTCGACTTCGTACCCGTTCCTGACCATGGGCGCGGCGAACCTGATCGAGAGCTTTGGCACTGAGGAGCAGAAACAACGCTTCCTGCAGCCCATGATCGATGGTCGCTTCTTCGGCACCATGGCGCTGACCGAACCGCATGCAGGTTCATCGCTGTCGGATATTCGTACGCGCGCCGAGCCGGCGTCCGACGGCACTTATCGCCTGAAGGGCAACAAAATCTTCATCTCCGGCGGCGATCACCCGCTCTCGGAAAACATCGTGCACATGGTCCTGGCCAAACTGCCGGACGCACCTGCGGGCGTTAAAGGCATTTCGCTGTTTATCGTACCGAAGTTTCTGGTTAACGATGACGGCAGCCTCGGCCCACGCAATGACGTGCTGCTGGCCGGGCTGTTCCACAAGATGGGCTGGCGCGGCACCACCTCCACGGCGCTGAACTTCGGCGATAACGGTGAGTGCGTCGGTTATCTGGTCGGTGAGCCGCATCGCGGTTTGAGCTACATGTTCCAGATGATGAACGAGGCGCGGATCGGCGTCGGCATGGGCGCAGTGATGCTCGGTTATGCCGGTTATCTGTATTCGCTGGAGTACGCCCGCGAACGCCCGCAAGGCCGGGTGCCGGACAGCAAGGATCCGACCACAGCGCCGGTGGCGATCATTCAGCACGCCGATGTACGACGCATGCTGTTGACGCAAAAGTCCTACGTTGAAGGTGCATTTGACCTCGGCTTGTATGCCGCACGCTTATTCGACGACACCACCACGCTTGAATCTGAAACCGAGCGCAAACAGGCGCATGAGTTGCTGGATCTGCTGACGCCGATCGTCAAATCCTGGCCATCGGAGTTCTGCCTCAAGGCCAACGAACTGGCGATCCAGATTCTTGGCGGCCACGGTTACACCCGCGAATACCCGGTGGAGCAGTATTACCGCGACAACCGCTTGAACCCGATTCACGAAGGCACCCACGGCATTCAGTCGCTGGATTTGCTCGGGCGCAAACTGGCGCAGAACGGGGGTGCCGGACTGAAGCAGTTGATTCGGTTGATCGCCACCACCGCTGAACGCGCTACGGCGTACGATTCGCTGACCGCACTGCGGGAGCCTTTAGAGAAACTGGTAGCTCGCCTGCAAACGGTGACCATCGGCCTGCTGACCGATCTGGCACAGGGCAAGGTCAACAGCAGCCTAGCAAACTCGGCGTTGTACCTGAAGGTGTTCGGCCACGCGGTGATTGGCTGGCGCTGGCTGGAGCAGGCGATTCGTGCCGAGGAAGGGTTGGCCATAGGGAACTCAGCGGATGCTGACTTCTATAAGGGCAAGCTGCAAGCAGCGAGGTATTTCCTGACGTGGGAAGTGCCGGGTTGCCACCATGAACTGGCGTTGCTGGAGGCGCGGGATGATACGTGCCTGGCGATGCAGGATGCGTGGTTCTGATTTCAGCGCCGTCACCTAGACAAAACACATTATCGGGCTTTCCACACCTGTCATGTTTGACAGGTGTGGGTATGAGTCCTGCGCGGTAGGCTGGTTTGGCCAGACATGTAGTTTGCAGTTTGCCCGGCAAGTTCGGACTTAACGTCCTCTTCTTACCCTACAAAAGAGCGAACAACATGGACAGCCAAACTGCCGACCAAACCATCAAACTTGCAGAACTGGTAACGCAGGACTATTGCGTCCTTGCTTCGATTTCGCAATTTGGATCGCGAAACGGAACGGTCTGGACTAACAAAAACGCCCCGGTTTCCACTGTAACCAGCAAAAATCACCATCGTCTTTCTGATGAGCGATCGCAGATCAGCATCACGACATCGCCGGACAACTCAGTACCGGCTGTCGAAACAACAGCAGCAGCAATGTTCGAGATCATTATGGCGGAGGACCGTTATGAGACGGTCAATCGCGTAGCTTACAAAGATTACACATTCATAGGTGCCACTCAGGTGCGAGCAGTAGTATATGGCGGCGCAGACGCGAAATTGCTGATTGATCCTAACGTCGTTCTGAGCGCAGAAGAGTTTGTTTTTGCGGCAAGAGTCAATGACGTAGTAAAAGATCCCACTGCAGAGCGCGTTACGGAAAAGCGTTACATCAAAAAAGGGGAAAATCTCTACCAGGCCATGGTTATCACTTCGCGCTCGAGTTATATCAGCAAGCAGGATTTCAATAGAGACGATATGTTCAGAACACTGGCAGCTGGCGACACTTACCACGAAGACCAGCAGGTGTGGACCGTCCGAGAGAAGCGAGTGTTTTATCTGGAGACAATTGGTGGCATCGATTTCTATGGGCGAGAAATCCTGCTGTTCTGAATGGCGAAACTAAAGTGAAACCGACGCGCCCTCAAGGCGCGCCGGTTCTGTACCAGAGTCACTCATTTCAATCGGAACCCACCCATCTGCCGCGCCAGATCATCCGCCAGTTTCTGCAACATCTGACAATCCTCGCGGCAGGCCCTGACCTCCCCCGCCGTCGCCCGCGCCAGATCAGAAATCCCCTGCACATTCCGGTTGATCTCTTCAGTCACCGCCGACTGCTCTTCCGTCGCCGTCGCCACTTGATGGTTCATATCGCTGATGCGCTCGACCTGACCGGTAATCGCCGTCAACGACGCTCCGGTGCGCTGGCTCGACTCAACCCCTGTGCCGGTCGCGGCCTGACCGGTGCGCATCGACGACACGGCGTTTTCCGCGCCTTGCTTGAGGCTGCCGATCATCTGCTGGATTTCGTCAGTGGATGCCTGCGTGCGGCGCGCCAAAGTGCGTACTTCATCGGCGACGACGGCGAAACCGCGCCCCATATCCCCGGCCCGCGCCGCTTCGATGGCGGCGTTGAGCGCCAACAGGTTGGTCTGCTCGGACACGCCACGAATCACCGCCAATACAGAATCGATCGAAGCCACCTGATGCGCCAGCTCACCGACCGCGCCCGCCGCCACGCCAATCTCATCGGACATGCTTTCAATATGCCGAATCGAGCCGCCGACCACCTCCCGCGCCTGCATTGCTTCATCCCGCGCGGTCTGCGAGGCCAGCGCCGCGTTACCGGCGTTTTGCGCGATTTCCTGCACGGTCAAACCCATCTCGTGAACCGCCGTCGCGACCATGTCGGTCATTTCCTGCTGGCGGCCCGAGCGTTCAGCCGTGTTCTCCACCACTTTCGCCACTTGCCCCACGGCCGTACGCAGTCGCTCGCTGGTGGTCAGTACTTCGCCGATCAATCCGCGCTGGCTATCGAGGAAACGATTGAAGCCGCGAGCGAGGTCGCCCAGTTCATCGGCACGGCTGGAATCTAACCGGTGGGTCAAATCTCCACCGCCGCTACCAATCGCTACCAGCGCCGCTGTTACCTGACGAATCGGCCGCACCAGCCCTTGCGCCAGCCACACCACCAAAGCGAGGCACACCAGCGCTACGGCCAGACCGATACCGCCGCTCATCCACATCGCTTTACGGGCTTCGGCGTAGATCTGCGATTGCGGCACTTCGGCCACCAGGGTCCAGCCAAGATCGCGCAGCGGCAGGCTGAAGGCGAGGAAGTCTTCACCCTCCCTTTGGAAGCTGCTGCTCACAGCATTTTTTTGACCCATGACGGCTTGAGCAGCGGAGGCGCCAATCTGCTCCGTCAGGGTGCGCTTACCGCTGAATTGCGCCTCGGGATGCACCTGGATCAAACCATCGGAACGCACGAGATAGACCTTGCCGCGCTCGCCAAAGCTGAAGTTGTGAATCAGCTCCGACAGCTCTTTCATGCTCAAACCGAGCCCAGCCACACCGACCACTTTACCGGCCTGCTCGACCTTCAAATCGATGAACAGCGCCAGTTCTCCGGTGGCGCCATCGTTGTCGATATTGAGAGTGCGCGGCTGATTGCTGTCGAGGAAGGAATAGAACCACGCGTCAGCCGGTTTTGAACGGCTGAGGGTGCGATCCAGGCCTTTTTCGGTGATGTAGTGATTGGATTCGGTGCCGATGATCAAAGCAGTGAAGGCTTTATGTTCGGCGCGGATGCCTTCCAGATACTGCGCGAAGCCAGCCGTTTTGCTGCTGTCTTCGCCTGAGGCGAGCCAGTCACGGACCATCGTATTACTGGCAATATCCTTGGCGGCTGTCAGCGGTTGCACAAGGATCCGTTCGATATCGTTGCGCGTCGCTTCGATGCTCGACGGCAGTGCTTGTTCGACCAGATAGCTCTGGGCGAGGCGGTTGACCACCAGGGTATAAATGCCAACCACGATCAGGATACTGACCAGCAGGGCGGTGCCCATGCTGAGAATCAGCTGCCATTGAATACTGCGTCGCCACAACTGCATGGAGCCCCCCCAAAGAATAAGAGGCAGAAACACTGCAACTGTCGCGCCAGATGTATACAAAAATCACGCAAACAAGAGACAAACCCTAAAGCAGCGATCTTCGACCAGCAAGAAGCGGGCCGATTTCATAGGGAGAACACTGTCAACTCTGACAGGTTACAGGGCGCATCGCGTGGCATAGATTGCAGTTTCCCTGTCTGTGCCCAAGCATTCGCTTCACAGACTCATGCTGTACTAGCAGGAGAAAGATCATGGCTGATACAAGTCCAGCTGAAAGCTTTGTACAGACAATTTCTGACAACGATACGTTTGTGAAATCAGCGCAGGTCGGCGACTTTGTCGACGGATCCAGCATGCTATCGATGATCACCCGAAAACACTTCACCGAAGTCATGGTTTTCCCCGTAATCCATTACAAAGCTACGATCACTACGTTCTCAGGCGCGACGTTCAGTACAACTCAGCCGATCGCAGGATCAGAATATATAAACCTGCTTTCGCGCGGAGATGAAGTGACGATCGACGAGACGACCTACAGGGTCTCCCACGGAGAGTTTAAGAAGCAAACCAACGGAGAGTGGTTGAGGAAGATCTACTGGCAACCAGTGACTAAAACTCAATAAACACAGAGCCGTTCATATATGAGCGCCTCGAAGTACCGAGGCGCTGCAAAAACGCGCTTCAACCCTGATTGATGGTCTTGGCGATGGTGTCGACCGTGGCGCTGACTTGCTCTTGGTAACGGTCGAGTTCTTCTTTGTGCTGCTTCTTCATTTCAATCTGCTGCGAGCACAGATTCATCGCCGCCAGCACCAGCAAGCGGTCACCGATCAGTGTCGGGTATTTGCGCTTGGTGTCATCCAGCGCTGCCTTGAGCATCATGGCCGCGTCCAGCAGGGTCTGTTCTTCCCCGGCCGGTGCCTTGATCGAATAGTCCTCCCCGAGAATGGAGACGACTTTTACCCCTGCTGTGTGGTGGTTCATGCGCTGACAGGACCTGCGTTGACGCGATCAACCAAGGCTTGAATGCGGGCCGCGGTGGCGCCGTGCTTTTCTTCCTGTTCCATCAGGTTCAGTTGCAGGCTTTCGTTTTCATCCTTGGCCTGGGCCAGTTCCGTGGACAGGGTCTGGTTGGTTTGCGCGAGGGTCTGGTTCTGTTGCACCAGGTCGCTGACGAGCTGTTCCAATTGGCTGAGGGATGCTTCCAACATTTTGATCTTCCAAGCGTTTTTCAAAGGGCGCGTACGATAAAGAAAAGTCACCACGGATGCCAGGGTTAAACCGGCGCAAAGCCTTGATTTTCCTGGTGGCGGACCGTTCCTGCGAGTTTTAAAGACTGTGATCTGCCGATCTGGTTCCTGCACTTCGTCGCCCAGACCCTTCTGCGACAAATACGCACAGTTCCTCAAGACTTTAGTCGCATGACCGATAAGTCATCCATACAGCAGTCTCAGCCCGCATGGATGCGGCCCTCTCTTGGTATCCGCCCCATGTCCCTTCGCAATATGAATATCGCCCCACGGGCGTTTACCGGCTTCGCCCTGATTGGCGGCCTGATGCTGATTCTGGGTGTGTTCGCACTGAATCAGATGAGCAAAATCCGCGGTGCAGCCGAGAACATCTCGTCCACCAGCGTACCGAGCATCAAGAACCTCGACGAGTTCACCCAGTTGACCCTGCGCCTGCGCGTGCTGTCGTACCGCTTGCTGGTCAACCGCGAGCCAGACGTGCAGCAGAAAACCGTTGAGCTGCTGGACATGCGTAACCAGCAGATCCGCAAGGCCCAGAGCGATTACGAGCCGCTGATCGGCAGCCCCGAAGAGCGTGCTGCCTATGACCAGTACGTGCAGTTGCTTGGCCAGTACCGCCAGATCGAAGACCGCATGAAGAGCCTGTCGCGCAACAACCAGGTGGATGAGCTGCGCACCCTGCTCAACACCGAGTTGCTGAACAACTCCGAAGCGGTGAACACCGTGCTCAACCGTCTGATGCAGATCAACGGCGAGCAGATCAGCGAGACCAATCAGCAAGCGGCCGATCAGTACTCTTCGGCGTTTGATCTGGTGGTGACCCTGCTGGTGATCGCCACTGGTCTGACCTTCCTGTTCGCCTGGCTGCTGACGGTGAGCATCACTAAACCAATTTCCAAAGCACTGGACGCTGCGGAAACCATCGCCGAAGGCAACCTGACCCAGCCGATCCATGTTGACGGTGAAGACGAGGCCGGTCGCCTGCTCGCAGCCATGGCCAAGATGCAATCGAAGCTGCGTGACACCCTGCAACGCATTTCCGGCTCGGCCACTCAGCTGGCTTCAGCGGCTGAAGAGCTGAACAGCGTCACCGACGAAAGCGCGCGTGGCCTGACTCAGCAGAACAACGAGATCGAACAAGCGGCCACTGCGGTCAACGAAATGACCAGCGCCGTAGAAGAAGTCGCCCGCAATGCGGTGAGCACCTCCGAAGCCTCGAAGAACGCCACCACTTCGGCTGGCGACGGTCGTGACCTGGTCCAGGAAACAGTCAGCGCGATCGAACGCATGAGTGCCGATGTACAGAGCACTGCCAGCCTGATCGGCGATCTGGCCAATGAATCCCGTGACATCGGCAAGGTGCTCGACGTGATTCGTGGCCTGGCCGATCAAACCAACCTGCTGGCGCTGAACGCGGCGATTGAAGCGGCGCGTGCCGGTGAAGCCGGGCGTGGTTTTGCCGTGGTAGCGGATGAAGTGCGTGCCCTGGCGCACCGTACTCAGCAGTCGACCAGCGAAATCGAGCGGATGATCGGCAGCATTCAGAGCGGTACCGAACACGCCGTGGATTCGATGCGTAACAGCACCGAGCGTGCCGAGTCGACGCTGAACATTGCTCGAGGTGCCGGCATGTCGCTGGACACCATCAACACCGCCATCGTCGAGATCAATGAGCGCAACCTGGTGATCGCCAGCGCCGCCGAAGAGCAGGCACAAGTGGCGCGGGAAGTGGATCGTAATCTGGTGAATATTCGTGATCTGTCGGTGCAATCGGCGACCGGCGCGAATCAGACCAGTGCGGCGAGTAATGAACTGTCGCGGTTGGCGCTGGACCTGAACAACATGGTTGGGCGGTTTAGCCTGTAAATTTTGAGATCAAGATCAAAAGCCCCTCACCCCAGCCCTCTCCCAGAGGGAGAGGGGGAAAGGGAGCAGATCTTCATGCTTTTCAAAACCTGCGCTCGACTCGGAATTTCAGGTCGGTGCAACTTGAACAAACACCGCGCTCGGTCCCCCTCTCACCCCAGGAGAGGGGGAAAGGGAGCAGATCTTCGTGTTTTCAAAACCTGAGTTCGACTCAGGATTTTCAGGTCGATGTACCTTGCACAAACACTGCGATCAGTCCCCTCTCCCTCCGGGAGAGGGCTAGGGTGAGGGCAGCAACCGACAGTCGAACCCAAACCTCGAATCCCCCAGCGCAAAAACCTTTTTGACAGCATCACATTTCAACAGGTTAGAATCGCTGGCACGCAGACTGCATGGTCAGTTTGTGCCCGTTTTTACGCTTCTGGAGTACTGCCTTTGAATGCGACGACCATCAACAGCCTGTTCTTGATCGGCGCGTTGCTGGTAGGCGCAAGCATTCTCGTCAGCTCGCTTTCTTCCCGTCTCGGCATCCCGATTCTGGTCATCATCCTCGCTGTCGGCATGGCCGCCGGGGTCGATGGCGGCGGGATCATCTTCGATAACTACCCGACGGCCTATCTGGTCGGCAACCTCGCCCTGGCGGTGATCCTCCTCGACGGCGGTTTGCGCACGCGGGTGTCGAGTTTCCGCGTGGCGTTATGGCCGGCGTTGTCGCTGGCCACGGTCGGGGTGTTGATCACCACCGGGCTGACCGGCATGGCCGCTGCCTGGCTGTTCGATCTCAATCTGATTCAAGGCTTGTTGATCGGTGCCATCGTTGGCTCGACGGACGCCGCAGCGGTGTTCTCGCTGCTCGGCGGCAAAGGCCTGAACGAACGGGTGACGGCCAGCCTGGAAATCGAATCCGGCAGCAACGACCCGATGGCGGTGTTTCTCACCGTGACCCTGATCGACATGCTCGCCAGCGGCCAGACCGGCCTGCACTGGAGCCTGTTGACCCACCTGATCCGCGAGTTCGGCATCGGCGGCGTGATCGGTCTCGGTGGCGGTTGGTTGATGTTGCAACTGGTCAACCGGATCAATCTGGCGGCGGGCCTGTATCCGATTCTGGTGATCGCTGGCGGTCTGGTGGTATTCGCCCTGACCAACGCCCTGCATGGCAGCGGCTTCCTTGCCGTTTACCTGTGCGGTCTGGTGATCGGTAACCGCCCGGTGCGCAGCCGTCACGGCATTCTGCACATGCTCGACGGCATGGCGTGGCTGGCGCAGATCGGCATGTTCCTGGTGCTGGGGCTGCTGGTGACGCCGCATGATTTGCTGCCGATCGCCTTGCCCGCTCTCGGTCTGGCGCTGTGGATGATTCTGTTTGCGCGACCGCTGTCGGTGATGGTCGGCCTGCTGCCGTTCAAAGCGTTCCATGGGCGTGAAAAAGCCTTTATTTCCTGGGTTGGCCTGCGCGGCGCGGTGCCGATCATTCTCGCGGTGTTCCCGCTGATGGCCGGGCTGCCGAATGCGCAGCTGTACTTCAACCTCGCCTTCTTCATCGTGCTGGTGTCGCTGCTAGTGCAGGGCACGAGCCTGCCGTGGGTCGCCAAGCTATTGAAGGTGACCGTGCCGCCAGAGCCGGCGCCGATTTCTCGCGCAGCGCTGGAAGTCCATGTCACCAGCGAGTGGGAGCTGTTCGTGTACAAGCTGGGCGCGGAGAAATGGTGCATCGGTTCGCCCCTGCGCGAACTGAAAATGCCCGAGGGTACACGTATCGCTGCGCTGTTTCGTGGCCAGCAACTGCTCCATCCGTCGGGTAGTACAGTGCTGGAAGTCGATGATCTACTGTGCGTTATCGGCCATGAACACAACCTTGGCGCCCTCGGAAAACTGTTCAGCCAGGCACCGCAACGCGGCCTCGATCTGCGTTTCTTCGGCGATTTTGTACTCGAAGGAGACGCCCAGCTTAAAGCGGTTGCAGCGCTGTATGGCCTGCCGGCCGAGGGCATCGATCCGGACATGACCCTGGGCGCGTTCATTGCCCACAAGGTCGGTGGTGCACCGATCGTTGGTGACCAAGTGGAGTGGAACAACACTCACTGGACGGTTGCGGTCATGGACGGGAACAAGATCGGCAAAGTGGGCGTCAGATTCCCCGAAGGAAGTCGCCCGGGCCCCGGGCTCTTCCTCTAAACTGCGTCCACTCTCACTTGTTTGACCGGTCTCTATGCCTACCCTGCGCTCCTTTTTCGTCGCGGCCCTGCTGGGCCTGAGTCTCACTGTCGGCCCGCTTTACGCCGCCGAACCGCCCTCCAGCGACGCCGTGCAGGCCAGCCTGGACAAACTCGCCGACAGCAAACTGCCGGATGCCGATAAGAAGGCCCTGCAGACCGTCCTGCAGAACACGCTCAATCAGCTGAACAATCAGCGTGATTACGAACAGAAACTGATCGATCTCAAGCAGCAACTGGCGACCGCCCCCAAGCAGACCATTGAAAACACTCGCGAGCTGGCCCGCCTCAAAGCCAACGCCGTGGTGTCGGTGGCGCAGCGTTTTCCCAAGGAGTCGATTCAGCAACTGGAGCAAATCCTCACCGATCGCTCGACTCAGCAAAGTGACCTGCAGAAAGCCCTCGCCGACGCTAACAGCCTGATCATCACTGCGCAGACTCGCCCCGAGCGCGCGCAAGCGGAGATATCCGCCAGCCAGACGCGCATCCAGCAGATCAACAACATCCTCAAATCCGGCAAGGACGCGGGTAAAACCGTCACCGCTGAGCAGCGCGACCAGTTGAACGCCGAACTGGCGGCGCTGAATGCGCTGATCCCGCTGCGTCGTCAGGAGCTGGCCGGCAATAGCCAGCTGCAGGATCTGGGCAATGCTCAGCATGACTTGCTTTCGGAGAAGTCCGATCGCCTCGACCGCGAGATCCAGGAACTGCAAACCCTGATCAACCAGAAGCGTCTGGCGCAGTCGCAGGAAACCGTTACCCAACAGTCGATCGAAGCGCAGAAGGCCGGTAGCAGCAGTCTGCTGGCCATCGAAAGCACGGCGAATCTCAAGCTGTCCGACTACCTGCTCAAAAGCACTGACCGCCTCAACGAAGTCACCCAGCAGAATCTGCAGACTAAACAACAGCTCGACAGCCTGACCCAGAGCGATTCAGCGCTGGACGAGCAGATCAGCGTGCTCAAGGGCAGCCTGCTGCTGTCGAAGATTCTCTACAAACAGAAACAAGCCCTGCCACGTCTCAAAGTCGACCGCGATCTGGCGGATCAGATCGCCGACATTCGCCTGTGGCAATTCGACGTCAGCCAGCAGCGTGAGCAACTGAGCAATCCGGCCGCCTATGTCGACAACCTGCTATCGACGCAGCCGCCGGAGCAGGTCACCCCGCAATTGCGCAAAAACCTGCTGGATCTGGCCAACACCCGCGCCGATCTGCTGGAGCGGCTGAACCGCGAACTGAGCGCCATGCTCAACGAGTCGATCACCCTGCAACTCAATCAGAAACAACTGCTGAGCACCGCGCAGGGTCTGCGTGCGACGCTCGATGAGCAGATGTTCTGGATTCCAAGCAACAAGCCGCTGGATCTGGAATGGATGCGCGCGGTGCCGGAGCGCCTGAAACGCCAGGTCGACACCTTGCCATGGGCATCCAGCCTCAGTGAACTGACTGACGGCCTGACTCAGCGACCGTTGCTGTTCCTGCCCTTGGCCTTGTTGATCGGCGCCCTGCTGTGGCGGCGCAAGAATCTGTACGCGCGGCTTAACAAGGTTCACCAGGACATCGGTCACTTCAAGCGTGACAGCCAATGGCACACCCCGCAGGCGATCCTGATCAATATTCTGCTGGCGATGCCGGTGGCGCTGGGCCTGGCACTCTGCGGTCTGGCGTTGCAAATCGATGCCCGTGGACAGAACGCCAATATGGGCGCGGCTTTGCTGCAAATGGGTCAGGCGTGGCTGGTGTTCTACACCGCTTACCGGATTCTGGCGCCGGGCGGCGTGGCGGAACTGCACTTCCGTTGGGAAAAGCCGCAGGTCGAGTTCCTGCAAGGCTGGATCCGTCGACTAGGCCTGGTGGTCATGGCGCTGGTGACCATTGTTGCCGTCGCCGAATTGCAGCCGGCCGCACTGGCAGACGACGTGCTCGGCATGCCGGTGGTGCTGACCTGCTATGCCCTGATGGCCTGGCTGCTCAGCCGCCTGCTGATCAGCAGCCCGGCCCACGAAAACACTTCGCTGTTCCGCAAAGCCGTCGGCGTGATGTTCACCCTGCTGCCGATCGCGTTGTTCGTGGCGGTGTGCTTCGGCTACTACTACACCGCGCTGAAGCTCAGCGACCGCTTGATCAACACCCTGTACCTGCTGATGTTCTGGCTGGTGATCGAAGCCACCTTCGTGCGCGGCCTGAGCGTTGCCGCGCGACGTCTGGCCTACCAGCGTGCCCTGGCCAAACGGCAGGCGGCGAAAGAGGCCGGCGACGGCGAAGCGGTGATCGAAGAGCCGACGCTGGACATCGAAAAGGTCAACGAACAGTCCCTGCGCCTGATCCGTCTGGCCCTGCTCGGCGGCTTCATCGCGGCGCTGTACTGGGTCTGGTCGGATCTGATTTCGGTGTTCTCCTACCTCGACAACATCACTCTCTACGAATACACCAGCGGCACCGGCGCCAACATGAGCATGGTGCCGATCAGCATCGGCGACATGCTCGGCGCGCTGATCATCATCGGCATCACCTTCGCCCTCGCGCGCAACTTGCCCGGTCTGCTCGAAGTGTTTGTGCTGTCCAAGCTCAATCTCGCTCAGGGCAGTGCCTACGCGACCACCACGTTGCTGTCGTATGTGATCGCCGGTGTCGGTTTCGTCTCGACCCTGTCGACCCTCGGCGTGAGTTGGGACAAGTTGCAATGGCTGGTGGCGGCGCTGTCGGTGGGCCTCGGTTTCGGTATGCAGGAGATCTTTGCGAACTTCATCTCCGGCATCATGATTCTGTTCGAACGCCCGGTGCGAATCGGTGACACCATCACCATCGGCAACCTGTCGGGCACGGTGAGCAAGATCCGCATCCGCGCCACGACCATCACCGACTTCGACCGCAAGGACATCATTGTCCCGAACAAGACGTTCATCACCGGGCAACTGATCAACTGGTCGCTGACCGACACCATCACCCGCGTCACGCTGAAACTCGGCGTCGATTACGGCTCGGACCTGGATCTGGTCAAGGAACTGCTGCTCAAGGCTGCCCGCGAGAACCCGCGCGTGCTCAAGGAACCCGAGCCGCACGTGTACTTCCTCAACTTCGGCGAAAGCACCCTCGACCACGAGTTGCGCATGCACGTGCGCGACCTCGGTGACCGCAACCCGGTGCTCGATGAGGTCAACCGCTTCATCAACCGTGAGTTCAAGAAGCAGCACATCAACATCTCGTTCCGCCAGATGGAGGTTTACCTGAAGAACCTTCACGGTCAGGAATACAAGATGGTGCCGATCGAGCCGGAAACCAAAACCATCGTGCCGATCACCGACGATCAGAAACCGCTGCAAGAGCCACCGCCGGCCAAACTCGACTAACCGGTTTATTCCCAGCAGAATGCTCGGACATTCTGCTGGAGCCGGCCCTTGAAAGCCCTCGACGAACTGACCTTCGACAATCGCTTCGCCCGCCTGGGCGATGCGTTCTCCGCCCATGTGCTGCCCGAGCCGATCGATAATCCGCGTCTGGTCGTCGCCAGCCCGGCGGCCCTGGCCTTGCTCGATCTCGATCCGGCCGCAGCCGAAACTCAGGAATTTGCCGAACTGTTTGGCGGCCACAAGCTGTGGGCCGATGCCGAACCGCGGGCAATGGTCTATTCCGGGCATCAGTTCGGCGGCTACACGCCGCAACTTGGTGACGGTCGGGGCTTGCTGCTCGGCGAGGTCTACAACACTGCCGGCGAGCATTGGGACCTGCACCTGAAGGGCGCCGGACAGACGCCGTTTTCGCGCATGGGCGACGGCCGGGCGGTGCTGCGTTCGTCGATCCGCGAGTTTCTCGCCTCCGAAGCGCTGCACGCGCTGAATATCCCTTCTTCGCGCGCGGCCTGCGTGATCGGCTCCGACACCCCAGTCTGGCGCGAAAAGCAGGAGCGCGCGGCGATGGTGCTGCGCCTGGCGCCGAGCCACATCCGCTTTGGCCACTTTGAATACTTCTATTACACCAAACGCCCCGAGCAGCAAAAGCAGCTCGGCGAGCACGTGTTGGCCATGCACTTCCCCGAGTGCCTGGAGCAACCGGAACCGTATCTGGCGATGTTCCGTGAAATCGTCGAGCGCAACGCCGAGCTGATCGCCAAATGGCAGGCTTACGGCTTCTGCCACGGCGTAATGAACACCGACAACATGTCGATCCTCGGCATCACCTTCGACTTCGGCCCGTTCGCCTTTCTCGACGATTTCGACGCCAACTTCATCTGCAACCATTCGGATGATCAGGGCCGTTACTCGTTCAGCAATCAGGTGCCGGTCGGCCAGTGGAACCTAAGTGCGTTGGCTCAAGCGTTGACGCCGTTCATCAGCGTTGAAGCCCTGCGCGAAACTCTCGGTTTGTACTTGCCACTGTTTCAGGCGCACTACCTCGACCTGATGCGCCGCCGTTTAGGCCTCACCACAGCTGAAGATGACGACCAAACACTGGTGGAAAACCTGCTGCAATTGATGCAGAACAGCGGCGTTGATTACACGCTGTTCTTCCGCCGACTCGGTGAAGAGTCCGCCGTAGAAGCCGTCGCCCGTTTGCGCGACGACTTCGTCGACATCAAGGGCTTTGACGCCTGGGGCGAACGCTACATCGCCCGCGTTGCCCGCGATGGCGACGCCGATCAGGAACAGCGCCGCACCCGCATGCACGCGGTCAATCCGCTGTACATCCTGCGCAACTATCTGGCGCAAAAGGCCATCGATGCGGCAGAGCAAGGGGATTACTCGGAGGTACGCCGGCTGCATGCAGTGCTGAGCAAACCGTTTGAAGAGCAGCCGGGGATGGAGGCTTATGCCGAGCGGCCACCGGAGTGGGGCAAGCATTTGGAGATCAGTTGTTCGTCTTGAACCAGCATCAGGTAAACACATCGATTGGCACATTGAAGCGCTCTGCCAACCAACGAATCTGGCGCAAGTTAAGCTTGCGCTTGCCGTTCAAAATCTCCGAAACAACCGACTGAGTACCAACACCCGGCAAGTCGCTCTGAGTCAGGCCGTGCTCACGCATCATGTAACCGAGAACCTCTTCGCCACTTGCCTGGGCCATGGGGTGATGGGTGTGATCCCATTCTTCGATCCAGTCACCGATGATGTCGACCAAGCTCATCAACGGGTGCGACTCATCATCGCCGGTAATTTCCAGCAGTTCGTCGACTGCCAATACCAAAGCATCGTAGTCGTCTTCGTTTTTCGGTTTCCGAACCACTGGAGAGACAAATTCCCAGTGCTCGACAACCGTTTTAATCAAAGCATTCATACCCTACCCTCCTTCCATTTACCGCGGTCATATTCGCGGTGATCCATCACATGCTTTATGTAGAGTCTCTGAGAGCGGTAACTGACAAAAGCAATCAGTCTCAATTTATTGCCACCGATATCGAAGACATGAAACTCGCCAACCTTGTCGGTCGCAGGAAATATCGATTTCATCGCAGAAAAATCCTTTGGATAAATTCTGCTCGCCAAACGAAACCACTGCGCCAGAGCACTTGCTGCTTGTGGCCATTGCTCCTTGGCCTGTCGAATGGGTTTTTCACTGAACACATGCATGCAACATCCTTATCGCATTCTGCTATGGGGAGTTAATCACAAACCAAAAATATCGCAAGTTGCGATAACACTAGGCAGACCAATGGATTGGCCTGCTGCGTCTTCAGCCTAGGCACAACGCGAGAGCCTGCACGATTGAAAATATGAGCAAACGTCTCCAACTAGGTGTTATCAGCTCAATTCCGGATTTCGCTCATGACCACCCCACTCCTCATCCCCTGCCCCTCCTGCAACGGCCTCAACCGCATCCCCGCCGAGCGCCTCGCCGACCAGCCCAAGTGCGGACGCTGCAAATCCGCCGTGCTGCTGAACAAACCCTTCGAACTCAAGCAAGGCGATTACGCCAGTCAGATCAAGGGTGATCTGCCGTTGCTGGTGGATGTCTGGGCGGAATGGTGTGGGCCGTGCAAGTCGTTTGCGCCGGTGTTCGAGCAGGCGGCGGCGCAGCTGGCCGGCAAGTGCCGCTTGGCCAAGCTTGATAGCGAGGCCAATCAACAGTTGTCGGCGCAGTTGGGGATTCGCTCGATTCCGAGTCTGATTCTTTTCAGGAACGGCCGGGAACTGGCGCGGCAGAGTGGTGCGTTGCCGTTGCCGCAGTTGATGGCGTGGCTGCGTAGCCAAGGCATCTGACACACCGTAAAGCAATGTAGGAGTGAGCCTGCTCGCGATAGCGTCCTGTCAGCCAACACTTGAGTGACTGAAAGGGTGCTATCGCGAGCAGGCTCACTCCTACAGGGTTCTGCGTAGCTCAGAAGATCAGTGATCTTCGAGCAAGTTGTGCAGTTCGACGAATTGCTGGGTCAGCTTATGGCGCGGGTCGAGGTGGATCAGCGGCATGCTGGCCTGATGCGATTCGCGCATGCGCACCGAACTGGTCAGGTACACCGGCAGCACCGGTAGACCTTCGGCAATCAGCTCATCGAGAATCTGCTGCGGCAGGCTCGCCCGGGCTTGGAACTGGTTGACCACGATGCCTTCGACTTCCAGGCCTTCGTTGTGGTCGTCCTTCAGCTCTTCGATCTCCGCGATCAGGCCGTACAGCGCCTGACGGGAAAAGCTGTCGCAATCGAAAGGGATCAGCACGCGATCGGCAGCAATCAACGCCGATACTGCATAAAAATTCAGCGCCGGCGGCGTATCAAGATAAATCCGGTCGTAATCCTCGGACAGCTCATCGAGCAACTTCCGTAGTTTGTTGATCTTGTGTTTGGCCTCGAGCTTGGGCTGCAGGTCGGCCAGCTCGGCGGTGGCGGTAATGATGTGGAGGTTGTCGAACGGCGTTTCGTAGATGTCCGCCTGATTCTTCTTCGAGAACGGCCCGGAAGACAGGGTCTGCTTGAAGAAGTCGGCAATACCCATCGGAATGTCGTCGCCGGTGAGCCCGGTCAGATACTGAGTGGAGTTGGCCTGGGCATCGAGATCGACCAACAGCGTGCGATAACCCTCGCTGGCGCTGACCGCCGCCAGATTGCAGGCAATGCTCGACTTGCCTACGCCACCTTTCTGATTGAACACCACGCGCCGCATGACCAAACCTCCGTGTATCAAAGAATGACCGAGTGTAGATGCGCTCGACCTCGCTTCGCTACCTTCACGGACACGGACTACAAAGTCAGGTGCAAATATCCGCGGACGAATAGGGCAATCGCCGCCATTGATCGCCGAGATTCCCGACAGACAAACCGCTGGGAATCTGGATAATGGCAAATTGACAGCTCTCTTGCGAACCGTTCGGTACATTTCGTTGCGCAAAATGTAACCAGCATTTGCTACACACTCGTCGCACCGGGATAATGCGCGCCACCCGGCGCCAAGCGCCACGTCAAGCCTGCTGCGGCTTTGGCGATTCAACGCGTCAACAAAAGCCTGCAGGGGCGGGATGAATGTCCGTGATCAACTTCAACATCGCCCAATGGCGCGCGTGGGCCCCTGGCCTCGACAGCGTGGACGCCTGGCAGGCCTGGAGCCGACAACCGGTCGTGCTCCAGCGCAGTGATGCCGCGCCCGATGTGTCGTTTTTGCCGGCCATGCAGCGCCGCCGCCTCAGTCGTCTGGCACGCATGGCGTTCAGCGTTGGCTGGCCCCTGGCCGACGGGCGGGACAGCCTGCCGCTGGTGTTCGTCTCGCGCCACGGTGAAACCCCACGGACTTACGACATCCTCAGTGATCTGGCGACCGAACAGCCGCTGTCGCCGACCCAGTTCAGCCTGTCCGTACATAACGCGATCATCGGTCTGTGGTCGATCATGCGTGGCGAAACCAGTGAGATGACCGCCCTCGCCGCGGCCGGCGACGGCCTTGAGCACGGCATGCTCGAAGCAGCGGCGCTACTCAATGAAGGCGCCCCGGCGGTGCTGTTGGTAATCACCGAAGAACAACCGCCCGAAGCCTATTCAGCGTGGATCGATGACGTGCCGTTTCCCTACGCACTCGGCCTTTTGCTCACCCCCGGTACCGACTGGCGGCTGACCCTGAACAGCACCACAGAAACACGGTCAAAAGCTCACTGGCCCCACGCGCTCAATCTGTTGCAAACCCTGCTCGGCCAGCAAACCCATTGCCAACATGCCTGGAAAAATCGTGTATGGACCTGGCAACGCAACCCGTGACCGAAAAAAACCGCGATGCCTATTACTGGCGCCTGCTGGCCACCGCCGCAAGCTTCGCCCTGTTCGGGCTTGGCGGGCTGTGCCTGCGTGTGCTGGTGTTTCCGCTGTTGGCTTGCCTGCCCGGTGACGCCGTTGCGCATCGCCAACGCGCGCGGCAGACCGTCAGCCGGCTGTTCTGGTTTTTCGTCCGGTTCATGGCCCGCACCGGTGTGCTGACCTATGACATTCAGGGCGCCGAACGTCTCGGGCGACCCGGACAGATGATCATCGCCAATCACCCGTCGCTGATCGACGTGGTGTTCCTCATCGGTCTGGTGCGCCAGGCCAATTGCGTGGTGAAGAAAAGCCTGTGGGAAAACCCCTTCACCCGTGGCCCGTTGCGCAGCACTGAATACATCAGCAACGACGGCAGCATGGACATGCTCGATGCTGCCGCCCAATCCCTGCAAAACGGCCAGACCCTGATCATTTTCCCGGAAGGCACGCGCACCCAGCCCGGTCAGGCGCCGGCCTTTCATCGGGGCGCTGCGGCGATTGCCCTGCGCGGTGCGAAAATCCTCACGCCGGTGATTATCAAGGTCAGCCCGACCACGTTGACCAAAGCCGAACCCTGGTACCGGATCCCCAGCCGCCGCGTGCACTTCAGTTTTCGCGTCGGGGCCGATATAGACCCACAAGCCTTCGCCGCGCAAGGCCCTGCACCGCAAGCCTCGCGCAAGCTCAACGATTATTTGCACTCATATTTTATTAAGGAGCTCGCCGAAGATGAGCGATCTGAACACCCCTAGCCTGGTGCGTGACATCAAACTGCTGATCATCGACGCCCTCGGCCTCGAAGACATCAGCGTCGACGACATCGAAGACGAGCAAACACTGTTCGGCGAAGGCCTGGGCCTGGATTCCGTCGACGCGCTGGAACTGGGTCTGGCCATCCAGAAAAAATACGGCATCAAGATCGATGCCGACGCCAAAGACACCCGTAACCATTTCACCAACGTGGCCAGCCTTGCGGCGTTCGTCACGGCAAAACAGGCAGCTTGAGACCGGACCATGCAAACTCGTGACGATATTTTCAACACCCTGCGCGATGCCTTGGTCGAGCTGTTCGAACTGGATCCGGCCCGTGTGAGCCTGGAATCCAACCTGTATCAGGATCTGGAAATCGACAGCATCGACGCGGTCGATCTGATCGATCACATCAAACGCCAGACCGGCAAGAAAATCGCCGCCGAAGAATTCAAATCGGTGCGCACCGTCGGCGACGTGGTCGAGGCGGTCTACCGTCTGGTTCAACCGGCCGCATGAGCCGATTGATCGGCCTCGGCCTGCTGCTGGCCGGTCTGCTGTACCCCTTTGCGGTGTATTTCGGCATGGAGCATTTTGCCCCGTGGCAGTTCGGTCTGCTGCTGGGCAGCCTGTGGCTGGCGCGAGCGCTGACCGGTGAACGTAAACCCGGCAGCCTGTGGATGGCCTGTGTGGCGATCGCCTTTTGCCTGCTGCTGGCGCTGTTCGACAGTCCGCTGTTGCTGCGTTGGTACCCGGTGCTGATCAGCGGCTTCATGCTGGTGCTGTTCAGCCTGAGCCTGAAATACGGCCCGCCGATGGTGGAGCGCCTGGCGCGCTTGCGTGAGCCAGAACTACCGGATATTGCGATTCGCTATACGCGCAAGGTCACCGTGGCCTGGAGCGTGTTTTTCTTCTGCAACGGTTTATGCGCCGCCCTGCTGACCCTGTGGGCGCCGCTGAATTGGTGGATGTTGTACACCGGCCTGATCTCCTATGGATTGATCGGCCTGATGTTTGCCATTGAATGGCTGATACGACAACGGGTAAGAGGCCGTACATGAACTGGATAAAACTTGAGCAGTTGTTGCTCAAGCCTGTGCCGGCGCGGGTGATCAGCCACGCACCGGCCCTCGATCACGCGCAGCTGTGCGAACAGGCCCTGAGCGTTGCCGCCGGTCTGCAAGCGCAAGGCGTGAAACGTCTGGCTGTGCACCTGGAAGATGCCGCCGAACTGGCCATCGCATTGCTAGGTGCATGGCGTGCAGGTGTGAGTGTTCTGCTGCCCTCGGACCTGCAAGCGCAAACCCGCCAGCGCTGGTCGGCTGAGGTCGATCTGTGGCTGACGGATCAAGCCGATGACGCGCAACTGAGCGACGTTCAGCAGCCGCCGCTAGCCGGCGCCGCACTGGACCTCGACCAGTGCCGCCTGAGCCTGTGCACGTCCGGCTCCAGCGGCGAGCCCAAGCGCATCGACAAAACCCTGCGCCAACTGGCCAACGAGGTCGAAGCACTGGAACAGTTGTGGGGCGCGGATCTCGGTGAGGCCTGCATCATCGGCAGCGTCGCCACCCAGCATATTTACGGTTTGCTGTTTCGCGTGCTGTGGCCGCTGTGTGCCGGGCGCCCGTTTGTGCGCAAGCAACTGGCGTTCCCCGAAGACTTGCAGCGTGCCAGCCGCGAACATCCAGCCTTTGCGTGGGTGGCCAGCCCGGCGTTACTCAAACGCATGGGCGACAACCTCGACTGGCCGGCCCTGAGCGCCGTGCGCCGGGTGTTTTCCTCCGGCGGTGCGTTGCCGGTCGAAGCTGCGCAAAGTCTGCAGCAACGCTTGCAGCAATGGCCGACGGAAATCCTCGGCAGCTCGGAAACCGGCGGCATTGCCTGGCGTCAGGGCCAACTACTGTGGCAACCGTTCGCCGGTGTCCAACTGAGCCAGGACAGCGACGGCGCCCTGCTGATCGCCTCACCTTACTTGCCTGCCGGGCACGTCGAGCACACCGCTGACGCCGCGCGCATCGGCATCGATGGCCGCTTCGAACTGCTCGGACGGCTGGACCGGATCGTCAAACTGGAAGAAAAACGCATCTCGCTGCCCATGCTTGAGCAAGCCTTAGTTGACCACGACTGGGTCGCCGAAGCGCGCTTGGGCGTGGTCCAGGAAAATCGCGCCTCTCTCGGTGCTCTACTGGTGCTCAGCGAGGCCGGCCTGTTTGCCTTGCGTGAGCACGGTCGCCGCAGCCTGACCGAAACCCTGCGCCAGCATTTGCGCCAACACTGTGAAGCCCTGGCTTTACCGCGACGTTGGCGGCTGGTGCGGCAATTACCGTTGAACAGCCAAGGCAAACTGCCGCAGGCCGATATCGAAGCGCTGCTGATGGCCCCGCGAGCGAAAGCGCCGGAAGTGCTGTCGCAGGTCGAGACCGAGGGTGAATGGAGCCTGCAACTGAGCGTGCCGCCGGACCTGGCTTATTTCAGTGGTCACTTCCCTAAAGCCCCGGTATTGCCCGGCGTGGTGCAGGTGGAATGGGCACTGAACCTCGGTCGCCAACTGCTCAATCTGACCGGTCCGTTTGCCGGGATGGAAGTGCTGAAGTTCCAGCAATTGGTGCGGCCTGGGGATGAAATTCAGCTGCACCTGCGCTTTGATCCTGAGCGCGGCAAATTGTATTTCGCTTATCGCAATGACACGGCGACCTGTTCCAGTGGGCGGATTCTTTTGGGTGTAGAGCATGGTTGACCTTGGTGAGTGCTGCGCACTCAATCGCGAGCAGGCTCACTCCTACAGGGATCGCGGTCTTCCAGTGGAGAAAACGTATGCATAACCCTTGCGCCGTGATCCCGGTTTATAACCACGAAACCGCGATCACCACGGTGGTCGACGCCCTGCTCGCGCAAGGCCTGCCGTGCATTCTGGTGGACGACGCCAGCACGCTCTCTTGTGCCAGAGTGCTCGACGCACTGGCCGAGCGCGACAACGTGCATCTGGTACGCCTGACCGCGAATCAGGGCAAGGGCGGCGCGGTAATGACCGGTTTGCGCGAAGCCTCGCTGTTGGGCTTCAGCCATGCGCTACAGGTTGATGCCGACGGCCAGCACGACTTGCACGATGTGGAGCGTTTTGTCGCCGAGTCCCGTGCCCATCCCGAGGCGATGATCTGCGGTTATCCGCTGTTCGACGAGAGCGTGCCGAAAGGTCGTTTGTACGCGCGCTACCTGACCCACGTGATGGTCTGGATCAACACGCTGTCGCTGCAGATCCGCGATTCAATGTGTGGTTTCCGTGTCTATCCGCTCGCCCCGACGCTGGCGGTGATTGATTCGGCGAAAGTCGGCAAGCGCATGGATTTCGACTCGGACATTCTCGTGCGCCTGTCGTGGCGTAATCAGCCGATGCGCTGGCTGCAAACCAGCGTGCATTATCCGCTGGACGGTGTGTCGCACTTCCGTCTGTTCCATGACAACGCACTGATTTCCAGCATGCACACACGGCTGTTTCTCGGCATGTTGCTGCGCTTCCCGGTGATCCTCTGGCGGCGGTGGCGAACATGACCGGCGAAGCCGACAAAAAGCACTGGGCTGACCGCGAAGAGCGCGGCAGCTTCCTGCTGATGAAATTCACCGCGTTCGCCGCCAAGGTCCTGGGCCGACGCCTGCTCAGCCCGTTGCTGTACGGCATCGTCCTGTACTTCTTCCTGTTTGGCCGCACCGCGCGACACAGCGCCTGGCAATACCAGCAACGCCTGGCCGCATGGAGTCAGCGCGACGTGTTGCGCCCGACGCATTGGCGGGTGTTCGGCCAGTTCATGGCATTCGCCGATTCGATGCTCGACAAGCTCGACGTGTGGAACGGCAAACTGCGTATCGAACAAATCGAAATCATCGACCCGGCGCTGCTGCGCAATCAGCTGCGCGGCAGTCGCGGACAACTGCTGGTCGGCGCGCACCTGGGCAATCTGGAAGTCTGTCGCGCACTGGCGGAGATCGGCGAAAAGGTCACCATGAACGTGCTGGTACACACCAAGCACGCCGAGCAATTCAACCGTTTGCTGGGCGAGGCCGGGGCGACCAATCTGCGCCTGATTCAGGTCAGCGAACTCGACCCGGTGATCATGCTGCAACTGCACGAACGCCTGGAGCGCGGTGAGTGGCTGGCGATTGCCGGCGACCGCGTGCCGCTGCATGGCGGGCGCAGTGTGACCGTCGATTTCCTCGGCCATCCGGCGCCGTTCCCGCAAGGGCCGTGGCTGCTCGCCGGCCTGCTCAAATGCCCGGTCAACCTGTTGATGTGCCTCAAGCAACCGGACGGCCACTATCGCCTGACTCTCGAGCCCTTCGCCGATGCCGTGGTGTGGAAGCGCAGCGAGCGCGAGCAGGTCATTCATCAGTGGGCCACCCGCTATGCGCAGCGCCTGAGTCACTATTGCCTCGAAGCGCCGCAACAATGGTTCAACTTTTACCCTTTCTGGAAGACCGATGACGACGCCAACCCATGAGCCGGTAACCTTCGGCGAACGCCCTTTGCGCATCGAAGACGTGCTGGCCCTGGCCAACCGTCAGGCGCCCGTGCAATTGCAGAGCGACGCCGACTATCGCGAGCGCATCGCCAAGGGCGCGCGGTTCCTCGATTCGCTGCTGGACAAGGAAGGCGTGATCTACGGCGTGACCACCGGTTACGGCGATTCCTGCGTGGTCGCGGTGCCGCTGCATCACGTAGAGGCCCTGCCGCGTCACCTCTACACCTTCCACGGTTGCGGGCTGGGTAAACTGCTCGACGCGCAAGCCACCCGCGCGGTGTTGGCGGCGCGTTTGCAGTCGTTGTGCCATGGCGTCTCCGGGGTGCGCGTGGAGTTGCTGGAGCGTCTGCACGCGTTCCTCGAATACGACATCCTGCCGCTGATCCCTGAAGAAGGCTCGGTCGGCGCCAGCGGTGATCTGACGCCGCTGTCCTACGTCGCTGCAACGCTGTCCGGTGAACGTGAAGTAATGTTCCGTAGCGAACGTCGCCAGTCTGCCGATGTGCATCGTGAACTCGGCTGGACACCGCTGGTACTGCGCCCGAAAGAAGCGCTGGCGCTGATGAACGGCACCGCCGTAATGACCGGTCTCGCCTGCCTCGCTTTCGCCCGTGCCGACTATCTGTTGCAACTGGCCACGCGCATCACCGCGCTCAATGTGGTCGCGCTGCAAGGCAATCCGGAGCACTTCGACGAACGTCTGTTCGCCGCCAAACCACATCCAGGGCAAATGCAGGTCGCCGCGTGGCTGCGCAAGGATCTGGCCATCGACGCGCCGACCGCACCGCTGCATCGCCTGCAGGATCGCTATTCGCTGCGCTGCGCACCGCACGTGCTCGGCGTGTTGGCCGACAGCCTGAACTGGCTGCGTTCGTTCATCGAAACCGAGCTGAACAGCGCCAACGACAACCCGATTATCGACGCCGAAGCCGAGCGCGTTTTGCACGGCGGGCACTTCTACGGCGGCCACATCGCGTTCGCCATGGACAGCCTGAAAAACCTCGTGGCCAACGTCGCTGACCTGCTGGACCGCCAGCTCGCGCTGCTGGTCGACGAGCGTTACAACCACGGTCTGCCAAGCAACCTCTCCGGTGCTCCGGCGGATCGAGCGATGATCAACCATGGCTTCAAAGCCGTGCAGATCGGCACCAGCGCGTGGACCGCCGAAGCGCTGAAAAACACCATGCCGGCCAGCGTGTTCTCGCGCTCCACCGAGTGCCATAACCAGGACAAAGTCAGCATGGGCACCATCGCTGCTCGCGATGCGATCCGCGTGCTGGAGCTGACCGAACAGGTCGCTGCCGCGACATTGCTCGCCGCCAACCAGGGCGTGTGGCTGCGTGCTCAAGCCGAAGATGCCCGGCCGTTGCCGCCATCGCTGGCGGCGATGCACGCAGAACTGGCCAAGGACTTCCCGCCGGTGATCGAAGACCGCGCCTTGGAAGCCGAATTGCGCCTGTGCCTGCAACGCATCGCTGCGCAACACTGGAGGCTGCATGCGTAGCGCCGGAGTGCTTCACGCCGACACCGAAATCCTCGTGCCGTTTTTCGACGTCGATACCATGCACGTCGTCTGGCACGGCCATTACGTCAAGTATCTGGAAGTGGCGCGTTGCGCGCTGCTGGACAAGATCGGCCACAACTACACGCACATGGTCGAGGCCGGTTATGCCTGGCCGATCATCGACCTGCAACTGCGCTATGTGCGCGGCGCGGTGTTCGGTCAGCGCCTGAATGTGCGCGCCAGTCTGGTCGAATGGGAAAACCGTCTGAAGATCAATTACCTGATCACCGACCTGCACAGCGGCGAACGCCTCACCCGTGCCAGCTCGGTGCAGGTTGCCGTCGAAGTGAGCAGCCGCGAGATGCAACTGGCTTCACCGAAGGTCTTCACCGATGCCGTGGAAAGGATGCTGCGATGAATGTTTTTGTTAAAGGCTTGAGTGTACTGGCGCTGCTGGTGATGTCCTCTCTGGCCAACGCCTTCGACCTGCAACAACTGAGCGAGCAACTGGCGAAACCGGACGTGATCCACGGTCAGTTCATTCAGGAAAAACACCTGCGTGCATTACCGCAGCCGCTGATCAGCAAGGGCAGTTTTGTTCTGGCGAAAAACCACGGCCTGCTCTGGCTGCTGAAGACCCCGCTGCAACAGGACTACCGCATCACCGCCAAGGGCATCGCCCGGCGTGACGGCAACGGCTGGCAACTGCTGCCGAACAAGAGCGCCGGGGCCGAGCAGAACCGCTTGTTCCTCGCCGTGCTGCAAGGCGACAGCAGCGGCCTGCAACGCGACTTCGAACTGGCCCTGAGCGGCGACGCACAGCAGTGGAAACTCACGCTGACCCCGCGCTCGCTGCTGCTCAAGCAAGTATTCAACCAGATCAATATCGACGGCGGCACGCTGGTGCAGACCATCGAACTGCTGGAAACCCAGGGCGACAGCACGGTGCTGCGCATGCAGGACAGCACCGCCGGGCAACCGTTGAACGACGCGGAGCAACATGACTTTGCCGAGTGAACGCAGGCTGCCCTGGCTGTTTCTGATTCTGCTGCTGGCGGTCGTCGCTCTGGCCGGTTGGCAGTGGCGTGACGGTGCGCCATTGTCGGCGAACCTGATGGAACTGGTGCCCGGCACCCACCCCGACGCCCTCGAACAGCGCGCCGAGCAGCGTATGCAGGAACCGCTCAATCGCGAAATGCTGGTGCTGGTCGGCCACGCCGACCGCCAGCTAGCGGTGGCCATGGCGCAGACGCTGGGCGAGCAATGGCAGGCCAGCGGGTTGTTCGAAAAGGTGCAGTGGAACCTGCAAGCAGACCTGCCAGCGCTGCGCACACAACTGCTGCAAGGGCGACTGGCGATGCTCTCGGCGGATGACCGGCAACTGCTGATCGAACACCCAGACGCATTCATTCAACAACGCGTGCAGGCCCTGTTCGATCCGTTCAGCGGTTTCAGTCTGGTGCCGAGTCAGGATGACTGGCTGGGCCTGACCGGGCGCATTCAGAACAGCCAGCCGCAGCACGGTTCGGTGCAACTGGACATCGGCAGCGGCGCGTTGATTGCCGATGCGGACGGCAAGAGCTGGGTGCTGCTGCGTGCACGCACCACCGGCAATGCTTTCGACATGGACCTGCCGCTGCAAGTCGCGGCATTGCTGCAAGCCAGCCGCGAGCAGGCGGCGAAATCCGACGTGCAATTGCTGGCCGCCAGCGGCTTGCTCTACGCGGCCAATGGTCAGCAGCAAGCCACGCGCGAAATGACCTGGGTCGGTGGTGGTGCGACGGTCGGCATTCTCTTGCTGCTGTTGCTCGCTTTCCGCCGCTGGCGCGTGTTGCTGGCGTTCGTGCCGGTGCTGGTCGGCATGTTGTTCGGTGCGGTGGCGTGTGTGGCGCTGTTCGGCCACATGCATGTGATGACGCTGGTGCTCGGCTCCAGCCTGATCGGCGTGGCCGTGGATTATCCGCTGCACTATTTGTCGAAGAGTTGGAGCCTGAAGCCTTGGCGCAGTTGGCCGGCGTTGCGTTTGACGCTGTCCGGGCTGACCCTGAGCCTGATCACCAGCGCCATCGGTTATCTGGCACTGGCGTGGACGCCGTTCCCGGCGTTGACGCAAATCGCGGTGTTCTCCGCCGCTGGCTTGCTCGGCGCCTATTTGTCGGCGGTGTGCCTGTTGCCGGCGTTGCTGAAAAACGTCGAACTACGCCCCGCGCAATGGCCGCTGCATCTGGCCGAGCGCATGGTCAACCTGCGCGAAAAACTCCTCGAACGCGTACGCACGCCGGTGTTGCTGGCACTACTGATCGCCTTCTGTGTGGGCGGTCTGGTGCAGCTGCAAAGCAAGAATGACATCCGCCAATGGGTCGGCGCACCACAACATCTGACCGACGAAGCGCAGGCCATCGCGCGCATCACCGGCTATCAGCCGACCAGCCAGTTTTTCCTCGTGCGCGCCGACAATCAGCAGCAATTGCTCGAGCGTCAGGCCGCGCTGAGCGAGCGTCTGGAGCAACTGGTCAACCTCGACAAGCTGCAAGGCTATCTGGCCCTCGATCGACTGGTCAGCCCACCGAACCAGCAAGAACAGGTACGTCAGGCACTGAACAAACTGCCGCAATACTGGCAGCCACTGCTCGACCTCGGCGTACCGCTCGCCGTGCTGCAAACCGAACTACAGCAATTGCAGGCCGTGCCCGCCGAAGACATCGACGCGGCACTGGCCGGTCCCCTTGGTGAGCCTTATCGCACGCTCTGGCTTGGCCCCAGCGAAGACGGCGTAGCGGCAATGACCAGTCTGCAAGGCCTGAACAACCCGGCACTGTTGCGCGTGCAGGCGCTGGATTTGCCGGGGGTGACGCTGGTCGATCGCCTCGGTGAGTTGAATGAAGTCTTTGCGGCGACGCAAATCAGCGCCGCAGAACTGAAACTCGCCTCCTGCGCACTGATCGTGCTGGTGCTGATGCTGCCCTTTGGTCTCGGCGGCGCGCTGCGCATTGTCGCCCTGCCTCTGCTCGCTGCGCTGTGCAGCCTGGCCAGCCTTGGCTGGCTTGGTCAGCCGCTGACCCTGTTTAGCCTGTTCGGCTTGCTGCTAGTGACGGCGATCAGCGTTGATTACGCGATTCTCATGCGTGAACAAGTCGGCGGCGCGGCGGTGAGCCTGCTCGGCACCCTGCTGGCGGCTGTGACGACGTGGCTGTCGTTCGGTTTGCTGGCGGTTTCCAGCACGCCGGCGGTGAGCAACTTCGGTCTGTCGGTGAGCCTCGGTCTGGCGTTCAGCTTCATGCTCGCACCGTGGGCGGGGCGTCACGAACACACCGCGACAGTCGTGGAGCCGGCAGCATGATGGTCGTCGCCTTCTGGTTCATGGCCCTGGCGTTGTTCGCCGTGGCCACTCGCATCGGGCGCCACTTCGGTCTGATTCCGATTGTCAGTCAGTTGCTGCTGGCGAGCTTCGGCTTGCCGCTGCTGATGTACTTCTGGATCGAGCCGGGCTGGCAGCTCAGTGGCGCGCAACTGATTGCGCCTGACTGGCTGAAAAACCTCTACAGCCTGAGTTTTGCCCTGCTGCTCGGGCATATCCTCAGTGATGTGATCGATCTGAAACTCGATCGCCAGAGCGTGAAAATCGCTGTGCCGAGTTTCCTCGTGCCGTTTGCCTGTGGCCTGGCCGCTGCCTATTGGCTGCTGCCGGCGCAACCGTGGCTCAACTCGCTGACCATCGGCCTGGTGTTCGCGATTACCGCGATCCCGGTGCTGTACCTGTATCTGCGCCACATCGATTATCCGCCCGCCGCCACTCGCCGGTTGGTGCAGACCGCGATCCTCATCGATCTGACCTGCTGGACGCTGTTCGGCCTCGCCCAGGGCAGTCTGCATCTGAGCAGTCTGCTGCTGCCGCTGGCTCTCGCCCTTGTGCCGTTGCTGTTGCATCTGTTGCGTGCGCGTCGACCGCTGACCTACAGCCTCGGTTTCTTTGCGCTGTTGGTAATGGCCGAGCACTACAAACTCAACGCACTGATCTTCGGCATCGGCTACCTGCTATGCATGGCCGCGCTGAAAGTGCCGCTGGTGCTGCCATTGCCGGCGCGCTGGATGAGCCGTTTGCAGACGTGGCTGGCGATCCCGCTGATCCTGACGTTCGGCATCGTCCAGATCGACGTGCACAGTGCCCTCGCAAGCCTTGGTCCGCTGCAATGGGCGGCGCTGTTGCTGTTGCCGATTGCCAGTAAACTGCTCGGCAACTGGCTCGGCCTCGGCTGGGCCGGCGCCTCGTTCGAAGGCGCCAGCCGCTGGCGCGAAAGTGTGCTGCTGAATATTCGCGGCCTGAGCGAAATCGTCTTTCTCAATTTGTTGTTGCAACAACAGCTCATCACCCCGGCGCTGTACTTCGCGCTGATGCTGATGGGCCTGATCGCGACGCTGCTACCGGCCCTGATCGGCCTGCATCGCGCGCCATTGAATCTGCAACATCCTTTACCCCGGAGCTCACGTGCCAATCGTTGAAATGGAATCCCGTCAGGTCGTGATCATCGGCGCCGGTCCCTCCGGCGCCATCGCTGCGGCGTTGCTCAAGCGCAAGGGCCACGATGTGCTGGTGATCGAGCGCCAGCATTTTCCGCGCTTTTCGATCGGTGAAAGCCTGCTCAGCCATTGCCTGGATTTCGTCGAAGAAGCCGGCATGCTCGACGCCGTCAATGCCGCCGGATTCCAGCGCAAGACCGGCGCCGCATTCGCCTGGGGCGAGCGTTACAGCGCCTTCGATTTCGGTGACACCTTTACCGGCGGCAAACCGACCACGTTTCAGGTGCAACGCGCCGATTTCGACAAACTGCTGGCCGATCAAGCGGCGCTGCAAGGCGCGGAAATCCGCTACGGCGATGCCATCGTCAGCGTCGATTTCGACCGGACGAAACCGCACCTCGACGTGCGCCGTGAGGACGGCAGCGACTATCGCGTCGAAGCGGATTTCGTCCTTGATGCCAGCGGCTACGGCCGCGTGTTGTCGCGGCTGCTGGATCTGGAAGCGCCGTCGAACTTCCCGGTGCGCCAAGCGGTGTTCACCCACGTCGAAGATCACATCGACAACCCGGCGTTCGACCGCGAAAAAATCCTCGTCACCACCCATCCAGAGCATCGCGATGTCTGGTTCTGGACGATCCCGTTCAGTAATGGACGCTGTTCGGTGGGCGTGGTCGCCGCCGAGGAACATTTCAAGGGTCGCGACAACGATCTGGATGCCTGTCTGCGCAGCTTCATCGCCGAAACCCCGAGCCTTGCCGGCGTTCTGAACAATGCTGTGTGGGACACCCCCGCACGCACGCTCGGCGGTTACGCCGCCAATGTGAAATCCCTGCACGGGCCGGGCTTCGCCTTGCTCGGCAACGCGGCAGAATTTCTCGACCCGGTGTTCTCCTCCGGCGTGACCATCGCCATGCGCTCGGCGAGCATGGCGGCAGCGGTTTTGCACCGTCAGTTGCAGGGCGAAACCGTCGACTGGCAAAGCGAATTCGCCGAGCCGCTCAAGCGCGGCGTCGACACCTTCCGCTGCTACGTCGAGGGCTGGTACGCCGGCACCTTTCAGGACGTGATTTTTTATGAAGACAGCCAGGCGGAAATCCGTCGGATGATCTGTTCGATCCTCGCCGGCTACGCCTGGGATGAACGCAACCCGTTCGTCAGCGAAGCCCGCCGCCGCTTGAAGATGATTTCCGAACTCTGTGCAAAGGACGCCACATGAACTACTTGAGCGACAGCTACGTCGAGGAAACCCGCTTCGGTTTCTGGTTCCTGCGCAGCCACACCTGGCAGCACCATGTGTTGCGGGTGGCGATCAATGATTTGCGCGGTTTGTTCAGTGAAGCACTGCCGCAGAACCCGGTACTGCTGGACGCCGGTTGTGGCCAGGGCAAGTCGTTCGCTCATCTGCGCCAGACCTTTGCGCCACAGCGTTTGATCGGTGTTGATGCCGATCCGCACAGCCTGGAGTTGAGCGCTGAAGAAGCGACGCGTCTGGGCCTCGATGTAGAACTGATCGGCAGTGATTGCGCGACGCTCAATGTGCCGGACGCCAGTGTTGATCTGCTGTTCTGCCATCAGACTTTTCATCATCTGGTCGAGCAGGAAAAAGCCCTCGCCGAGTTTTATCGAGTGCTGAAACCGGGTGGCTATCTGCTGTTCGCCGAATCCACCGAGGCTTACATTGATACGTGGGTGATCCGCTGGTTGTTCCGTCATCCGATGCACGTGCAAAAGAGTGCGGCGCAGTATCTGCAGATGATTCGTGGGCAGGGTTTCGAGTTTGCCGGGAAGAATGTCTCGTACCCGTATCTGTGGTGGAGCCGGTCGAAGGATTTCGGTTTGCTGGAGCGGTTTGGCTTACGCAAACCCAAGCCGTTCGGGCAGCGTGAGGAAACGCTGGTCAACGTGGTAGCGCGCAAGCCGCTGCAAGGTACTTTCTGATGCAAAGCTATCGACCTGCACACCCGAAACCCTGTGGGAGCTGGCTTGCCAGCGATAGCGGTGTGTCAGTCAACAAAAATGCTCGATGTGCCGACGCCATCGCTGGCAAGCCAGCTCCCACAAGGTTTGTGGCGTGGCTAATGTTGGTGGTATTTGTCCTCCTGAGTGCCTGCGCCAGCCAGGCGCCGTTGCCGGCGGGCAATCCAACACTCCCGCTGCCGCTGCAACTGCACATCGAACGCCAACAAGCCGAACAACGCCAGGACTGGCTGCTGGTGATCCAGCGCGAAGGCCCGGGCATTCGCTGGTCGATGATGGACCCGCTGGGCATTCCCCAAGCGCGGCAGCAACTGATCGACGGCCATTGGCAGGCCGATGGGCTGCTGCCGCCGAACCCCGAAGCCCGAGAACTGTTTGCCGCGCTGTTGTTCGCCCTGACCCCGTCCGGCGAGCTGCTGCGCAATTACCCCACCGCACTGCAACAGGGCCAGCAACGCGCCCTGCCGGCGCGCTGGGATATCCGTTATTCACAACCGTTGAGCTTCGAATTGAACCTGCCTCAAGGCCCGCACTACCGCGTTTCTCCGTTGGGTGAACCGACGCCATGACCGCTTACCTGAATGCCCTCGGCGTGATCTGCGCGCTGGGCCGCGACAAACAAGCCGTCGCGCGCAACCTGTTCGCCGGCGACTGCTCGGGCATGCGCCGCGAGTCCGGCTGGGTGGCGGAGCGTGAGTTGCCCGTCGCGGCCGTCCAGGGCGAACTGGCGCCGATCCCGGCAGAACTCGCCGATCAGCGCAGCCGTAACAATCAGCTGCTGCTGGAAGCGGCGTTGCAGATTCGCGATGACATCGATCAAGCGATCCAGACCTTCGGCCGTGAGCGCATCGGAGTGGTCCTCGGCACCAGCACTTCGGGCATCGACGAGGCCAGCCGAGGTCTGGCGCACTACATCCGCGAGCAGCAGTTCCCGGCAGAATACGATTATCGTCAACAGGAACTCGGCGCCCCGGCCAATTTCCTCGCCGACTGGCTGCAACTGAGCGGCCCGGCCTATGTGATTTCCACGGCGTGCACCTCTAGCGCCCGGGCACTGATGAGCGCTCAGCGTTTGCTTGATCTGGGCCTGTGCGACGCGGTGCTGTGCGGCGGCGTCGACAGCCTGTGCAAACTGACCCTCAACGGTTTCTCGTCACTCGAAGCGATGTCCGACGAGCGCTGCAATCCGTTCTCGGCCAACCGCAGCGGCATCAATATCGGCGAAGCGGCGGTGCTGTTTGTCATGAGCAAACAACAGGGCAAAGGCCCGGCCATTGCCTTGCTCGGCGCCGGCGCCAGCTCCGACGCCCATCATATTTCTGCCCCTGAACCGACCGGGCGCGGCGCCCTGCAAGCGATGCAGAAAGCCTTGAGCCGCGCTCATCTGCAAGCAGCGCAGATCAACTACCTGAACCTGCACGGCACCGCTACCCAACACAACGACGCCATGGAAAGCCTGGCGGTTGCCGCGCTGTTTCCCGAAGGCGTCGCGTGCTCGTCGACCAAACCGATGACCGGCCACACCCTTGGCGCGGCCGGTGCTCTGGAAGCGGCGTTCTGCTGGCTGAGCCTGAGCGCCAACAACCCCGATCACGCCTTGCCGCCGCACGTCTGGGACGCTCAGGCCGATCCCGCGCTGCCACCGCTGAAGTGGGTGACCGCGAGCGAGCGCCTGACGTCCATTGCACCCCGCTACCTGATGAGCAACTCGTTTGCCTTCGGCGGCAACAACGTCAGCCTGATTATCGGAGACGCCCCATGATCCCCTGGCCGCTCGCCGAACTGCTGCCCCATGCGGGCGACATGATTCTGATCGACAGCATCTCAAGCTTTGACGAGGAGCAGATCTACACCCGTCTGACGGTCCAGCCTGATGGCCTGTTCAACCTGCCCGACGGCAGCCTGCCGGCCTGGGTCGGCATCGAACTGATGGCGCAGAGCGTCGCCGCATTTGCCGGTTGCCACGCGCGGCAGAAAGGCAATCCGGTGGAGCTGGGCTTTCTGCTCGGTACGCGCAAGTTCGAGTGCAACGTCGAAGCGTTTCCCGCCGGCAGCGAACTGACCATCCATGGTCTGCGTTCGCTGGAAGATGAAAACGGCATGGGCGTCTTCGAATGCCATATCAACGGCGCCGGCATTCACGCCAGCGCGCGCCTGAACGTGTTCCGTCCGCCTCAGGTCAATCAATATCTGCAACAGACACAGGAGTCGAACGATGACTGAATCCGTACTGGTCACCGGCTCCAGCCGTGGCATCGGCCGCGCCATTGCCTTGCGCCTCGCAAAGGCCGGGTACGACATCGTCCTGCACTGCCGCAGCGGCGTAGCCGAAGCGCAAGGCGTTCAGGCAGAAATCGAAGCACTGGGGCGCAAGGCGCGCATCCTGCAATTCGACGTTGCCGATCGCGAAACCTGCAAAACCATTCTGGAAGCCGACGTCGAAAGCCACGGCGCCTATTACGGCGTGGTGTTGAATGCTGGGCTCACCCGCGATGGCGCATTTCCAGCTCTGAGTGACGACGATTGGGACGTGGTGTTGCGCACTAACCTTGACGGTTTCTACAACGTCCTGCACCCGGTGATGATGCCGATGATCCGCCGCCGTGCCGCTGGTCGCATTGTCTGCATCACCTCGGTGTCGGGGCTAATCGGCAACCGTGGCCAGGTCAACTACAGCGCCTCCAAGGCCGGCGTGATTGGCGCGGCAAAGGCGTTGGCGATCGAGCTGGGCAAGCGCAAAATCACCGTTAACTGCGTCGCACCGGGCCTGATCGACACGGCGATGCTGGATGAAAACGTGCCGGTGGAAGAGTTGATGAAGATGATCCCCGCGCAACGCATGGGCACCCCGGAAGAGGTCGCCAGTGCGGTGAATTTCCTGATGTCGGCGGAAGCCTCGTACATCACCCGCCAGGTTCTGGCGGTCAACGGAGGCTTGTGCTGATGAAGCGCGTCGTCGTCACCGGCATGGCCGGCATCACTTCGCTGGGCAGCGATTGGGAGACCATCGCCGGCAACTTCGCGGCTAACCGCAGCGGCATCCGCCGCATGGCCGAGTGGGATCGTTTCAGCGAACTCAACACGCGCCTGGCCGGGCCGATCGATGACTTTGCAGTGCCTGCGCACTGGACGCGCAAGCAATTGCGCAGCATGGGCCGGGTGTCGCGACTGGCGGTCGGCGCAGCAGAAAAAGCGCTGGCTGACGCCGGTCTGCTCGGCAATGAATCGATCAAGGATGGGCGCATGGGCGTCGCTTGTGGTTCGTCCACCGGCAGCACCGACGAGATCAAAGCGTTCGGCAACATGCTGCTCAACTCGGTGGCCGAAGGCCTCAACGCCAACTCCTACGTGCGGATGATGCCGCACACTACCGCCGCCAACATCAGCATCTTCTTTGGTCTCACCGGGCGGCTGATCCCGACGTCCAGCGCCTGCACCAGCGGCAGCCAGGGCATCGGTTACGCCTACGAGGCGATCAAGTTCGGCCGCCTGCCGTTGATGCTCGCCGGTGGCGCCGAGGAGCTGTGCCCGACCGAAGCCATGGTCTTCGACGCGCTCTACGCTACCAGCCTGAAAAACGAGGCGCCACAGACCAGTCCACGCCCGTACGACAAGGGCCGCGATGGCCTGGTGATCGGTGAAGGTGGCGGCATGCTGGTGCTTGAAGAGCTGGAACATGCTTTGGCGCGTGGTGCGCACATCCACGCCGAGATTGTCGGTTTCGGCAGCAACGCCGACGGCCAGCACACCACACGCCCGGAACAAGTGACCATGCGCCGTGCCATGGAACTGGCGCTGGAAGACGCCGGCCTGACGCCGGAGGCCATCGGTTATGTAAATGGCCACGGCACCGCTACAGAACAGGGCGACATTGCCGAAACGCTGGCGACCAGCAGTTTGTTTGGCGAACGCATGCCGATCAGCTCGCAGAAGAGTTTCCTCGGCCACACCCTTGGCGCCTGCGGCGCGCTGGAGTCGTGGTTCAGCATCGAGATGATGAACCGCGACCTGTACGTGCACACGTTCAACCTCGACGAGGTCGATCCGCACTGCGGCAAACTCGATTACCTGCGCGGTGAGTTCCGCCAGATGCATCACGACTACGTGATGAACAACAATTTCGCTTTTGGTGGCGTCAACACCTCGTTGATTTTCCGCCGCTGGCACTGACCGCAACACGTTTGGAGTGAAGGGAATGACTCAGTTTCACCGCATCGCCGCTCTGTTGGCACTGGCTTTTGTGCTCGGCGGTTGCACCAGCAAACCGGTTTACAACGCCAAGGAAGAGTTCTCGCCCAACCTCGGTTTCACCCAGCAACAGATGAGCCGCGCCATCGTCACTGCGCTGAACGATCGCCAGTGGGTCGTGCAATCGGTACGTCCGGGCATGATCAAAGCGGCGATCACCGTACGCGGTCGCCATCACGCCGAAGTCGATATTCCGTTCACCCCGACTTCGTTCGAAATCGACTACCGCAGCAGCTACGGCCTCGATGCCAAGGACGGCAAGATCCACGGCAACTACAACCGCTGGGTCAACCGCCTGCGCGACAACGTGCTCAAAGAGCTGTCGATCAACCCGGACATCGAGTTCGTCAACGACCTGGGCATCGTCAAACAAGGCGCCGACGAGCCGACCTACCTGAGCTTCCGCGAAGGCGTCAAACGCGCCACCGACGCCGGCCTGCTCGACGGCAGCGTGAAGTTCTACCTGGCCGGTGAAACGCTGCCAAAACAGGTGCGTAAACTCGACACCGTGAGCAGCAGCCGCAAAACCAACGGCTCGAACAAATCCAACGAAGACGCCTGCTTCTGGGCCCTGCAATCGGCCCTGGCGACTCTGCAGAACGCCGCAAAAAAAGCCGACGCCAACGCGGTGATCAACATCGCCAGCGTCGACCAGCGCGACCTGTACAAAGACACCGAAAAATTCCAGTGCCGTGCCGGGCTGGTGGTGTCGAGCGTGGCGCTGCGCGGGGACTTGGCGCACGTGGATTGATGGGATTGCAGAAACGACAAAGGGCGCCATTCGGCGCCCTGCTCATTTCAGCTCTACACTCGTCCGGACAGGCCGTCGCACCGCGCCTGATGGAACGGCGAGCCTATCAGCCCTGCACTCGCGGTTCTCTTTCACAGTCAAGGAGATGACCATGCAAGTGAAAGCCCTGATCGCCGCTGCGCTTTTCGCGCTACTGCCCAGCGCCAGCCACGCCACCAACCTGATGTACATGCCCTTCGAAACCGTGCTGTCGGACGCGATTCGCGCCGGACGGCTGGATGGCAGTGTGAAGTTCTATCTGCTCGGCAATGGGCCGCAGGGGACTCAGCAGTTGTTGCGCAGCGGGGTGGTCAGTGATTTGAAGACCAACGGATTCAACAAGAGTGATCACGATTCCTGCGAGTGGGTGTTGCAGTCGAATCTGATCAAGTTGCAGGCCGATGCCAAACGGGTCGGGGCGAATGCGGTGGTCAATATCGTCAGTTATTACGACCAGCATGTGCGCAAGGATTTGAATACCTACGAGTGCCGGGCGGGGATTTTCGTCACGCGGGTGGCTTTGCGGGGCGATCTGATACATGTGGATTGATTGAATAGTAGAAACGGCGACAGAAATCATCCTGCGCGTTCTCACAAAATTTTTAGCTTGTCATTTTGAAAGCTATCTGGCTCCGTTATGACGGACAAACCTACTTTCTTATCTTCTTATATGGCTGAACCGGCCTAATTACGGCTGCTGATCAGACAACATTTATATACCAAAAAAACAACACTCGAAGCTTAAAACCATAACCAAAAAATCTAACAGACTGTCAGTTATGACAGGTGCGAAAACCATCAATACTACGCATGCTTCCTACAGCATCAAATGCTGATGCACCTGCAAGAACAAAATTTCATTTCAATTGAAAAGGAAACAGTCATGACAGATTACGACGCCAACATGAAAAACCTTTTAACCACCTCATTAAAAGAAGTGACAAAAGAAAGTCGAGATCGAGATGCTATTCGCAACCTAACACACGAAAAAATTGAATATGGGAGCTGGCGTATGAAGGTTTCAGTTTCCGCAGGATGGAAAATCGAATCAGGTGGACAATCCATTGACGACTACGTTTCCAAGCTTTACGACTTCTTACATGGTGCACAGAAAGATCAAAATTATACCGGATATATTACAGAAACGGAAAATGGAATGACTCACAATTGCACGATCGTGATTTCGGACGTTGTCAAACATATGAATGAGGGTCTTTAAATCCACTCTATCTCGAGTTAAAAGCATTTCAATGTGCGCGACGAAAAGCCGCCGACGCTTATAAGCCGGCAGCCCCATGCGATTGGTTTTCATACCAACTTAACCATGTTCAACACCTTAACCTTGTCCACAGGAGAAACCAAGAGGACGCAGCAGTTGTTGCGCCGATGGGTGGTCAGTGATTTGACGACCAACGGCTTCAACAAGAGCGACCACTATTCCTGCGAGTGGGTGTTGCAGTCGCATCTGATCAAGTAGCAAGCCGACGCCAAGCGGGTCGAAGCGAATGCGGTGGTCAATATCGTCAGTTATTACGACCAGGATATGCGCAAGGGCTTTTTGAAGCGATTGACCGGACCGATTGATACTGCCGCAGTACATATACGTTAATCATTCATCTGCTGATAAAAGCAATCCTTATATAAAAATCAACCAAAAAGCGCACAGCAACAAAAAATATATTCTTAAAACCTGTCAAGGTTGACAGGTGCGAAGGGAATCGAACTGTTTTATCTTCGCTCTTCGAGAACTCATGCACTACCCCCAGAGAAAGATATCTTATTTTGCCAAAACCTACTGGAGTTCAGTTAAATGACCAAAACCATAGAAGACGAAGCAGAACTTAAGAACATGTTGGTGTCATTGATGGTGCAAGCCACTAAAGACGCCAATAGCGTCAATCAAACATTTGAAGAACAGGCAACATACATCTTCAACGTAAAACCCCGGCAGCAGGATCCGCGTTTTGAAATGCTTCACCGCCCATTCATAAACGAATACTTATTGACGGCCAAGGTAACCGCCAGTGGCTCTTCGACCCCGATATCTCTCGACAAGTATATCGAGGACTTTCATTTTGGCGACACCCACCCATCTACTATTGACACTGAAAAGGAAGTCATAACCACCCACAATTCAACCACAATGACGTGCCGGATATTTATAAACCTAAAAGTTATTAATAAATATCGGGTAGTTCAATAAAAGATCTTTTTCGCGGTTCTCGTGAGGTTACCTTGGTCGGCTCACTCAACTTATGTGGCTTCTACTTCGGGCTTCTTCGCGGGCAGGCTTGCTCCCACAGGTGACTTCGATCAAATGTGTGTAAGGCTGCTCGCGAAGGGCCATCAGCCCTCAAAAAGGCTCGACCTTACGAGTAAGCAGTTCGACAAACGCCTTGGCCATCGGCGATTTCTGATCCTTGCGCTGCACCAGCCACACCGCCGACACCGCCTCCGGATCCAGCAACGGTCGATAAACCACGCCGTCGATGCGCATCCGCTGATAGGACGCCGGCAGCACCGAAACTCCGAGCCCCGCTGCGACCAGACCGATGATGGTCATCGCCTCGCCCGCCTCTTGGGCGAAGTGCGGGCTGAACCCGGCATCGCGCGCCAGGCTCAGCAATTGTGCATACAGCCCACTGCCGTAGCTGCGCGGAAAGAACACGAACGGCTCCAGCGCCAGCGCCGAGAGGAACAGTCCTTCTTCACTGCCTCGTGCCAGTGGATGCTTGGAGCCGAGCACGGCGACCAACGGCTCACGCATCAACTCAACCACACTCAGCGAATCCGGCAACCCCAGCGGGCGCATGATGCCGACCTCGATCGACTCGTCCACCAGGCCCTCGGCAACCTGCGTGCTACTCATCTCGCGAAGATTGAGGTGCACCGCCGGAAACCGCTGACGAAAGGAAAAGATCGCCTGGGGAATGGTTGAGTTGAACGGCGCCGACGAGGTGAAGCCAATCTTCAACTCACCCAGTTCACCCAGTTGCGCGCGTCGGGCGACGTCCGCCGCTTTATCCACTTGCGCCAAGACCAGCCGCGCCTCTTCGAGAAACAGCCGCCCGGCCTCACTCAGCTCGACCCGCCGATTGGTGCGCTCAAACAGGCGCGCACCCACTTCTTGCTCCAACGCTTGAATCTGCTGGCTCAGCGGTGGCTGAGAAATCCCCAGCACCTGTGCCGCGCGGCCGAAGTGCAGTTCCTCGGCGACGGCGATGAAGTAGCGCAGATGACGCAATTCCATGGAAACCCCATTAGGTCGTTAAAGCTATCAAACAGGTCGAACAATATATTGGATAGAAACATTAGCCAGCTATATGATTTTTTCATTGCCTGCCTGGCCGTGCCCTCCGAGGTCTGAAGTGAAAACTGCTGTCGCGCCCCTAGCCCATGAAGTCCCGCCTGCTGCAGCCGACGATGTCGTCGCCGAGCTGCAAGAGATCTACATTGAAAAAGGCACGCCGATGTTCATGCGCACGGTGCTGGCGCTGTTCAGCGGCGGCTTCGCGACGTTTGCCCTGTTGTATTGCGTACAGCCGATGATGCCGCTGCTGTCCCACGAGTACGGGATCAATGCGGCGCAGAGCAGCCTGATCCTCTCGGTGGCGACCGGCATGCTCGCCATCGGCCTGCTGATCACCGGACCGATCTCTGATCGGGTCGGGCGCAAACCGGTGATGGTGACTGCGCTGTTCGCAGCGGCGCTGTGCACCATGGCCAGCGCAATGATGCCGAGCTGGGAAGGTGTGCTGATCATGCGCGCGCTGATCGGGCTGTCGTTGAGCGGTCTGGCAGCGGTGGCGATGACCTATCTGAGTGAAGAGATCCATCCGCAACACATCGGTCTGGCGATGGGTTTGTACATCGGTGGCAACGCCATTGGCGGGATGAGCGGGCGCTTGATCACCGGCGTGCTGATCGATTTTGTCAGCTGGCACACGGCGATGCTGGTGATTGGCGGTCTGGCGATGATTGCCGCAGCGGTGTTCTGGAAGATCCTTCCCGAGTCGCGCAACTTCCGTTCACGCTCGCTGCACCCGCGCAGTCTGCTCGACGGCTTCACCATGCACTTTCGCGATGCCGGTCTGCCGCTGCTGTTTCTTGAAGCGTTCGTGTTGATGGGCGCGTTTGTCACGCTGTTCAACTACATCGGTTATCGCTTGCTGGCCGCACCGTACAACCTTGATCAGGTGTTCGTGGGCTTGCTGTCGGTGGTGTATCTGTCGGGGATCTACAGCTCGGCGAAAATTGGCTCGCTGGCAGACAAACTGGGGCGACGCAAAGTGTTGTGGGCGACCATTGCGCTGATGTTCGCCGGCCTTGCCTTGACGATGTTTACGCCACTGTTACTGGTGATTGTCGGCATGTTGATTTTCACCTTTGGTTTCTTTGGTGCGCACTCGGTGGCAAGTAGCTGGATCGGTCGACGCGCGACCAAGGCCAAGGGCCAGGCGTCGTCGTTGTACCTGTTCAGTTATTACGCCGGGTCGAGCATTGCCGGCACGGCGGGCGGGGTGTTCTGGCATCTCGGAGGCTGGAACGGGATTGGTTTGTTTATTGGTGCGCTGTTGCTGATCGCGCTGTTGGTGGCGTTGAAACTGGCGAAGTTGCCGCCACTCAGCGGTGTCAAAGCCTGAAGCGCAACCCATGTAGGAGTGAGCCTGCTCGCGATAGCGGTGTGTCAGCCAACATATTGGGCGACTGGCTCACCGCTATCGCGAGCAGGCTCACTCCTACAATTGATCTGCGTACGACGTTGAATCGTGGAAACAAAAACGCCCGGCATTTAGCCGGGCGTTTTTTATGGTGTGGCGATCACTCGTGATACTGCGCCGACAGCTCATGCACCGCGCGCAGGAACGCACCGGCATGTTCCGGATCAACCTCAGGCGTGATGCCGTGACCGAGGTTGAACACATGGCCACTGCCCTTGCCATAGCTGGCCAGAATGCGCCCGACTTCAGTGCGGATCGCTTCCGGTTTTGCGTAAAGCACGGTCGGGTCCATGTTGCCTTGCAGCGCAACCTTGTCGCCGACACGGGCGCGGGCGTTGCCGATGTCGCAGGTCCAGTCCAGGCCCAGGGCGTCGGCACCCGCCTCGGCGATGCTTTCCAGCCACAGGCCGCCGTTCTTGGTGAAGAGGATCACCGGCACTTTGCGACCGTCGTGCTCGCGGATCAGGCCGCTGACGATCTTCTTCATGTAGGCCAGCGAGAACTCCTGATACGCCGCCGCCGACAGGTTACCGCCCCAGGTGTCGAAGATCTGCACCGCTTGCGCGCCGGCCATGATCTGACCGTTGAGGTATGAGGTCACCGACTGCGCCAGTTTATCCAGCAGCAGGTGCATGGCTTGCGGGTTGTCGTAGAGCATCGCCTTGGTCTTGCGGAAGTCTTTCGACGAACCGCCTTCAACCATGTAGGTCGCCAGGGTCCACGGGCTGCCGGAGAAACCGATCAACGGCACACGGCCGTTCAGCTCGCGACGGATGGTGCTGACTGCGTCCATCACATAGCCGAGGTCTTTGTGCGGATCAGGGATTGGCAAGGCTTCGATGTCAGCGAGGGTGCTGACGACTTTCTTGAAGCGCGGACCTTCACCGGTCTCGAAGTACAGGCCCTGGCCCATGGCATCGGGGATGGTGAGGATGTCGGAAAACAGAATCGCCGCGTCCAGTTGTGGATAGCGGTCGAGCGGTTGCATCGTGACTTCGCAGGCGAATTCCGGATTCATGCACAGGCTCATGAAATCACCGGCCTGGGCGCGGCTGGCGCGGTATTCCGGCAGGTAGCGGCCGGCCTGGCGCATCATCCACACCGGGGTGACGTCAACGGGTTGCTTGAGCAGGGCGCGGAGGAAACGGTCGTTCTTCAGGGCAGTCATGTCGGCATCCGGAAAAAAAGTGCGGGCATTTTCTCAGAGCGCGACGCAAAAGGCACGGATGCAGGTCAGCCTTTTGTCTATCGGGTCAATTTATTGCGTTGGAATGCTGATTTTGCAGCAACACAACGCACTGTGGGAGCTGGCTTGCCAGCGATGCAGACACCTCGTTTTGTCAGATTGACCGAGGTGATGCTATCGCTGGCAAGCCAGCTCCCACAGGTATTGCATTGCAGTCAGCTAGACGGGTTTAGACGCCCAGGTAATCAAGGATCCCTTCGGCAGCATTGCGCCCTTCGAAGATTGCCGTCACCACCAGGTCGGAACCGCGCACCATGTCGCCACCGGCGAAGATTTTCGGATTGCTGGTCTGGTGCTTGTACTGACCTTGCTCAGGCGCAACAACGCGGCCCTGGCTGTCGGTCTGGATCTCGAACTGTTCGAACCACGGCGCCGGGCTCGGGCGGAAACCGAAGGCGATGACCACGGCATCAGCCGGGATGATCTCTTCGGAACCCGGGATCGGCTCTGGGCTGCGACGGCCACGGGCGTCCGGTTCGCCGAGACGGGTCTCGACCACTTTCACGCCTTCAACCTTGTCTTCGCCGACGATGGCGATCGGCTGGCGGTTGTAGAGGAATTTCACGCCTTCTTCCTTGGCGTTCTTCACCTCTTTGCGCGAGCCGGGCATGTTCGCTTCGTCACGACGATAAGCGCAGGTCACCGACTTGGCGCCCTGACGGATCGACGTGCGGTTGCAGTCCATCGCCGTGTCGCCGCCGCCGAGCACCACAACCTTCTTGCCTTTCATGTCGACGAAATCTTCCGGCGACTTTTCAAAGCCCAGGTTGCGATTGACGTTGGCGATCAGGAAGTCCAGCGCGTCATACACGCCCGGCAGATCCTCACCGGCAAAACCGCCCTTCATGTAGGTGTAGGTGCCCATGCCCATGAACACCGCATCGTATTCGGCGAGCAGTTGTTCCATGGTCACGTCTTTGCCGACTTCGGTATTCAGACGGAACTCGATGCCCATGCCGGTGAAGACTTCGCGACGATTGCTCAGCACGGTCTTTTCCAGCTTGAACTCGGGGATGCCGAAGGTCAGCAGACCGCCGATTTCCGGGTTCTTGTCGAACACCACAGGGGTCACGCCGCCGCGTACCAGCACGTCGGCACAACCCAGACCCGCCGGGCCCGCGCCGATGATGGCGACACGTTTGCCGGTCGGTTTGACCTTGGACATGTCCGGGCGCCAGCCCATGGCGAACGCGGTGTCGGTGATGTACTTCTCGACCGAACCGATGGTCACCGCGCCGAAACCGTCGTTAAGGGTGCAGGCACCCTCGCACAGACGATCCTGCGGGCACACCCGGCCGCAGACTTCCGGCAAGGTGTTGGTCTGGTGCGACAGTTCGGCGGCCTGGAGGATGTTGCCCTCGGCCACCAGCTTCAACCAGTTGGGAATGAAGTTGTGCACCGGGCACTTCCATTCGCAATACGGGTTGCCGCAACCCAGGCAGCGGTGGGCCTGATCGGCCGACTGCTGGGGTTTGAACGGTTCGTAGATCTCGACGAACTCTTTCTTGCGTTGACGCAACAGTTTCTTCTTCGGATCTTTGCGCCCGACATCGATGAACTGGAAGTCGTTATTCAGACGTTCAGCCATTGTTAAAACCTCATCAAACTCTTCAGGCGCATATCACTGCGGGTTGGCACGAGTGCTGGAAAGCAACGATTTCAGGTTGGCAGCCTTCGGCTTGACCAGCCAGAAACGGCGCAAGTAGTCATCGAGGTTCTCGGCGAGTTCACGACCCCACTCGCTGTCGGTTTCGGCGACGTACTCGTTCAGCACGTTTTGCAGGTGGCTGCGATAAGCCTCCATCGCTTCGCCGCTGATCCGCTGGATTTCCACCAGTTCGTGGTTGACCCGGTCAACGAAGGTGTTGTCCTGGTCGAGCACGTAGGCGAAACCACCGGTCATGCCAGAGCCGAAGTTGTAACCGGTCTTGCCCAGAACGCAGACAAAACCACCGGTCATGTACTCACAGCAGTGATCGCCAGTGCCTTCCACAACCGTGTGGGCACCGGAGTTGCGCACGGCGAAACGCTCGCCTGCGGTGCCGGCGGCGAACAACTTGCCGCCGGTCGCGCCATACAGGCAGGTGTTGCCGATGATGGCGCTTTCCTGAGTTTTGTAAACGCTGCCCTTCGGCGGCACGATGGTCAGCTTGCCACCGGTCATGCCTTTGCCGACGTAGTCGTTGGCGTCACCTTCCAGGTACATGTTCAGACCGCCGGCGTTCCACACACCGAAGCTCTGACCGGCAGTGCCTTTGAAGCGGAAGGTGATCGGCGCTTTCGCCATGCCCTGGTTGCCGTGCTTGCGGGCGATTTCGCCGGAGATCCGCGCGCCGATCGAACGGTCGCAGTTGCAGATATCCAGATCGAACTCGGCGCCGCTCATGTCGTTGATCGCCGACGACGCCATCTCGACCATTTTCTCGGCCAGCAGGCCCTGGTCGAACGGCGGGTTGCGCTCAACGCCGCAGAACTGTGGCTTGTCTGCCGGAATGTGATCGCTGCCCAACAGCGGCGTCAGATCCAGATGGTTTTGCTTGGCGGTCTGGCCTTCGAGGATTTCCAGCAGATCGGTGCGACCGATCAACTCTTCGAGGGAGCGTACGCCGAGCTTGGCCAGCCACTCACGGGTTTCCTCGGCGACGTAGGTGAAGAAATTCACCACCATGTCGACGGTACCGATGTAGTGATCCTTGCGCAGCTTCTCGTTCTGAGTCGCGACGCCGGTGGCGCAGTTGTTCAGGTGGCAGATGCGCAGGTATTTGCAGCCCAGCGCGATCATCGGCGCAGTACCGAAGCCGAAGCTTTCGGCGCCGAGGATCGCTGCCTTGATCACGTCGAGGCCGGTTTTCAGGCCACCGTCGGTCTGCACCCGGACTTTGCCGCGCAGGTCGTTGCCGCGCAGGGTCTGGTGGGTTTCGGCGAGACCGAGTTCCCACGGAGCGCCTGCGTATTTGATCGAGGTCAGCGGCGAAGCACCGGTGCCACCGTCGTAGCCGGAGATGGTGATCAAGTCCGCATAGGCCTTGGCCACACCGGCGGCGATGGTGCCGACGCCTGCTTCGGCTACCAATTTGACCGAAACCAGTGCTTTCGGGTTGACCTGCTTCAGGTCAAAAATCAGCTGCGACAAGTCTTCGATCGAATAGATGTCGTGGTGCGGCGGCGGCGAAATCAGGGTCACGCCCGGCACTGCGTAACGCAGCTTGGCGATCAAACCGTTCACTTTACCGCCCGGCAGTTGCCCGCCCTCGCCCGGCTTGGCGCCTTGCGCGACCTTGATCTGCAGCACTTCAGCGTTGACCAGGTATTCCGGGGTTACCCCGAAACGGCCAGTCGCGACTTGCTTGATTTTCGAGCTCTTGATGGTGCCGTAACGCGCCGGATCTTCACCACCTTCGCCGGAGTTGGAACGCGCACCGAGACGGTTCATGGCTTCGGCCAGGGCTTCGTGAGCTTCCGGCGACAAGGCGCCCAGCGAGATACCAGCGGAGTCGAAGCGCTTGAGCACCGATTCCAGCGGCTCGATTTCACTGATGTCCAGCGGCTTGTCGAGGGTCTTGACCTTGAACAGGTCGCGGATCATCGACACCGGACGGTTGTCCACCAGCGAGGTGTATTCCTTGAACTTGGCGTAGTCGCCCTGCTGCACGGCGGCCTGCAGGGTGTTGACCACGTCCGGGTTGTACGCGTGATATTCGCCACCGTGGACGAACTTCAGCAGACCGCCCTGCTGGATCGGCTTGCGCGGACTCCAGGCTTCGGTGGCCAGCGCTTTCTGCTCGGCTTCGATGTCGACGAAACGCGCACCCTTGATGCGGCTCGGCACGCCACGGAAGCTCAGGTCGCACACTTCTTCGGACAGGCCGATGGCTTCGAACAACTGCGCACCGCGGTACGAAGCGATGGTCGAGATGCCCATTTTCGACAAGATCTTCAGCAGACCTTTGGTGATGCCTTTGCGGTAGTTCTTGAACACCTCGTAGAGGTCGCCCAGCACTTCACCGGTACGGATCAGGTCGCCCAGCACCTCGTAGGCCAGGAACGGATAGACCGCCGAGGCGCCGAAGCCGATCAGCACCGCAAAGTGATGCGGATCGCGCGCGGTTGCGGTTTCAACCAGGATGTTGGAATCGCAGCGCAGGCCTTTTTCGGTCAGGCGGTGGTGTACCGCGCCGGTCGCCAGCGAAGCGTGGATCGGCAGTTTGCCCGGGGCAATATGGCGGTCGCTCAGAACGATCTGGGTCCGACCGGCACGCACGGCTTCTTCAGCCTGATCGGCAACGTTGCGGATCGCCGCTTCGAGGCCAACGCTTTCGTCGTAGTTGAGGTCGATGATCGCCCGTTCGAAACCCGGGCGGTCGAGGTTCATCAGCGAGCGCCACTTGGCCGGCGAAATCACCGGCGAGCTGAGGATCACGCGCGAAGCGTGTTCCGGCGACTCCTGGAAAATGTTGCGCTCGGCACCGAGGCAGATTTCCAGCGACATCACGATCGCTTCACGCAGCGGGTCGATCGGCGGGTTGGTGACCTGCGCGAACTGCTGGCGGAAATAGTCGTACGGCGTGCGCACACGCTGCGAGAGCACGGCCATCGGCGTGTCATCGCCCATCGAGCCAACGGCTTCGTAGCCTTGTTCGCCGAGCGGACGCAGGACCTGATCGCGCTCTTCGAACGTGACCTGATACATCTTCATGTATTGCTTGAGCTGATCAACGTCGTAAAACGCCGAACCGTGATCGTTGTCTTCCATGGTCGCCTGAATGCGCAGGGCATTCTTGCGCAGCCATTGCTTGTACGGATGACGGGATTTCAGACGGTTGTCGATCGCATCGGTATCGAGGATCTGCCCGGTTTCGGTGTCCACGGCAAAGATCTGGCCAGGGCCGACACGGCCCTTGGCAATCACGTCTTCAGGCTTGTAATCCCACACGCCGATTTCCGAGGCGAGGGTGATGAAACCGTTGGTGGTGGTGACCCAGCGTGCCGGACGCAGACCGTTACGGTCGAGCAGGCACACCGCGTAGCGACCGTCGGTCATTACTACGCCAGCTGGGCCGTCCCACGGCTCCATGTGCATCGAGTTGTACTCGTAGAACGCACGCAGATCCGGGTCCATGGTTTCGACGTTCTGCCACGCAGGTGGAATGATCATCCGCACACCACGGAACAGGTCGATGCCACCGGTGACCATCAGTTCGAGCATGTTGTCCATGCTCGAGGAGTCGGAACCGACACGGTTGACCAGCGGGCCGAGTTCTTCCAGATCCATCAGATCGTTGGTGAACTTGGTCCGACGGGCCTGCGCCCAGTTACGGTTACCGGTAATGGTGTTGATCTCGCCGTTGTGGGCGAGGAAGCGGAATGGCTGAGCCAGCGGCCATTTCGGCAGGGTGTTGGTGGAGAAGCGCTGGTGGAAAACGCAAATCGCGGTTTGCAGGCGCTCGTCACTCAGGTCCGGATAGAACGCGGCCAGGTCGGCCGGCATCATCAGGCCTTTATAGATGATGGTCTTGTGCGAAAAGCTGCAGATGTAGTGGTCGGAGTCGACGGCGTTAGACACCGACGAACGACGACGGGCGCTGAACAGCTTGACCGCCATGTCCTGATCGCTCAGGCCTTCACCACCGATGTACACCTGCTCGATCTGCGGCAGGCGCTCAAGGGCCAGGCGGCCGAGGACGCTGGTGTCGATGGGCACTTTGCGCCAGCCGATCAGTTGCAGGCCTTCAGCGAGGATCTCGCGGTTCATGTTCTCGCGAGCGGCTTCGGCCTTGGCCGGATCCTGGTTGAAGAAAACCATGCCCACCGCGTATTGCTTGGGCAGCTCGACGCTGAAGGTTTCCTGGGCAATGGCGCGCAGGAACGCATCAGGTTTTTGAATCAGCAGACCGCAACCGTCACCGGTCTTGCCGTCGGCATTAATCCCACCGCGGTGGGTCATGCAGGTCAGGGCCTCAATGGCCGTTTGCAAAAGGGTATGACTGGGCTCGCCCTGCATATGGGCTATCAGGCCGAAACCGCAGTTATCCTTGAATTCATCTGGTTGGTACAGACCTGCTTTCATAGACACTTTCTCACCAGGCTGCCTCTTTTCGAGGCAAATTTCTTTTCAATTCAACCACTTGCATCCTGCGCCGAACGTACGCCGGCTTCGCGGGGGCAAAAGGGTGGTCATTGTACACAGCGACACAGAGGCTCACAAATTTGACGACGAAATGTCGCAAATTCATGTCGCATTTGTGAAAGGTTTAAAGCGATCTGCTGTGCTAGTCAAAACTTTTTTAATTTTGACCGCAACGACTCAAAGACTACTGTGACGCAGACACCACAAGGCACGCGACCTGGAAGGAAGCGCGCACTCGTAGAAATTTTGAGGTGCTTGGAGAGGCGGCCTGGGTAAGGCCGCCGAATCTTCAGCGAGTTGTTGCCAGTTCCTGTTGGACGCTGGCGACAGTGCGAGGCCAAGGTTTACCAGCCTGAACCTTCGCTGGCAAGGCCTTGATGGCAGAAACGGCTGCATCACGATTGGCGAAGTTGCCGTAGGTGATCACGTAAAGCGGTTTGCCGTTGAGGACTTTCTTGAAATAACGGTACTCGCCGCCCTGCTCTTTGACGAAGTTTTGCGCTGCCGCTTCAGAGCTGGTGCCGAGGATCTGCACCACGTAATTACCGGTCGGCTGACCGGCATACCAGCTGCCACCGGCGGCTTTGGCGACGGTCACAGGCTTCTCGGCCGGTTTCGTAGCGGCGACGGGCTTGGCCGGCGCTGGAGCCGGTTTCGTCGCTGGCGCTGCCGGAGCAGGCTTGGCGGTGGCGACTTGTGTTGGCGCAGGAGTCGGTTTGGCCGCCGGAACTGGCACCGGTGTTGGCGCAGGACCTGCGGGAACACCTGCCGGTGGCGCCGAAGTGGTCACGGTTGGTGGTGTGGCGCTGGAGCCTTCCAGAGGCACACCGTCGTCGCCTTCGGTAATACCGCCAGCGGCTTCAGCCAGCGGGCCGCGCATGACCGGCTGGGAGTTACCGACCAGCGGCAACGGCATCGGTTGCGTATTGCCGGCGAACTCGACGTTCGGTGCGCCGCCATTGGCACCCTGCCCCAATGGCAACTGTGCCTGTTCATTGGCAGGAGCGCCGGTGGTTGGCGCCTTATTGCGACCCGGCATCAACCAGGCGGCGGCGACCGCGACCACAACGACGGCGGAAATCGCCAATACGTGTTTCTTCGGCATGTTGAACCCCATACTTGGACGCTTGACCGCAGAGCGGCTGGCAATCATGACTTCGATCAGAGCATCGCGAGCGACCTGGTTGATGTTGCCCGGCCAACCCTCGGCACTTTCGTGAATATCAGAGATCTGATCTGCGCTGAAAAGTTCGACACCCCGGCCGGCACCTTCGAGCCGTTGGTCGAGATATTCGCGGGTCTCTTCTTCGGTGTACGGCTGCAGCTCGATGACGTGGAAACGCTCTTCCTCAAGGTGCAAAGCCTCGAGCTGAGCGATCAGCGACGATTCACCGAACAGGAACACATGCGGGCGACCTTCCGGTGCGCCGGCACCCAGCGCCATCAGCGCTTCGAGAGCGGACTCGTCGAGCTGCTCAGCGTCGTCCACCAACAGATAGACTTCCTGGCCGGTCAGTGCGAGTTGCACCACTTGATCCAGAATCGCGCCAACTTCGGCCTGAGCGACGTTCAGCGCCTGCGCCACCTGGCGCAACACACCGGCAGCATCACCGGCGCCACGGGCGGAAACCACCACGCTCTGCACCGACTGCTTGTTGGTGCTGGCGACCAGCGCCTGACGCAGCAACGTCTTGCCGCTGCCTTGCGGGCCGGTGACCACCAGCAGCAACTGGCTGTAACGCGCCAGATGATGCAGTTGACCCAGCACCGGTTTGCGCTGAGCCGGGAAGAACTTGAAGCCCGGCACGCGTGGCGCGAACGGGTCGTGACTTAACTGGAAATGGCCGAGGAACGCCTCGTCGGCATGCAAACTAGTCATTGGAATCTTTTCAACCTTTAAGCTGAGCCAGGGCGCGGTAATCCGCTCCCAGCGTGGCCTGTAGAACCTCTTTCGGATAATCGTCGGTCACTACCGCTTCGCCCATCCGGCGCAGCAGCACCAGGCGCAGACGACCGTCGATCACTTTTTTGTCGATTGCCATGTGTTGAAGAAAATCGGCTTCGGTCATTTCAGTCGGCGGCACCACTGGCAAGCCGGCGCGCTGGAACAGACGAATACCGCGATCACGCTCCTCGTCACTGATCCAGCCCAGACGAGCGGACATCTCCAGCGCCATCACGGTGCCAGCCGCGACCGCTTCCCCGTGCAACCAGACACCATAGCCCATGTGGGTTTCGATGGCGTGGCCGAAAGTGTGGCCGAGGTTGAGCGTGGCACGTACGCCGGTTTCTTTCTCATCGGCGCCAACCACCGCAGCCTTGGCCGCGCAAGAGCGCTCGATCGCGTAAGTCAGGGCTTTCTGGTCCAGCGCGCGCAGGGCATCGACGTTTTCTTCGAGCCAGGTCAGGAACGGCTCGTCGCAGATCAGCCCGTACTTGATGACTTCGGCCAGACCGGCAGACAGTTCGCGCTCTGGCAGGGTTTTCAGGGACGCCGTATCGATCAGCACCACGTTCGGCTGGTAGAACGCGCCAACCATGTTCTTGCCTAGTGGATGGTTGATACCGGTCTTGCCGCCCACCGAAGAATCGACCTGGGACAGCAATGTCGTCGGAATTTGGATGAAGTCGACGCCGCGCTGGTAACAGGCAGCGGCAAAACCGGCCATGTCACCGATCACACCGCCGCCAAGAGCGATCACGGTGGTACGGCGGTCATGACGGGCAGTCAGCAGACCGTCGAAGATCAGTTGCAGGGTTTCCCAGTTCTTGAAGGCTTCGCCGTCCGGCAACACCACGGAGATCACCGAGAACTGCGCCAGGCTGCGGGTCAGACGTTCAAGATAGAGCGGCGCAACGGTCTCGTTGGAGATGATTGCCACCTGCCGCCCATGGATATGCGGAGCCAGCAGCTCGGGCTGATCCAACAAACCTTCGCCAATATGAATCGGGTAGCTGCGCTCGCCTAGATCGACCTTGAGTGTCTGCATGTGTCCCCACAGTGAAGATGGAAGCAGGCGTCCTGCCCTGAATTATTGGTTATCTGCGGCCTATAGCGGGTATGACGCCGCTTGCACGCCATCCGCCACAACCTCGGCGGACTGTGACAGGACGCCGAGGATAGCGCATTTCGAGCGCTGCTTTAACGGGGAGGAAGCTGCGCCAGACGATCGAGAATGTCGAGCACCACCATACGTGGCGGCCGCTCGTCGGTTTCCACCACCAGATCGGCAATTTCCCGATAAAGCGGATCGCGGATCGCCAGCAGGTCACGCAGGGTTTTTTCCGGATTGGCAGTACGCAGCAACGGCCGGTTGCGATCGCGCGACGTGCGGCCGACCTGCTGCTCCACAGAGGCGTGCAGATACACCACTCGCCCACCCTCATGCAGGGCCTTGCGATTGGCATCGCGCATGACTGCGCCACCGCCGGTCGCCAACACCACGCCATCGAACGCGCACAGCTCGGCGATCATCGCCTGCTCACGGTCACGAAAGCCGGGTTCGCCTTCCTTGTCGAAGATCCACGGGATATTGGCGCCCGTGCGCAATTCAATTTCCTTGTCGGAATCTTTGAACGGCAGGCGCAGCTCTTTGGCCAGTAACCGGCCGATGGTGCTTTTGCCAGCACCCATCGGTCCTACAAGAATCAAATTTCGCACAGAATCAACGACTCACAGCAATCGCCTGGTTATTCATGATACGTGGTGTGAGAAATACCAGCAGCTCGGATTTTTTCTCCGATACCACATCACGCCGGAAAAGGCGGCCAAGATACGGCACATCGCCAAGAAATGGCACCTTATCTACGACCTTGCTTTGAGTATTTGAGAAAACACCGCCAATCACGATGGTTTCGCCGTCATTGACTAGTACCTTGGCGTTGACCTCGTTTTTCTTGATCGGCGGCACATCCTGCACTTTGTTCAGGTAATCCGGTTCGTCCTTGGTGACCTTGACCTCCATGATGATGCGGTTGTCCGGGGTGATCTGCGGGGTGACTTCCAGCGACAGCGAGGCCTCCTTGAACGACACCGACGTCGCGCCGCTGGAGCTGGCTTCCTGATACGGAATCTCGGTGCCTTTGAGGATTTTTGCGGTTTCCTTGTCGGAGGTGACAACCTTCGGCTGCGAGACGATTTCGCCGTTGCCGGTCTTCTCCATGGCAGTCAGCTCAAGATCAAGCAGGACGTTGTCGGTAATGAAGGCAATGCCGATCCCCGATGTATTACCCACAGTGCCCATGTCGACGAACGGCGAATTGGTGCTGGTACTGCCCGGCGTACCAATGGTGGTCGATGAACCGTTGACCCCGGAAGCGTTCCAGTTGCCCTTGTTCTGGATCGAGCCGCCCCAGCGCACGCCCAGACTTTTGTCGTAATCGACGTTGGCCTCGACAATCCGTGCTTCGATCATCACCTGACGCACCGGAATATCCAGTTGCGCCACGATCCGCCGCAGTTCGTCGAGGCGATCCTGAGTCTGGTAGGCAATGATGTTGTTGGTGCGCTCATCAACGGTAATCGAACCGCGCTCATCGATTTTCGCCTCGGCACTGGTCACCGACTGGAACAGCTTGGCGATGTCCGCGGCTTTGGCGTAGTTCACCTGTAGCAGCTCGCGGCGCAACGGCGCCAGTTCGGCGATCTGCTTCTGCGACTCCAGTTCCTGACGCTCGCGGGCAGCGATTTCATCGGCCGGCGCCACCAGCAGCACATTGCCGATCTTGCGCTTATCCAGGCCTTTGGTTTTCAACACCAGATCCAGGGCCTGATCCCACGGCACATTTTGCAGACGCAAGGTGATGCCACCCTGCACCGTGTCGCTGGCAACCAAATTGAGGTTGGTGAAGTCGGCGATCAGTTGCAGCACCGAGCGCACATCAATGTCCTGGAAGTTCAGCGAGAGCTTTTCGCCGACGTACGCCTGACGGTCAGCGTTGCGTTTTTGCAGGTCATCGACGGTCATCGGGCGGATGCTGACGGTCAGTTTGTTGTCAGTCTGGAAGGTGGAGTACTCGTAGGTGCCACTGGGTTCAACCGTAATAACTGTCCGATCAGCGGTTACTCCGGCATTGACGAACTGCACCGGGGTGGCGAAATCCTTGACGTCGAGGCGTACCCGCAACTTGTCCGGCAACTGCGTGCGCGCGAAGCTGAGGATGATCTTGCCGTCATGTTCCTGGATATCCGGGGCGATGGTCGGATCGGACAGGTCGATGACCACATTGCCTTCCCCCGCCGTACCACGCTGGAAGTCCACACCGCGAATCGCCCGGCTTTTCGGCACAAATGCCTTGGCGGGTGCGGCCGCTTTAGCCGTAGTGCGGGGCGCAACGGCTGCAGGGCGCGACGCAGCTGCTGGTGCGCCCTGACCGACCACCACGAACAGGTTATTGCCTTCGACCCGCGTGGTGTAAGGCGCCAATTGCGTCAGGCTGACAATCAGCCGCGTACGCTCCTTGGCCTCAACCACAGTGGCGGTGCGCGCATTGCCACTGCCCAGATCGAGGTTCTTGCTGGCCAACTGACTGGCGACACCGGGCAGGTCCAGGGCAATCCGCGCCGGCGATTCGGTGGTGTAGCCCTTGGGTTGTGGCGGCGGGCCGTCGAACGACAACTTCAGCTCGACGCGATCACCCGGCAACGCCGCCACGTCGAGCGTCTTCAGATTGGCCGCGAGTACCATCGGTGACATCAGCGCTATCCATAGCGAAAAACCGAGGGTGGAGAAAATCCTGTTCATTGTTCGACTTCCACTATGAGTGCTCTTTCAAAGGAATGGTGCGCGGACGCTCCAGCCAGGCGCCTTCGCCGTCGGGCACGATTTCGACGACATCGACCTGGGTAGCGCTGATGGCGACGATGCGACCGTCATTGCGCCCCAGGTAATCGCCGACCTTCAACCGATGCACGCCGCCAGCGCCGCGCAGCAACGCAAAGGAGCCGGAAGCATTGGCAATCGTGCCGACCATCTCGAACTGCTCGATGTTGAAACCTTCGAGGTATTGCTTGACCCGATTGGGATCGGGCTTGACGTTGCGTGAGCCATGTTTCTGCCCGGCCAGATCAACCCGCACCTGGCGCGAGAACGGACTGCGCAGGTTGGCCGCGCTGTAAGTGAATGTTGGGTAAGACCGGAATGTCGGGGTTGGTTCAATCTTGCCTGCCGGGCGCAGGCGTACTTCATTCAAGTAGGCATCAAGATCGCTGAAGTCATTGCTGCCACCACAACCGTTCAACGCGAGCAGCGTCATCGACAAAGCGATGTAACGAGTCGGGCTCATTTCTGCAGCCCCTTATCGTTATACCGGTAGGTCTTGGCAAGGATGCTCATGCGCAGCTTCGGCCCGCCCTCTTTATCGGCAGGAGCGAGTTCGAAATCGTGCAAGGTGACAATGCGTGGCAGCCCGGCCACGCCACTGACGAAGGTCGCAAGGTCGTGATAGGCACCGGTGACGGTGATCTGGATCGGCAGCTCGATGTAAAACTGCTGGGTGACCTCCGGCAGCAGTTTGATCTCTTCGAACTCCAGGCCGCTGCCCAGCCCCGTGCGGGTGATGTCTTCGAGCAGGCCCGGCACTTCGGTGTCACTGGGCAATTGGCGCAACAGCACGCCAAAGGTGTTTTCCATCGCCTTCATTTGTTGGGTGTACAACTCAAGGTTGGCCGAAAGACGTGCCTTGCTGGCGAACTGCTCCTTGAGCGTGGCTTCTTCCTCGCGCTTGGCTTCGAGTTGGTTTTCCAGGTCACTGATGAAAAAGTTATAACCGAGCGCCAGGACCAACACCATCAACAGCGCCCCGGCGATGGCTTTCACTGCTGCCGGCCATGAGCCGATGTTGCTGGTATCGAGGTCGTTGAAATCGATGTCGCGCAGACTTTCCAGCCATTCGGACGGCTTCATTGCTCGTCCTCCACGGTGCGGGGCTGGGTCTGCCGTACGGTCAACTCAAACGTGTTGGCCTGATCCACCTGGCCCGCCGTCGTCGCCTTCACCTCGTTGAGACTGGGCGCGTCGAACCAGTCGGAAGCATCCAGATTGCGCATCAATTCGGAGACCCGGTTGTTCGATTCGGCTGCACCGCTGATCGACAGGGTTTTGCCAACCATCTTCACGTCGGTGAAATACACACCGTCCGGCAGCGTGCGCGCCAGTTGATCGAAGATTCGCCCACTGATCTGCCGGTTGCCCTGCAAGTCCTGGATGATGCGCATGCGCTCGACCAGTTGCTGACGACGCGCCTTGAGATCGCTGATCTGTTTGATCCGTTCGTCGACCACAGCAATCTGCTTGCCGATGTAATCATTGCGCGCCACTTGTCGTGCAATGGCGGTGCTGATGACCTGATCGGCAATCAGCACCGCACCGACCGAGCCAACCACCACGCCGATCAAGGCCAGCAGAAAGCGTTTGCGCCGTTCTTCGCGACGCTCCTCGCGCCAGGGTAGGAGGTTGATCCGCGCCATCAGTCGAAACTCCTGAGCGCGAGCCCGCAGGCGATCATCAGCGCCGGCGCGTCGCTGGCCAAAGCCCCGGCGTTGACCTTGCTGCTCAAGGCCATGTTGGCAAACGGGTTGGCTACTTGAGTCGGCGTGCTCAGGCGCTGCTCGATCAGCCGATCCAGTCCGGGCACTGAAGCCGTGCCGCCGGCCAGCAGAATGTGATCGACCGCGTTGTATTGCCCGGAGGCGAAGAAGAACTGCAGCGAGCGCGACACTTGCTGCACCAGCGCCTCGCGAAACGGTTGCAAGACCTCGCTGATGTAATCATCGGGCAGACCGCCCTGTTTTTTCGCCAGCCCCGCTTGTTCGAGGGTCAGGCCATAGCGGCGCTGGATTTCCTCGGTCAGTTGCCGGCCGCCGAACAATTGCTCGCGGGTATAGATGATCTTGCCATTGTGCAGGACGCTGAGCGTGGTCATGGTCGCGCCGATGTCGACCACAGCGACAGTCAGACGCTCCTGAGAAGCCGCCAGTTGCGTGGCCAGCAAGCCGAACGAGCGCTCCAGTGCATAGGCTTCGACGTCGACTACCCGTGCGGTCAGCCCGGCGAGGGCCAGCGCCGCTTCACGAACTTCGACGTTTTCCTTGCGACAGGCAGCGAGCAACACATTGACCCGCTCAGGGTTGCGCGGTGACACGCCCTGGACTTCGAAATCGATGGCGACTTCGTCCAGCGGGTAGGGAATGTACTGATCGGCCTCGATCTTCAGCTGGTTTTCCAGCTCGTCGTCGGACAGCCCGGCGTCCATCTCGATGATCTTGGTGATCACGGCAGAACCGGCCACTGCGACTGCCACGCTCTTGAGCCCGGTGCGCGCCTTGACCAGTAAACGGCTCAGGGCCTGACCCACGCCTTCAAGTTCGGCGATGTTCTTTTCGACCACGGCGTTGACTGGCAATGGCTCTACCGCATACGCCTCGACCCGGTAGCGATCACCCTGACGGCTCAGTTCCAGCAGCTTCACTGACGTGGAACTGATGTCGATCCCCAGTAACGTATTGGCCTTTTTATTGAAGAGTCCCAGCACTACCAATTCCCTATGACTTTCCGTGAGTTACGGACTCTGTAATACGCATTGCGTTCCTTCACCCCGTCTTGACAGAAGCGCAAATGACGCCCCCAGCAGAAAAGTGCTTATAATGCCCAGCGTTTTTTTTCCGCTTTTTACTGCAAGCGCGGATGGTTCTGTGTGTAGCCGGAGCCCCGTCGCCAAATTCATTCTTTGCACTGGATGTCCAAAAGCCTTGATTCGTCTGCTGAAATTTTTCGGTTGGTCCATCGTCGCCGTTTTCTGCGGACTGCTTTTAGGTCTCAGCGGCGCGTTTCTTTACCTTAGTCCGGGTTTGCCGTCTGTGGAGGCTCTGCGAAGCATTCAGTTGCAGATTCCGCTGCGGGTCTACTCCAGCGACAACAAGTTGATCGCCGAATTTGGCGAAATGCGCCGCACACCGATCCGTTTCGCCGACATTCCCCCCAATTTCATTAATGCGTTACTAAGTGCTGAAGACGACAATTTCGCCAACCACTATGGCGTCGATCCGAGCAGCCTGATGCGCGCCGCGACCCAACTGGTCAAAAGCGGACACATTCAGTCCGGCGGCAGCACCATCACCATGCAGGTAGCGAAGAACTTCTTCCTGACTAGCGAACGCAGCTTCTCGCGCAAAACCACCGAAATTCTTCTGGCCCTGCAGATCGAGCGACAGCTGACCAAGGATGAAATCCTTGAGCTGTACGTGAACAAGATCTATCTGGGCAACCGCGCCTATGGCATCGAAGCAGCGGCGCAGGTGTATTACGGCAAGTCGATCCGTGATGTCAGCCTGGCGCAGATGGCGATGATCGCCGGCCTGCCGAAAGCCCCGTCGCGTTTCAACCCGCTAGCCAACCCGGCGCGCAGCAAAGAACGCCGCGACTGGATCCTCGGGCGCATGTACAAGCTTGGCAAGATCAGCGAAGCGGACTACACCGCTGCGATCAACGAACCGCTGAACGCCAGCTATCACGTGCCGACCCCGGAAGTGAATGCACCGTATATCGCTGAAATGGCTCGTGCCGAGATGGTCGGCCGTTATGGCAGCGACGCTTACACCGAAGGTTTCCGCGTCACCACCACGGTGCCGAGCAACCTGCAGGAAATGGCCAACACCGCGCTGCACGAAGGTTTGATGACCTACGACCAGCGTCACGGCTACCGTGGCCCCGAATCGCGTCTGCCGGGCAAGACCCGTGAGGCCTGGGCAAGTGAACTTACCAAGCAGCGCACCATCAGCAGCCTGGAGCCGGCCATCGTCACCCAGGTCGACAAGAACGGCCTGCAAGTGCTGACCCGTACCGGCGAAGAGCACGTCGCCTGGGACACCATGAAATGGGCACGACCGTTCCTCAACACCAACAGCATGGGCGCCAATCCGCGCCAGCCGTCGGATGTCGCGGCGGTCGGTGATCTGGTTCGCGTGCAGCGTCAGAAAGACAATTCACTGAAGTTCAGCCAGATCCCCCAGGCGCAAGGTGCGCTGGTGTCGCTGGATCCGCAGAACGGCGCGATTCGCTCGCTGGTCGGCGGTTTCGCCTTCGAACAGAGCAACTACAACCGTGCGATGCAGGCCAAGCGTCAGCCCGGCTCGAGCTTCAAGCCGTTCGTCTACAGTGCCGCGCTGGATAGCGGCTACACCGCCGCCACGCTGGTCAACGACGCGCCGATCGTGTTTGTCGACGAATATCTGGACAAGGTCTGGCGCCCGAAGAACGACACCAACACCTTCCTCGGCCCGATCCGCCTGCGTGAGGCGCTGTACAAGTCGCGTAACCTGGTGTCGATCCGCTTGCTGCAGGCGATGGGCGTAGGCAAGACCATCGACTACATCACCCGTTTCGGCTTCAACAAGCAGGATCTGCCGCCCAACCTGTCGCTGGCGCTGGGTACTGCAACGCTGACACCGATGGAGATTGCGACCGGTTGGAGTACGTTCGCCAACGGCGGTTACAAGATCACCCCGTACATCATCGACAAGATCGAAAGCCGTAATGGCGATACGCTGTTTCTCGCCAACCCGCCAACCGTGCCTCAGGGCGGTTCGGCGACGGACGGTATCGCCGCACCGCACACCGATTCGTTTACGGTCAACACCACACCGGTTGCGGGCGAGGCGCCGGGCAGCGCGGCCGTGCCGCAAACACCGGCAGTGGCTGAGCGAATTGTCGATGGCCGCACCACTTACATCCTCAACAGCATGTTGCAGGACGTGATCAAGCTCGGCACCGGCCGTCGCGCGCTGGCCATGGGCCGCAGCGATATCGCCGGCAAAACCGGTACCACCAACGAATCGAAAGATGCCTGGTTCTCCGGTTACAACGCCGACTACGTGACCACGGTCTGGACTGGCTTCGATCAGCCGGAAAGCCTCGGTCGTCGCGAGTTCGGCGGTACTGTGGCGCTGCCGATCTGGATGAACTACATGTCGGCTGCGCTGAAGGACAAGCCGCCGCACGTGCAGCCTGAGCCGGAAGGTTTGCTGAGTCTGCGCGTGGATCCGGTCAGTGGCCGTGCGGCGACGCCGAGTACGCCGGGCGCGTATTTCGAGCTGTTCAAGTCTGAAGACACGCCGCCGTCGGTGAATGAGCTGGGTAATGGCGCCGTACCGGGCAGCCCGCTGCCAGCGGATGAGCAGGCGCCGATCGATCTGTTCTGATCCTGAAGTAGCAAAAAGCCCCGCCTTCGTGAGATGTGCGGGGCTTTTTTATGGCTGAAGATCTAGAGCCCCTCACCCTAGCCCTCTCCCGGAGGGAGAGGGGACTGACCGAGTTGTCTAGCGCTCTACATCGACCTGAGAGAGCTGTGTCGATTATGGATTCAAAACAATACGTTCAGGTCGGCGTAACTCCCGAACATCCCCCAATCAGTCCCCTCTCCCCCTGGGAGAGGGCTAGGGTGAGGGGGTTCTTGATCTTCAGGCAATAAAAAACCCCGACTCTCACGAGCCGGGGCTTTCGTTTGAAGCGCTACAACGGCTTAGCCGTTGAACACGTCATCCACGCTTTTCAGCGGGTAGTTCTTCGGATACGGCAGGGTGGCCACACCGGTCTCGATCGCGGCTTTGGCCACAGCGTCGGAGATCAGGGTGATCAGGCGCTTGTCCATTGGCTTCGGAATGATGTACTCACGGCCGAATTCCAGCGGAGCACCACCGTAGGCATCGCACACGTCCTGAGGAACAGGCAGCTTGGCCAGTTCACGCAGGGCGTTGGCGGCAGCCACTTTCATTTCTTCGTTGATGCGCTTGGCGCGAACGTCCAGAGCACCACGGAAGATGAACGGGAAGCCCAGCACGTTGTTGACCTGGTTCGGGTAGTCCGAACGGCCGGTAGCCATGATCACGTCGCTACGGGTAGCGTGCGCCAGCTCCGGGGAGATTTCCGGATCCGGGTTCGAGCAGGCGAACACGATCGGGTTGGCCGCCATCGACAGCAGGCCTTCAGCGCTCAGCAGGTTCGGACCGGACAGACCGACGAACACATCAGCGCCTGCCAGTGCGTCAGCCAGGCTGCGCTTCTCGGTGGCGTGAGCGAATACCGCTTTGTACTGGTTCAGGTCGTCACGGCCGGAGTGGATCACACCGGTACGGTCAACCATGAAGATGTTTTCGATGCGTGCGCCCATGCTCACCAGCAGTTTCATGCAGGAGATGGCGGCAGCGCCGGCGCCCAGGCAGACGATTTTCGCTTCTGGCAGGGTTTTGCCAGCGATTTCCAGGGCGTTGATCATGCCCGCAGCGGTCACGATCGCGGTGCCGTGCTGGTCATCGTGGAATACCGGAATGTCGCACTGCTCAATCAGAGCACGTTCGATCTCAAAGCACTCGGGTGCCTTGATGTCTTCCAGGTTGATACCACCGAAAGTGATGGAGATACGTTTTACGGTATCGATGAAGGCTTGCGGGCTTTCGGAGTCGACCTCGATGTCGAAAACGTCGATGCCGGCGAAGCGCTTGAACAGTACGCCTTTACCTTCCATTACCGGCTTGGAAGCCAATGGGCCGAGGTTGCCCAGACCGAGAATCGCGGTGCCATCGGAAATGACTGCAACCAGGTTGCCCTTGCCGGTGTATTTGTAGGCCAGTTCAGGATCGCGAGCGATCTCACGCACTGGTTCAGCTACGCCGGGGCTGTAGGCCAGCGACAAGTCGCGAGCGGTAGCAGTGGCCTTGGTGAGCTCGACACTCAGCTTCCCTGGACGAGGATTGGCATGATATTCGAGAGCGGCAGTTTTCAGATCAGACATTTTGGCATTCCGCTTTTTACTGTTGGACAGACTGGTCAGCGAGGATACGCGCCTCGCAAAGTCCCCACAAGACTGAGCGGTCACCCCTGTCAAGCGCCCTGCCCTACTACTTTGGGCCAAGAGCCACGGCGCACAAGGGCTAGACTGTTCACAATCGACAGAAAAAATGTCTACAATTTTTCTTCAGCGCGGCGTTTGCAACATTGAAGGATCCGTCAACGGAAGCAGCCAGCGCGACTGGCCGGATTGCAATCCACCGCGCCTGGAACGATCAACGATCCAGCCGCGAGCCTCGATCTGCTTGCCTTTCAACGCCTGCAATCGGGCATTGTCAAATTGTCTGACCAGATTGGGAGCAACGCGCAATACAAGAGAGTCCTGCAACTCGATCCAGATTCCGCCTCGATTGCGCTGAACCTTGCTCACACGCCCACTGATCACGGCGAAACCCGAGCGCTGGATCTGCTCCGCTTTCAGTACAGGTGATTGCCGCCAGAGGCCCAGCCCGGCCTTTCGCGCACTGCGTTCGGCGGCTTGCTGGCAGGCAACAAGATCGACATTCGGCGCAACCGCGACCTGGAAACCGAGGCCATCGGCGAGCATTTGCGCTTCGAGATTGGCGCCGCTGGTGCTGTAAATATGCGCGAGCGTACGCCCGTAATGGTCTTTGGCTTGCTTGCCGGGGCGCAAACCGACACGTCCGCCGCTGGCATCGACCAGCGCTTGCAGGCGTTTGCGTGCCGCCACGGCGAAGGGTTCGTCGCTGCGGCCCTGTCTGCCCAGCTCAGGCGTGTTGAGGCCGATCATGCGTACGCTGCGACCGTCGCTCAGGCGCAGCGTGTCGCCATCGACCACGCGCTGCACGGTGACGCTGGCCAGTCCCGCAGGCGCCGGACAGAAGGCCTGCGCGCCGGATAGCCAAATCGCAGACACAAAAAAGGCGCCCGCGAGGGACGCCTTTTTCAGCAACGAGGAAAAGCCCACCGGGCCCTTCAACCTTACTCTGCAGCAGCAGGTTTCTTGCCGAAAGCACCGAAACGGTCTGCGAAGCGCTGAACGCGGCCGCCAGTGTCCAGAGTCTTCTGCTTACCGGTGTAGAACGGGTGGCATTCGTTGCAAACGTCGATTGGCAGAGCTTTGCCGAAAGTCGAACGAGTTTCGAACTTGTTGCCACAGCTGCAGGTAACAGCGATGACTGGGTAATTCGGGTGGATATCAGCTTTCATGGTGTCTTCCTCAGCTAGCGTGCCGCCACCCAACACTATTGTTGAATACCGCACGTAATTAGGCCGCGGATTCTACCAGACCTTTTCAAACACGCAAGCTGTCACCGAGACCGACCGTCTGCTAGGCTCCCGGCCCAATACGCGATTCCTTTATAGGAGTGAGCCTGCTCGCGAGAGCGGTATTTCAGACGACATAAATGTTGAATGACAGACCGCTATCGCGAGCAGGCTCACTCCTACAAGGTTATGTGCCGAGCCATACCGCCCGTTTATAGAGATCCCCCCGCGTGCCCGACGCCATTCTGCGCCTCGCCCTGCCTTCACCCTTGCGCCGCCTGTTCGACTATCGAGCCCCGGCCGGTGTGCTGCGTGAGCAATTGCAGCCGGGCATGCGCCTGCGAGTGCCGTTCGGTCGACGCGAGATGATCGGGATTCTGGTCGAGGTCACGGACACCAGCGAAGTGCCGGTGGAGAAACTGAAACCAGCACTGGCCCTGCTCGACGCCACAGCGCCACTGCCACCGGCGCTGTTCAAGCTGTGCCTGTGGACGTCGCAGTATTATCAGCACAGCCTCGGCGACACCCTGAGCTGGGCGCTGCCAGTCCTGCTGCGCCAAGGCGAGCTGGCCGAGGCGCGGCAGGAGCGTTTCTGGTCGATCGTCCCGGGCGCCAGCCTTGATGATCCGCGCATCGCCCGCGCACCGCGCCAGCGCGAAGCACTGGCGACGCTGGCTCAACACCCGCACGGCGTCGCCCATCAGTTGCTGAGCAAACTGATGCTGAGCAAGGACAGCCTTGATCTGCTGCTGGCGAAAAATCTGGTGCAGGTGGAAATCCGCCGCCACGCACCGGGCGCGCGTCACGAACACTGGCTGGCACAACCGGAGTTGCCACTCAACGCCGAGCAACGTGCCGCCTACGAAGCGATCCGTGCCGGGTTCGACAGTTATCACGCGTTCCTCCTGGCCGGGGTCACCGGCAGCGGCAAGACCGAAGTCTATTTGCAACTGATCCGCGAAACCCTCGAAGCCGGCAAACAGGCGCTGGTGCTGATCCCGGAGATCAACCTCGGCCCGCAGACCCTGGCGCGTTTCGAGCAGCGCTTCAACGCGCGCATCGCTCTGCTGCACTCGGCGGTCAATGATCGCGAGCGCCTCGACGCCTGGCTCGCCGCCCGCGATGGCGAGGCCGACATTATTATCGGCACCCGTTCAGCGCTGTTCACGCCGATGAAAAACCCCGGGCTGATCATCATCGATGAAGAGCACGACGGTTCTTATAAACAGCAGGAAGGTTTGCGCTACCACGCCCGCGATCTGGCGCTGGTACGTGCGCGGCAGGAAAACATCCCGATCGTCCTCGGTTCCGCGACGCCATCGCTGGAAAGCCTGCACAACGCCTACACCGGCCGTTACGGCCTCCTACGCCTGAATGAACGTGCTGGCGGTGCCAAGCAGCCACGCTTCCTGCGGCTGGATGTGAAAAGCCGTCCACTGGACAGCGGTATTTCCGGGCCGATGCAGCAAGCCATCGGCCAGACCCTCGCCAACGGCCAGCAAGTGCTGGTGTTCCTCAACCGGCGCGGCTTCGCCCCGACACTGTTGTGTCATGACTGCGGCTGGATGTCCGAGTGTTCGCGCTGCGATGCGCGGATGACTGTGCACCAGCGCTACGGCGAACTGCGTTGCCATCACTGTGGCTACGTCGAGCGCACGCCGCGCCAGTGCCCAAAGTGCAACAAGGTCGATCTGCGCCCGGTCGGCGCGGGTACTGAACGTGCCGAAGAACGGCTGGCGATTCTATTCCCCGACTACCCGGTGCTGCGCGTCGACCGTGACAGCACGTCGCGCAAGGACGCAATGAATCAACTGTTCGCGACGATCCAGAAGGGCCAGCCGTGCATTCTGGTCGGCACGCAGATGTTGGCCAAGGGGCACCATTTTCCAAGGGTGACGCTGGTGTCGATCCTCGATGCTGACGGAGGCCTGTTCTCCGGCGACTTCCGCGCAAGCGAGCGCATGGCGCAGCTGATCGTGCAGGTGGCCGGGCGTGCCGGGCGAGCGGAAGAGCCGGGCAAGGTGATTATCCAGACACACCTCGCTGACCATCCTTTATTGGTGCAACTCACCGAACAGGGCTATTTCGCCTTCGCCGAACAGGCCTTGAGCGAGCGCCGCGCCGCCGGGTTGCCGCCGTTTGCGCATCTGGCACTGCTGCGTGCCGAAGCGCACAAGCCGGGGCAAGCGGAAGGCTTTCTCGATGAAGCGTGCAGCGAGGCTGAGCGTCTGCTGGCTGAGCAGAACCTGAGCGGGATCGAATTGCTCGGGCCAGTGCCGGCGCCGATGGAACGCCGCGCCGGACGTTATCGCGCGCAGCTGTTGTTGCAGGCGACAGCACGGGCGCCGCTGCATCGGTTGCTGGCCAGTTGGTTGCTGGTGCTGGAGCAGATGCCGAGTGGGCGCGCGGTGCGCTGGTCGCTGGATGTCGATCCCGTCGATTTGTATTGAAGATCGAAAGATTGCAGCCTTCGGCAACTCCTACAGGAAAATGCGTATCCCCGTGTAGGAGCCGCCGCAGGCGGCGATCTTTTGATCTGAATGTCACCACATATCCATAAGCTGCCTGCTAAGGTTGGCAAGCCCGTCTTCGCAACGGATAATGCCCAGTTTTTCCACCCGCGCATCGATGCGCCCGCCGCGCTTGCGGTCGAAAGAGAAGACCATGAAAGACACCATTCGCCAGCTGATCCAACAAGCCCTCACCCAACTCGTCAACGAAGGTGTGTTGCCTGAAGGCCTGTCGCCGGCGATCCAGGTGGAGAACGCCCGTGATAAGACCCACGGCGACTTCGCCAGCAACATCGCCATGATGCTGGCCAAGCCTGCGGGCATGAAGCCGCGCGACCTGGCGGAAAAAATCATTGCCGCACTGCCTGCCGACGAGAACGTCACCAAGGCCGAAATCGCCGGCCCGGGCTTCATCAATTTCTTCCAGAACACCCAGGCCTTGGCCAACCGCCTCGATGCCGCACTGGCTGATGCTCACATTGGCGTGCGCAAGGCTGGCCCGGCGCAGCGCACCGTGGTCGACCTGTCGGCACCGAACCTGGCCAAAGAGATGCACGTCGGCCACTTGCGCTCGACCATCATCGGCGACGGCGTGGCGCGCGTACTGGAATTCCTCGGCGACGAAGTGATCCGTCAGAACCACGTCGGCGACTGGGGCACCCAGTTCGGCATGCTGATGGCGTATCTGCAGGAAAACCCGATCACCAGCGATGAGCTGTCGGACCTGGAAAACTTCTACCGCGCCGCCAAGCAGCGTTTCGACGAATCCGCAGAATTCGCCGACCGCGCTCGTGGCCTGGTGGTCAAGCTGCAGGCCGGCGATGCCGAGTGCCTGGCGCTGTGGACCAAGTTCAAGGATATCTCGCTGTCGCACTGCCAGAAGATCTACGAACTGCTCAACGTCAAACTGACCATGGCCGACGTGATGGGCGAAAGCGCCTACAACGACGACCTGATCAACGTGGTCAACGATCTGAAAGCCGCCGGCATGCTGGTCGAAAGCAACGGCGCGCAGTGCGTGTTCCTCGACGAGTTCAAGAACGCCGACGGCGACCCGCTGCCGGTGATCATCGTCAAGGCTGACGGCGGTTACCTGTACGCCACCACCGACCTCGCGGCTGTGCGCTACCGCAGCGGCAAACTGAAAGCCGATCGCGCGCTGTACTTCGTCGACCAGCGTCAGGCCTTGCACTTCCAGCAAGTCTTCGCCGTGGCGCGCAAGGCCGGTTTCGTCACCCATCCGATGGAGATGGAACACATGGGCTTCGGCACCATGAACGGCGCCGATGGCCGTCCGTTCAAGACCCGTGACGGCGGCACCGTGAAGCTGATCGATCTGCTCACCGAAGCGCAGGAACGCGCCTACAACCTGGTGAAAGAGAAGAACCCGGAACTGGCCGAAGACGAGCTGCGCAACATCGCCAAAGTCGTCGGCATCGGCGCGGTGAAATACGCCGACCTGTCGAAGCACCGCACCAGCGACTACAGCTTCAACTTCGACCTGATGCTGAACTTCGAAGGCAACACCGCACCGTACCTGCTCTACGCCTACACCCGCGTCGCCGGCGTGTTCCGCAAACTGGGCAAGGACTTCAGCGAAGTCGATGGCCAGATTGTGCTGGAAGCCGCACATGAGCAAGAGCTGGCGGCGAAACTGGCGCAGTTCGGCGAAGTGCTGAACAACGTGTCCGACAAAGGCACGCCGCACATTCTCTGCACTTATCTGTACGACGTTGCCGGTCTGTTCTCCAGCTTCTACGAGAACTGCCCGATCCTCGCCGCCGAAACCCCGGCCCAGATGCAGAGCCGTCTGCGCCTGGCCGCGTTGACCGGTCGCACCCTCAAGCAAGGCCTGGAGCTGTTGGGTCTGGAAACTCTGGAGCGTATGTAAGTTGGCTGCCAAGAAAAAACCTGCACCCAAGCGTGGCGCCAGCCGTTACCAAGCTCCTGCGAAGCAACCGATTCCGGGTTGGCTGTGGATGGCCATCGGCCTCACGGTCGGCGCGTTCATCGTGTTTCTGATGAAGCTGGAGCCGGGCAAGGGCAGCGACACGGTCAAGCGCGAGAAAGTCGAACAGGCGCAACAGCAGAAAGCGTCGAAGATCGCCGAGGCCAACAAGACCCCGCCGAGCCCGACGCAACCGGTGAAGCCGAAGTACGACTTCTACACCCTGCTGCCGGAATCGGAAGTGATCGTGCCGCCGGACGCCGTCCCGGAGAAGACCTTGCCGACGCCACAAGTGCCGGCCATTCCGACCACGCCGGTGACCCCGGCGGAAGCGGCGAAGATCGACACCGCGCGCGCGCAGGCAGCGTTGGCCGGGATTACCCCGCCACCAGCACCGCCGGTGAGCAAAGCGGCACCGGTAACCAAGTTCTTCTTGCAGGCCGGCTCGTTCCGCAAGGAAACCGATGCTGACAAGGTTCGTGCGCAGATCATTCTGCTCGGTCAGGCGGTAGCGGTTGAGTCCGGCACGGTGAAGGATGAAACCTGGTATCGCGTTTTGGTCGGGCCGTTCAGCAACCGTGAGCAACTGACTACTGCACAGAAACAACTGGCTGGCGCCGGCTTCAGCAACCTGTTGTTACAACAACGCCAGAGCCGCTGATCACCGCCGATCGTTCCCACGCTCTGCGTGGGAACGATCAGGTGCAACACGCCGCTCGTCCCCTCTGCCGCGCTACGGTTGAAATCCTCTCCAGCACCCCCATATGAATGGGCATAAGGCACTTTCGCCCCGCTGTGTGGAGACTCTTCCCTTGACCACCATCGTTTCAGTCCGCCGTCACGGCAAAGTCGTCATGGGCGGCGACGGCCAGGTTTCTCTCGGCAATACCGTGATGAAAGGCAACGCGAAAAAAGTCCGTCGCCTGTACCACGGCCAGGTCATCGCCGGTTTTGCCGGTGCCACCGCCGACGCATTTACCCTCTTCGAACGTTTCGAAGGCCAACTTGAAAAACATCAGGGCCACCTGGTGCGCGCCGCTGTCGAACTCGCCAAAGAATGGCGCACCGACCGCTCCCTGAGCCGCCTCGAAGCCATGCTCGCGGTCGCCAACAAGGACGCCTCGCTGATCATTACCGGCAACGGTGATGTGGTCGAGCCCGAAGACGGCCTGATCGCCATGGGTTCCGGCGGCGGCTACGCGCAAGCCGCGGCCAGCGCCCTGCTGAAAAAGACCGATCTGTCGGCCCGTGAAATCGTCGAAACCGCCCTCGGTATCGCCGGCGACATCTGTGTATTCACCAACCACACTCAGACCATTGAGGAGCAGGATCTCGCTGAATAAGCCTGACGCGGCCCTGTGCCACGGCTTGTTTCTGCTTGAGGACCGTCAATTATTATGTCCATGACTCCCCGCGAAATCGTCCACGAACTCAACCGCCACATCATCGGCCAGGACGATGCCAAGCGCGCCGTCGCGATTGCCCTGCGCAACCGCTGGCGCCGCATGCAGCTGCCTGAAGAGCTGCGTGTTGAAGTGACCCCGAAGAACATCCTGATGATCGGCCCGACCGGTGTCGGTAAAACCGAGATCGCCCGTCGCCTGGCGAAACTGGCCAACGCACCGTTCATCAAGGTCGAAGCGACCAAGTTCACCGAAGTCGGCTACGTCGGTCGTGACGTCGAATCGATCATCCGTGATCTGGCCGACGCCGCGATCAAGATGCTCCGTGAGCAGGAAATGACCCGCGTTCGCCATCGCGCCGAAGACGCTGCCGAGGATCGTATCCTCGACGCACTGCTGCCGCCGGCGCGCATGGGCTTCAGCAATGAAGAAACGCCAAGCAGCGATTCCAACACGCGCCAGCTGTTCCGCAAGCGCCTGCGCGAAGGTCAGCTGGATGACAAGGAAATCGAAATCGAAGTGGCCGAAGTCGCCGGCATCGAAATCGCCACGCCGCCCGGCATGGAAGAAATGACCAACCAGTTGCAGTCCTTGTTCGCCAACATGGGCAAGGGCAAGAAGAAGGCGCGCAAGCTCAAGGTCAAAGAAGCGCTAAAGCTAGTGCGCGACGAAGAAGCCGGGCGTCTGGTCAACGAAGAAGAGCTGAAAGCCAAAGCGCTGGAAGCGGTTGAACAGCACGGCATCGTGTTCATCGACGAGATCGACAAAGTCGCCAAGCGCGGCAACGTCGGCGGCGCCGATGTGTCCCGTGAAGGCGTGCAGCGCGACCTGCTGCCGCTGATCGAAGGCTGCACCGTCAACACCAAACTGGGCATGGTCAAGACCGACCACATCCTGTTTATCGCCTCCGGTGCGTTCCACCTGAGCAAGCCGAGCGATCTGGTGCCTGAGTTGCAAGGTCGCCTGCCGATCCGCGTCGAACTCAAGGCCCTGAGCCCGGAAGACTTCGAGCGCATCCTCAGCGAGCCGCACGCTTCGCTCACCGAACAATATTGCGCACTGCTGAAAACCGAAGGCCTGAACATCCAGTTCCAGCCGGAAGGCATCAAGCGTCTGGCGGAGATCGCCTGGCAGGTCAACGAGAAAACCGAAAACATCGGTGCCCGTCGCTTGCACACGCTGCTTGAGCGTCTGCTCGAAGAGGTTTCGTTCAGTGCCGGCGATCTGGCCAGCACCCACGATGAGAAGCCGATTCTGATCGACGCCGAATACGTCAACAGCCACCTCGGCGAATTGGCGCAGAACGAAGACCTGTCCCGTTATATCCTGTAAGCCATACTTACAGATGTAATGGAACTGTGGGAGCGAGCCTGCTCGCGAAGACGGCGTTACATTCAACCTTTGTGTTGGCTGAACCACCGCTTTCGCGAGCAAGCTCGCTCCCACAAGGTTCCGCACAAGACGGATACCTGCTCATGATCCCCACCGACATCAAACTGCACAAAGCCTCGAAAACCCTGACGCTTACCTATTCGTCCGGCGAGGAATACACCTTGCCCGCCGAATTCCTGCGCGTGCATTCGCCCTCCGCTGAAGTCCAGGGCCACGGCAAACCGATCCTGCAATTCGGCAAGCTCAACGTTGGTCTGAGCAAGCTGGAACCGGCCGGTCACTACGCACTGAAACTGACCTTCGACGACGGTCACGACAGTGGCTTGTTCACCTGGGATTATCTCTACGAGCTGGGGCGACGTTATGACGCACTCTGGGCCGATTATCTGGCCGAGCTCAAAGCCGCCGGAAAAACCCGCGACCCGAGCGAGTCGATCGTCAAGCTGATGCTCTAGTCCGAGCCTTGCGCTCATTAGAGGGCATTTTCTAAATTCATCTGTTTGAATGCTCTGCTGTGTGGCCGAGGATCGGCCTGCTTGCGAAAAAAATTAAACTCGGGTAACCAATGGAGCTGGCAAGTTCCCTGCAGTGCTCTACGACTGTAAAGCAGCTATGCAGAATTAACGGTCACCCGAGCAGTAGTACCTGGCATTGGCTGTGGAACTGCACAGCAGAAAACCGGGTACTCGTCTCAGGACAATGGAGCGTCGTAGATGAGTAACAAGAATAACGATGACCTGAAGTACCAAGCCTCGGAAAACACCCTGGGGCTTAATCCCGTCGTTGGGCTACGCGGAAAGGATCTGCTGGCCTCTGCTCGTATGGTGCTGAAACAGGCCATCAAACAACCGATCCATAGTGCCAGGCACGTCACCCATTTCGGCCTCGAACTGAAGAACGTGCTGTTCGGCAAATCCGAACTGCAACCGGCAGGCGATGACCGTCGCTTCGCTGATCCTGCGTGGAGCCAGAACCCGCTCTACAAACGTTATCTGCAAACTTACCTGGCGTGGCGCAAGGAACTTCATGCCTGGATCGATGACAGCAGCCTGTCACCCAAAGACATCGCGCGCGGCCACTTTGTCATCAACCTGATGACTGAAGCCATGGCCCCGACCAACACGGCGGCCAACCCCGCAGCAGTCAAACGCTTCTTCGAAACCGGCGGCAAAAGCCTGCTCGACGGCCTCTCGCATCTGGCCAAGGATCTGGTGCACAACGGCGGCATGCCGAGCCAGGTCAACATGGGCGCGTTCGAAGTCGGCAAGAGCCTCGGCGTGACCGAAGGCGCGGTGGTGTTTCGCAACGACGTGCTGGAGCTGATCCAGTACAAGCCGATCACCGAGCAAGTCCACGAGCGCCCATTGCTGGTGGTGCCGCCGCAGATCAACAAGTTCTACGTATTCGATTTGAGCCCGGACAAGAGTCTGGCGCGCTTCTGCCTGCGCAATAACGTGCAGACGTTTATCGTCAGCTGGCGCAACCCGACTAAGGCCCAGCGCGAGTGGGGCCTGTCGACGTACATCGATGCCCTGAAAGAAGCGGTCGACGTGGTGACCGCGATCACCGGCAGCAAAGACGTGAACATGCTCGGTGCCTGCTCCGGTGGCATCACCTGCACCGCCCTGCTCGGCCATTACGCGGCGATCGGCGAGAAGAAGGTCAATGCCCTCACGCTGCTGGTCAGCGTGCTCGACACGACGCTGGACAGCGACGTCGCCCTGTTCGTCGACGAGCAGACTCTGGAGACCGCCAAGCGCCACTCCTATCAGGCCGGTGTACTGGAAGGCAAAGACATGGCCAAGGTCTTCGCCTGGATGCGCCCGAACGATCTGATCTGGAACTACTGGGTCAATAACTACCTGCTCGGCAACGAGCCGCCGGTGTTCGACATCCTGTTCTGGAACAACGACACCACCCGCCTGCCCGCCGCGTTCCATGGCGACCTGATCGAGATGTTCAAAAACAACCCACTGATCCGCCCGAATGCACTGGAAGTGTGCGGCACGCCGATCGACCTCAAGCAGGTCACGGCCGACATCTTCTCGCTGGCCGGCACCAACGACCACATCACGCCGTGGAAGTCCTGCTACAAGTCGGCGCAGTTGTTTGGTGGCAAGGTCGAGTTCGTGTTGTCGAGCAGCGGGCATATCCAGAGCATTCTCAACCCGCCGGGCAACCCGAAATCGCGCTACATGACCGGCGAAGAAATGGCGGCCAATGCCGATGAGTGGCAAGAGAACTCGACCAAGCACACCGACTCCTGGTGGCTGTACTGGCAGACGTGGCAGGCCGAGCGCTCGGGCAACCTGAAAAAGGCCCCGCTGAAACTGGGCAACAAAGCGTACCCGGCCGGTGAAGCCTCGCCGGGCACATACGTTCACGAGCGGTAACTGACACCACCACACCCCGTGTAGGAGCAGCCTTCGGCAGCTCCTACACGGGGTGTGGTGAATTTAAATCCACAGGGCCTGACGCATGCCGCAACCGTTCATATTCCGTACCGTCGATCTGGATGGCCAGACCCTCCGCACGGCGGTACGCCCCGGCAAGCCTCACTTGACGCCCTTGCTGATTTTCAACGGCATCGGCGCCAACCTGGAGCTGGTGTTTCCGTTTGTCGCGGCGCTGGACCCGGATCTGGAAGTGATCGCCTTTGACGTGCCCGGTGTCGGCGGTTCCTCGACGCCGAACCGGCCGTATCGCTTTCCAGGGCTGGCCAAACTGACGTCACGGATGCTCGATTACCTCGACTACGGCCAGGTCAACGTCATCGGCGTGTCGTGGGGCGGCGCACTGGCGCAGCAGTTCGCTTACGACTACCCCGAGCGCTGCAAGAAACTGGTGCTCGCGGCGACCGCGGCCGGTGCAGTAATGGTGCCGGGCAAGCCAAAAGTGCTGTGGATGATGGCCAGTCCGCGGCGCTACATTCAGCCGTCCCACGTGATCCGTATCGCCCCGCTGATCTATGGCGGCTCGTTCCGTCGCGACCCGACCCTGGCCGCCAGCCACGCCGCGAAAGTGCGTTCGGCGGGCAAGCTCGGTTATTACTGGCAACTGTTCGCCGGCCTCGGCTGGACCAGCATTCACTGGCTGCACAAGATCCATCAGCCAACGCTGGTGCTGGCCGGCGATGACGATCCGCTGATCCCGCTGATCAACATGCGCATGCTCGCCTGGCGCATTCCCAACGCGCAACTGCACATCATCGACGACGGCCACCTGTTTCTGATTACCCGCGCCGAAGCGGTGGCGCCGATCATCATGAAATTTCTCCAGGAGGAACGTCAGCGCGCGGTGATGCACCCGCATCCGACACCGCTCGGCGGTTAACCCCGGCGGCAGGCTTTATGCAGGCCTTTAAAGAGTGCGCGGCAGGACGCCCCGCAGGCAGCAACCCGCAACAGCGTCTATGGTGTTCTGGTTCGGTGAGTTTGTTTTTGGCCTGAAGACGAAGGAGTGTTGAGTCATGCGCGACAAACCAGCGACGGGCGTAGTGCCCAGCCCCGCCGTGTTCATCAACGCACAAAGTGCGATCACCGGCCTGCGTGGCCGGGACCTGATCTCGACCTTGCGCAGCGTCGCCGCCCATGGCCTGCGCAATCCGATTCACAGTGCGAAGCACGCGTTGAAACTCGGCGGTCAATTGGGCCGCGTGCTGCTCGGCGAAACCCTGCACCCGACCAATCCGAACGACAGCCGTTTCGCTGACCCGGCGTGGAGCCTCAATCCGTTCTACCGGCGCAGCCTGCAGGCCTATCTGGCCTGGCAAAAACAGGTCAAAAGCTGGATCGACGAAAGCAACATGAGCGATGACGATCGCGCCCGCGCGCATTTCGCCTTCACCCTGCTCAACGACGCTGTGGCGCCGTCGAACACCTTGCTCAACCCGCTGGCGGTCAAGGAGCTGTTCAACTCCGGCGGGCACAGTCTGGTACGCGGCATCAGTCATTTGTTCGATGACTTGCTGCACAACGACGGCCTGCCACGTCAGGTGACCAAACAGGCTTTCGAGGTCGGCAAGACCGTGGCCACCACCACCGGCTCGGTGGTGTTTCGCAACGATTTGCTTGAGCTGATCCAGTACCGACCGATGAGCGAAAAGCAGTACGCCAAGCCGCTGCTGGTGGTGCCGCCGCAAATCAACAAGTACTACATTTTCGACCTCAGCCCACACAACAGCTTCGTCCAGTACGCACTGAAAAACGGCCTGCAGACCTTCATGATCAGTTGGCGCAACCCGGATGTACGCCATCGCGAATGGGGCCTGTCGACGTATGTCGAGGCGGTGGAAGAGGCGATGAACATCTGTCGGGCGATCACCGGTGCCCGCGAGGTCAACCTGATGGGCGCCTGCGCTGGCGGCCTGACCATCGCCGCCCTGCAAGGGCATTTGCAGGCCAAGCGGCAACTGCGCCGCGTCTCCAGTGCGACGTACCTGGTCAGCCTGCTCGACAGCCAGATTGAAACCCCGGCCACCCTCTTCGCCGATGAACAAACCCTCGAAGCCGCCAAGCGCCGCTCGTACCAGAAAGGCGTGCTCGACGGTCGCGACATGGCCAAGGTCTTCGCCTGGATGCGCCCCAACGATTTGATCTGGAGCTACTTCGTCAACAATTACCTGCTGGGCAAAGAGCCGCCGGCCTTCGACATCCTCTACTGGAACAACGACAACACCCGTCTGCCAGCGGCATTTCACGGCGACCTGCTGGACTTCTTCAAACACAACCCGCTGACCCATCCGGGTGGGCTGGAAGTGTGCGGCACGCCGATCGACCTGCAGAAAGTCACCGTCGACAGCTTCAGCGTCGCCGGCATGAACGACCACATCACGCCGTGGGATGCGGTGTATCGCTCGACCCTGCTGCTCGGTGGCGAGCGGCGTTTCGTGCTGTCCAACAGCGGCCATGTGCAGAGCATTCTCAACCCGCCGAGCAACCCGAAAGCTGCCTACGTCGAGAACGGCAAGATGAGCAGCGACCCGCGTGCCTGGTACTACGATGGTAAACACGTCGATGGCAGTTGGTGGCCGCAGTGGCTGGAGTGGATTCAACAGCGCTCCGGCGCCCAGCACGAAACCACGTTTACCCTCGGCAACCCGAACTATCCACCGATGGAGGCAGCGCCCGGTACTTACGTGCGTGTGCGCTGACGCTTAACCGAACTTTTCTAAGAAGACTGGATGAAAACCCGCGACCGGATTCTCGAATGTGCTTTGCAACTGTTCAACGAAAAGGGCGAGCCGAACGTCTCCACCATGGAGGTGGCGAACGAAATGGGGATCAGCCCGGGCAATCTCTACTACCACTTCCATGGCAAGGAACCGCTGATTCTCGGCCTGTTCGAACGCTTCCAGAGTGAACTGGCGCCACTGCTTGATCCACCCTCGGATGTGGAACTGGCGCCGGAGGATTACTGGCTGTTTTTGCATTTGATCGTCGAGCGACTGGCGCAGTACCGCTTCCTGTTTCAGGACCTGTCGAACCTCGCCGGGCGCTTGCCAAAACTGGCCAAGGGCATTCGTCATCTGCTCAATGCGCTGAAGCGTACGCTGGCGTCGTTGCTCGCGCGGTTGAAGGCTTCGGGACAGTTGGTCAGTGATACGCAGGCGCTGGGGCAGTTGGTTGAGCAGATCACCATGACGTTGCTGTTTTCGCTGGATTATCAGCGAATTCTGGATCGTGAGGGTGAGGTGAGGCTGGTTGTGTACCAGATCATGATGCTGGTGGCGCCGCATTTGTTGCCGCCGGTGAAGGTCGCCACGGAGCGGATGGCCCTGCAATACCTTGAAGATCACGACTGAATCAAAAGCCCCTCACCCTAGCCCTCCCGAAACGTCGGACCGCCCGGAGGGAGAGGGGACTGATTGGGGGATGCTGATGAGCTACACCGACCTGAAAGGGTTTTGTTGAATCCATAATCGACTCGATCGTTCAGGTCGACGTACGACGCAAGACACCTCGTTCGGCCCCCTCTCCCTCTGGGAGAGGGCTGGGGTGAGGGGCGGCCTTGAAATGCACAAACAAAAACGCCCGACCTTCACAGGCCGGGCGTTTTGTTTTGCCCTGAAAAATCAGGACTGACTGGTTGGCGTCGACGGGGTCGATGCAGCAGTCGGGGTGGCCGCCGGAGTCGGTGCTGCGGCGGAATTCGACGCACTCACCGGAGCTGCCGGAGCGGCAGGTTTGGCTGCAGCAGGTGCGGCCGGTTTCGGCGCAGCGGCTTTCGGCGCGGCCGGTTTTTTCACTGCCGGTTTCTTCGCCGCAGCAGGTTTCGCTGCAGGCTTGGCAGCCGGTTTGGCGGCAGCAGTTTTCGCTGCTGGCTTGGCGGCGGGTTTCGCTGCAGTTTTGACCGCAGGTTTAGCTGCCGGCTTGGCAGCGGCTTTGGCGGCAACCGGTTTGGCTGCGGCTTTGGCTGCAGGCTTGGCGGCTGCGGTTTTCGCTGCTGGCTTGGCCGCGGCTTTAGCAGCAGGTTTAGCTGCCGCTTTGGCCAGTGGCTTGGCAGCAGACTTGGCTGCTGGTTTGGCCGCAGCCGTTTTCGCGGTCGGTTTTGCCGCAGCGGTTTTCGCCGCCGGTTGGGTTTTCAGACCGGTGAGTTTTTCGATCTGCTTGGTCAAGGTTTCCACCTTGCTATGCAGTGCTTTGACCTCATTGCGGCTCGGTACACCCAGGCGCGAAATTGCGCTGTTCAGGCGCTTGTCGAAAGCCCCTTCCAGCTCGTCCCATTTGCCCAGTGCGCGATCTTTCACGCCGCTGATGCGCGACTTGGCCGAAGAAGCGGAATCCTTGGCAGCGTCGACTTTTTTGCCGACTGCGGATTTGGTGAGCTTCTCGGCTTTCTCGCCGTCTTTGACCAATGTATCGAAGAGCTTGCTGCCGTCAGTGTCGATCTTCGAGTACACGCCTAAACCAGCCAGCCAGATTTTGCGGGAGTAGTCTTCGACTTTCCCGATCCACGAGCTGCCTTCTTTATCGGTGTTCTTTTTACCAGCCATCCCGTTCTCCTTAAGATTTACGCGCGACGCGTTCGAGCAATGCCGTCAGCTCATCGAGCTTAGCAGAGAGTGTCTCAACGTCATGTTTAGACGGAATGCCGATACGATTCAAGGCGCTTGCTACACGGGAGTCGAACGCCTTCTCGACCTTGTCGAGCTGAACTTCGACACGACCTTTGAACGAGCTGACTTCGCTCTTGGCTTCATCGATCTCGGCGTTGGCCGCTTCGAGTTTTTCGGTGACGGCTTTTTTGCCTTTCTTTTCAACAGTTTGACCAGCCTTGATCAGCTCTTGAAAGTAGTCGCTGCCCTCTTGGCCGACCTTGGCGTAGGCACCCAGGCCTGCCAGCCAGATCTTGCGGGCATAGGATTTGACGTCGCTCAGAGCAGAAGTCGAAGCGTCGATTTTTTTCTTCAAAATGACTTTGGCCATGGTGCACCTCACGCGCAGAAGGTTTGAGGAACTGCCCGGAAAAGTGTCGGGCTCAGGCACAAAGTAGGCAGAAAAATTAGAAACGGCACCCTAACAACTGACATAAACAGAGGGAGCACCACAAAACAAATGTAGGAGTGAGCCTGCTCGCGATAGCGGTGTATCAGTCAAAAATGGAGTCGACTGACAGACCGCTATCGCGAGCAGGCTCACTCCTACAAGGGATCGTGTTTCAGACCAAAGCCTTGTCGAGGGCTTTTTCGATTTCGGCTTTGATCATGCCGCTCATGGCCGACATCATGATGCCCAACTCCACATCGACCTTGATCGAATCGTCCGCCACATGCACCGCGCCTTTCACGCCCGAACGCTTGAGGTTCAGGGTATCGCCCGACCATTGCGGCTCAAGGCCATATTGATCGGAGAGTTTTTGCGCCAGCTTGTCGGCCTTCTCGCGGGCGGCTTCCTTACCCAGGTTGTGGGCACGCTCAACAGTGATTTTGGCCATTACATGACTCCTGATTTAAAAAGATGTGTCGGTAAATCTTGACCGCCGCTGCGGCAAATCGTCCCGAGGATTGCCCATCTTACCTTTAGCCATTCCAAGACAAAGCATGGCTTGGGGATTAGAATGTCGCGCATTCTCTTTTGGTGACAGCGATATGACTGATCAGCGCAAAGGCAGCGATGCCGAACCCACCACTCACTTCGGCTTCAAAAACGTTCCGGAAAGCCAGAAAGCGGAAAAAGTCGCTGAAGTTTTCCACTCGGTAGCCGCGAAATACGACTTGATGAACGACCTTCTGTCGGGCGGCATGCACCGCCTGTGGAAGCGTTTCGCGATCGAACTGTCGGGCGTACGCAGCGGTAACCGCGTGCTGGACATCGCCGGCGGTACCGGTGACCTGACCAAAAAGTTCTCGCACCTGGTCGGCCCGACCGGTCAGGTGGTATTGGCCGACATCAACGAATCGATGCTCAAGGTCGGCCGTGACCGCCTGCTCGATCTGGGTGTCGCTGGCAACGTCGAATTCGTTCAGGCGGACGCGGAAAAACTGCCGTTCCCGGACAACCACTTCGACTGCGTGACCATCGCTTTCGGCCTGCGCAACGTGACGCACAAAGAAGACGCCTTGCGTTCGATGCTGCGCGTGCTCAAGCCCGGCGGTCGTCTGCTGGTGCTGGAATTCTCCAAACCGACCAACGCGCTGATGTCGAAAGCCTACGACGCTTATTCGTTCGCCTTCATGCCGCTGATGGGCAAGCTGATCACCAACGACTCGGAAAGCTATCGCTACCTGGCCGAATCGATCCGCATGCATCCGAATCAGGAAACCCTGAAGTCGATGATGGTCGACGCCGGTTTCGACCGCGTGACCTATCACAACATGACCGCAGGCATCGTCGCCCTGCACCGCGGCATCAAGCCCTGATGTTGCTCACCGGGCTGCTCGCCAGCGTTGAACTCGGCCTCAACCGGGTGCTGCGTCTCGACAGCACGGCGCTGCCGCGGCTGGCGCATTTGACCGGCAAGGTGATTGCCGTCGACTGCCGCAGCCCGGCGCTGCAACTGTTCATCCTGCCGAGTGATGAAGGTCTGATGCTGGCCTCGCATTGGGAAACCGGTGTCGACTGCACCCTGCGTGCGCCGGCCTCGAGCCTGATCAAACTGGCCGTGAGCAAAGACAAGACCGCAGTGCTGCATGCCCCGGAAGTCGAGCTCGATGGCGACAGCGGCTTGCTGCTGGAGCTGGCCGGTGTGCTGCAAGACCTTGAGCTGGACTGGGAGTACGAACTCTCGCGCTGGCTCGGCCCGGTCGCCACGCAACTGGTCGGTGGCCATCTGCGCAGCCGCGCACGCTGGTATCAACAAGGATTTGCCAGCCTCAACCAGAACCTCGCCGAATACCTCGCCGAAGAATCGCGCACCCTCGTCGGGCAGCGCGAAGCCGAAGCGCGATTCAGCGAACTGGACCGGATCAAACTTGATCTGGAACGTCTCGAGGCGCGTTTCGAGCGCCTTTCCCGATCCCTCGACCCAAGCGATAACGCATGAAGCTGCTTGCCGTCCGCCGTCTATTGCGCATCCAGCGCGTCGTGATCCGCTACCGCCTCGATGACCTGCTGTTCGATCTGCCGCTGCCCTGGTTTCTCTTGGCGCTGCGCTACGTGCTGCCGTGGCGCTGGTTCCCGCGCAAGCCGCTGGACCTGAGCCGGGGCGCGCGTCTGCGTCTGGCGTTGCAGGATCTGGGACCGATCTTCATCAAGTTCGGGCAGATTCTTTCGACCCGCCGCGACCTGCTGCCGGAAGACATCGCCGATGAGCTGATGCTGTTGCAGGACCGCGTGCCGCCGTTCGATTCGCAGCTGTCGATCAAGCTGATCGAAGAACAGTTGGGCAAGAAGATCAGCGACGTGTTCAGCCGTTTCGACGTTGAGCCACTGGCCTCAGCCTCCGTGGCGCAGGTACATGCCGCGCAGCTGAAAACCGGCGAAGAAGTGGTGGTCAAAGTGATCCGGCCGGGTCTGAAGCCGATCATCGCGCAGGATCTGGCGTGGCTGTTTATCCTCGCCCGCACTGCCGAAAAACTCTCCGCCGATGCGCGCCTGCTGCACCCGGTCGACGTGGTCCAGGACTACGAAAAAACCATCTACGACGAACTCGATCTGCTGCGCGAGGCGGCCAACGCCAGCCAGTTGAAGCGTAACTTCGAAGGTTCGCCGCTGCTCTACGTGCCGCAAGTCTATTGGGACTGGTGCCGACCGAAAGTGCTGGTGATGGAGCGTATCTACGGCATCCAGGTCACCGATCTGGCGACCCTTGCCGACCAGCGTACCGACATGAAAATGCTCGCCGAGCGCGGTGTGGAGATTTTCTTCACCCAAGTGTTCCGCGACAGTTTCTTCCACGCCGACATGCACCCGGGCAACATCTTCGTCAGCACCGTCAACCCGTGGAGCCCGCAATACATCGCGATCGACTGCGGCATCGTCGGCAGCCTGACCCCGGAAGACCAGGATTATCTGGCGCGCAACCTGTTCGCGTTCTTCAAGCGTGACTACCGTCGCGTGGCGCAATTGCACATCGATTCGGGCTGGGTGCCGGCGGAAACCAAACTCAACGAATTCGAAGCGGCGATCCGTACGGTGTGCGAACCGATCTTCGAAAAACCGTTAAAAGATATTTCATTTGGCCAGGTGCTGATGCGCCTGTTCCAGACCGCACGGCGCTTCAACATGGAAGTGCAGCCGCAACTGGTGCTGCTGCAAAAGACCCTGTTAAACATTGAAGGCCTCGGTCGTCAGTTGTATCCGGATCTGGATCTGTGGAACACCGCGCAGCCATTCCTCGAGCGCTGGATGCGCGAGCGCGTCAGCCCGAAAGCCTTGCTGGGCAACGTGCAGAGCCAGTTCGAACAGCTTCCGCATCTGGCCAACATGGCCCGCGATCTGCTCGAACGCATGTCCCAGCCGCACGCCTATGACCCGCCGCCACCGTGGCACAAACGCAAGGACGACTGGTTCCTGCGCCTGCTCGGTTGCGCGCATCTGGCGGGCGGGGTGATCCTGACCATCGGTGGCCCGCTGCACGAATTGGGGCATTGGCCGGCCGGAATCATGGTGGCAGTCGGCTTGTATCTGGTCGTTCGCCGATAGCCAGTTTCGTGAACGGCTGGCACACTGTTTCAATGCCTGAACCCGACTATTGAAGTGTGGGGTTCGCTGTCGGAGTCGAAGATGAAAAACTGGCTGGACGAGATCAAATGGGACGCTGATGGCCTGGTGCCGGCGATTGCCCAGGATCACAAGACCGGACGCGTGCTGATGATGGCCTGGATGAACCGCGAAGCGCTCGAACTGACCGCTGCGGAAAACCGTGCAATCTACTGGTCACGTTCCCGTGGCAAGCTGTGGCGCAAGGGCGAAGAGTCCGGCCATGTGCAGACCTTGCATGAGATGCGTCTGGACTGTGACGCCGACGTGATCATCCTGATGGTTGAACAGATCGGCGACATCGCTTGCCATACCGGCCGTCAAAGCTGCTTTTACCGTGTCTTCGAAAACGGCGACTGGAAGACAGTCGACCCAGTCCTGAAAGACCCGCACGCTATCTATTCCGCAGGACACAAACATGAGTGACACCCTGACCCGCCTCGCTCAGGTACTTGAAGAGCGCAAAGGCGCAGCCGCCGACAGCTCGTATGTGGCTAGTCTGTATCACAAGGGCCTGAACAAGATTCTGGAGAAAGTCGGCGAAGAGTCGGTCGAAACCATTATTGCCGCCAAGGACGCCGCCATCAGCGGCGACTGCAGCGACGTGATCTACGAGACCGCCGACCTGTGGTTCCACAGCATGGTCATGCTCGCCCAACTGGGGCAGCATCCGCAGGCCGTGCTGGATGAACTGGATCGTCGCTTCGGCCTGTCCGGACACGTCGAGAAAGCCTCGCGTCCGTCCGCCTGAACAATTTTTAGAGAGGAACAGCAACATGGGCATTTTTGACTGGAAACACTGGATCGTCATTCTGGTTGTCGTGGTGCTGGTGTTCGGCACCAAGAAACTGAAAAACCTCGGCACCGACGTTGGCGAGTCGATCAAGGGCTTCCGCAAAGCCATGAACGACGATGAAAAACCGGCTGCCGATCCAACCGTGACACCTGCGCAGCCAGTGCCACCGGTGCAGCCGCAAGCCACCGCTCAGGCCAATCCGCCGCACACCATCGACGTGCAGGCGCAGAAAGTCGAAGAGCCGATCCGCAAAGACGTGTGAGCACTGACTAATGTTTGGTATCAGCTTCTCTGAACTGCTGCTCGTCGGCCTCGTCGCCCTGCTGGTGCTGGGCCCCGAGCGTCTGCCGGGCGCTGCACGCACCGCCGGCCTGTGGGTCGGACGGCTGAAGCGCAGCTTCAACGCGATCAAACAGGAAGTTGAACGTGAAATCGGTGCTGACGAAATCCGTCGGCAACTGCACAACGAGCACATTCTGTCGCTGGAGCAGGAGGCGCGGAAGATTTTCAATCCGGTTCAGCAAGAACCGACGCCGGTTGAGCATGTGGGTCAGCAGACGATTCATGCGCCGACCGCGCCTGTTACGCCAGCACCGGCACCCGCTGCCGTTGTAGCACCGACAGAGCCGGCGCCAGCCGCTGTGGAACAATCTGTTGAACACGTTGCGCCAACCGCCGCGCCGATCACACCTGCGCCTCACGACACCACTTTGCCGCCGCGAGCCCCATGAGCGATCTCCCCGAAAACGACCAGCACATGCCGCTGGTTTCGCACCTCACCGAGTTGCGCACCCGCCTGCTGCGTTGTGTGGCGGCGATCTTCATCATCTTCGCCGGGCTGTTTGCGTTCACCCAGCAGATCTATACCTTCGTCTCGACGCCGCTGCGCCAGTACCTGCCGGTCGGCGCGACGATGATCGCCACCGACGTGTCGTCGCCGTTCCTGACGCCGCTGAAGCTGACGATGATGGTTTCGCTGTTCCTCGCGATCCCGGTGATCCTGCATCAGATCTGGGGCTTTATCGCGCCAGGTCTGTACAAACATGAGAAACGCATCGCGGTGCCACTGCTGGTGTCCAGCATCCTGCTGTTCTATACCGGCATGGCGTTCGCCTATTACTTCGTGTTCCCGCTGATCTTCAAGTTCTTCGCTGCCGCCACCCCGGCCGGCGTGGAAATGATGACCGACATCGCCAGTTACCTCGATTTCGTCATGACGCTGTTCTTCGCCTTCGGCGTGGCGTTCGAGATCCCGGTGGCCGTGGTGCTGCTGGTGTGGATTGGCGTGGTCGACGTTGCCTACCTGAAGAAGATCCGCCCGTACGTGATCATCGGCTGCTTCGTGGTCGGCATGATCCTGACGCCGCCGGACATTTTCTCGCAGACCCTGCTAGCCGTGCCGATGTGGATGTTGTTTGAAATCGGCATCCTGTTCGGTGGCTTGATCAGCAAGCGCGAACGTCCGGAAGAAAACCCGGCCGACGACCACAACGACCAGCCGCCAGCGACCCAGGCATGAACCTGCTGTTGCTCGAAGAGGCTGACTTCATTGCGGCCGACCGTGTGGTGCTGCGTGATCGCCGCCTGACCCATATGCAGGAAGTTCACCGTTCGGAAGTTGGTGACAGCCTGCGCGTTGGCCGTATCAACGGGCTGATGGGCACGGCTGAACTGCTGCGACTGGAAACAGGTGAAGCCGAGCTGCGCGTCAGCCTGGATCAGCCGCCACCTGCCAAGCTGCCGCTGACACTGGTACTCGCCCTGCCGCGGCCGAAAATGCTCCGCCGGGTGTTTCAGACCGTGGCGACCATGGGCGTGTCGAAGGTGATTCTGGTCAACAGCTATCGGGTCGAGAAGAGTTTCTGGCAGACGCCGTTTCTTGAGCCTGAGGCGATTCGCGAAAATTTGATCCTCGGCCTCGAACAGGCCCGCGACACCGTGCTGCCGGAAATCATCATCGAGAAGCGCTTCAAGCCGTTTGTTGAGGATCGGCTGCCGGCGATTACCGACGGCACCCTCGGTCTGGTCGGCCATCCCGGTAACTACCCGCCGTGCCCACGCGCCCTCAGCGAACCCGTCACCCTGGCCATCGGTCCCGAAGGTGGCTGGATCCCCTACGAAATAGATTTGCTGGCCAAATCGGGCCTGCAACCGGTGCAACTCGGCGAGCGCATCCTGCGCGTCGAAACCGCCGTCACCGCCCTGCTCGCCCGGCTCTTCTAAGTTCAACTCCGCTCCCGTGTAGGAGCTGCCGAAGGCTCGGGCCGCGATCGGACGATCTTTTAATTTTGCTTCAACAAAACAAGATCAAAAGATCGCAGCCTCGTTTCACTCGACAGCTCCTACAGGATGGCGGCGTCCCGGATAAATGGTGTTACAGATTGCCATTATTCGGCCGATACCCTCTCCATAAGTCCAATTAGTGGTCGGGGAGTCGTCGCATGTACCGTTGGTTAGCCGAGAGTCTTGGAAACGTCAGCGTCAAACGCAAGCTGGGCATCGGTTTCGGCCTGGTGCTGTTGCTGACACTGTTGATCACCTTCACCGGCTGGACCGGCATGAGCGGCATCATCAGCCGTGGTGACAAGCTGGGTTTTATCTCCAGCCTCAATGAGCTGACCAAGGACCTGCGCCTGGCGCGCATGGATTACGACATGCGTCGCGGCGAGCAGGGACCGGGCACGGTCAACGAATTCCTGAGCAAACTCGAAAGCGGCCTGCAATCGGCACGCGGCATGATCGAGCAGCCGTCCGATGTGGCGATGGTCGATCAACAATTGGCTGCCGTGGCCGAATACAAGCGTGCCTTCGGTGAAATGACGCAGGCCACCGTGCAGCGTGAAGACGCACGCAGCAAGCTGGGCGCCAATGCCGACAATGCCGTGTCCAAGGTCGGCGCGGTCGAGAGCGCGCTGCTGCAAGGCGACAGCATCGCGCAATACAACGCGGTGATCGAACTGAGCAAGCTGCTGCAGCAAGCGCGATATCAGGTGCGCGGTTACACCTACAGCGGTAAGGCCGATGCCGAGCAACCAGCCCTGACCGCGATCGACAATGCCCTGAAAAACCTCGAAAGCCTGCCGTCCCGCGTCCCAGATCAGCATATCGCCAACCTGCAGCAAGCCACCGAGTCGCTCAAGGCTTACCGTGCAGCCGTGGCTCAATTCCGTGATTCTCAAGTAAAAAACGCTGCAGCACTGGTCAACATGTCTGCTCAGGGTGACATTTTGATCGCCGTCAGCAAGAAACTGACTGAATCGCAAACCGTCGTACGTGACACCGATGCCGCACGTGCCAAAAACTTGCTGCTGATCGCCACCGCACTGGCCGTAGCGTTCGGTCTGCTGGCCGCCTGGGCAATCACCCGCCAGATCATCATCCCGCTGAACCAGACCCTGAAAGTCGCCGAGCGCGTGGCTGCGGGCGACCTGACGCACAACTTGGTTTCCCTGCGTCGCGACGAACTCGGCCAACTGCAACGTTCGATGCAGAGCATGACCCAAGGCCTGCGTGAACTGGTCGGCGGGATCAGCGATGGCGTCACCCAGATCGCCAGCGCCGCTGAAGAACTGTCGGCGGTGACCGAGCAGACCAGCGCCGGGGTCAACAATCAGAAAATCGAGACCGACCAGGTCGCCACCGCCATGAACGAAATGGCCGCCACCGTGCAGGAAGTCGCGCGTAACGCCGAAGAGGCTTCCGAAGCCGCCGTCGCTGCTGACCAACAGGCCCGCGAAGGGGACAAGGTCGTCGGCGAAGCGATTGCTCAGATCGAACGCCTGGCCGTTGAAGTCGGTCACTCGACCGAAGCCATGGGTGAACTGAAGCGCGAAAGCGACAAGATCGGCAGCGTCCTCGACGTGATCAAATCCGTGGCCCAGCAAACCAACCTGCTGGCCCTCAACGCCGCCATCGAGGCCGCGCGTGCCGGTGAAGCCGGGCGTGGTTTTGCCGTGGTCGCCGACGAAGTGCGCAGCCTTGCGCAACGTACGCAGAAGTCCACCGAAGAAATCGAAGAACTTATCGTCGGCCTGCAAAACGGCACCCAGCAAGTGGCAACGATCATGGACAACAGCCGCACCCTCACCGACAGCAGCGTTGAGCTGACCCGCCGTGCCGGTGGTTCGCTGGAAAGCATTACTCGCACCGTTTCGGCGATTCAGGCGATGAACCAGCAGATTGCGGCAGCGGCCGAGCAGCAGAGTGCGGTGGCTGAAGAGATCAACCGTAGCGTGCTGAATGTGCGGGATGTGTCGGATCAGACGTCGGCGGCGAGTGAAGAGACCGCGGCGTCCAGCGTTGAGCTGGCGCGGTTGGGGACGCATCTGCAGATGTTGGTCGGTCGATTTAAGGTCTAGCCCAACGATCGTTCCCACGCTCTGCGTGGGAACGCATCCTGTGACGCTCCGCGTCGCGCATGCAAAGGGACGCGGAGCGTCCCGGGCGGCATTCCCACGCGGAGCGTGGGAACGATCAGGTACTACAAGACCTGACGCAAGAAGGCCTGCGCACGCGGATCCTTCGGCGCATCAAAGAATTCAGCCGGCGCAGCATCTTCCAGCAGCTTGCCGTGATCGAAAAACAACACCCGATCCGCCACTTCCCGGGCAAAGCCCATTTCGTGGGTCACGCAGACCATGGTCATGCCTTCCACGGCCAGGTTCTTCATCACATCCAGCACCTCGCCGACCATTTCCGGGTCGAGCGCCGAGGTTGGCTCATCGAACAGCATGACCTTCGGCTCCATCGCCAGCGCTCGGGCAATCGCCACGCGCTGTTGCTGACCACCGGACAGGCGTGACGGAAATTCGTTGGCCTTCTGCGCAATCCCGACCTTTTGCAGCAACTCCATCGCCTTGGCTTCGCGCTCTTGCTTGCCGCGCTTGCGCACGACTTTCTGCGCTAGACAGAGGTTTTCCAGCACGGTCATGTGCGGGAACAGGTTGAAATGCTGGAACACCATGCCGACTTCGCGGCGGTAGGCGTTGACGTCGGTTTTCGGGTCGGCCAATTGCAGGCCGTCGATGCTCACCGAGCCGGAATCGAATTGTTCCAGGCCATTGAGGCAACGCAGGAAGGTCGACTTGCCGGAACCCGACGGGCCGATCACCACCAGCACTTCGCCTTTGGCCACCGTGGTGCTGACGTTATCCACCGCGCGCACTACTTGCCCGCGGGTGTCGAAGACTTTTACCAGATCGCGGACTTCAATCACTTTGCGCGAGCCTCCGCTCAAGCCGGCTGGCGATTTTCGACAGCGGCAGGTTGATCAACAGGTACAGACCGGCGACGCAGAACAAAATCTCGAACGGCGAGAACGAGGTGGTGATGACCTCGCGGCCGCTTTTTAACAGTTCGGTGATGGCGATCACCGACACCAGCGAGGTGTCCTTGACCAGACTGATGAATTGCCCGGCCAGCGGCGGCAGCACGCGTTTCAGCGCTTGCGGCAACACCACGTGACGCATCGATTGACCGGCACTCAGACCGAGCGAGCGCGCTGCTTCGTTCTGGCCACGGGCAATCGATTGCACGCCGGAGCGGATGATCTCCGCCACGTAGGCGCCAGTGAACAGCGACAGCGCGGCGATCCCGGCGAACTCGCGGGACAGGTTCATCACCGTGCCGATGAAGAAGTAGAAAATGAAGATCTGCACCAGCAGCGGCGTGCCGCGCACCAGTTCGACATAAATCGTCGAGAGGTCGCGCAGGGTCGGGTTGTTCGACAGCCGACAGAGGCCGGTGACCAGACCGATCAGCAAACCCAGGACACCGGAAACCACTGACAGCCAAAGCGTGGTCCACAGCCCCCACAACAGCGGGCCTGCTGCCCAATGCCGAGTCACGCCCACGACGTCGCCTTCGGCGACATCGTCGCCCTGAGCGAATTGCAGGCTGTTCTCGTCGACAGTCAGGTGCTGCTCGTCACCGGCGTCGTTGCGCAGGGTGACTTGCGCGCTGCTGCCCTTGCGCACCAGTTCGGTGACGGTGGCGATGTCGGTGGCACGCTGGGTTTCCTCGGCCTGATAGGCGAAGTACTGCGGCACACGGTTCCAGCGCCATTCGTAGGACATCAGCGACGTCGCGTAATACAACGCGCCCGCCAGGCCGACCAGCACCAGCACGGTGAGGACGTGCCAGGGCCATTGGGCTTTTTTCTGTTTCATTGCAGGTTCTCGGATGATCGTTCCCACGCTCTGCGTGGGAATGCCGCTCGGGACGCTCTGCGTCCCTGCCTGTTCGTGACGCGGAGCGTCACAGGATGCGTTCCCACGCGGAGCGTGGGAACGATCAGCGGATGCGCGTTATTCCATGTCCTTGAGCCACTCGGTGCTCTTGAACCACTTGTCATGGATGCGATCGTAGGTGCCGTCTTCGTGGATCTGGTGCAGGAAGTTGTTGATGAAGTTGAGGCTGTCGTAGTCACCCTTCTTCAAACCGAACGCCAATGGCTCGTAGGTGAACGGTTTGTCGAGGAACACCAGTTTGCCGGCGCCGACCTTGGTCACCGCAACGACGTTGTACGGGGCGTCATAGATAAAGGCGTCAGCCTTGCCGTTGACCACGTCAAGCACGGCTTCCTGCTCGTTGTCGTAGCCGTGGTACTTGGCTTTGGAGATCAGCTTCTTGGCGACCATTTCGCCGGTGGTGCCGAGCTTGGAGGTGATGCGGTAGTCTGCTGTGTTCAGGTCTTTGTAGGACTTGATGGTGCCTTCCAGTTCCTTGCGGATCAGCAGGGTCTGGCCGACCACGATGAACGGTTCGCTGAAGTTCAGGCGCAGATTGCGTTCCTGAGTCAGGGTCATGCCGCTACCGATCATGTCGAACTTGTCGGTCATCAGCGCCGGGATGATGCCGTCGTAACCGGTGGAAACCAGTTCCAGCTTGACGCCCATGGCCTTGGACATGGCTTTGAGGATATCGACTTCGAAGCCGATGATTTCGCCGCGCTTGTTGGTCATTTCGAACGGCATGTAGGTCGGATCCATACCGACTTTCAACGTGCCGCGCTTGACCGCGTCATCGATCGCACCGGCCTGCGCCGCATTGACTGCAACCAGTGCCGTGACGCCGACCAGCAGCATCGACAGATACTTCTTCATCTTCAAGTCCCCAAAACCATTGCGTTTGCGGCGCGAAAACCAACAGTGACGGGCAAAAAAGCCCGGGTGCGCCAATTCGGGGACGGATGCTAACGCACTCGTTTTTTTGCACAAGGTTTAATGGACGATTTGTTTAACAATCAAGGGCTACCCCCTCACCCCAGCCCTCTCCCCCAAGGGGCGAGGGGGGGGAAGGGAGCCGATCTTCATGCTGTTCAAATCCGAGTTCGACTGGATATTTCAGGTCGGCGTAACTCGAGCATCCAACTCGGTCAGTCCCCTCTCCCTTTGGGAGAGGGGTAGGCGGGCGGCGTTCCGATGAGGGGCTTTTCAGCAGGCCAAAAAAAACCCCGCTGGCTAGCGGGGTTTCTTTATCAGGCCGGCTGAGCCTGCAAGCTCACCGGTCGCAGCGGCAGCAACGGCGCATGCGGATCGGCTTTCACCGACGCGCGCCATGCATCCAGCCACTCGGCGTGACCTTCAGCCCAAACCTGCTCGTGCAGACGCGCCAGCGCTACAGGGTCGCTGAGCAGTTGCAGACGATCATGGTTGTTCAGCCCGGCCGGGCCAACCTTGATCGCGTGGCGCACACGTTCCTGACGCAACCACTCGATCGGCTCGGCCTGACCGTGACGGGAGGTCGCCAGCGAGCACGCCAAAGCGTTCTGCTGTGGATCGACCACCGCGCGGACAAAGCCGTCGTTGAGGGCGTGGTAACGATTTTCGTGGGTGTACTGATCAGTGGCCAGCAGCGCCTGCGGTGGATTGTATTCCTCAGGGATGAGGAACAGGCTCTCGTCACGGGACTTCAGGCCCAGACCGACACGGCTGGAGATCACCGACACCGGGATCGACAGCATCAGCGAACCGACGATCGGCACCAGCCACCAGAGGAAGCTCGGGTTCAACCAGATCACCAGCAGCGCCCAGCAGAAGCCCAACAGGGTCTGCGGGCCGTGGCGTTTGACCGCTTCGCTCCAAGGCGTCGAGTCGTCATCACGCTGCGGCGAGTTCCAGGTCGCGGCCCAGCCAAGGAACGCGGCGAGGACGAAACGGGTGTGGAAAATCATCCGCACCGGCGCCAGCAGCATGGAGAACAACATCTCCAGCAGCATCGACAGGGTCACTTTGAACTTGCCGCCGAACTCTTTCGCGCCCTTGGCCCAGATCAGAATGATGCTCAACAGTTTCGGCAGGAACAGCAGCACGATGGTCGTCGAGAACAGCGCGATCGCCTTGTCCGGGTGCCATTGTGGCCACAACGGATAGAGCTGACGCGGTTCGAGGAAGTACTGCGGCTCCATCAGCGTGTTCACCGCCAGCAGCGCGGTCGACAACACCAGGAAGAAGAACCACAACGGCGCCGACAGGTACGACATTACGCCCGTCAGGAACACCGCACGGTGCACCGGGTGCATGCCTTTAACCAGGAACAGGCGGAAATTCATCAGGTTGCCGTGGCACCAGCGACGGTCACGCTTAAGTTCGTCGAGCAGGTTCGGCGGCAGTTCTTCGTAGCTGCCCGGCAGGTCGTAGGCAATCCACACGCCCCAACCGGCACGGCGCATCAGCGCGGCTTCAACGAAGTCGTGAGACAGAATCGCACCGGAGAACGCACCTTTACCCGGCAACGGCGCCAGGGCGCAGTGGTCGATAAACGGCTTCATGCGGATGATCGCGTTGTGACCCCAGTAATGGGATTCACCCAACTGCCAGAAGTGCAGACCGGCGGTGAACAGCGGGCCGTAAACGCGGGTGGCGAACTGCTGCATACGCGCATACAGGGTGTCCATGCCCGACGCACGCGGCGCGGTCTGGATGATCCCTGCGTCCGGCGTGGCTTCCATCAAGCGCACCAGACTGGTCAGGCACTCGCCGCTCATTACCGAGTCGGCGTCGAGCACGACCATGTACTTATAGTCACCGCCCCAACGACGGCAGAAGTCGTCAAGGTTGCCGCTCTTGCGTTTCACACGACGGCGACGACGGCGATAGAAGATCTTGCCGAAGCCTTTGGCCTCGCGGCAGACGTCCAGCCAAGCCTGTTGCTCGGCCACGCAAATGTCGGTGTCGTTACTGTCACTGAGGACGAAGAAGTCGAAACGATCCAGATCACCGGTGGCAGCGACCGACTCGAACGTTGCGCGCAGACCGGCGAATACGCGCGGTACGTCTTCGTTGCAGATCGGCATCACCAGCGCGGTACGCGCGTCTTTGGCAATCGGCTCGTTGCCGGCGCTTTTGCCGGAGATACGGTATTTATCGTGACCGGTGAGCAACTCGAGGAAGCCCATCAACGCCGTCCAGAAACCCGCCGATACCCAGCAGAACAGAATCCCGAACAGAATCAGGATGCTGGTTTGCAGCGCATACGGCAGCACTTGCGTGGCGGTTTGCAGCAGCGGTTGATGCAGGACTTCTTCGAGATCAACGAACGACCAGCCCTGGTACGGCATGATGCCTTTCATGTACCAGCCGGCGACGATGGTCTGGCCGAGCATCAGCAGCAACAGAATGTAGCGACGAATCGAACCAACGGTGCGCCAGCGCGCGGCCGGCAGGACGTTTTCGTCTTTCGGCGGCTGCGGCGGGTTGGTGCGACCGGTCATGCGGCGCCAGCCACGCACCAGAATATTGGTACGCCATGGCTCCGGCACGACTTTGGTCCGACGGATCGGCGGCGTTGCCTTCAGGCTGACGCGACCGCTGGCGTCGAGCACCAGCATCTCCGCGTCTTCAAGTTCTTCGGCGGTGCTCAGGGTCAGGCGCTTGCGCACCGAAGCCTGGGCGGCTTCGGCAGGGGCGTCGAACGTCGCGGACGACAGGCGTTCATGCAGCTCGCTGAACGACTGGCAGCCCGCGAGTTCCGCGCGCTGCTCGTCGGTCATCGGCAGATGCGCCAGATACTCGGACAGAGTCTCTGGCTGTACTTGAGAGTTACTCATCGGCAGGCAACTGATAGCTCCAGGTCTCGGTCAGGACTTCTTCAGTCGGTGCCGATTCCGGTGTGGCTGGGGCCGCGTCGGCAGCAACAGGCTGCTTGGCGTCTTTGTTGGCCTTGTCCTTGGCATCTGCAGCTGGCTTGGCGTCGGCCTGTTTGGCCTCGGCGGCTTTGGCTTCCTTGTCGATTTTCTCTTGTTGCTTGGCGGCAACCTTGTCGGCCTTGGCAACGGACGAGTTGGACGCCGGCACCGAAGACTTGGCCAGATCGGCCGTGACGATTGGCTGCACCAGAGCGGCACGCATCTCGGTCGACTTGCTCGCGTCCTTGATCTTCATGCGCAGCGTCAAGCGCCAGCCTTTGGTTTCCGGGTTGTAGCGCACGCTGTTTTCAACCAGTTCGGCGTTGTCGCCGACACTGACCTGACTACGCACGTCGGCATCCGGTGCCAAGGCCGCCAGCGATGGACCTTCGAAGTCGACCAAGTAGGCAACGCTGCCATCCGGCTGACGGATCAGGTTCGACTGTTTGACGTCACCGGTCGAACGCAGAGTCTGCGATACCCAGGCGCTGTCCGGCGCGTGAATCGCCGCTTCGTCCATAGTCCAGTGCATCCGGTAGGCGAAGTCCAGTGGCTGGCCCGGCTCGGGCATTTTTTCCGGGCTCCAGAACGCAACGATGTTGTCGTTGGTTTCGTCGGCGGTCGGAATTTCTACCAGATCAACGGTGCCTTTGCCCCACTCGCCCTTCGGCTCGATCCAGGCGCTTGGGCGCTTGTCGTAGCGGTCATCGAGGTCTTCGTAGTGGCTGAAGTCGCGACCACGCTGCAGCAGACCGAAGCCACGCAGGTTCTCGACGCTGAAGTTGCTTACGGCCAGGTGTTTCGGGTTGTTCAGTGGACGCCAGATCCACTCGCCGTTACCGGCATGGATCGACAGACCGCTGGAGTCGTGCAGTTCACGACGGTAGTTGAGGACTTTCGACGGCTGGTTGGCACCGAACAGGAACATGCTGGTCAGCGGTGCGATACCCAGTTTACCGACCTTGTCACGCAGGAACATCTGCGCCTTGACGTCGACAATGGTGTCGCTGCCCGGACGCAGGATCAGACGGTAGGCACCGGTAGCGCGCGGCGAATCCAGCAGGGCGAAGATCACCAGGTGCTTGTCACCCGGCTTCGGCTGTTGAATCCAGAACTCGCGAAAACGTGGGAACTCTTCACCCGACGGCAGCGCGGTATCAATCGCCAGGCCACGGGCCGAGAGGCCGTAGGTGTGGCCCTTGCCGACAACGCGGAAGTAACTCGCGCCGAGCATGGTCATGATTTCGTCTTGCTTGTCGGCCTTGTTGATCGGGTACAGCACACGGAAACCGGCATAACCCAGTTGTTCGGTGGCTTTCGGATCGAATTTGAGGTCGCCGAAATCGAAGCGGGTCGGATCGTATTTGATCTCTTCGACGGTGTTCGCTGTGATTTCGTTGATTTTCACCGGTGTATCGAAGTGCATACCCTGGTGATAAAAGGACAGTTTGAACGGGGTCTTCTGATCAGCCCACTCAGCCTTTTCGGTGAGGAAGCGGATTTTCTGATAGTCCGCGAACTTCATGTCGCGGAATTCGTTCGGCAGGTTGCTGCGCGGGGCTTCGAACTTCTGCCCGGCCAGCTCTTTGGCCTTGGCCGATACATCGTCAAGATTGAACGCCCAAAGCTGACCGGCGCTGAGCAGGCACAGGAGCGCCGAACCCGCTACCAGGGCACTTCGCATGCGTTTGGCAGACATTTTTGCTGCATTACAGGGACTAACAATCACGAGCAACCCTCGCCGAAAACAGATCAAAAAACCAACGGCCAGATGAAGTGCCTGTGAGGCTTTCGGCAGTGAAAAGCCGACCTTCCAGAGCACCCTTGCCAAGTTGGCGAGCATTGTTCCGACTCCGCTGGGGCAAAATGATTCCCCAATCGGATCCAGACAAGTCTCTACCTAAGTCAAAAATGAATCAGCGAACGCTGATCCCAGTGCGCGCGATTATCTAGTAGCCCGCATGACAACGCATCAGGGGTAACAAAGTATTTATCGCGAAAACACCCTAAAAACAGTCGAAATTTCCTAAAAAGGTGTTTCAAGCGCTTTCAGGTCTGTAACAAAAAGGTAACCGGGCCATCGTTGACCAAATGCACCTGCATATCGGCGCCGAATCTACCTGATGCCACAGTGCCATGCACCTGTTTCGCACTGCTTAATAGATAGTCGAACAATTCCTCGCCCAAGGCCGGAGGCGCGGCCGTCGAAAAGCTCGGGCGCAACCCGCTTTTGGTGTCGGCCGCGAGGGTGAACTGCGAGACCAGCAGCAACCCGCCACCGACATCGGCGAGGGACAAGTTCATCTTGCCCTCCGCATCACTGAATACCCGATAGTTAAGCAGTTTATGCAGAAGTTTGTCGGCGCTGGTACGCGTGTCGTCGGGTTCGACCGCCACCAGCACCAGCAAACCGTGATCCACCGCGCCAACCACTTCGCCGGCGACTTCAACCCGCGCACCGCGTACGCGCTGTAACAGCCCCTTCATGCTTCTTCAGGCGGCAGGTCGAGCAGGCGCCGGGCCATGTTCCCCGCGGCGCGTACCAGTGCATCGGTGATGCCCGGTTCAGAGGCCGCGTGGCCGGCATCACGGATCACCTGCAGTTCGCTGTTCGGCCAGGCCTGATGCAATTCCCAGGCGTTGTCGAGCGGGCAAATCACGTCGTAACGACCGTGAATGATCACACCCGGCAAATGGGCGATCTTGCCCATGTCGCGGATCAGCTGGTTCGGCTCAAGGAAGGCATTGTTGGTGAAGTAATGGCACTCGATCCGCGCAATCGACAGTGCGCGCTGCGGTTCGGAGAAGCGATCGACCACCAACGGGTTCGGCCGCAGGGTTGCAGTACGACCTTCCCAGGTCGACCAGGCTTTGGCCGCGTGCATCTGGGCGATCTGGTCGTTGCCGGTCAGGCGCTTGTGGAATGCGCTGAGCAGGTCATCGCGCTCGTCCAGCGGAATTGGCGCGATGTAGTCCTGCCAGTAATCAGGGAACAGACGGCTGGCACCGGCCTGATAGAACCATTCGATTTCCTGCGGACGGCAGAGAAAGATCCCGCGCAGGATCAGACCGTGCACACGCTCCGGGTGGGTTTGTGCGTAAGCCAGCGCCAGGGTCGACCCCCACGAACCGCCAAACAGCACCCATTTATCGATGCCCAGGTGTTTGCGGATGCGCTCAAGGTCGGCGACCAGATCCCAGGTGGTGTTGTTTTCCAGGCTGGCGTGCGGCGTGGAGCGTCCGCAACCGCGCTGGTCGAAGGTGACAATGCGATACAGGTTCGGATCGAAATAGCGACGGCTCTGCGCGTCGCAACCGGCGCCGGGGCCGCCGTGGATGAACACAACCGGCAAACCCTCCGGTGAACCGCTTTCGTCGACGTACAGCGTATGGGTGTCATCGACAGCCAGATCGTGCCGGGCGTGAGGTTTGATCTGCGGAAACAAAGTCTGCATTGCGCGCTCCGTAAGGGGTCGAGGTCATCCCTGGGGGGACTTCTATTATTCTGCCGTTGGGCATCATAAACCCGATTTACGTCAATGAGCATGTCCTCGGCGCTTCGAAATACGATGAAAATCAATGGACACAATAATGTCCGCACAGGACGACCTGGTCTGCCAGCAATGCTTTCAAACTATAAGCTCTCTTAAACCAATCTTTTGCGTATAAAAACAACAGCGCCTATCACATTACCATCTCCGCAACAACTGTCAGGCTTATCAGTAGACACTTCATACTCAGCCAACTTTAATCATGTCGTTCAACAACTGTTTTAACTGACAGGATAAAAATGGATGCCCTATGAATACGCCAAACGACCAAGCCCTTGCCAAAGAGTTTTTTACCGCCACGCTAATTTATCCAAAGGAAGAGAAAGCATTCAAAGCCAGCAATGTAAGTATTACTGATGATACTACGGAGTCAGGTGTGAAGTGCTGGACAATCACGGCATCTGAGTACACCAAAGATGAAAAGGACGGCACCGTTGAAATCCACACTCTCTTACTCTATATAAAAAAGGCCAGCGCCGATCACTCGTTCAACGGCAAGACCGCTCTGGGTCCGGCATTGGCCTTCCCGGACTTCAAGGAAGACAGCGCAGGCTACTACATACTCAAAGACAGCCCGGACGATCAGGATGATGACTTTGATTCCATCCTCGACTCACCTGGAACTGAAGGTGAACTTACCTATTCCCAAACCCCCGATAGCAAGTTCTACATGGGGTCCTTTAGTTTTATTGTAAAAAACCCGGATAACACACAGCACACTATAAAAGGTGAATTCAATATCAGGAACGCCGCCGCACATGTTATTTAAAATACAAGGTCGGTATTTGCTGTAGTCCCGCCCCCTCATTCGGCAGTGGAATAATGATCGCGCTTTTGCGCGCGATCATTACACATTGGATCAACAGGTGCCTTTCCCCCAATTTAGCAGGCCTTGCAAAAGCTCCTTGAGCACCACCCGCGTCGGCTCGGCCAGATCGGCGCGATAGCGGAACGGCTCGAACTCTTCCATGTAGGTGCTCTGGCACAACTCCAGTTGCACGGCGTGGATGTTCTCGGCCGGGTTGCCGTAGTGACGGGTGATGTGGCCGCCCTTGAAGCGTCCGTTGAGCACGTGGCTGTATTGGTCGTGACGCGCGCAGATCGCTTCAAGTTGCGTGGCCAATTGCGGATCACAACTGGCGCCATTGAAGGTGCCGAGGTTGAAGTCCGGTAGTTTGCCGTCGAACAGGTGCGGGATGATCGAGCGGATCGAGTGCGCGTCGAACAGCAGCGCGTAGCCGAATTCGGCTTTCAATCGCGCCAGTTCTTCCTGAAGCGTGCGGTGGTAAGGCGTCCAGATCTGCTCCAGGTAGATTGCGCGTTCCTCTTTCGACGGCTCATGGCCTTCACGGAACAACGGGATGCCATCGAACAGCGTCGCAGGGTACAGACCGGTGGTGGCACCGGCGTACAGCGGTTTGTCGTCGGACGGACGATTCAGGTCAATCACAAAACGCGAATACTCGGCGGCCAAGGTGCTGGCGCCCAGTTCTTCAGCAAAGTCGTAAAGCTGGGGGATATGCCAGTCAGTGTCCGGCAGGCTTTTCGCGTCCGGGATGAGTCCGGCCTCCACCGCCGGGGTCAGGCGCACACCGGCATGCGGCATGCTGATCAGCAGCGGCACGCGACCTTGTTTGAAGTTCAGAACCTTATCCACAACCGCCCTCCTACAGATTTGATTCGACGCCGTGACGCACGACGCGTTTATCCAGATCACCACCGAGCCAATAGGCCAGATCCGCCGGGCGATCGATTTGCCAGGCAACAAAGTCCGCGACCTTGCCGACTTCCAGCGAACCGTGGGTGTCGGCCATGCCCAGCGCTTGTGCGGCGTGAATGGTCGCGCCGGCCAGGGCTTCTTCCGGGGTCATGCGGAAGCAAGTGCAGGCCATGTTCAGCATCAGGCGCAGCGACAGCGCCGGCGAGGTGCCGGGGTTGAGATCGCTGGCGATGGCGATTTTCACCTTGTGCTTGCGCAAGGCGTCCATCGGCGGCAGCTGGGTTTCACGCAGGAAGTAGAACGCGCCCGGCAACAGCACCGCGACGGTGTTGGATTTGGCCATGGCAATGGCGTCAGCCTCGTCCATGAACTCCAGGTGATCGGCAGACAACGCCTTGTATCGCGCGGCGAGGCTTGAGCCGTGCAGCGATGATAGCTGTTCGGCATGCAGCTTCACTGGCAGGCCGAGTTTTTGCGCGGCGATGAACACACGCTCGACCTGTTCAGGGGAGAACGCCAGGTATTCGCAGAAGGCATCTACGGCATCGACCAGACCTTCGGCGGCCAACGCTGGCAGCATCTGAGTGCAGATCAGATCGATGTAATCGTCGGCGCGATCCTTGTACTCCGGTGGCAACGCGTGGGCGGCGAGGCAGGTGCTGCGCACGCTGATCGGCAACTCTTTGGCCAAGCGCCGGATGACCCGGAGGATCTTGCGTTCATTGGCCAGATCGAGGCCGTAGCCCGATTTCATTTCGACCGTGGTCACGCCGTCGCGCATCAGGCTTTTCAGGCGTTTGGCGGCGCTGGCGAACAACTCGTCTTCCGTCGCTTCACGCGTCGCGCGCACGGTGCTGGCGATGCCGCCGCCCGCCGCCGCGATTTCCGCGTAGCTGACGCCTTGCAGTCGCTTTTCAAATTCGCCACTGCGGTTACCACCGAACACCGTGTGGGTGTGGCAGTCGATCAGACCGGGGGTGACCCATGCGCCTTGCAAGTCGTTGACCGCCGGGTATTCGCCGGACGGCAATTGATTGCGCGGGCCGATCCACTCGATGTGCGCACCGGACGTCACGATGGCCGCATCCTCGATGATCGAGTAGACGCCTTGCGCCATGGTTGCGACGTGGCAGTGTTGCCAGAGGGTTTTCACTGTTGGCCTCCGTTGGGGTTGGTGATCGTTCCCACGCTCTGCGTGGGAATGCAGCCGTGACGCTCCGCGTCACTGGACGCGGAGCGTCCCTTGAGGCATTCCCACGCAGAGCGTGGGAACGATCAGTGTGTAGGGTTAAAGGCTAGGCAAAAGCTTTGCCGAAACCAGCTCAGTCAAACACCTCGAAGCCAACAGTTCAGTCGCCGCATTGATGTCCGGAGCAAAAAACCGGTCCTTCTCATAGAACGGCACTTCCTTACGCAAAATCGCCCGCGCCTGCTCCAGCTTCGCCGAGGTCTTCAGACCGTTACGCAGATCCAGACCCTGCACCGCCGCTAGCCATTCCACCGCGAGAATCCCGCGAGTGTTTTCAGCCATTTCCCACAGACGCTTGCCGGCCGCCGGGGCCATCGACACATGGTCTTCCTGGTTGGCCGAGGTCGGCAGGCTGTCGACCGAGTGCGGATGGGACAGCGCCTTGTTCTCGCTGGCCAATGCTGCCGCAGTCACCTGGGCAATCATGAAGCCGGAGTTCACCCCACCATTGGCGACGAGGAACGGCGGCAGTTGCGACATGTGCTTGTCCATCATCAGCGAGATGCGCCGTTCGCTCAGCGAGCCGATTTCGGCGATGGCCAGGGCCATGTTGTCAGCAGCCATGGCCACCGGTTCGGCGTGGAAGTTGCCGCCGGAAATCACATCGCCTTCAGCGGCGAAGACCAGCGGGTTATCCGATACGGCGTTGGCTTCGACGGCCAGCACTTCAGCAGCCTGACGAAACTGCGTCAGGCAAGCGCCCATGACTTGCGGCTGGCAACGCAGCGAATACGGATCCTGAACCTTTTCGCAGTTCTGGTGCGAGTCGGAGACTTCGCTGCGCTCACCGAGCAGATCGCGGTAAGCCGCGGCGGCGTCAATCTGACCTTTCTGGCCACGCGCCGCATGAATGCGTGCGTCGAACGGCGAACGCGAACCCAATACCGCTTCAACCGTCAGACCGCCCAGCGCCAGTGCGCCAGCGAACAGGTCTTCACCTTCAAACAGACCGCGCAGGGCAAACGCGGTGGAGACCTGAGTGCCGTTGAGCAGCGCCAGGCCTTCTTTCGCCGCCAGCGTAAGCGGGGTCAGACCGGCCACTTTCAGCGCTTCGGTGGCTTCCATCCACTCGCCTTTGTAACGGGCCTTGCCCTCACCGAGCAGCACCAGCGACATATGTGCCAACGGCGCCAGATCGCCCGATGCACCCACCGAACCTTTCAACGGAATGTGCGGATAAACCTCGGCGTTGATCAGCGCGATCAGCGCATCGATCACCACTCGGCGAATACCGGAGAAACCACGGCTGAGGCTGTTGACCTTGAGCACCATGATCAGCCGTACCAGTTCGTCGCTGATCGGCTGACCGACACCCGCAGCGTGGGACAACACCAACGAGCGCTGGAGGTTTTCCAGGTCTTCGCTGGCAATGCGGGTCGAGGCCAGCAGGCCGAAACCGGTGTTGATGCCGTAAGCGGTGCGGTTCTCGGCGAGGATCTGCTCGACGCAAGCGACGCTGGCTTCGATCTGCGCCGAGGCGCTGTTGTCGAGGCTCAGCTTGACCGGGTTCTGATAGACGTCACGCAGTTGGGCCAGGCTCAGTTGGCCGGGAATCAGGTTCAGCGCAGTCATTTTGTGCTCCTTTTGAGAGTTTGTTATTAACTCGCCAGACGCTCCGGAGATGTCCGTTGTCCGTCGCGTCTCGCCTTTTGGGGAGTCGCGCCTTGGCACGCTGGCGTGGGTATTGTCAGTGCAGATTCGGTAATACGTTGTGCAGCGTATTCGGGTTTTTCAGAACGCTCGCAGCGGCAGCGATATCCGGCGCCAGCCAGCGATCCTGGTCGTAGGCCGGAACCGTTTCGCGCAGCAGTCGCCACGCGCGGTCAGTGCCCACGCCAAAGCGCTGTTCCTTGAGGAATTCAAACGCCTGCGCCGCCAGCAGATATTCGATAGCGAGTATCTGTGTACAGTTTTCCAGGGCGCGGTGCAGCTTCAGCGCGGCGTTGGTGCCCATGCTCAAGTGGTCTTCCTGCAGGCCCGAGGTAATGTAGTTATCGAGCACCGCCGGTTGCGCCAATTGACGGTTTTCCGCACACAGTGACGCGGCGACGTATTGCACGATCATCATCCCGGAATTAACCCCAGGATTGGCCACCAGAAATGCCGGCAAACCGCTAACGTGCGGGTTCACCAGACGATCGAGGCGACGCTCGGCAATCGAGCCGATTTCGGCCATGGCAATCGCCAGCAAATCCGCCGCCATCGCCACCGATTGCCCGTGTGGGTTGGCTTGCGACATCACCCGGAAATTGTCCGGCGTGCCCAGCAGGAGCGGGTTATCAGTGCAGCCGTTGAGTTCGGCTTCGACCTGTCTGATCGCATGTTCCAATTGATCGCGTGCAGCGCCGTGCACCTGCGGGATCGAACGGATACTCAGCGCATCTTGAGTACGGATGCCCTTGCTCGACGCAATTACTTCACTGCCATCGAGCAACGCACGCAGATTGATGCCGACCTGCTGCATGCCCGGGTGCGGTTTCAGCGCGATGATCTCAGCGTCGAACGCATCGATCTGGCCGCGCTGGGCTTCGAAACTCATTGCGCCGATGACGTCGGCCCATTGCACCAACCGCGTTGCGTCGGCAATCGCCAGACAGCTGAGGCCGGTCATGCACGGCGTGCCGTTGACCAGGCACAAACCGTCCTTCGCACCCAGTTGCACCGGCTTCAAGCCTTCTTCAGCCAATGCCTGTTGCGCCGAGGTGATCTGGCCGCGATAGCTGACATTACCGACGCCGAGCAACGCGATGCCGATGTGCGCCATGTGCGTCAGATAACCCACCGAACCTTGCGACGGCACTTGCGGAGTGATGCCGCGATTGAGCAGCGTCAGCAGGCCTTCGACGACCCGGCGATGGATGCCGGATTTGCCGTGGCTGTAGTTGTGAATCGCCGCGCAGATGATCGCGCGAGTCTGCTCATCGGGCAGCACCGGGCCGACGCCGCAGGCATGGCTAAGCAAGGTGTTGCGCGAGAGCTGGCTGAGTTGCTCGTCTTTGAGCGAGACGTTGGACAAACCGCCCAGACCGGTGTTGACGCCATAGGCGCGCTCGCCGCTGGCGACGATGCGCTGAACGATGCCTTGGGCGTTTTCGATGCGCGCCCAGGTGTCGCTGGACAGTTCCAGAGGCGCGCCGTGACGGGCGACGGCGACCACGTCCTGCCAACGCAGGGGGCTGCCGGTGATAACGATTTTTTCAGCCTGGGACATCTAAAAAACCTCTTGAACAAGATCGTTCCCACGCTCTGCGTGGGAATGCCGCCTGGGACGCTCCGCGTCCCGACTTCTGCTCTGTGCAGGGTGACGCGGAGCGTCACGGGATGCATTCCCACGCAGAGCGTGGGAACGAGCGTCAGACCACCGCCGCCCGCCGCTGCACAAACCGGTCAACGTACTCATCCGCCGGCGAATGCAGAATCTCGCGTGGCGTGCCGACCTGAATCAGCCGGCCATCCTTGAGAATCGCGATGCGGTTGCCGATACGCACCGCCTCATCGAGGTCATGGGTGATGAAGACGATGGTCTTGTGCAGGGTCTTTTGCAGCTCCAGCAACTGGTCCTGCATCTCCGCGCGAATAAGTGGATCCAGCGCACTGAACGCTTCGTCCATCAGGATGATGTCGGTGTCCGCCGCCAAGGCGCGGGCCAGGCCGACACGCTGACGCATGCCGCCGGAGAGCTGGTGCGGGTATTTGTTTTCGTAGCCTTTGAGGCCCACGGTGTTGATCCAGTGCAGCGCGCGTTCCGAGCACATCTGCTTGCTCTCGCCACGCACTTTCAGGCCGTAGGCGACGTTGTCGAGCACGCTCTTGTGCGGCAGCAGGCCGAAGCTCTGGAACACCATGCTGATCTTGTGCCGGCGAAATTCGCGCAGGGCGTCCATGTCGTATTGCAGGATGTCCACACCGTCGACGAGGATCGCGCCGCTGGTCGGGTCGATCAGGCGGTTGAAGTGACGCACCAGCGTCGACTTGCCCGAGCCGGACAGGCCCATGATCACGAAGATCTCGCCGGTGCCGATGCTCAGCGACAGGTCGTTAACGCCGACTACGCAACCGGTTTCGTTCAGCACCTGATCCTTGGTCTTGCCCTGGCCGACCATGGCCAGCGCTTCTTTGGCGCGGTTGCCGAAAATCTTGAAGACGTTTTTGACTTCGATCTTGCTCACGGTTGCGTTGCTCATTTGCTCACCTCATGCCGTGGCCGACCGTACGCCTGAGTAATGCGGTCGATGACCACTGCGAGAATCACGATCGCCAGACCGGCTTCGAGGCCGCGTCCAACGTTGAGAGTCTGAATCCCCACCAGCACATCTTCACCCAGACCTCGGGCACCGATCATCGAAGCGATCACTACCATCGACAGGGCCATCATGGTGGTCTGGTTGATCCCGGCCATGATGCTTGGCAGGGCCAGCGGCAATTGCACGCCGAACAGTTGCTGCCAGCGGTTGGCGCCGAACGCGTTGATCGCTTCCATCACTTCGCCGTCGACCTGGCGAATACCCAGATCAGTCAGGCGAATCAGCGGCGGCGCGGCGTAGATCACCGTGGCGAAAATCGCCGGGACCTTGCCCAGACCGAACAGCATCAGCACCGGGATCAGATACACGAAGCTGGGCATGGTCTGCATGATGTCGAGCAGCGGCATCAGCACCGAACGCAGGCGATTGCTGCGCGCCGAGAGAATCCCCAGCGGGATGCCGATCAGCACCGAAATGATCGTCGCGACCATCATCAGCGCCAGCGTCTGCATGAGCTTGTCCCACAGGCCAACGGCGCCGACGAGGAACAGCAGACCGACGATGACCGCCGTGGTCACCACTTTGCGCGTGGCGTGCCAGGCGACGACACCGACGATCGCCAGCATCAACCACCACGGCGCCGCACGCAGCAGGCCTTCGAGGTTGACGATGGCCCAGAGCAGGGTGTCGGAGATGTGGCGGAACACATCACCGTAGTTGGTGACCAGTGAATCGACCCAACCGTTGACCCAGTCGGCGATGGAAAAGGTAAAGCTTTCGGGAAACATAAGCGGCTCTCAATCAGAAATCTCAATCAAGCGATTACGGCATATCTCCCGGCCAGCCTCACGGTTGACCGGGAGGTATCGACCTACAGCGCCGCGTCGATTTTCTTGGCTGCGTCTGCACTGACCCACGCATGCCAGACCTCAGGATGTTCCTTGAGGAAGATTTTCGCCAGTTTTGGCGACTCGATACGTTCCTTGGCCATGCGGCCCAGGTTCTGGTTCAGAAGGTCGATCGGCAGGTTGACCTTTTCCAGCACGGCGACCAGTTCCGGGGCCTCGTCGTGGAAGGTTTTCGACAGGCCGACCTTGATGCTTACGGTCTTGTCGACGCCCGGTTTTTCTTCCAGTTTCACCGCGTCGATCTGGCCCATCAGCGGGGTTGGCGACCAGTAGTAGAACAGGATCGGCTCGCCGCGCTTGTAGCTCGACAGCACCGCCGCATCCAGCGCCGGGCCTGTGCCCGGGCGGAAGTTGGTGTAGCTGCTTTCGAGGCCATAGCTTTTCAACATTTCGCTGTTATCGAGTTCGCAGGTCCAACCCGCCGGGCAGTTGTAGAAGCGACCCTTGGACGGCTCTTCGGCGTCCTTGAACACGGCAGCGTATTTGCCCAGATCGGCAATGTTTTTCAGGTCCGGGGCTTTCGGCTCAAGCTTGCGCTTGGCGTCGCCTTCAATCACGTAGCGCGGCACGTACCAGCCTTCGACAGCGCCGACAATCGGTGCACCGACACCGACGACCTTGCCGGCCTTCTCGGCCTTGTTCCAGACTTCGCTGCGGCCGACCCACTCTTCGGCGAACACTTGAATATCGTTGCTGCTCAGGGCGTTCTCCATGGTGATGGAGTTGCCCGGGAGGCTGTCGGTCTTGCAGTCGTAACCTTTCTCCAGCACCACTTGCAGCACGTCGGTCAGCAGCATGCCGCTTTCCCAGTTCAGGCCGGCGAATTTCACCGGTTTACCCGATTCGCACCAGCCAGCGGCTTGGGTCGCACCGGCACTGGCCAGCAGGCCCATGGACAGCAGTGTGGTGAGCAGGGTCTTGTTCGATTTCATTGTTTCGACGCTCCTAATCATGAATTGGCTTACGGCAGTCAAGAGGCATCCAGCCCTGTCCACGTCCAATCAGGCCTGCGCCGCAGCGCGACCGGCCCCACTTTTTTCAGGTGGTACAACGCTGTTCTGCTCGACCGGCAGAATCAGTTGATCAGGTACCGCGCTGTGCCATTTTTTTGCGCACACGTAGTAGACGGCAGCCGGCAGCACCAGACCGATGATCCAGGAAATGTCCACATCACCGAGGGCCGCCACCAGCGGGCCGGTGTAGAACTTGGTGGAGATGAACGGCAACTGCACCAGCACACCGAACACATAGACGCTGATGCCGAGCAGGTTCCAGCGGCCATAGCGACCGTTCGGATTGGCCAGCGCCGGCACGTCATAGCGCTCGCGGGTGATGCAGTAGTAATCCACCAGGTTGATCGCGCTCCACGGGGTGAAAAACGCGAGCAGGAACAGGATGAAAGACTTGAACGCACCGAGGAACGAGTGCTGACCAAGCAGTGCAATCAGGGTCGCTGCGCCGACAATCACCAGCACAAACACCAGACGCTGCATGCGCGTAACGGTCAGGTGACCTTTGAAACCACTGATGATGGTCGCGATGCACATGAAGCTGCCGTAGGAGTTCAGCGTCGAGATGGTCACCTTGCCGAACGCGATGCTGAAGTACAGCAGCGCAGCGGTGGCACCGGTGCCGCCCAGACCGACGATGTAAGCCACCTCATGACCGGCGAACTGGCCGTTGGCCGAAGCCGCAGCGAACACACCGAGGATCATCGCCACTTGCGCGCCAACCACTGAACCGGCACCGGCGGCGAAGAAGGTTTTCACCGCCGAGGTGTTGCTCGGCAAGTAACGGGAATAGTCAGCCACGTAGGGGCCGAAAGCGATCTGCCAGGAGGCCGCGAGCGACACCGCGAGCAGGAAGCTGCTCCAGCTGAAATGACGGATTTGCAGGAGTGCGCCGACGTCGGTTTGGCTCATCAAACGCCAGAACAGGAAGACGAAAGCGATCACGCCAATCACGCTGGCAACACGGCCGATCCAGTGGATCACCCGATAACCGAGCACCGTCACCAGCACGATGACGCTGGCAAAAATCAGGATGCCGACGCTGTCACTGACGTTAAACAACTGACCCAACGCTTGACCGGAAAGCACGGTACCCGTCGCGGTGAAACCCAGGTACATCAGGCACACCAGCACGATCGGGATTGCCGCGCCGTAAACGCCAAACTGCACGCGACTGGAGATCATCTGCGGCAGACCCAGTTTCGGCCCTTGCGCAGCGTGCAACGCCATCACCCCGCCGCCGAGCAGTTGGCCGATCAACAGACCGATCAACGACCAGAACACATCACCGCCCAGCACCACGGCCAAGGCCCCGGTGACAATCGCGGTGATTTGCAGATTCGCCCCCATCCACAGGGTGAACTGGCTAAACAGACGACCGTGTCTTTCCGCTTCCGGGATGTAGTCGATCGAACGCTTTTCGATCAACGGTTTGTTGCCTGCACGATCGGTGTTAACAGCCATGATTCAACCTCTGTGGATTGTTCCGGGTTTTGTTCTTTTTTGGCTTTTGCTTTTGTAGGAGTGAGCCTGCTCGCGATTGCGGTGTGTCAGTCAGCACATTTGCCGACCGTGCCGGCCTCATCGCGAGCAGGCTCACTCCTACAGGGGTTGTGCGTTTATTTACCGGTAATCATCGGCAGGTTCAGGCCCTGTTCCTTGGCGCAGTCGATGGCGATCTGGTAACCGGCATCGGCGTGACGCATGACACCGGTGGCCGGGTCGTTGTGCAGTACGCGCGCAATACGCTCGGCCGCTTCGTCCGTACCGTCGCAAACAATCACCATGCCCGAGTGTTGCGAGAAGCCCATGCCGACACCGCCGCCGTGGTGCAGGGAAACCCAGGTCGCCCCGCTTGCAGTGTTGAGCAATGCGTTGAGCAGAGGCCAGTCGGACACGGCGTCGGAACCGTCCTGCATCGATTCGGTTTCACGATTCGGGCTTGCGACCGAGCCGGAGTCGAGGTGGTCGCGACCGATCACGATCGGCGCCGACAGCTCACCGCTGCGGACCATTTCGTTGAAGGCCAGACCGAGCTTGGCGCGCAGGCCCAAACCAACCCAGCAGATACGTGCCGGCAGCCCCTGGAAGCTGATGCGCTCGCGGGCCATGTCCAGCCAGTTGTGCAGATGGGCGTCGTCCGGGATCAGCTCTTTGACCTTGGCGTCGGTTTTGTAGATGTCTTGCGGATCACCCGACAGCGCCGCCCAACGGAACGGACCGATGCCACGGCAGAACAGCGGACGGATGTAGGCCGGTACGAAACCCGGGAAATCGAAGGCGTTTTCGACGCCTTCTTCCTGCGCCATCTGACGGATGTTGTTGCCGTAGTCGAAGGTCGGGATGCCTTGCTTCTGGAATTCCAGCATGGCTTTGACGTGCACCGCCATCGACTGCTTGGCGGCTTTGATTACGGCGGCCGGTTCGGTCTTGGCGCGAGCGCGGTATTCGTCCCAGGTCCAGCCCGCCGGCAGGTAGCCGTTGAGCGGGTCGTGGGCGCTGGTCTGGTCGGTGACCATGTCCGGGCGTACGCCGCGCTTGACCAGTTCCGGGAGAATTTCTGCGGCGTTACCCAGCAGGGCGATGGAAATCGCTTTACCTTCTTTGGTGTATTTGTCGATGCGCGCCAGGGCGTCGTCGAGGTCTTTGGCCTGCTCGTCGACGTAACGGCTTTTCAGGCGGAAATCGATGCTGACTTGTTGGCATTCGATGTTCAGCGAGCAAGCGCCGGCGAGGGTTGCCGCCAGCGGTTGCGCACCACCCATGCCGCCCAGACCGGCGGTGAGGACCCACTTGCCGGTGAGGTTGTCGTTGTAGTGCTGGCGACCGGCTTCAACGAAGGTTTCGTAGGTGCCTTGAACGATGCCCTGGCTGCCGATGTAGATCCAGCTGCCGGCGGTCATCTGGCCGTACATGGCCAAGCCTTTGGCGTCGAGTTCGTTGAAGTGCTCCCAGCTCGCCCAGTGTGGCACCAGGTTGGAGTTGGCGATCAGGACGCGCGGGGCATTGCTATGAGTCTTGAATACGCCGACCGGCTTGCCGGACTGCACCAGCAGGGTCTCGTCGTCGTTCAGGTTGGTCAGGCTCTCGACGATCTTGTCGTAGCACTCCCAGTTACGCGCGGCGCGACCGATACCACCGTAAACCACTAGCTCTTTGGGGTTCTCGGCGACTTCCGGGTCGAGATTGTTCATCAGCATGCGCAGCGGCGCTTCGGTCAGCCAGCTCTTGGCGGTCAGCTTGTTGCCGCGGGCGGCGCGGATCTCAACGTTGCGAAACTTTGTAGGCTTATTGTCAGTCACGAAAAAGACTCCTCAGCGATCAATTCAAACCAACCCTGGCAGTGGGCAAGCAGCCTGTGCGCTTCGATGCGCGACAAGCGAATCAGTGGACGCTGCGGAGAGTCTCGAGCGACTCATACGCATACGTCTTTACTTGTACATACAAGAATATGCAATCAAGCGGCCAACTTGTTGGAGGAGTGTTCAAGAAAAATCGCGGGCACGGCTGGAGGGCTTCTGAATCAAGGGTTCGGGCGTGGATGAAATTTTTCATGGGGATGATTTAGGGCGACGGGACTTTGTTACGTGAGCGTGGTTTTGCGCCACGCTGGGGCGTTCGGTAACAAGTTGGTGCGTGGGTTGGGAACACCCCAAAAGCAAAAGATCGCAGCCTTCGGCAGCTCCTGGATTGGGATTGATGTAGACCCTGTAGGAGCTGCCGAAGGCTGCGATCTTTTAAGATTTTTGAATCAGCGCGCAGTCAACTCGATCACGCAGCATGCGGCGTTGGTGGAGACTTCGGCCAGCCCACTGTTACCGTCCAGTTGCAGACAATCATGTCGCCCCAACTGCGACGTGCTGTCGCCAACCGCCACTTCCAGCAAATCGCTGACACTGAACACCAGCAACGTTCCCGCCGAACTGAAGAGCCGCTGCTCACCGTCCAGCCACTGCAACCGCGCGCTGTAACGCTGCGGCGCATAGATCAGGTTGAAATCGCGAATCGCACCGCCTAGCAGCGTGCACGACACCTGGCTCTCACCACTGAAAGCAAACGGGTCGAGCGGTAACAGCGGCCGCGTATCGTCGCCGTCAACGCACAAGGTCATGCCGTCACCCTGCAACACGGTGATCACCCGCTGGTAACCGGCGAACGTCGAAAAACCACCCGACTCAGCGATGTCGGCAATCGACAGGCGCCAGCCAAAACCGTCCAGGCCGGCCCCCGCGTCACGGGTGATTTCTTCAGTGCTGCCGCCACCGTTTTTCCACGGCATGCGCGGGTAGCCTTCGGCGCGTAAAACCTTCACTTGAGTCATTTATGAAAGCGTCCTTCCAGACGATGACGGGAACCTGGGTGAATCAGTCGAGCAGCGGTAACCGGCTGGCGCCCCGACCATGTGCGGCGACGAATCAGCAAACACGGCTCACCTTTTTCAATCTGCAGCAACTTGCACTCGGAGGGCTCGGCCAGAATCGCTTCAACCACGTGCTCGCCCTCAGTCAGCGGCGCCACCTGATTGAGATACGCGTAAGGCGTCTGCAGAGTGAAATCCTGCTTGAGGTATTCCGGCGCGACCAGTGCGTTGACGAAACGGTCTTCGATTTGCACCGGAATATCATTTTCGTAATGCACGATCAGCGAGTGGAACACCTTCTGCCCTTCACGCATGTCCAGCGCCAGCGCGCGCTCGGAACCGGCAGCCTCTTCTTCAAGAGTGATGACCTGGCAGGTGTGGCGATGGCCACGGGAGGCGATTTCGTCGGCGATGTTGTGCACTTCGAACAGCGCAGACTGGCTCTTCGGTTCGGCGACAAAGGTGCCGACGCCTTGCATGCGCACCAACAGACCGTCAGCGGTCATCTCGCGTAGCGCGCGGTTGATGGTCATGCGGCTGAAACCGAGTTGATTGACCAGCTCGCTTTCGGACGGCACGCGGTAGTGCGGCGGCCAGTTTCCGCTGTCGATCTGCTGGGTGATCATCTGTTTGACGCGGGCGTACAAGGGCGCCGGACTGTCGCCCATGTTCGCGGCCAACGGGGAGACTGGAGGCGGAGTCGGCACGGTTGATCCCTGTTCATTGGTGAAAGTGGCTAGCTTGCCGGAGTTTACCGGGCAGGCAAACGTCTGTATATGTATATACAAATAACACACGATGGGGTGCTGAACCATGTCCGCCTTCTTTGCCGAACGCGCGCTGCTGCCTAACGGATGGGCCAACAATGTACGTCTTGAGGTCAGCGCCGATGGCCTGCTGACCCAGATTCAGGCCGATTCCACCGCAGACGGCGCCGAACGGCTGAGCGGCCCGCTGTTGCCGGGCATGCCGAATTTGCACTCCCACGCCTTCCAGCGGGCGATGGCGGGTCTGGCTGAAGTGGCCGGCAATCCGAACGACAGTTTCTGGACGTGGCGCGACTTGATGTATCGGCTCGTCGGAAAAATCAGCCCGGATCAGCTCGGCGTGATTGCCCGTCAGCTGTACATCGAAATGCTCAAGGCCGGTTATACCTCCGTCGCTGAATTTCATTACGTGCACCACGACAGCAATGGTCAGCCTTACGCCGATCCGGCTGAACTGGCCTTGCGCATCAGCCAGGCTGCGAGTGAAAGCGGCATCGGTCTGACGCTGTTGCCGGTGCTCTACAGCCACTCTGGTTTCGGCGGCCAGACGCCGAATGACGGCCAACGTCGCTTTATCAACAGCAGCGAAAATTACCTGAACCTGCAATCGCGTTTGCAGCCGTTACTGGCGCAGCAAAAGGCGCAATCGCTGGGCCTTTGCTTTCACTCGTTGCGCGCAGTGACGCCGCAACAGATCAGTGAAGTTTTGGCGGCCAGCGACAAGCAATGCCCGGTGCACATCCACATCGCCGAGCAGCAAAAAGAAGTCGAAGATTGCCTGAGCTGGAGCGGTCGGCGGCCGCTGCAATGGCTGTACGAAAATACCGAAGTCGATCAGCGCTGGTGCCTGGTGCACGCCACTCACGCCAACCCGGAAGAAGTCACGCTGATGGCCAAGAGTCGCGCCATCGCCGGGCTGTGCCTGACCACGGAGGCTAATCTGGGCGACGGGATTTTCCCGGCGGTGGACTTCCTCGCCCAGGGCGGGCGCATGGGCATAGGTTCCGACAGTCATGTGTCGCTTAGCGTGGTGGAAGAATTGCGTTGGCTGGAATACGGCCAGCGTCTGCGCGATCAGCGGCGCAATCGCTTGTATGGCGCGGATCAACCGATGGTCGGGCGCACGCTGTATGACGCGGCGCTGGATGGCGGTGCGCAAGCGTTGGGGCAGCCGATTGGCGCGCTGGAGGTTGGCAAGCGTGCGGACTGGATTGTGCTCGACGGCAGCGATCCGTATCTGGCGACGGCCAATGGCGACGGGATTTTGAATCGCTGGTTGTTTGCCGGCGGCGACCGTCAGGTGCGCGATGTGCTGGTCAATGGTCAGTGGGTAGTGCGTGATGGTCGACATGCTGGCGAAGAAGACAGTGCTAGCGCCTTCACCCAGGTCCTGCGTGACCTCCTCGGCTGACAGCTGATCGTTCCCACGCTCTGCGTGGGAATGCAGCCCGGGACGCTCTGCGTCCCACAAGCGGACGCAGAGCGTCCATTGAGACACTCCCACGCGAAGCGTGGGAGCGATCAGGATGGGTGATTAATTTGAGGTCTTGGCCATCTGCCGATCCGACGCGCGCCAGATCAATCGCGTGGTGTCATAGCCTTGCTGACGTGCCTTGCTCAGCAGCTCTTCACGGACCACCCCGTTGACGGTCGGTGTGCGCGACAGCAACCACATGTACTTGCGACTCGGGTCACCGACGATGGCGGTCTTGTAGTCATCGCTGACGTACAGCACCCAGTATTCGCCTTTCGCCACACCCGGAATCAGACGTGAGAACCAGGTATCGAATTCGACCCAGAGCTTGTCGGTCTTGCCCGGCACCTGTGGATAAGCCGTGCCCTTGGCTTCTTCCCACTGCCAGTCCGGAGTCAGGCAGCGATTGAGCACCGCGACATTGCCGTCAGGCTTGAGGGTGTAATGGGCTTCGGACTGCGCGCAATTGCGCTGGAAATACATCGGCAAGCGCGCCAGTTCATACCAGGTGCCCTGATAACGCTTGAGATTGACGCTGTTGACGGTTTTCGGCGCCAACGGGTCGACGCCGGAAGTGGCGCAGCCGGCCAGTACCAGGCCGGCAAAAAGGATCAGCAATAACCGCTTCATTTTTCTTCTCCGTGGGCGCGAAGCCCCGGTTTACTTCAGGCCTTGGCCGGAAAACATCAGCACTTTGTCACCGGCGTACTGCACGCTGATAAAGCTGTTCTTGTCGCCCCAAGTGCAACTGGACATGCCGAGCGCGCCCGAGCAATCGGTGGGCTTGCCGAGCAGAGTCTCGACTTCGGCCTTGGCCATACCGGCCGAGAGCTTCGAATAGTTTTCCTGATTGACCTTGCTGCATGCGGCCAACAGCACGCAAAACGTCAGAAGGGCGATAGATCGCAGCGACATGGTGTAACTCCTGGAACGAGGGGGGGATGGCATGGTGCCAACCAGAAGCTTAGAAGAGAAAACCCTCATCTGGTTCCGTGGGGGAATGGCTATTTATTAGCCCGCCCGTCTGGCATTTGCCGATAAATCAGCCACTTTGTAACGCTATTGAGCATTTCGTCGCCTTTCGCCAAAGACGCCTAATCTTTGGCGCACCGCGGTCGACATAAAAGCAGCGCAAAGCCCCCGAGTGTGGCAAATTGCCGCCCTTTCTTGACCAGTCCCTTCGCGGTAGTTCATTCGATGACCAGAAACATGAAATTCAGCCACAAGATCTTGTTGGCTGCCGCCCTCGTGGTGGCCATTGCGTTCGCCTGTTTCATTTTCTTCAACGACTATCGACAGCGCGAAGCCTTGAACAGCAGCACCGAAGCCTCGATGCAGGAGCTGGGCAGCCTGACCACCAGCAACATCCAGACCTGGCTGGAAAGCCGCATTCAATTGCTGCAATCGCTGTCGCAGCAAGTCGCCGTCGACGGCAACGCCCCCGCCAACCTGAAACGCATCATCGACCTGCCCGCCTACACCGGCAATTTCCAGCTCAGCTACTTCGGCGGCGCTGACGGCGTGATGTTCTCGGTGCCGGCCGGCAACCGCGCACCGGATTACGATCCACGCGCCCGGGGCTGGTACAAAGCGGCAAACAGCGCGCAACAGACCATCGTCACCGAACCGTACATCGCCGCGTCCTCGGGCAAACTGGTAATCACCGTTGCCACGCCGGTACAGCGCCAAGGGCAGATGCTCGGCGTCGCCGGTGCCGACATCGACCTGACCAGTGTCAGCGCAATCATCAACTCGCTGAACTTCGGTGGCCACGGCCACGCGTTCATCGTCAGTGCTGACGGCAAGATCCTGATCCACCCGGACAGCAAACTGGTGCTCAAAACCCTCTCCGAGGCCTATCCGAATGGTGCGCCGAAAGTCAGCCCGGGCCTGAAAGAAGTCGAGCTCGACGGCAAAACCCAACTGATCTCCTTCACCCACATCAACGGCGTGCCGTCGGCCGACTGGTACGTGGCGCTGGTACTCGATAAAGACACCGCGTTTGCAATGCTCAGCGAATTCCGCACCTCGGCGCTGATCGCCATGGTTATTGCCGTGGTGATCATCATCGCCCTGCTCGGCATGCTCATTCGCGTGCTGATGCAACCGTTGCTGACCATGGGCCGCGCGATGCACGACATCGCCGAAGGTGAAGGCGACCTGACTAAACGTCTGGTAATCCACGGCAACGACGAGTTCGGCGCGCTAGGCACCTCGTTCAACCGTTTCGTCGAGCGCATTCACACCTCGATCCGTGAAGTGTCTTCGGCCACCGGCCAGGTCAACGAAGTCGCCCTGCGCGTAGTCGCGGCGTCGAACTCGTCGATGTACAACTCCGATCAGCAGTCCAGCCGTACCAACAGCGTCGCCGCCGCGATCAACCAACTCGGCGCCGCCGCGCAGGAAATCGCCCAGAACGCCGCCCTCGCCTCGCAGCACTCCAGCGATGCCCGCAGCCTCGCGGTCGACGGTCAGCAGGTTGTGGATAAAACCATCCAGGCCATGCAGCAGTTGTCGGCGAAGATCAGCGATTCGTGCGGCAACATCGAAACCCTGAACAGCAACACGGTGAACATCGGCCAGATTCTCGAAGTGATCACCAGCATTTCCCAGCAGACCAACCTGCTCGCGCTCAACGCCGCGATTGAAGCGGCGCGTGCCGGTGAAGCGGGTCGTGGTTTTGCCGTGGTGGCGGATGAAGTGCGCAACCTCGCGCACCGTACCCAGGATTCGGCGCAGCAAGTGCAAAAGATGATCGAAGAGCTGCAAGTCGGCGCGCGTCAGGCGGTCAGCATCATGACCGAGAGCCAGCGTGAGAGTGAAAGCAGTGTCGGCATCGCCAACCAGGCCGGTGAGCGATTGGGTAGCGTGACTCAGCGTATTGGAGAGATCGACGGGATGAACCAGTCGGTGGCTACCGCGACTGAAGAGCAGACGGCGGTGGTTGAGTCGATCAATGTCGATATCAACGAGATCAACACGCTGAATCAGGAAGGTGTGGAGAACTTGCAGGCGACGTTGCGGGCGTGCTCGGATCTTGAGCAGCAGGCGGCGCGGTTGAAGCAATTGGTGGGTAGTTTCAGGATCTGAAGATCAAGGGCTTTACCCCCTCACCCCAGCCCTCTCCCCCAAGGGGGCGAGGGGGAAAGGGAGCCAATCTTCATGTTGTTCAAACTTGAGTTCGACTCGATATCTCAGGTCGATGTATCAAGCCCAGACACCTCGGTCAGTCCCCTCTCCCTCAGGGAGAGGGCTAGGGTGAGGGTAAGCTCTTAAAATCTAGAGCCAGGCTCAGAAAGAAACACCAACTCCTCAGCCGTAGACTCTCGCCCCAACACCGCATTGCGATGAGGAAACCGGCCAAACCGTGCAATCACCTTTTGATGCCGCTCGGCATAATCCAGATTGTCGGCAAACACCGATCGCTCCCCTTCCGGCTGTTCAGCCACCAACTCAATAAATCTGGAAACCGCTTCGTTCTGCACCGCAAGATTCTCGCAGTGCTCAAACACCAGATAAATGAATACGCGCTGAATCGGTTTCAACTGCCGATCGAAATCCGCAGCAATGCCTTGCGCAACGAGCTTCTGCGCACGCAGATCGCCGGAGAAAGCTTTGGGAGAGTCGCGAAAGATCATTCGCGGCAGTTGGTCGAGCAGTAACACCACCGCCAGCCAACCTTCGGGACGTTGCGTCCACTCGGTCAATTCGCCAGCCAGGGCCTGATCGACAAAGACCCCGAAACGCTCACGCGCTTCGAGGTCTTGGCTGTCTCGCTTACCGAACCACAACTTGCCCTTGTCAGCCGCTATCTCGTCGGGGGATTCGGCATGTCCGAACCACCAATCGAGCAACGGCTGCCAGGGCGCGGTCATGGTTTATTCCTTGTGGTAGGCCGTAGCGCGGGCGACTTCTTCTTTCGAACCGAGGAACACCGCTACGCGCTGGTGCAGGCCTTCCGGCTGAATGTCGAGGATGCGCTGGTGACCGTCAGTGGACGCGCCGCCCGCTTGTTCCACCAGGAACGACATCGGGTTGGCTTCGTACATCAGACGCAGTTTGCCTGGCTTGGATGGCTCGCGGCTGTCGCGCGGGTACATGAACAGACCGCCACGAGTCAGGATGCGGTGTACGTCGGCAACCATCGCCGCGACCCAGCGCATGTTGTAGTTCTTTTTCAGCGGACCTTCTTCACCGGCCAGCAACTCGCCAACGTAACGTTGTACCGGGGCTTCCCAGTGACGCTGGTTGGACATGTTGATCGCAAATTCCTGGGTCGACTCAGGAATGGTGATGTCTTCGTGGGTCAGCACGAAGCTGCCCATTTCGCGGTCGAGGGTGAAACCTTTGACGCCGTCGCCCAAGGTCAGTACCAGCATGGTTTGCGGGCCGTAGATCGCGTAACCGGCGGCAACCTGCTGGGTGCCTGGCTGCAGGAAGGCTTTTTCGTTCAGCGGCTCGTTCTGGCTCAGGTATTCGTTCGGGCAACGCAGTACCGAGAAGATGGTGCCGACCGGGGCGTTGATGTCGATGTTCGACGAGCCGTCCAGTGGGTCGAATACCAGCAGGTACGCGCCTTTCGGGTATTTGCCCGGGATCTGGTAGGCGTTGTCCATTTCTTCGGACGCCATGCCGGCCAGGTGACCGCCCCATTCGTTGGCTTCGAGCAGGATCTCGTTGGAGATCACATCGAGTTTCTTCTGCACTTCGCCTTGGACGTTTTCAGTGCCCATGCTGCCCAGAACACCACCCAGGGCGCCTTTGGACACGGCGTGGCTGATTTCTTTGCAAGCACGCGCGACCACTTCGATCAGGAAACGCAGATCGGCAGGAGTGTTATTGCTGCGGGTCTGCTCAATCAAATAGCGACTCAGGGTAACGCGGGACATGGACGGCTCCGGTGGAATGGGGGGCTAAAAACCCGCGCAGTTTACAGGGAGTCTGAAAACGTAGCGAGCGAAGACGCCCGGTAACGTGCGTTGGGGTGTATTTGCCTGTATGAGACGTGATTGTCGGAGGAGAGTTCAGGTAGCGGGTTTAGCGTAGACGGGTTCGGGACGGGTGGTGGCTAAGTGGAGCGGCAGTTTGAGTATTTTTATTGGCTGGTAGGCCGCTATCGCGAGCAGGCTCACTCCTACAGTTGATCGCATTCCATCTGGAGAAATGCAATCAACTGTAGGAGTGAGCCTGCTCGCGATCGGGTGCGCAGCACCCGCCTTTTCAGGATTTGGCAGGAGGCTTGCGCAATAAACTAAACGCCATTGCCCCCAAAAACACCACACTCAACAACAACACCGCCCACAAGCCGATCTTCTTCCAATTGGTCTCAGCCACCGCCGCCGTAGTCGCCGTTGAAGTCTGCGTCACAACCACCTCACCCTGAACCACAGCCTTACCCAACCCCGCCAACTTCTCCGGTTTGAAATCCGGAATCAGCGTCGCCAGCGGCAAGTTCGCCGTCTTCACCGTCGCATTGCCCACCGCCAAACTAAACGGCCCCTCGCCCCGCGCGAGGAAAACCACCTGCGTCGCCCGCACCGCATATTTCAGACTCGGCGCCTGCTCGCCCAAACCACCGCCGCGCTCATCCACGCTCAGTTTCAACTGCTGCACGGTCTGCCCGTAGAGCGGCAATTCGTTCTGCACCACATCCTGGCCATTCTGGGTCAGGCGGTACAGCAAGCCACTGCTCAGCGTTTGCCACGGCAAGCTGCTTTCACGACGGCCGGCCAGCGTCACCGGCGCCAGGCTGTTCGGCTGTTTCAATTCAACCTGCACGCGCTCAATGTTCAACCCCATCGGCAACTGCCAGGCGTACTCCCCGGCCTTGGAGCTGCTGCCGGCCAATGCCGGCGACCAGACCAATGGCAGCGGCAAATCGCGCGGATCACTGCTTTTCAATTGTGCCGCCGTCAGGATCGGCGCCGAATTCGGCGACTCCCACAGCAACCGCACATAGCGCGCCGATTGCCCCGGCAACGTCACTTCGTGCTGCTCGATGCGCTCATCGGAAAAGGTCAGCCGCGCGACCTGCCCCTCGCCCCACGCTTGCCAGTGTTGCAGATCGTCGCTGGCTTCAATGCTGAAGCGCTGGAAGCCGTCGCGCTCGCTGGTCCAGTCGAGGATCAACTGCTGCAACGGCGCCTTGATCGCGCTGGCATCCAGCAGCCAGCCACGTAGCACCTCTTCACCCACCTCCAACTGACTGGACGGCTGCACCTCGACCAGCGTGCCGTTGGTGGTCGATTGCACACGCACATTCGGCGCGCGTTCGCTGGCGTCGGCGGCGTTGTACAGCGGGAACCATTTCACCTCATGCAACCGGCCGTCGTCGCGGGTCTGCGCTGATTCGCGCGCCAAGGCGTAGGCCTGCGCTTCGCCGGCAGCGTTGAACACCCGCAAGTCACTGAGATCAGTCTGGCGCGCCTGCAATTGCACGCTCAACGGCAATTCGAGGCGATACCACGGGCCGTTGCCGCTCACCGCCAGCGGCACCTGCGTGGCGAAGTCCGCCGGTTTTTCCTGAGCGCCGGCCGCCATCACCACGCCCAACGCCAACCAACCCAGATTTCGCATGCGACTCAAGATGAAACTCCTTCGGTGTCCGGGGCCGGTTTGTCCGCCGCCGGTTCAGCGTCGACGCGCTTGGGCGGCAGTGGCGCGAAATAGCCGACCACCAGCAGCAACACGCCGACACCGATAAACGAGACGATCCGGGCGAGACCGCCACGGTTGCTCAATTCGACAAAAATCAGTTTGGCCACCACCAACGCAATCAGCGCCGCGCCAATCAGCCACACTTCGCGACGATGGCGCAGATGGCCGCCGATCATCAGGCCCAGCGCCATCAACGTCCAGACGATGGACAATCCGGCCTGCACCAGCATTGAGGCGAGCAACGTATCCAGCTCGAACGGGATGCCGGCCCAATGGTGCGCCGCGCGGGTGACCAACGCGGTGCAGAAGGCGAACAGCGAAACCCCGGCGACCAGTTGCGTCGCGTAATCGGCGTAGTCCTGGCGAATCGACAACTGCGAAACCGCGCTGCGCGACCAGACGTAAACACCGAACAATGCGAACAACAAACCCAGCTCCAATGGATTGAGCAGCGGCACGTATGGCAGCGGCTCGGCGTTGCCATCGCTGACACCATTCGCCAGCCAGAACCACGCCAGCATCAACACTGCCAACGGCGCGGCGGCATACAAGCGATATTCGCTAGGGAATGCCGCCACGGGCCACGGCCAACTGCGCGGTGCCGCCGCCAGCAGCAGATACAGGCTCGGAAGAATCGCCCAGCCCAGCCAACGCCAAGCGTTGTATTGCTCGGACAACAGCAGCAGACCGTAGCGCAACTCCAGCGCCAGAACACCAATCAGCAGCCAGCAGCCGAGCACATGCGCCGCGCTCAAGGCGCGCGCCGGCAACATCGGCGCCAAACGTCGCAAGCTGAAGAAATGCACGGCGAACACTGCTGCCCACGCCAGCCAACCGAAATCGGCCGCCGGGTGATAACGCGAATGCCAGGCAGCGAGCAACACCAGACCCGCCGCCGGAATCAGCAAGGTGCAGAGCAAGCCCAGCGCCGGCCATTTCAACCGCAGCGCCAGCACCGCCCACAGCGCCACACTGATCGCCACGACCAATAGCAACAACGTGCCTTGCAGATTCGGCGGAGCAAACCGCAGTACTTCACTGACCCACGCCAGCGTCCACCAACCAGCGCCCCACACCAGCAGCACTTCGGACAAACGCTGCAGACTCAGCGCATCGAATGCTGAAGCGTGATTGCCCAGTTGCAGGCGCCAGGCACCGATCATCGCAGCCAAGCCTAGTACCAGCGGTGTCCAGAATCCGCCATGGGCCAACGGTTTCAGGCCTTCGCTGGACAGTGGCCCAAGCAACTCGGGGCCGGCCAGCAAAAACGCCGCGCCACCAATCAACTGCAACAGCAGACCAAAGACAAAACTTACGCGCTGCTTGAGGTACAGGCTCAGCCAGATGATCAGCAAACCACTCGCGGCCCACACCGCACTCGCCGTTTGCCATGGCAGCACGAACAGCACCGCCAGATTGATCAGCACCAAACCGGCCAGCAGCACCACCGACAGCCCCCGCAACAGACGCACATCGCCACGCACCATTTCATCGCGAGCCGCCAACAGCATGCCGGCGATCAACGCCAGCCCGATCAACGACGCGCTGAGCAACCCGCTCCAGCCGGCGCTGAACACCGCCGCCGAATCCTCGCCCGCGCCTTGCAGACGCAACAGGAACAACGCACCGCCAAGCAACTGCACGGCAAACGCGCTGAACAGGAACGTGCGCGATTGAATGCGCAGACCGACCAACAGAGTTGCCAACCCGGCCAGCGCCCAACTAATCGCCGTGGCTTGAACGAAGAAGAACAGCGGCGCCAGCAGATAGAGGAAGGTCAGGCCCAGACACGCCAACACCGGCAAGCCTTGACGCTCCCAAGGTGATGCCTGTTCCGGCGAGGCCTTGCGCAATTGATAGAAACTGAACAGCAACGCAATGCCGAGCATCAGCGCACCCAGCGGAGCACCGTCAAGCAGACTGCTCTCGCCGACGCGCAACTGACTGAGAAACGCCAACGCCGACCCCAGTTGCAGCAGCAAGGCAAACGCCCGAGCGAACGGTCGATGCTGACGCAGACCGAGCCAGAAAATCCCCGCGCCTTCCACTGCCCATGCCGCCGAGGTCCAGCGCGCATCCAGCCCCAGCGGAATGGCCAGACTGGCGAAAATCACCCCGAGCGCCAGACAGGTTTCACCCAGCAGCACCGCGCGCCCGCCCAGCAACACCTTGGCCAGTGTCATGTAGATCATGCCCAGCGCCAGTGCACTGAATGCTGCTGCAAATTCCAGATGCTGCACCAGCGCAAACTGCAAACCAAAGCCAATGATCGGCGGTCCGAACAGCATCGTGCCGTCGACGTAATCGCCCTTGCGCGCCGACCAGTGCAGCAACGCTTCGCGATCGCCATCCGTAGGTGCATCGGGCATGTCGAGCAATTTGCGGCGGGCGAACAGCAGGCCGATGGCGAGGTACATCAGGAAGAACAGGATCAGGAACGGCTCGGTGCTCCACAACAGTTCCGGCGCATACGAACGAAGGCCCCAGGCGAAGCCGATGCCAAAGGTGCCGACGAAACCAATCAGGTTGAGCAGACGCCAGGCTTTGAACCAGGCGATGGCAAGAATGCCGGCGTTGAGTAGTGCGAAATAGCTGAACAGCGCGACGTGGTTGCCGGCGCCGGTCGAGGTCAGGATCGGCGCCGCGAAACCGCCCAATGCCGCCGCTGCGGCTAGCCCTAAAGCATCTTGAGTGATGGCGAGAATCGCCGAGAAAACGGTGACCGCCACCAGCAGGCCGAGCGCGGCCGATGGATCAAGCAACGGATGCAGACGCATCGCCGCAAACACCGTCAAATACAGCACCGCGATCCCGGTGCCTTGCAGCATCAACGCGTAATTGCTGTTGCGCCGCCGCAGCCACCAGCCCAGCGCGAGCAGGCCCAACGCGGCCGCCGCAACACCGGCGTAACGCAACTCGATCGGCACGACCATGCCTTCGGTGGCGTAGCGCAGCAGGAATGCGAGACCGAAGAACAGCAACACCACACCGACCCGCAGCACGGTGTTGCCGCCAAACAACCAATTGCGCGCGGCGCTGATACCGCGCTCGACAAGGTTCGGGCCACGGGGTTCGGCAGGCTCTTGCGGTTCGGACGTAACGGCGTCGAGGCGCCAGACATCAGCGGGCAGCGGTTGACTGATTTCGCTGGCGACGGCGGACAGCGGTTCCAGTTCGGGCGGCAGCTCCCAGACCAGTTCAGGTGCTGGAGCTGCTTCTACGACTGTGACTGGTTCAGCAACAGGTTCGGGACCCGGTGGCGGCGCGGCACGAACCGGGGCACCTTCGAGCAGAAACAGGCGCTGTTCGACGCCCTGCAAAGCGATCTTCGCCAGCTCAAGTTGACGCTGCTGCTCCATAGCCTGCGAGCCTAGCCGCGCGATGCGGATCGTCTGCCCGATCACCAGCCCCAGCAACGCGCCCAATAGCGCATCACTGAACGACTCGTCGAGCAGCCAGCCGAGCACCAGCCCGATCAACATGAACATCCATTGCATGGTCGATATCCCTAAGCGCGAAGGCTAATCCGGGAAGATTAGCGCAGCCTGACCCAAAAAGATCGCAGCCTGCGGAAGCTCCTACAGGGTTATGTGAACACCTCTGTAGGAGCTGCCGCAGGCTGCGATCTTTTCCGGCGCGCGATTATATCGAGCCGAGTGGAAAGTTACTCCAACGCTTTCCAGATATCCGTGGCGTACTCGCGAATCGTCCGGTCAGACGAGAACCAGCCCATCCGCGCCGTGTTGAGCACTGCTGAGCGCCACCAGTTGTTGGAGTCGTGCCAGTGCGCCTCAACGCGTTTCTGCGCTTCCCAGTAGGAGTCGAAGTCGGCGCAGACCAGGAAGCGGTCGTAATCCACCAGCGAATCGATCAGCCCGGTATAGCGCGAGGTGTCGTCCGGCGAGAACACCCCGCTGCGAATCGCTTGCAGCACATCGTTCAAACGATGGGATGCAGCGATGTCTGGCACTGCGCTGAACTCATGATTCTGTTTACGCGCTTCCACCTGCTGCGCGCTGAGACCGAAGATAAACATGTGCTCGGCCCCGATGCGTTCGCACATTTCCACGTTGGCGCCGTCCAGTGTGCCAATGGTCAGCGCGCCGTTGAGGCCGAACTTCATGTTACTGGTGCCTGATGCTTCGAAGCCGGCAGTGGAAATCTGCTCGGACAAGTCCGCCGCCGGAATGATGCTTTCCGCCAGGCTGACGTTGTAGTTGGGCAGGAACACCACTTTCAGCAGGCCGCGCACGGTCGGGTCGTTGTTCACCACCCGCGCGATGTCGTTGGTCAGCTTGATGATCAGTTTGGCCTGGTGATAACTCGCCGCCGCTTTACCGGCGAAGATTTTCACCCGTGGCACCCAATCGACTTCCGGTTCGGCGCGGATCGCCTGATACAGCGCCACGGTGTGCATCAGGTTGAGCAACTGACGTTTATATTCGTGGATGCGTTTGACCTGTACATCGAACATCGCCGCCGGGTTGACCGCGATACCCAGCCGTTCGTGAATCAGATAGGCCAGCGCTTTTTTGCTGTGCAGCCGTTGTTCGGCAAAAGCTTTGCGGAACGCGGTTTTTTCGGCGAACGGCTCGAGATCGAGCAGACGCTCTTCGGGGTTATCCAATAGATCCGGGCCGAGCGCGTCGACCAGCATCGAAGTCAGTTCGGAGTTGGCCTGATACAACCAGCGGCGGAAGGTAATGCCGTTGGTTTTGTTGTTGATCCGCTCCGGATAGAGCTTGTGCAGTTCGGCAAACACGGTTTTGCGCATCAGTTGCGTATGCAGTCCGGACACGCCGTTGACGCTGTGCGAACCGAGGAACGCGAGGTTACCCATGCGCACACGGCGACCGTTGTCTTCTTCGATCAGCGACACCGCGCGCAGCACGTCGAAATCGTGAATGCCTTTGGCGCGCAGCGAGTCGATATGCTGGGCATTGATCAGATAAATGATCTGCATATGTCGCGGCAGCATGCGTTCCATCAAGCCCACCGGCCAGGTTTCCAGCGCTTCCGGCAGCAACGTGTGGTTGGTATACGACAGCGTGTCGACGGTGACTTGCCACGCCGCATCCCAAGCCACGTCGTAGACGTCGACCAGTTGGCGCATCAGTTCGGCGACGGCAATCGAAGGGTGTGTATCGTTGAGCTGGATCGCCGCGTGATCGCCAAGGGTCAGCACCGAGGTGTGCATGTTGCGATGGCGGCGCAGCAGATCCTGCAAGGAAGCAGCGACGAAGAAGTATTCCTGACGCAAGCGCAGCTCCTGCCCCGCTTCGGTGCTGTCCGCCGGGTAGAGCACGCGGGAGATACTTTCGGCCCGGGCCACTTCGGCGACGGCGCCCAAGTGGTCACCGGCGTTGAAGCGCTCCAGGTGCAAATCTTCCATGGCGCGCGCACGCCACAGGCGCAGTGTATTGACGCTCGCCCCGCGCCAGCCAACGACCGGCGTGTCATAAGCGATCGCGCGGACAGTTTCTGCCGGCGACCAGACTTGTTTGGACTTGCCGGAGATGTCGGTGACGGTTTCGACGCTGCCGCCGAAGCCGATGGAGTAGACGACCTCTGGCCGCTCGAACTCCCACGGGTTGCCGAAATCCAGCCAGTGCTCGGTCTGTTCCTGCTGCCAGCCGTCGACGATGGCCTGGCGGAACAAGCCGTGTTCATATCGAATGCCATAACCGTGGCCGGCGATGCCGAGGGTCGACATGCTTTCCATGAAGCACGCGGCCAGACGACCGAGGCCGCCGTTACCGAGCGCTGCATCAGGTTCCAGCAAACGGATACGCTCCAGGTCGACACCGAGTTCAGTCAGCGCTTCACGGGCGACGTCGAGCAAGCCAAGGTTGCTCAGACTGTCGTAGAGCAAGCGGCCGATGAGGAACTCCAGCGAGAGGTAATACACCCGTTTCTGACCTTTGCGGTAGATCTGCCGGGTGTGGTCCATCCAGTGCTCGACCATGTGATCACGCGCAGCCAAAGCGATGGCTTCGAACCAGTCATGGTCGAAGGCGTGGTCGGGGTCTTTGCCCACCGCGTAGGTGAGCTTGGTCAGGACGGCGTCGCGGAATGCGGCCACCTCTGCTTCGCGAACTAGTGGTTCTTGAGTCATCAATAGGACCTCGAGCGAGCGGGAATTGTCTGAGCCTAGACGGTCTGACCGACGGTCGCGGCGCTGGTTCGGCAGTTTTTCCTGAGACGGTGCGATGGCCCGGCATTACCCTGGCGGATGGGCTAATGAATGCAGGGGCCGTGCCGAATTTTCCGGCAAAGTGCCTGCATGGAGAAAAAATCTGGCGAAAGGTTGTTCAAAAATCCACCAGTCCCGGTATGATCGCGCGCCCTGATGCACACACGCCTGGTAACTCCCGATGATGAAGCCCAACCTGATTGCCGCCGCCGAGATCGATCGTCTCGATACGTGGGCGAAATATTCGGCCCCGATGTGCGGCTCCTGCATGTCCAGCTGCTGCACGCTGCCGGTCGAAGTAAAGATCAAGGATCTGGTGCGCATTGGCGTGGTCGACGAATTCGAACTGGGCGACCCGCCGAAGAACATCGCCAAGCGTTTGCAAAAGGAAGGCCTGGTCGAGCGCTTCAATCAGAAGTCGGGGATCTTCACCCTGCAGCGCATGAGCAACAACGATTGCTACTACCTGGATCGTAAGAGCCGCTTGTGCACCATTTATGACAAGCGCCCGGACACGTGCCGCAATCACCCGAAGATCGGACCGCGTCCTGGGTATTGCGCTTATAAGCCGAAGGAAGTTGAGCGCGTGCAGAATTTCCGCGCGATAGAGCGCTTCTGAACGACGCTGAGTTCTTCGGTAGCCGTTAAACCCCAGCCCCTCACCCCAGCCCTCTCCCGAGGGAGAGGGAGCCGATCTCTGTCGCTTCCAAACCTGAGGTCGACTCGATTACTCAGGTCGATGCAAAGCCAAAGAACAACTCGGTCAGTCCCCTCTCCCTCTGGGAGAGGGCTAGGGTGAGGGGCTCTTGATCTTCAAGACCCAACCTGCGTTTCCCCCAGACAAACAAAAACGCCCCCGGTCTCGCGACCGGGGGCGTTTTTTTAAGCTCGGGCTAAATTACGCCTTGGCTTTCTTGGCAGCGCGGGTACGCTCGCTTTCGTCCAGGATCTTCTTGCGAAGACGGATGGACTTAGGAGTAACTTCGCACAGCTCGTCTTCCTGGATGTATTCCAGAGCCTGTTCCAGAGTGAAGCGAACAGGTGGTACCAGAGCGATGGTTTCGTCTTTACCCGAAGCACGCATGTTGTCGAGCTTCTTGCCTTTGGTCGGGTTTACACCCAGGTCGTTGTCGCGGCTGTTCTGACCAACGATTTGACCGTTGTAGATCTCCTGGCCGTGTTCTACGAACAGCTTGCCACGAGCCTGCAGGGTTTCCAGCGAGTAGGTCAGTGCCTTGCCGGTTTCAACCGAAACCAGAACGCCGTTCTGACGGCCGGACATGTGGCCCGACTTGACGGTGTCGTAGCGATCGAAGATCGAGGTCAGGATGCCAGCACCGTTGGTCAGGGTCAGGAACTGGTTACGGAAACCGATCAGACCGCGAGCAGGGATGTTGTATTCCAGACGAACACGGCCCTTGCCATCCGGCACCATGTTGCTCAGGTCGCCTTTACGCAGACCCATCTCTTCCATGACCTTGCCCTGAGCTTCTTCAGGGATGTCGATGGTCACGTTTTCGAACGGTTCTTGTTTAACGCCGTTCACTTCACGAATGATTACTTCAGGACGGCCCAGGGCCAGTTCGAAGCCTTCGCGACGCATGGTTTCGATCAGTACCGAGAGGTGCAGCTCACCACGGCCGGAAACCTTGAACTTGTCAGCGGTATCGCCTTCTTCAACGCGCAGTGCAACGTTGTACAGCAGCTCTTTGTCCAGACGGTCCTTGATGTTGCGGGACGTCACGAACTTGCCTTCTTTACCGCAGAATGGCGAGTCGTTTACCTGGAAGGTCATCGAAACGGTTGGCTCGTCAACGGTCAGAGGCTTCATCGCCTCGACAGTGTCCGGGTGGCACAGGGTGTCGGAGATGAACAGCGAGTCCATGCCGCTGATGCAAACGATATCGCCTGCTGCAGCTTCTTCAACGTCAACGCGGTGCAGACCGTGGTGACCCATCAGTTTCAGGATACGGCCGTTGCGACGCTTGCCATCGGCACCGATCGCCACAACCGGAGTGTTCGGCTTGACGCGGCCACGAGCGATACGGCCAACACCGATAACACCCAGGAAGCTGTTGTAGTCCAGAGCGGAGATCTGCATCTGGAACGCGCCGTCACGGTCAACAGCCGGAGGCGGAACGTGGTCGACTACCGCTTGGTACAGCGGGGTCATGTCTTCAGCCATGGCGGTGTGATCCAGACCGGCAATGCCGTTCAGGGCCGAAGCGTAAACAACCTGGAAGTCCAGTTGTTCTTCGGTCGCACCGAGGTTGTCGAACAGGTCGAAGATCTGGTCCAGAACCCAGTCCGGACGTGCGCCTGGACGGTCAACCTTGTTGATCACCACGATTGGACGCAGGCCGGCTTCGAAAGCCTTCTTGGTCACGAAACGGGTTTGCGGCATAGGGCCGTCTTGAGCGTCAACCAGCAGCAGAACGGAGTCAACCATCGACATTACACGTTCAACTTCGCCGCCGAAGTCGGCGTGGCCCGGGGTGTCCACGATGTTGATGTGGTAGCCGTTCCAGTTGATGGCGGTGTTTTTCGCCAGAATGGTAATACCGCGCTCTTTTTCCTGGTCGTTGGAGTCCATCACGCGCTCGTCGTTGAGCTCGTTGCGCTCCAGGGTGCCGGATTGACGCAGGAGTTTGTCTACCAGGGTGGTTTTACCATGGTCAACGTGGGCAATGATGGCGATGTTGCGTAGATTTTCGATCACTTGTGTATCTCGATCAGAGGATTCGGTTTGCTGACAAGTCTTGGCAGCGATTAGCAGTAGTGTCCGGCATGGCCGTTACAGCTTGACGGCGGTGTCGGGGGGCCGGTGACGCAGGCCACAGGCAAACAGCCCCGGGCACTTAGCTCGGTCGATAAACGCGCACATTGGCATGCCCCTCACTGAGCAAATGGTGAGCATGCAGGCGACTCATCACGCCTTTGTCGCAATACAGCAGGTACTGGCGAGTCGGATCCAGCTCCTTGAAACGAGCGTTCACTGCGTAGAACGGCATCGTCTGTACTTCTACGCCAGCGAGTTCCAGCGGCTCATCCTCGGCGGCATCCGGGTGACGGATGTCGATCACGATCTGACCGGCCAGTGCTTCGCTGACTTCTTCAATCTGTACGTCCTGGCCCAATTCGTCGATCACCCGATCGATCGGCACCAGTTTGGCGTTTTCGAGCGCACGCTCGAGCACCGCCATGTCGAATTCTTTCTCTTCGTGCTCAACGCGACCGCGTTTGGCGGCCGTCTTCGGATTGACCGAAATGACCCCACAGTACTCCGGCATGTGCCGGGCGAAATCGGCGGTGCCAATCTCGTTGGCCGTGTCGATGATGTCCTGTTTGTGCGCCACGATCAGCGGACGCAGGACCAGTTTGTCGGTCACGCAGTCGATCACCGACAGATTCGGCAGGGTCTGGCTCGACACCTGGGAGATCGCCTCGCCGGTAACCAGCGCTTCGATGTGCAGGCGATCGGCGATGTTGGAAGCCGCGCGCAACATCATACGCTTCAATACGACGCCCATATGACTGTTATCGACTTTGCCGAGAATTTCGCCCAACACTTCTTCGAACGGAACACTGACAAATAGCACGCGTTGCGAGCTGCCGTACTTCTTCCAGATGAAATGCGCGACTTCCATCACGCCCAATTCATGGGCACGACCGCCCAGATTGAAGAAGCAGAAGTGCGTCATCAGGCCGCGACGAATGATCTGGTACGCCGCAACGGTTGAGTCAAAGCCGCCGGACATCAATACCAGCGTCTGCTCCAACGCACCGAGCGGGTAACCGCCGATGCCGTTGTGCTGGCTGTGGATAACAAATAACCGTTTGTCGCGAACTTCGATGCGGACTTCGATTTCCGGCGCTTTCAGGTCAATACCGGCAGCACCACACTCACGGCGCAGCTTGCTGCCGACGTATTTTTCGACGTCCATCGAGCTGAAGGTGTGCTTGCCCGCGCGCTTGCAGCGCACCGAAAAAATCTTCCCGGCCAGTGCATCGCCATAGTGCTGTTTGCACTTCTCGGTGATGTCGTCGAAGTCGCCCAGCGGGTACTCGTCGATCTGCAGAAAGTGCGCGATGCCCGGCATGCAGGTCAGGCGCTCACCCATCTCTTTCAAGGCTTTGGGGTCGGTAACGCGGGTTTCCAACTCGAGATTGTCCCACACACCGTTCACCACCACGGCCGGGTCCAGGTCACGGAGCACGGTGCGGATGTTCTTGGCCAACTGGCGGATGAACTTCGTCCGGACAGGTCGGCTTTTGATGGTGATCTCGGGGAAGACTTTTACGATTAGTTTCATGAAAACAGCGCGCGAACGGCCAGCCGAAAAAGGGGGGCGCGGATTATAGCGGAAATTGCTCAAGGTTTAACCAGTTAATGTGCAGAAGGTTTTGCACGCACCAAAACAGATCATTTCTGACTTAAGACGCTACATTAGAGGGCGAGATTTTCCGCAATCAGGTGCTTTGCACCTTTATAAGCGTGAATTTGGGGCAAAAAACCCATGCTGGGGCACTGGCATGCAATTTGCTCCCTTGTGAGGCAGGTTGCCTTGGCAGAGTATTCGCGCCGGCATCACCCAAATTCAAGGGCATCCACTACCAAGCCCGAAGCCACCCGGAGGACATATGTCGAAGACGGTTCAACTCATCAAAGATCATGACGTCAAGTGGATTGATCTGCGCTTCACGGACACCAAAGGCACTCAGCACCACGTGACCATGCCGGCTCGCGATGCGCTGGATGAAGACTTCTTCGAAGTCGGCAAGATGTTCGACGGTTCCTCCATTGCTGGCTGGAAAGGCATCGAAGCCTCCGACATGATCCTGATGCCGGTTGACGAAACTGCCGTTCTCGACCCGTTCACCGAAGACGCCACCCTGATCCTGGTGTGCGACATCATCGAACCTTCGAGCATGCAAGGCTACGACCGCGACCCACGTGCGATCGCCAAGCGTGCCGAAGAACACCTGAAAGCCACCGGTATCGGTGACACCGTGTTCGCTGGTCCAGAGCCAGAATTCTTCATCTTTGACTCGGTGAAATTCAAGTCGGACATCTCCGGCTCGATGTTCAAGATCTACTCCGAGCAAGGTTCGTGGATGTCCGACCAGGACATCGAAGGCGGCAACAAGGGTCACCGTCCAGGGGTCAAAGGCGGCTACTTCCCGGTTCCACCGTTCGACCACGACCACGAAATCCGTACCTCCATGTGCAACGCACTGGAAGAAATGGGCCTGACCGTTGAAGTTCACCACCACGAAGTGGCGACTGCCGGCCAGAACGAAATCGGCGTTAAGTTCAACACCCTGGTGAAGAAAGCCGACGAAACCCAAACCCTGAAGTACGTTGTGCACAACGTTGCTGATGCATACGGCCGCACCGCGACCTTCATGCCGAAGCCACTGTACGGCGACAACGGTTCGGGCATGCACGTACACATGTCGATCTGGAAAGACGGCAAGAACACCTTCGCCGGTGAAGGCTATGCCGGTCTGTCCGATACCGCTCTGTACTTCATCGGCGGCATCATCAAACACGGTAAGGCCCTGAACGGCTTCACCAACCCGGCGACCAACTCCTACAAGCGTCTGGTACCAGGCTTCGAAGCTCCGGTAATGCTGGCCTACTCGGCTCGCAACCGTTCCGCTTCGATCCGTATTCCTTACGTGTCGAGCCCGAAAGCCCGCCGTATCGAAGCACGCTTCCCGGATCCGGCTGCCAACCCGTACCTGGCCTTCGCAGCTCTGCTGATGGCCGGTCTGGACGGTATCCAGAACAAGATCCACCCAGGCGACGCAGCTGACAAAAACCTGTACGACCTGCCGCCTGAAGAGGCGAAAGAGATTCCACAAGTTTGCGGCAGCCTGAAAGAAGCCCTGGAAGAGCTGGACAAGGGCCGCGCGTTCCTGACCAAGGGCGGCGTGTTCTCCGACGACTTCATCGACGCTTACATCGCGCTGAAATCGGAAGAAGAAATCAAGGTTCGCACCTTCGTACACCCACTGGAATATGAGCTGTACTACAGCTGCTGATCCGGTAGCGCTGCGTTACGTGGCGTGAGTGAAAGAGGCCTCCTTCGGGAGGCCTTTTTTATTGCCCGCGATTTATGGCGTCACGCAGATCCCTGGGAGCGAGCCTGCTCGCGAAAGCGTCGTATCCGTCACCATCACTGTCAATGACGCACCGCATTCGCGAGCAGGCTCGCTCCCACAAGGGATTTGTGGTGTCTGAATGATCTCTGGATGTTTGCCGGGTTGGGCCAACCGCCGCGTCTGGCCTATGCTGCACCCCATCGCTTTCAATCCCGGTCGATTTCATGGGTCGCACCTTTCTCTACATTCTGCTGCTGATCGCCCTGCCCGCCGCCGCGCAGATCTACAAGTACACCGACGCCAACGGCAACACGGTCTACAGCGATCACTCGCCCGATGGTGTGCGGGCGCAGCCGGTGGAGTTGCCGCCGCTTAACAGGGTCGAGCCGCAAACACCGAGCACACCGCCTGCATCCAGCACCGAAACCCGTGAGCCTGCGCGCAACGCCTACGACATTCTTGAACTCGCTGGTCTACCCACCGAAGAGGCCCTGCGCGCCAATAACGGCACGTTCACCGTCCAAGTGCTGATCAAGCCGCGTCTGCAACCGCCGCATCAGTTAAGGCTGGTATTGGACGATGAGCCTTACGGCCAGCCGAGCAACGTGCCGATCCTACAATTGGTGAACGTTGATCGCGGCGAACATCGTCTAGCGGTGCAGGTGATTGACGGGCAGACGGTCATCCAGCAGAGCGCGCCAGTCCCTCTCAGCGTACAGCGGGTGCACAAGCCATGATTCGTGCGTGGCTGATCGCGGTGCTGGCGCTGCTCACGCTACAAGCATCGGCTGAGGTGTTCACTTATATCGATGCCCAAGGTAATCGCGTCTACACCGACCAGCCGCGTGGCAATGCCAAGCGCGTACCGATCGCGACCAGCAATCGCATGTCCGCAAACCCCACCGTCGCCGTGCCGATCACGACTGCAAAAAAAAACCCAGAGCAACCGCCCTTCCACTACGACATGCTGCGCATTCTGGTACCTGAACCCGATGCAACGATTCGCAGCAGCGCCGGCGAAATCATCGTCAGCGTCACCAGCGAACCGGGCCTGCAAAAAGGTCATCGTTATCGACTGCTGCTGGATGGCCAAGCCACCGGCGAACCGGGGCTGAGCCCGGTCTTCCCGCTAAACAACATCGATCGTGGCAGCCACAATCTTTCGGTGGAAATCCTCGATGCCGAAGGGCGCACGGTGGAACGCACTGCCAACCAGCCCTTCCACATGCTACGCATCTCCCTCGCACAGAAACGCCAGGTCAAGCCGTGCACCACCGACGATTACGGCATCCGTCCGGAATGCCCCTTGAAAGACAAACCGCCCGAGCCGAAAAACCCCTTTCTGCGTTTCTTCTAACGCCATTCAGCTTTGCGCACTATATTGGTGCACAAGACTGCACCGTACCCATATCTCAACCCATTTTGGTTCGAAAGTACCCGCGAGCGCTGGCCGACTGCCACGCAAAAGAGCGTCAAACGCCTGTTTCATGGGTAGAACGCTTCTTTTCGGAGCCTTGGTTTGGTTTTTGCATTTTCCCGATACCGACGCTTGTTACTTGCGCACGCTCCGCCCCCAAAAGAGGCTCTGATGACTATTAGCGACGCAATCCACCGTTTGCTGCTCGACAACCTGACCACCGCCACCATCCTGCTCGACGCCGAATTGCGCCTTGAGTACATGAACCCGGCGGCGGAGATGCTCCTCGCCATCAGCGGGCAGCGCAGCCATGGACAGTTCATCAGCGAGCTGTTCACCGAATCCACCGAGGCGCTCAATTCCCTGCGCCAGGCAGTGGAGCAGGCGCATCCGTTCACCAAGCGCGAGGCGATGCTTACCGCCCTCACTGGCCAGACGTTGACCGTGGATTACGCGGTGACGCCAATCCTCAGCAATGGCGCGACCATGCTCCTGCTGGAGGTCCATCCGCGTGACCGCTTGCTGCGGATCACCAAGGAGGAGGCGCAGCTGTCCAAGCAGGAAACCAGCAAGATGTTGGTACGCGGCCTCGCTCACGAGATCAAGAATCCGCTCGGTGGCATCCGCGGCGCCGCGCAATTGCTGGCCCGCGAACTGCCGGAAGAAAGTCTGCGCGATTACACCAACGTGATCATTGAAGAAGCCGACCGCCTGCGCAATCTGGTCGACCGCATGCTCGGCTCGAACAAACTGCCATCGCTGGCGATGTGCAACGTTCATGAAGTGCTGGAGCGCGTCTGCCAACTGGTCGAAGCGGAAAGCCAGGGCTGCATCACCTTGGTGCGTGATTACGACCCAAGCATCCCCGACGTGCTGATCGACCGCGAACAAATGATTCAGGCGGTGTTGAACATCGTACGCAACGCGATGCAAGCGATCAGCAGCCAGAACGAATTGCGCCTTGGCCGCATCAGCCTGCGTACCCGGACCATGCGCCAGTTCACCATCGGCCACGTCCGCCATCGTCTGGTGACCAAGATCGAAATCATCGACAACGGCCCGGGGATCCCGGCGGAACTTCAGGAAACCATTTTCTTTCCCATGGTCAGCGGACGCCCGGACGGTACCGGACTCGGCCTGGCCATTACCCAGAACATCATCAGCCAGCACCAGGGCCTGATCGAGTGTGACAGCCATCCAGGCCACACCACCTTCTCGATCTTTTTGCCACTGGAACAAGGAGCCACATCGACATGAGCCGTAGTGAAACTGTGTGGATCGTCGATGACGACCGTTCTATCCGTTGGGTTCTGGAAAAGGCCTTGCAGCAGGAAGGCATGACCACCCAGAGTTTCGACAGCGCCGATGGCGTGATGAGTCGCCTGGCCCGTCAGCAGCCAGACGTGATCATTTCCGACATTCGCATGCCCGGTGCCAGCGGTCTGGATTTGTTGGCGCGGATTCGCGAGCAGCACCCACGGTTGCCGGTCATTATCATGACCGCTCACTCCGATCTGGACAGCGCTGTCGCCTCGTATCAGGGCGGCGCGTTCGAGTACCTGCCGAAGCCGTTCGACGTCGATGAGGCGGTCTCGCTGGTCAAACGTGCAAACCAGCACGCACAAGAACAGCAAGGCCTGGAAGTGGTGCCGGCACTGACGCGCACCCCGGAAATCATCGGCGAAGCGCCGGCGATGCAGGAAGTGTTTCGCGCCATCGGCCGCTTGAGCCACTCCAACATCACCGTGTTGATCAACGGCGAATCCGGTACCGGTAAAGAACTGGTGGCCCACGCCCTGCACCGCCACAGTCCGCGCGCGGCCTCGCCATTCATTGCGCTGAACATGGCGGCGATCCCCAAGGATCTGATGGAATCCGAGCTGTTCGGCCATGAGAAAGGTGCGTTCACCGGCGCGGCAAACCTGCGTCGCGGCCGCTTTGAACAGGCTGACGGCGGCACGCTGTTCCTCGATGAAATCGGTGATATGCCGGCCGACACCCAAACCCGTTTGCTACGGGTTCTGGCCGATGGCGAGTTCTATCGTGTGGGCGGCCACGTGCCGGTCAAAGTCGATGTGCGCATCATCGCCGCGACGCACCAGAATCTGGAAACCCTGGTGCACGCCGGCAAGTTCCGCGAGGACTTGTTCCACCGCCTCAACGTAATCCGTATCCACATCCCGCGCCTCTCCGATCGTCGTGAGGACATCCCGACCCTGGCCAAGCACTTCCTCAGCCGCGCGGCGCAAGAGCTGGCGGTGGAACCGAAGCTGCTGAAGAGCGAGACCGAGGAATACCTGAAGAACCTGCCGTGGGGCGGCAACGTACGTCAGCTGGAGAATACGTGCCGCTGGATCACGGTGATGGCGTCCGGGCGCGAAGTGCACATCAGCGACCTGCCGCCAGAACTGCTGAACCTGCCGCAGGACTCGGCGCCAGTGACCAATTGGGAGCAAGCACTGCGTCAGTGGGCCGATCAGGCCTTGGCGCGTGGCCAGTCGAGCCTGCTCGACAGCGCGGTACCGGCGTTCGAGCGGATCATGATCGAGACGGCTTTGAAGCACACCGCCGGGCGTCGTCGCGATGCCGCCGTTTTGCTGGGTTGGGGGCGCAATACCCTGACGCGCAAGATCAAGGAATTGGGGATGAAGGTCGATGGCGGGGATGATGATGAGGGGGATGAGGGTTAACGCTTGAGAATTGTTGTGTGCTCAGGATCCATCCCCCTCACCCCAGCCCTCTCCCCCAAGGGGTAGAGGGGGAAGGGAGCCGATTTATGTGATGTTCAAAATCTGAGTTCGGCTCGGTATTTCAGGTCGGCTTATTTTGACCGGGCAACTCGCTAAGTCCCCTCTCCCTCTGGGAGAGGGCTAGGGTGAGGGGCAGCCGTGCACCGCATCAATGCACAATGACCCGCGATCGCGCACAGCCGCATCTGCATCCTTCATTCTGAAAACACCGACAAAACCATTATCCAAGTACACAAAAGCCCCGAGTTCCGGGGCTTTCGTATTTCTGATCAGCTTTTTTGTTTCAGCAAATGAAAACCTGGCACGCCCCCTGCAGTACCTCTTACAGGTGATTCGATTCACCACCCGTTTCGGGGACCTTGGTACAGGCAGGCCGGGGATTCCCCTCTTTACACCGGGCTCATACCGCAACGCGACGAGCCCACCCTTTTGGGATCCTTGGTACAGGCAGGCCGGGGGTTCCCTCTTTACACCGGACCGACGCTAGCAGCGAAGTCCATCCTTTTGGGAACCCTGATACAGGCAGGTCAGGGATTCCCGCTTTTATTACTCACGGAGATGGATTTCCAGCCGCCAGCGGTCATCGACCTCACTGCCGACCCAATCGCCCTGCAGCGGCCGCGCCGCCAGCACCGTCAGCAACAACCCTCCGTCACTCGCTCGCGTCCGCCAGTTCACATCTTTGCCATTGAGCTTGAGCTGGCCCTTCTGCGCCGGGCCCTCAGCCTGAAACAGCAGCGCCACCGTGCCATCGATGATTTCGCCGTGCAGCTTGGGCTCGTTGTTGAACCACACGACCAACCCTTGATCCGTCACCTCGACCTGCTGCAACACCGTCGGATCCGGCGTAGTCAGGCGGCCGATCATCAAGCCGATCATCAAGCCGACAATCGCCAGCGAACCGATGACTCGCGGCAATAGTTTCGAACGGTTGTCCACAGGCGGCGTAGAATGCCGCTCATCTTTACCTTCGGAGCCGTGCATGTTTCACGTCATCCTTTTTCAACCAGAAATTCCGCCGAATACCGGCAACGTTATCAGGCTGTGCGCCAACAGCGGCTGCCACCTGCATTTGATCGAACCGCTGGGCTTCGAGATGGACGACAAGCGCCTGCGCCGTGCCGGTCTCGATTACCACGAATATGCCACGCTGCAACGTCACGCGGACCTGGCCAGTTGCCTGGAAAGCCTGGGCAACCCAAGACTGTTTGCGTTCACCACCAAGGGTTCGCGACCGTTTCATGATGCCGCGTTTGTTCCTGGCGATGCGTTCATCTTCGGCCCGGAAAGCCGCGGCCTGCCGCCGGAAGTGCTCGACGCGCTGCCGCCGGAACAGCGCCTGCGCCTGCCGATGCGCGAAGGCTGCCGCAGCCTGAACCTGTCCAACACCGTGGCGGTGGCCGTGTACGAAGCCTGGCGCCAGAACGACTTCAAGTAACACCACACCTGATCGTTCCCACGCTCTGCGTGGGAATGCAGCCCGTGACGCTCCGCGTCACTGGACGCGGAGCGTCCCCAGAGGCATTCCCACGCGGAGCGTAGGAACGATCAGCCAAGAAAAAAGCGCCTGTTACGGCGCTTTTTTCTTTGTAGCCCAGACCGTCTTATTGAACGGTTGGCGTCTCGCCGCTTTCCTGCATGCGCTGCAGCTCTTGCGCGTACAGAGCATCGAAGTTCACCGGGGCCAGCATCAGGGCCGGGAACGAACCACGGGTCACCAGGCTGTCCAAGGTTTCGCGCGCGTACGGGAACAGGATGTTCGGGCAGAACGCACCCAGGGTGTGGCTCATCGAAGCCGCGTCCAGGTTCTTGATCAGGAAGATACCGGCCTGTTGCACTTCAGCGATGAAGGCGACTTCTTCACCGTTTTTCACGGTGACGGACAGGGTCAGCACGACTTCGTAAAAATCACCTTCCAGCGCTTTCTGACGAGTGTTCAGATCCAGAGCGACCGCCGGATCCCACTGCTGGCGGAAGATCGCCGGGCTTTTCGGGGCTTCGAAGGACAGGTCGCGTACGTAGATGCGCTGCAAGGAGAATTGCGGTGCGGTTTCTTCTTCGCTGGCTGCAGTGTTCTGTTGGTCAGTCATCTCAGATCCTTATCGATCTTGGGTCTTTTAGGGAGTGCTGTACGTGGGTGCAGCCGTTCAGGCCTTGAGCAGCGCGTCGAGCTTGCCGGCGCGCTCCAGGGCATACAAATCGTCACAACCGCCGATGTGCTTGCTGCCGATCCAGATCTGCGGCACGGACGTACGTCCGGCTTTCTGGGTCATTTCAGCGCGCACTTGCGGCTTGCCATCGACCTTGATCTCTTTGAAGGCCACGCCTTTGTTCTCGAGCAGGTATTTGGCTCGCGAGCAATAAGGGCAGTAATCGCTGGAGTAGACGATGACTTCGCTCATATCACTTCACCAACGGCAGGTTGTCGCCTTTCCAGCTGGAAATACCGCCGGACAGCTTGGCGGCGGTGAAGCCGGATTTCATCAGCTCGCGGGCGTGGGTGCCAGCGGTCTGGCCCAGCGCGTCGACCAGAATGATGGTCTTGGCCTTGTGTTTTTCCAGCTCGCCGATACGCGCAGCCAGTTTGTCCTGGGGAATGTTCACCGCGCCAACGATGTGGCCGGCAGCAAAATCCTTGGCCGGACGGATGTCCACCACCACGCCTGCGTCTTTGTTGACCAACGCGGTCAGTTCGCCGGTGCTCAGGCTTTTACCGCCGCCCTGCATCGTGTGCGCCAGCAGCAGAGCCAGCAGTACGACGAAGATACCGACAAGAATGTAGTGGTTAGTGGCAAATTCAATCAGGTGAGCAACCATCGAAGGAGGTTCCAGGGCGTTAAAATGTCGGCCAGTATACACAGCCACTATGGTCGGCCAAACCCCGTCCGGCGGTGACGCGGTCGGAACTTAGCTTTAAACTCCAACTCCCTTTTCCATCGCCCTCTTCTTTATTAGCCACGAGTGGATTCCATGACTACCACGCCTAAACCTTTGGTCCTGATGATTCTCGACGGCTTCGGTCACAGCGACAGCCCCGAATCCAACGCCGTTTTTGCGGCGAAGAAGCCTGTTCTGGATCGCCTGTGGGCCACTGTGCCCAACGGCTTGATTTCGGGCAGCGGCATGGACGTCGGCCTGCCGGACGGCCAGATGGGCAACTCCGAAGTCGGCCACATGAACCTTGGCGCCGGCCGCGTGGTGTATCAGGACTTTACCCGCGTGACCAAAGCGATCCGCGACGGCGAGTTCTTCGAGAACCCGACCATCTGCGCCGCTGTGGACAAAGCCGTGGCCGCCGGCAAAGCCGTGCACTTCATGGGCCTGCTCTCCGATGGCGGCGTGCACAGCCACCAGGATCACCTGATCGCCATGGCCGAACTGGCCTTCAAGCGCGGCGCCGAAAAAATCTACCTGCACGCTTTCCTTGACGGCCGCGACACCCCACCGAAAAGCGCTGCGTCGTCCATCGAACTACTCGATGCGACCTTCCAGGCACTGGGCAAGGGCCGTATCGCCAGCATCATCGGCCGCTACTTCGCCATGGACCGTGACAACCGCTGGGACCGTGTGGCTCAGGCCTACAACCTGATCGTCGACGGCAACAGCGAATTCCACGCCGCCACTGCGCAGGAAGGTCTGGAGGCTGCTTACGCTCGCGGCGAGAGCGACGAATTCGTCAAAGCCACGACCATCGGTGAGCCGGTGAAAGTCGAAGACGGCGACGCCGTGGTGTTCATGAACTTCCGCGCCGACCGCGCCCGCGAGCTGACTCGCGTGTTCGTCGAAGACGACTTCAAGGATTTCGAACGCGCGCGCCAGCCGAAACTGGCCGGTTTTGTGATGTTGACCCAATACGCAGCGAGCATCCCTGCACCCTCGGCGTTCGCCCCGGGCAGCCTGGAAAACGTCCTTGGCGACTATCTGGCGAAAAACGGCAAAACCCAGCTGCGCATCGCTGAAACCGAAAAATACGCCCACGTGACCTTCTTCTTCTCCGGCGGTCGTGAAGAACCGTTCCCGGGCGAAGAGCGCATCCTGATCCCGTCGCCGAAAGTCGCCACCTACGACTTGCAGCCGGAAATGAGCGCACCGGAAGTCACCGACCGTATCGTCGAAGCCATCGAAAACCAGCGCTATGACGTGATCGTGGTCAACTACGCCAACGGCGACATGGTTGGTCATAGCGGTGTGTTCGACGCGGCCGTGAAGGCTGTGGAATGCCTTGATACCTGCGTCGGGCGCATTGTCGAAGCGCTGGAGAAGGTTGGCGGCGAAGCGCTGATCACCGCTGACCACGGCAACGTCGAGCAAATGGCCGATGAATCCACCGGCCAGGCGCACACCGCGCACACCACCGAGCCGGTACCGTTCATTTATGTCGGCAAGCGCGACCTCAAGGTCCGTGAAGGCGGCGTGCTGGCGGACGTGGCACCAACCATGCTGAAGCTGCTGGGCCTGGAAAAACCGGCGGAAATGACCGGCACGTCTATCCTGGTGTAATCCGTCCGATCAACCACCACAAAACCCTGTGGGAGCTGGCTTGCCAGCGATAGCAATCTGACAGCCAACATCTATGTTGAATGTGCAGACGCCATCGCTGGCAAGCCAGCTCCCACAGTGGTTTATGGAGTTTTCGAAATGGAATTCGGTGTATTGCTTGGTCCAGTTATCACACAGCCCCAATTGGGCGTTTTTTTTGCAGCCTCGGGCGGGCATACTAGGCCGTCCATTACCCTGGTGCCGCCCGCCCCTATGCTTCGCGTCCTGATCGCCCTTGCTCTGACCTGCCTGCTCCAACCGGCTTTCGCTGACGAGCGCACGCAAACCCAACAACAGTTGGACGCCACGCGTCAGGACATTGCCGAGCTGAAAAAGCTGCTGAGCAAAGTCCAGGAAGAAAAGTCCGGCGTGCAGAAAGAGCTCAAGGGCACTGAAACCGAGCTGGGCAAGCTGCAGAAGCAGGTCGACGCGCTGCAGAAAGAACTGCAGAAAAGCGAATCCGAGCTGCAGCGACTCGATGCAGAGAAAAAAAAACTCCAGAGCGCGCGCACTGAACAGCAGCGACTGATCGCCATTCAGGCCCGCGCGGCCTATCAGAACGGTCGGCAGGAATACCTCAAGCTGCTGCTCAACCAGCAGAATCCCGAGAAATTCGCCCGCACTCTCACCTATTACGATTACCTGAGCCAGGCCCGCCTGGAACAGCTGAAGAACTTCAACGAAACCCTGCGCCAACTGGCCAATGTCGAAAAAGACATTGCCGCCCAACAGGCGCAATTGCTGGTACAGAAAAGCAGCCTCGATACCCAGCGCGACGAACTGGAAAATGTCCGCAAGGAACGCCAGCAAGTGCTCGCCAAGCTTAACGATGACGTGAAGGCCCGCGACCAGAAACTCGCCGCTCGCGAGCAAGATCAGGCAGACCTGTCTAAAGTCCTTAAAACCATTGAAGAAACCCTGGCCCGCCAGGCCCGTGAGGCAGAAGAAGCGCGGCAGAAAGCGCTGATCGCCCAGCAGGAAGCGGAAAAAAAGCGTTTGCGTGAGGCGCAGGCTGAAAACAGTGACGCCCCACGAAAACCCGCCAGATCCACTCCAGGCGCGCTGGTCTCCAGCAGCGGCGAAACCTTCGGTGGCCCTTTTGCTGCAACCCGGGGAAAACTTCCGTGGCCGGTTGATGGTCGATTGTTGGCACGCTTCGGCGAATCCCGTGGCGACGACGCCCGCACCAAGTGGGACGGCGTAATGATCAGCGCCTCCGCCGGCAGCCAGGTGCATGCCGTACACGGTGGTCGCGTGGTGTTCGCCGACTGGCTGCGCGGCGCCGGGCTGCTGGTGATCCTCGATCACGGCAACGGTTTTCTGAGTCTTTACGGTCACAACCAGACACTGCTCAAGTCGGCCGGTGACGTGGTTAAAGCCGGTGAGTCCATCTCCACTGTCGGTAACAGTGGCGGCCAGGACACATCAGCGCTGTATTTCGCAATTCGTCAGCAGGGTCACCCGAGTGATCCAGCACAATGGTGCCGCGCGCAAGGATAAGCGTGCCGCCTAATTCAGGAGTTCGTTCGACATGCTGCATTTGTCCCGCCTTACCTCGCTGGCCCTGACGATCGCCCTGGTGATCGGCGCGCCTCTGGCGTTCGCCGCTCAACCGGCCCCGGCCGTCGCTCCGGCAGGCACTGCCGCGACTTCCAAGGCTCCGTTGCCGCTGGAGGAATTGCGCACCTTTGCCGAGGTCATGGACCGGATCAAAGCCGCTTACGTCGAGCCGGTGGACGACAAGACCCTGCTGGAAAACGCGATCAAGGGCATGCTCAGCAACCTTGATCCGCACTCGGCGTACCTCGGCCCTGAAGATTTCACCGAACTGCAGGAAAGCACCAGCGGTGAGTTCGGTGGTCTGGGCATCGAAGTCGGCGCCGAAGACGGTTTCATCAAAGTCGTCTCGCCAATCGATGACACCCCGGCGTCGAAGGCCGGCATTCAGGCCGGCGACTTCATCGTCAAGATCAACGGCCAGCCAACGCGCGGCCAGACCATGACCGAAGCCGTCGACAAGATGCGCGGCAAGATCGGCCAGAAAATCACCCTGACCCTGGTACGCGACGGCGGCACGCCGTTCGACGTGACCCTCGCCCGCGCGGTGATTCAGGTGAAGAGCGTCAAGGCGCAGCTGCTGGAAACCGGTTATGCGTACATCCGCATCACCCAGTTCCAGGTCAAGACCGGCGAAGAGGTTTCCAAGGCTCTGGCCAAGCTGCGCAAGGACAACGGCAAGAAGCTCAACGGCATCATTCTCGACCTGCGTAACAACCCGGGCGGCGTGTTGCAGGCAGCAGTGGAAGTGGTCGACCACTTCATCACCAAAGGCCTGATCGTCTACACCAAAGGCCGAATCGCCAATTCCGAACTGCGTTTCTCGGCCACCGGCAAAGACGAAAGCGAAGCCGTGCCGATGGTCGTGTTGATCAACGGTGGCAGTGCCTCGGCTTCGGAAATCGTCGCCGGCGCCCTGCAGGATCAGAAACGTGCGGTGGTCATGGGCACCACCAGTTTTGGCAAGGGCTCGGTGCAAACCGTGCTGCCGCTGAACAATGACCGCGCGCTGAAAATTACCACCGCGCTGTACTTCACGCCGAATGGCCGCTCGATTCAGGCACAGGGCATCGTGCCGGACATCGAAGTGCGCAAAGCCAAGATCACCAACGAGGCCGATGGCGATTACTTCAAAGAAGCCGACCTGCAAGGTCACCTGGGCAACGGCAACGGCGGCGCAGACAAGCCGACAGGTTCCGGCGGCAAGGCCAAGGCGATGCCGCAGGATGACGATTACCAATTGGCCCAGGCTCTGAGCCTGCTCAAAGGGCTGAGCATCACGTCCGGCCGTTGAGGATGTCTTTGCGTCTCCTCTTCGTCCTGTTGTGCTGTCTGGCGGGTGCGGCTCATGCAGAGCCCGCCAGCCCAAAGCCACACAAAGCCTATCTGACACTGATCATCGACGACCTGGGGCAGAACCTGCCCCGGGATCGCCGCGTGCTGGCCCTGCCCGGCCCGGTGACCACGGCGATCATGCCGGACACCCCGCACGCCACCGAGTTTGCCCGCGAAGCCCATCGCGCCGGCAAGATCGTTATCCTGCACATGCCCATGGACCCAGCCACCGGTCCCTATGCATGGCACCCTGAACTGCCCATCGAAGAGCTGGAAAAACGCCTCAACGCCGCGTTCAAAATGGTCCCCTACACTGCCGGCATCAATAACCACATGGGCAGCCGCATGACTGCGCAACCGGTGGCGATGGCCTGGTTGATGGGCGAACTGCAGCGTCGGCACAAGTTCTTCGTCGACAGCCGCACCAGCGCCCAGACCGTGGCGGCGCAGCAGGCGCAGAAGATCGATCTGGCCAGTGTCTCGCGGGACGTGTTTCTTGATGACGAGCGCACTGAGGCAGCGATCTACACGCAGTTGCAGACCGCGATCAGCCTGGCGCGCAAGCAGGGTTCGGCGGTGATGATCGGCCATCCCTATCCGCAGACACTGGCAGTGCTGGAGCGCGAACTGCCGAAGTTGAAGAGCCAGGGAATCGACTGGATCGATATCAAACAGATGATCAGCGTGCGCAGCAATCGCGCCATGGCCAGTCATGGTAAAGACGGGGTTTATCGGTAATACCCTGTGACGCTAGCACATACATAGTTACCACCCGGAAACCGTCCCCATTCCCGATAGTGCGACCTGCAACAGGTCGCGACGCCCTCGCGTCGCTTTCAACTATCAGGAATCATCATGACTATTGAAGACAACACCGCAGCGCATCCCATACCCATGGAACCGATCATGCAGGACAATCTGCTGATCAACTTCACCACGGAGTTTCACCGGGTCTGGAGCACTAACGGCTCAAAAGCCAAACCCGCCACATTCTGGCGCCCCACCCCTGCTCCGGATGCATTGCCGGGCTACTTTCCGCTGGGCGACGTGCTCTTTCCCGGCGACGCCAACATCAATGGCGAAATGGTCGCAGCAGTAGTCTGCGAGAAAGATATGGAAGGGTCCTTAAGCACTAAAGGAAAGGCACTGGCCCGCCCTGCCGATTTTGAACTGGTCTGGAAAGAAACCGGAGCACCCAGTGTCACTCGCATGTCGATCTGGCGACCTCTGGCACCCGTCGGTTACGTCGCTCTGGGGCTCGTGTGCTCCAACGATCACTGCAAACCTTCGTTGAACTCGGTGCGCTGCGTCAGGCTCGACCTGGTCATAGCGGCGAACGTCGGTGATCTGATCTGGAATGACAAGGGCAGCGGTGCCAAGCTCAGTTTCAGCGCTTTTGGCATCGAACCTTCGACTGCCGCCGCAGGCGACATCCATTTTGCGCCCGGCACCTTCGTGGGCATCCAGGGCTACAGCAAGCCGGCAGCACCTTCGACGGCGTATGGCTTGCGCATGCAAATCCCGCTGCAAGTCAACGCATCGCCGCAAATTCCGACCCTCACCGGTTACACGAAGCCCGCAGTGAACGAACCCGCCACCGTCACCCAGATTGCCCGCCTGCCTTGGTTCGCAGTGCGAGATCATGCTCATCCCGGCGAACAGTTTCGCAATTCGCCTTACTACGAACTGAAGAGAACTGACGAATATGTGCTCATTGGCCACGAGCGCAATGAATCGGACAAGTATCGGGCCGTTAAATGGACAGCACCACGTCTGCAGAACGCGGTGACAATGCGTATGTTCCATAGTTTTACCGCCATGGAAATCGTCAAAGCCTGGCCGACCGTGCCTCTCAGCGATATCCGCATGACAAAATTCTCGGCCTGCCTGCCAAAAAGTTTGACCCGCACTGAAACGTCTTCCAACGGTTGGAACGAGCTACGACCTCAAGTGGTGATTGCCATGGCGCCGAAGCAAACATCCGTCGCGGTTTATCAGATGCAAAGCCATTACGAGTTGGTACGGGAAGACGGTACTCAAGTGGCGGTCGACTTTGGTTATACCGATGATTCAAGCGTTCTGCTGACGCAATATCCGCCGGAGTCCGTCGAGCGCGCCAGCGCGTGTCCGCCGCTGACGACAGACACCCCGACAATATCTGGCACCGATGGCGCCAACGCTAAAGAGCAGCCATCATCGGGCCCGGATGTCGTTATAGATACCGCCCCATGATTTCGTCCACCACGCCTTCTTTGCGCAACTGATCCAGCGCAGCCTGAAGCTTGGCGACCACTTCGTCGGAGACGTCCTTGTTCAGCGCCAGATACAGTTCTGCACTGTTGAAACGCAGCACGGTCTTGAGACCGGTGACACCGTCCTGCCGCGCCAGATAACGCCCGGCAGGATCACCGGTGGCCCACAGGTCGATCTGACCATTGACCAGTTTCTTCGCGTTGTCCTGATCGCGCAGCACGACTATCGGCTTCAGACCTTGTTTGGTCAGTGTCTCGGCAATCGCATCACCCTTGTAGGCACCGATTTTGTACTGGCGCGCATCATTGAGGGTTTCGAGGGTGATCTTGCTGTCAGCCTTGGCCAGCATGATCCAGTCATCCGGACCGATCGGGCCGACCCATTTGAAGAGCTTTTCGCGGTCCGGCAGACGCGCCATCACGAAGGCGCCATAACCGGGATTTTCCAGAGCCAGTTTGTAGACGCGCTCCCAAGGAAAGCGCAGGGTCAGGCTGTAAGTGATGCCGGCACGCTGGAACACTTCGCGCACGATGTCGGTGGCGATGCCATTGATGTTCTCGCCTTGGGCGAAGTTCTTGCCGTTTTTCGCCATGTTATACGGCGGGAAATTTTCGGTAAGGAGCACCAGATCGGTGTCGGGACTGTTTTCGGCGCGGGCAGTGTTGATGAGCAACATCGATGCACTGGCGAGAACAAGAAGCAGGCGTTTGATCATGTCGGGCTACCGGAATCCATGGCGTGCCCAAGAGTGCCTTGGGTGCGCCATGCTGTCCACTGGCCTGTATGGTTTTCGATCCTGACCCGATTAAAAAGCATCAGCACGTGCTGACGTATCAAAAAAACAGCATGCGAAAGAACAGTTCTCAGCCGAATCAGAGATTTCTGCGACCTTCACCGACCTCACATGTTTGACTTGCAGACAACAGCACTCACAACTAGTCACATTAGCCAGCACATACCGAACAGCACAACGAATTACACTCACCAGCGAAATACAGTTACTCCATTAATTCCTGAAATACGGTCAAGGATTGATCATGACTAATAAAGCCCGAATATTTTTTGCGTGCTCAGCAATAGCACTCACACTTCCATTGATCTCCTGTGCAGGCACCACAGCCGAAGCGCCGGAAGCAATTCTGCTAAGTAACGCGGGTGGCGACTTTAATCACTGGAACGGCATTGGCAAAATTTTCAAAGACGATAGACCTTATTGCAGCGCATTCCTGCTAGACACTCGCGAAACAGGCAAAGAAGCAAACGGGCCAGCTTACGTAATGACCAATGCGCACTGCACTTCCATCAGAGTCGGCACAATCGCTGACATTGCTTATCAAGGTCAGATACAGTTCAATTTTTTCCATGACACACTCGCGGACGCCAAGCGTTATGACATCGACAAGGTCAATTGGGCCAGTTTCGCCAGTACTGATATCGCTATATTGCAGTTAGGCACCTCACTGGACAGCCTGCTGAAAGACGGAATAACCCCACTCAAGCTCGCGGCGGCAGCACCACGCAACGTCAGTCAGGTGAACCTGGTAAGCGCGCCAGCCACTGCAGCCGGCTTGAGGCTTTCCACCTGCACACAAGAGCCGACCCACACAACCCTGATCAAGTATTTGAACATTCACACCGACTACCAAAAGCAGAACTGCAAAGGAATTGAGCCTGGCTCATCTGGCGCTCCGGTGATCGATGCTGAAACGGGACAAGTGACCGGCATATTATCCGGCACTACTTACGGTATTCCTTCGGATGACTTGTGTTTCTGGCATGGTCTGTGTGGAGATAAAAATACACAATCTCTATTGCCGCATCAGGCTAGCCAGAGTTTTCCTGTCGACTATCTGACTGCTTGTTTCGTTAATGGAACATTCCGTCTCGACACAGAAAACTGCGCACTCACTCCCAACTCAAACTTTCAGTTCAGATTAAACTCAAGAGCCATTACAGACATCGGACTGCACAAAACACCCAACAACACTAACCAGTCAGCGCCAAAATGGGATATCAATTTTTCCATGAGTACCGAGTTCTATCGCTTCAAGACTGTTCGTGATGCACAGGCTTGTTATTCACCTGACCACTACAGCGACCGAATCAGTACAACCAACGCAAAAGTGCAATCAGAAATTGGCCGAGAACCCGGACTGCATTATTTATGTTTGATTGGCGTGAACTCAATCGATCAACAAGCCGATAGCCGACTTCTTGGAAACGCCCAAATCCTGGCAGCAAGAGTCGTAACTCCCGTGCCGATGCAATTACCCGCGCCGACACTCACCATTGAGCCAGACGGCGATTATCTTTTTATAAAGTACCGCGAAGAGGCGGATCGCAATCTCTGGACCCGGATATACACGGGCCCGACAGAAGAAACCAATTGCTCCGAGATCAATCCTGAGCACTACAGCAAAGTCGACGACGGGTTTTACACCCCCGTTCAGGCGCTGCCATTGACGCTATGCAGTTACACGATGGATCGAAACCTGAGTGTTTCAGAGGTTCGGACTGATCAGCTTTACCCTACGCAATCCCGGATAGCAGAATGAGCCATGTGGCGGGTCTCGCTCGACGCGAAGTCCGCCACAGCACCGATGGCCATCTAACGCATCACGATCCCGCGATGCGCCATATAGGCCTTGGCTTCCTGCACGGTGTATTCGCCGAAGTGGAAAATACTCGCTGCCAATACGGCGCTGGCATGGCCCTCGAGAATGCCGTCAGCCAAGTGCTGCAGATTGCCGACGCCGCCGGAAGCGATCACCGGGATGCCCAGCGCATCGCTGATCGCGCGGGTCACGCCGAGGTCGAAACCGTTTTTCATGCCGTCCTGATCCATGCTGGTCAGCAGGATCTCACCGGCACCGAGGCCTTCCATTTTCTTCGCCCACTCGACCGCGTCGAGGCCGGTTGGCTTGCGCCCGCCGTGGGTGAAGATTTCCCAGCGCGGGGTTTCGCCCGGGCCGGAGACTTTCTTCGCGTCGATGGCGACAACGATGCACTGCGAGCCGAAATGCTGCGCCGCTTCACCGACGAACTCCGGGTTGAACACGGCAGCGGTGTTGATCGACACCTTGTCCGCGCCGGCATTCAGCAGATTACGGATGTCCTGCACGGTACGCACGCCACCGCCGACGGTCAGCGGGATAAACACCTGGCTGGCCATGCGCTCGACAGTATGCAGCGTGGTGTCGCGACCATCGACGCTGGCGGTGATGTCGAGAAAGGTAATCTCGTCGGCACCCTGCTCGTCATAACGACGGGCGATTTCCACCGGGTCACCGGCGTCACGAATGTTTTCGAACTTCACACCTTTGACGACCCGGCCGTTGTCCACGTCCAGGCAAGGGATGATGCGTTTGGCCAGCGCCATGGTCAGTCCTCAGCCTTGGTACGAATCGCAGAAAGCTTGCGCTTCGGCGACGTCGAGGGTGCCTTCGTAAATCGCCCGGCCGGTGATGGCGCCGATGATGCCTGGTGCTTTGGCGTCGAGCAGCGACTTGATGTCACCCAGATTGTGGATGCCGCCGGAAGCGATCACCGGGATCTTGGTAGCAGCGGCCAGCGCAGCGGTGAACGGCACGTTGCAACCCTGCATCATGCCGTCTTTGGCGATGTCGGTATAAACGATCGAGGAGACGCCGTCGGCTTCAAACTGCTTGGCCAGATCGATGACCTGCACGGTGCTGATTTCAGCCCAGCCATCGGTGGCGACGAAACCGTCTTTGGCATCCAGACCGACGATGATCTTGCCCGGGAACGCGCGGCAGGCCTCAGCGACGAAGGCCGGATCTTTAACGGCTTTGGTACCGATGATCACGTAGCTGACGCCAGCCTTGACGTAGTGTTCGATGGTTTCCAGCGAACGAATGCCGCCACCGATCTGGATCGGCAATGTCGGATAGCGCTTGGCAATCGCAGTCACCACTTCGCCGTTGACTGGCTGGCCTTCGAACGCGCCATTCAGATCGACCAGATGCAGACGGCGGCAACCGCCCTCCACCCACTTGGCAGCCATGCTCACCGGGTCATCGGAGAACACTGTGGAATCTTCCATGCGGCCCTGGCGCAGACGTACGCAGGCACCGTCTTTAAGATCGATAGCGGGAATAATCAGCATCTGGCAAACCTTCAAATTTGAATGTTCAGCTTGGCTCGGAAATCAGTTTTTCTCGAGCGCCCACAGGTCGCTTTCGATGCTTTCAAACCGCTCTTTGAGGTGGGTCTGCACATCGAAAATCGCCCTGTTGTAATAGTGCGGAGCAATTTCGCGGGTAAATAACTCAAGAATTTCCGCCGCTTCGAACGACCCCAGGTCCAATTCGAAACGGTCTTCCATGAACCGCTGAATCTTGCGATTGGCCTCGTTCTCCTGTTCGGGAGTAAGGGTCAGGATCGGCGGTTTGGATTTCTTGGCAGCCATTTACCAGCGACCATCCCATGCGGCGAAGTTCTGCAGTAATTGCAGGCCATGGGTATGGCTCTTCTCCGGGTGGAACTGCACGGCGAAGCGCGAGCCGTCGGCCAGCGCTGCAGCGAAGTCGACGCCATAGTGACCGCCACCGACCACCTGCCGCGCGTTGGCGGCGGCGATGTAGTAGCTGTGCACGAAGTAAAAACGCGCCATGTCCGGAATGTCGTGCCACAACGGGTGGCTGACCTTCTGCTTCACCTCGTTCCAGCCCATGTGCGGGACTTTCAGGTGCTCGCCGTCTTCATGCAGGTCTTTGCCGAAGAACTTCACCGCGCCCGGGAACAGGCCGATGCAGTCGACGCCGTCGTTCTCTTCACTGGTGTCGAGCAACGCTTGCATGCCGACACAGATACCGAGGAACGGACGATCCTGGCTGACTTCACGCACCAGTGAATCGAAGCCGAGGCGACGGATCTCCGCCATGCAGTCGCGAATCGCGCCAACACCGGGGAACACCACGCGGTCAGCTTCGCGAATCACGGCGGCATCGCTGGTGATCAGCACTTTACCGGCGCCGACGTGCTCGAGGGCCTTGGCCACCGAGTGCAAATTGCCCATGCCGTAATCGATAACTGCAACCGTCTGCATTACAGAACGCCTTTGGTCGATGGCATTTGCCCGGCCATGCGCTCATCCAGCTCGACAGCCATGCGCAGCGCGCGGCCGAAAGCCTTGAACACGGTTTCGATCTGGTGGTGGGTGTTGGTGCCACGCAGGTTGTCGATGTGCAGACTGACCAGCGCGTGGTTGACGAAGCCCTGGAAGAATTCCTGGAACAGGTCAACGTCGAAGCCGCCCACGGTGGCGCGGGTGTACGGCACGTGCATCTGCAGGCCCGGGCGACCGGAGAAATCGATCACCACACGCGACAGCGCTTCGTCGAGCGGTACATAGGCATGACCATAGCGACGGATGCCTTTTTTATCGCCGATGGCTTTGGCAAACGCCTGGCCGAGGGTGATACCGACATCTTCCACCGTATGGTGGTCGTCGATATGCAGATCGCCCTTGCATTCAATATCCAGGTCGATCAACCCGTGACGGGCGATCTGATCCAGCATGTGCTCAAGAAAAGGAACACCGATATCGAATCGGGCCTTTCCGGTGCCATCAAGGTTGATCGAGGCTTTGATCTGGGTTTCCAGAGTGTCGCGCTCGACAGACGCCTTACGTTCGGCCATCACCAGCTCCGCAAAATCATTGGGCGAAAAAGGCAGCCATTATAGGCACGCGAGGCGCAAACAGAAACACGAGAGGTGAGATGGCTGACGGATAGAATGCCCGGCTGTCGCGGGTAGACATGTCCATACAAGCCATAAAGGGCAATGATCGCTCCCACGCTCTGCGTGGGAGTGCAGCCCCGGACGCTCTGCGTCCGCTTCGAATGTGACGCAGAGCGCCACGGGAGGCATTCCCACGCAGAGCGTGGGAACGATCAGGTAGAAACGAACTTAGTGAAACAGTACCGCCGTCTTCTGCAGGGTCACCCACACCCCCCACGCCAACGGAATACCCACCACCAGCCACGCAGCGATCGCCAGCGGCTTGCTGCCCGGGGCGGCTTTCCACTCCAGAACCGTGCTGGCATCAGCACCTTTGTCGTGGCCCAGCGCCTGTTCGGCAGCCAGCTCAGCGTCGGTCATGAAGTATTTGTCAGCCACCGGACGCACCAGCAGGTTGCACAGGAAGCCCAGCACCAGCAGGCCTGCGAGGATGTACAGGGTGATGTCGTAAGCGGCAGCGCGCTCAACGCCGATGCTCAACTGATACTCACGCAGGTAGTTCACCAGCACCGGACCGAGCACGCCGGCCGCAGCCCAAGCGGTCAGCAAACGACCGTGGATCGCACCGACCATCTGCGTACCGAACAGGTCGGCCAGATACGCCGGCACCGTGGCAAAACCGCCGCCGTACATCGACAGAATGATGCAGAACGCCGCCACGAACAGCGCAACGTTGCCCAAATGGCCCATGTTCGGGATCAGCGCGTACAGGGCAAAACCCAGGGCGAAGAACACGAAGTAGGTGTTTTTGCGGCCCAGGTAGTCCGAGAACGAAGCCCAGAAGAAGCGGCCACCGATGTTGAACAGGCTAAGCAGACCGGTGAAACCGGCAGCAATCGCAGCGATCGAGGCCAGTTGCCCGGCGTCGAGCTGACCAAACGGCACATCGACACCCAGCAGTTTGCCGCCGAACACTTCCTGCAGCAGTGGCGAAGCCATGCCGAGGATGCCGATGCCGGCAGACACGTTCAGGCACAGCACCAGCCAGACCAGACGGAATTGCGGGGTTTTCCACGCCACATTCACGTGCACGTGACGGTGGGTGATCATCGAGTTCGAGGCTTTCTTCGCCGGAGCGGTCCAGCCTTCAGGTTTCCAGCCGGTTGGCGGGACACGGTAAGCCAGAGCACCACCGATCATGAACACGAAGTAGATCGCGGCCATGGCGACGAAGCTCTGCCAGACGCCGACACCGGTTGGCGAAGCGAAGTGGCTCATCAGCGCGGTTGCCAGCGGTGCACCGACCATCGCGCCGCCACCGAAGCCCATGATTGCCATGCCGGTAGCCATGCCGCGCTTATCCGGGAACCACTTGATCAGGGTCGAGACTGGCGAGATATAGCCCAGGCCCAGACCGATACCGCCGATCACGCCAGAGCCGAGCCACATCAGCCAGATCTGGTGGGTATAAATACCCAACGCGGAGATCAGCAGACCGCCGCACCAGCACAGTGCCGATACCACACCGGCCTTGCGCGGACCTGCGTGCTCCAGCCAGCCACCCCAGATCGCTGCCGAGCAGCCGAGGAAGATGAAGAACAGCGTGTAGATCCAGCCGAGCATCGAGATCGGCCAATCACATTGCGACGAGAACACTTGTGCGATGAAGCTCATGTCCGGTGCGCAAGCCACCGGAGCAGTCACGCCCAGCGCCTTAGACAGCGGCAACCAGAACACCGAGAAGCCGTAGGCCATGCCGATGCACAGGTGGATGGCCAGAGCGGCCGGTGGGACTAGCCAACGGTTGAAACCGGGCTTGGCGATGATGCGTTCCTTGGACAGGAACGCGGGCTGATCGGCTTTGAGGCCGTCCGCCGTGATGCTCGTGCTCATTGTGTATCCCCCAATTATTAGTATGGTTCGCCAGCCACTGTTCACCCCCGGCCTTTATGCACGCAGGCATGACCGTTTTTTGGGTGAAGCTCCTTGAAGGCGCGACGTTAAGTCGCAGAAGGACGGACGAACGGGCGAAGGTTACCATTTGCACGTGACAGAAAAACCAAACTGATATCACCTTTTTTCTGTCGTCTGATCTCGTATCACTCAGGAAAACGCCATGCCAATCGTCGTACAAGCGCTGAACGCCGCCAATTATCAGGACCAGGAGGATTTGCGGAAGATTTATCGCGACGCGCCGGACTGGCTGTTTGCGCCGTTTTCCGGTGAAAACAATCTGATCGACCGCACTCTCGCCGAGGGAAGTTTTATTGCCGGGCGTTTCAACGACCGCTTGCTCGGTGCCGCGCGCCTGCAGAGGCACCACGACGTTTGGTACTTGTCCCATTTATGCGTACGAAAAGTTACCCGTCGCCGTGGGGTTGCTGAACGGCTGGTGAACCAAGCGCAGAAAATGGCGTCGCAAGCGGGGGCTGAACTGCGTCTGCTGGCGCCTGCCGGGCATCCTGAAGCCTTGGCAATTGCAGCGAAGTTACACCTCCCGCTGGAGGTACTGGCAACATGACGCCACACCGAACCGGGCAATTGCAGCGCTATACTCCCCGGCTAAATTACGAATTCGACTAATTACAAGGACTCGCCCATGAAAGCGTTCGGCAAAATCCTGGGTCTGGTACTTCTCGGATTGTTGCTGATCATTGTGGCGGCAGGTTTTGCCCTGACCCACCTCTTCGATCCCAACGATTACAAAGACGAGATTCGCCAGATAGCCCGCGACAAGGCCCACATCGAGCTGACGCTCAATGGCGACATCGGCTGGAGCCTGTTCCCGTGGCTCGGCCTGGAACTGCACGAGGCCAGCGTTGCCACCCTGATCAATCCGACTGAACCGTATGCCGATTTGCAGATGCTCGGCCTGTCCGTGCGCGTGCTACCGCTGTTGCGCCGCGAAGTGCAAATGAGCGATGTCCGCGTTGAAGGACTGAACCTGCGCCTGAAACGCGACAAAAACGGCCACGGCAACTGGGAAGACATCGGCAAGGTGCCGACAGCCGCCGCACCTGCCGGCAGCCCGGCACCTGCCAGCGCAGCCACTGCAGAAGCGCCTGCCCAACCGGAAAAACCGCCACAGCCGATCCGCCTCGACATCGACAGCCTGACCGTCAACAACGCCCGCGTTGAATACAACGACGAGCTGACCGGCAAGCAATTCAGCGCCGAGAGCATCCAGTTGAGCACCGGCCCGGTACACGATTCGACGAATATTCCGGTGAAAGCCACGGCATTCCTCGGCACCAACCAGCCGGTCCTGCGCGTGCGTACCGAGCTCACTGGCGAGCTGCGCATCGAGCGCGCGCTGCAGCGCTACAGGTTCGAAGATATGAAGCTTTCCGGTGAATTGGCCGGCGATCCGTTGCAAGGCAAGACCATGACCTTCGCAGCTCAGGGCCAGTTATCGCTGGACAAAGCGGCGAACGTCGCCGAGTGGACCGGCATCAAGATCTCCGCCAACCAGTTGCGCGCGCTGGGTGAACTGAAAGCCAACGACCTCGACAAGACTCCGCAGATCTCTGGCGGCCTCTCCATCGCCCAGTTCGATCTGGCGAAATTCGTCGACAGCATCGGCCAGAAACTCCCGCCCATGGCCGAAGGCAGCCTGAGCAAAGTCGAACTGGTCAGCCGCGTGGCCGCCACGCCAACCAGCATTGCCTTCGACAATATCAATCTGAAACTCGACGACAGCAGCTTCAGCGGCCGCATCGCCGTCGAAGACTTCGCCAAACAATCGCTGCGGGCAATTCTCAAGGCCGATACGTTCAACGCTGACCGCTACCTGCCGCCGAAATCGGCACAAGCCAACAGCGCCACGCAAGTGCGTCAGGCCGAAGTCGCCAGCACCGAAGCCGATGCCATGGCCGGTGCCGGCTCCACGCCGCTGCCGGACAAACCGAGCAAAACCGCCTGGAGCACCGAGCGCCTGCTACCGGTTGAGCGCCTGGCCAAACTCGACGTCGACGCCGACCTGACTTTTGGCCAACTGACCCTCGACAAGTTGCCGATCCAGAACGCCGCACTGAAAGCCACCGGCCAAAGCGGCTTGCTGACCCTGACCAACCTGAGCGGCGAACTGTACAACGGCGGTTTCGCCGCCAATGGCACCCTCGATGTACGCCCGAGCGCGCCTGTGCTGAACCTGCAGACCAAGCTCAATCGCGTGCCTGTAGAAAAAATCCTCGAAAGCCAAGGCAAGAACCCGCCGGTCAAAGGTCTGGTGACCCTCACCAGCAATATCACTGGCAGCGGCAACAGCCAGCAGGCGCTGATCGATACGCTTAACGGCAACGCCATTTTCGTGATTAACAACGGCGTGCTGCTCAACGCCAATCTTGAACAGCAACTGTGCAAAGGCATCGCCACGCTTAACCGCAAAACCCTCAGCGGCGAACCACGCGGTAAAGACACGCCATTCCAGGAACTCAAGGGCAACCTGACTTTCCGCAATGGCATTGCCAGCAACCCGGACCTGAAAGTGCGCATCCCCGGCATGACCGTCAACGGTGACGGCGACATCGACTTGCGCGTGCTCGGCATGGACTATCGCGTCGGCATCATCGTCGAGGGTGACACCAGCGCCATACCGGATCCTGCGTGCCAGGTAGGCGAGAAATTCGTCGGTGTCGAATGGCCGCTGCGCTGCCGTGGTCCGCTGGAGCTGGGCGCCAAGGCCTGCCGCGTCGACAACGATCGCCTCGGTCAGGTCGCGACCAAACTGGCCGGCGACAAGCTCAGTGAAAAAATCGACGAAAAACTCGGTGACAAGGTCAGCCCGGAATTGAAAAACGCATTGAAGGGGCTGTTCAAGCGATGAGAGCGGAGCAATTTTCCACGGCGGTGCTGGATTGGTTCGACCGCCACGGCCGCCACGATCTGCCTTGGCAGCAGAACATCAACCCGTATCGGGTGTGGGTGTCGGAGATCATGTTGCAGCAGACCCAGGTCAGCACCGTGCTCAATTACTTCGACCGTTTCATGGCCGCGCTGCCGACGGTCGAAGCGCTGGCAGAAGCCCCCGAAGACGAAGTGCTGCACCTGTGGACCGGGCTGGGTTACTACACCCGCGCGCGCAATTTGCAGAAGACCGCGAAGATCGTCGTCAGCCAGTACGCTGGCGAGTTTCCGCGTGACGTTGAAAAGCTTACGGATCTACCGGGCATTGGTCTGTCCACTGCCGGCGCGATTGCCAGCATCAGCATGGGCCTGCGCGCGCCGATCCTCGACGGCAACGTCAAACGCGTGCTGGCGCGCTTTACCGCGCAAGAGGGCTACCCCGGCGAACCGAAGGTCGCCAAACAACTGTGGGCCACCGCTGAACGCTTTACGCCGCACGATCGGGTCAACGCCTACACCCAGGCGATGATGGATCTCGGCGCCACGCTGTGCACGCGTAGCAAACCGAGCTGCCTGCTGTGTCCGCTGGAACGTGGCTGCGAAGCGCACATGCTCGGCCTCGAAACCCGCTACCCGATTCCCAAGCCGCGCAAAACCATTCCGCAGAAGCGCACGCTGATGCCGATGCTGGCCAACGACGACGGCGCGATTCTGCTTTACCGTCGCCCCTCAAGCGGTTTGTGGGGCGGTCTGTGGAGCCTGCCGGAGCTCGACGACCTCGATGACCTGCAACATCTCGCCGATCAGCACTCGCTGACCATGGGCGAGCAGCAGGCCCTGCCGAACCTTGTTCACACGTTCAGCCATTTCCAGCTGTCCATCGAACCCTGGCTGGTTCAGGTGCAGGAGGCCGCCCATCACGTGGCCGAGGCCGACTGGCTCTGGTATAACCTCGCCACCCCGCCGCGCCTGGGCCTCGCCGCCCCGGTCAAAACCTTGCTCGAACGCGCGGCCGCCGTCTTGAATGCAGGAGAGTCGCCATGACCCGCACCGTAATGTGCCGCAAGTACAAAGAAGAATTGCCCGCGCTGGACCGCGCCCCTTTCCCGGGCGCCAAAGGTCAGGATATTTTTGACCACGTCTCGGCCAAGGCCTGGGCTGACTGGCAGAAACACCAAACCCTGCTGATCAACGAAAAGCGTCTGAACATGATGAACGCCGAAGACCGCAAATATCTTCAGGGCGAAATGGACAAGTACTTCTCCGGCGAGGAATACGCCAAGGCCGAAGGCTACGTTCCGCCTGCTGAGTAAACCCTGCAAAATCGGGGGCCGGATCGTAAGCGACGGAATTAATTTAAGAAATTTTAAAAAAGTCGTTGACGTAAATCCGAAAAACCCTTTTAATGCGCCCCGTTGCCCAGATAGCTCAGTCGGTAGAGCAGGGGATTGAAAATCCCCGTGTCGGCGGTTCGATTCCGTCTCTGGGCACCAAATACCGAAAACCCTGAATCGCAAGATTCAGGGTTTTTTTATGCCTGCGATTTGATCACGCCTCTCTCTGCGTCCCGCAACGCCCTCCTCTCGATACACCTCAAACCCGCCTGTACTGAAAAATACCCAAAATCTGTATCTCTCCCCATGTAGGAAAATTCGCCAGTATTCCTCCAAGCCTTGGCGAGCCAACGACTGGCTCTACTTTGCGCCCCGCAACACTCTGGGCCCCTGAAGCCCTCAGAGCGCAAAACCTGATTTTTTGAATAGATCGGCGTCCACCGCAAGGTCACTTCCTGTCCAGCTAAAAAATCTAAAAACAAACCCAACAGGCGAACTGCATTTACTGCTTTTCAAACATTCCAGGATGAATGCTGGCGCCCCTGTGCGCCCGGCAAAAGAGCGAAACGGACGACGTATGATCAAGCAACTTATCAATGAAGACAGTTATGTGCAGATTGGCGATCTGTGCAGCGCAACGATTCAGCTGAAAATCGAAGGACTGAATCCTGCCGGATCGATCAAGCTCAAAACCGCACATGCCCTGATCACGGATCTGGAAAATCAGGGCCGGATTCACCATAAGACCCGGCTGGTCGAGTCTTCCTCGGGGAATCTGGGGGTCGCGCTGGCCATGGTCTGCGCCGCCAAGGGTTACAAGTTTGTCTGTGTGATCGACCCGAACATTTCTGCGCCGAACAGAAAACTCATGCAGGCACTGGGTGCCGAAATGATCATGGTCGATCAGCGTGACGAAAACGGCGGCTACCTGAATTCGCGTATCCGTTTGATCGAGCAACTGGTCGCAGAGAACGCCGACTACATCTGGCTCAATCAATACAAAAACCCGACCAACCCCCTCGCTCACTATCAAGCTACCGCAAAGTCCATCGCCCATAAATTTCCACACGTGGACTACTTGTTCGTCGGCGCCGGTACCACCGGTACTTTGATGGGCTGCAAGAACTACTTCGCCGAACACCATCCGCACACCAAAGTGATTGCCGTCGATACGGTCGGCTCGGTGACCTTCGGTCTGCCGGGCGGTACGCGGCATATCCCGGGGCTGGGTACCAGCCGTCTGCCAGAGATCTTCGAGCCGTCGGGGATTCACGACTTCGTATCGATCGCCGAGGAACAGACGATCAAGGTCTGCCGCTGGCTGGCGCAACGCTACGGCCTGCTTTTTGGTGGCTCCACCGGCACTGTCCTGGCGGGCATCCAGCAATGGGCGCCGCACATCCGTCCTGACGATGTCGTCGTGGCGATCTCCCCCGACATGGGTGAGCGCTACCTCGAAACCATCTACTCCGATGACTGGGTCACCCAGCGGATCGGCGCAAGCGCTTTGCAATCACTCTTCCCAGAAATCGCTCTGGCACTCTCGGCGTAATCCCCATGACCACACAGAACCCGATTCAACCGTTCCATGTCATCCCAGGCGCCGTCGTCAAGGACATCCTCAACGGGCTGCGTCACGCAACCATCGACATGGTCGCCCAGACCTACCTGACCCACGAGCGCGGCGAAACCGTTAACCCGGATAGCTACTTCCTGCGTTTTCCGGCGCAACCGGCGAACCGGATCATTGCCTTGCCGGCGGCGATCGTCGACAGCGAGGGCGATCAGTCCGTCTCCGGGATCAAGTGGATTGCCAGCTATCCAGACAACATCAAGTCGGGCATCCCGCGTGCTTCGGCGGTGCTGATCCTCAACGATCCTGACACCGGCTATCCCTATGCGCTGCTTGAAGGCGCGCTGATCAGTGCCGTGCGCACCGCAGCGTCGGCGGTGCTCGGTGCCTGGTGGCTGAATGGCCAGAGCAAGAGCGCACAGAAACTCTCGATCATTGGCGGCGGGGTGATTTCGCGGAACATCCTTGAGACGTTCATCGCCGATGACTGGTCGTTCGACAGCGTGGGCATTCACGACCTCAACGCAGAGTCAGCGCAAGCGCTGTCGTCCTTCGGCAAACAGCTCGGGGTGCCGGATGTACAGCTGTTGTCGCTGGACGAGGCACTGAGCGCCGACATCGTGGTGTTCGCCACCAGTGCCGGCGAACCCTACGTCAACGGCAGCGGCACCTTCCGCCCGGGGCAGATCGTGCTGAACATCTCGCTACGGGATATCGGCGCAGAGATCATCGAAGAAAGTTACAACTACTTCGACGACGTGACCCATTGCTTGAAAGCCAATACCTCACCTCATCTGGCCGAGCAAAAGTACGGGCATCGTGATTTCGTTACCGGCACCGTCGGGCAATTGATTCGCGGTGACCTGCAGGTTGCCACGGACAAGCCGCTGATTTATTCGCCGTTCGGCATGGGCATCCTCGATCTGGCAATTGGCCGGATGATCCACGACATCGCGGTCAAGGACGGTTCGGCGGTCGCCATCCCCTCCTTCTTCGGGGAGGAGCGCCGATGGTGAAGGCGCCTCTGCACATCGGCCTGGTGGGCTGCGGCTCACGCGGGCTGTCGATTTTCGAACGCCTGCTGAGCCTTGCTGAAACGCGCCCGGAGCAGCCAGTCGTCATCGATATTCTCGATCCGAATGTGCTCGGAAGCGGCGCGCATTGGCCGGATCAACCGGACTATCTGCTGCTCAACACCGTTGCCGGTCAACTCGGGGTTTTCCCCGACGCAGCAGCCTTCGGAAACCTGGCGGATGCGCGGGAGCGGCCGGGCGCGGATTTCCTGACGTGGTGCCACGAGCAGCGCATCAAGGTCGACGCGGACAGCGGACTGCTCGCCGCCGACGGCCGTGACGTCGAGCCGCAGGACTTTCTGCCGCGCCATTTGCTCGGCGCCTATCTGGCGGACGCCTTCGCGCAAATCCTCGCGACGGCACCGCACTGGGTGAGCGTGAACCTGCATCAGCAGGCCGTCACCGCGGTCGAGCGCAACGCGGGTCAGCAATACCTGCTGCAGACCGCTTCGGGGGCTGCGGTCACCGTGGATCGGCTGATTCTGACGGTCGGCCATACCGGTCGCCTGCGCTCGGCGGATCGCAACCGCGTTGATGATGTCTATCCGCTGCCCGGCAGCCTCGCCACCATCGAGCCCGGCGAAACCGTGCTGGTCGAAGGGCTTGGGCTAGGTGCGATGGACACCCTGGCGGCGCTGACCTCCGGCAGGGGCGGTCGCTACAAGCGCATGGCCGACGGCAGTCACGCCTATCAGCCTTCGGGCCAGGAACCGGTGATCTTTATCCAGTCGCGGGACGGGTTGCCGTTTCGCACCCGACCTAACGGCCTGATTGAATGCCCGCGCCATCGCGCCGTACTGCTGACGAGTGCGCGCATCGAATCCCTGCGGGCAAGCAGCAATAACCGACAGTTGGACTTCGAACAGGACATCCTGCCGCTGATGCTGCTGGAGATGCGTGCGGCGGCCGTCGCCGTCGTGCACAGCCCATCAGCGCCAGAGCAGGTGCTGGAGCGACTCAGGGCCGTCAGCGTTGCTGGCGAACCCGGTGTTGTCGCCTGTGAAGCGTTACTACGCGATTACGAGGCGACTGGTGGTGCGATCGATCCGCAGGCGCTGATCTGGCATGCACTGCCCGACGACGTGCAGCCCTACAACTATCACGCCTGGATCTACGACACCCTCGAAGCCGATTTGCACGAGTCGCGCCTGGGGCGCGGAGGATCGGCGATCAAAGCCGCCATCGAAGTCTGGCGCGATCTGCGTGACCGCCTGCGTGAGGCCGTCGATTTCGACGGGCTGACCGACGCGTCGCATCGGCAGTTCTATGGCCGTTGGCACAAGGCAATCAACCGCCTCGTTGCGGGCCCGCAAAAAGAGCGCCACGCCGACCTGCTCGCCCTGTGTGACGCCGGTCTGCTGACATTTCTCAAGCCCGGCTCGCGCCCTGCGATCAACGACTTCAAACGCGTCGCCGGTTATGTCCAGAGCAGCGGCGTAAGCAACAGCGACTGCGCGCCGGTGCGTGATCTGGCGCGGCTGGGCCTGATCCGCCCGAGAACCGACGAACCAGGCATCGACGGCATCGATGTCGACGCCGCGTGCCACCCGAAATCGAGCGCTGGCGAACCGGTGCGCAACATTTGGGTACTCGGCCCGCTCGCCGAAGGTTCTTGCTACTACAACCACTACGTCACCTCGGCGGGCGCGCCTTCGCGTCTGTTCATGGACGCCCATCGAGCAGCCACTGCCATCCTTGAGACAGGGACTTCAGCATGAAGCTTTTCTACCAGACGCATTCACCCTACGCCCGCAAGGTGCTGGTGCTGGCTCACGAACTCGGCATCGCGTCGAGCCTGGAAGTGATCCACCACGAGACCAGCCCGACGTCGCCAAACGAGACCATCTACAAGGCCAATCCGTTGGGCAAAGTGCCGGTGCTGATCCTGCCTGACGCCACGGCGCTGTTCGATTCCATCGTGATCTGTGAATACCTCGACGACCTGAGCGACGGGCCGAAACTCATCCCGGCAAACGGCCCTGAGCGCTACAAGGCGCTGCGCCTGCAAGCATTGGCGCAGGGCATGTGCGATGTCGGCATCAAGCTGCGCTGGGAAGTCGAGCGCCGCCCCGAAGCCTTGCGCTATCCGGCCTACGCCGACGGCCAGGCGTTCAAACTCAAGGAGGCTTACCGCTTCATCGAGGAACACGTCGACCTCAATGGCCCGATCACCCTCGGCCACATTGCCTTGGCGACCGCGCTCGACTGGATCGCCTTTCGCCAACTCTCGGACTTTTCCGCTCAAGCACGCCTGACCGAGTGGTATCAGACTTTTTGTGAGCGGGCGTCCATGCGGGCGACCGAGTACAGCGGGCAGACTCACGATTAAGTTAAGGAAAACCGGGTATGAGTTCTCTCTTGTTGCAAATGTCACCGATCGCGCTGGTGATCGCGTTGATCCTGATCGTCCGCCGACCGCCAGTGCAAGCGGCACTGGCCGGCGTAGTGCTGGTACTCGTGCTGTGGGCCTTGGGCGCAGCCGGGCCTGTGTCGGCGGCAATCAGCACGGCCATCTTTCAGGACACCACCATCCTGTTTCTCAGCACGGCGTGCGTGATCATCCCGGGGCTGGCCTTCGTCATCCTGGTCGAGCGCGGTGGTGCGCCGCAGGCCATCGGCGCCTGGGTCAAGGAACTCGGCTGGACGCCGCCGGCGCAAGTCATCTTCATCGTGCTGGGCCTCGCACCGCTGCTTGAAGCGATGACCGGTTTCGGCGTTTCGCTGATCGCAACCGTGCCATTGCTGATGGGGCTGTTCGCCCGCCAGTCGGGGATGAAAATCGCCCTCGCCGGGATGGTCATCATGCCGTGGGGCACACTGGGTCTGGCCACCGTGATCGGCGCGCTATTGGCGCACTTGCCGGCGCAAACCCTTGGTAGTCATTCGGCGCTGATCAGTGCGCCAGTGTTCCTCTGCCTGGCGGCGATTGCTCTGTGGCAGGGTGGCATCCGTAAGGTTTCGCCGTGGCTTGGACTGATCGTGGTGACGGCGCTGTTCGTCGCGGTGCTGTTTTCCATCAACCTGTGGATCGGCCCGGAAGTCTCCGGTGTGCTGGCCGGTCTGGCAGTGGCTTGCGTCGGCCTGGGGATCTCTTATGCACAACGGAAGAAACTGGTGCGCTGGCCGAACGCAGCCTGGCCCTATCTGGCCTTGCTGGGGGTAATCGTTGCGTCGCGCGGGTTGTTCGTCCTGTCGGGCTGGGATGCGCTGTGGATCATCAAAGGCGAGCATGTTTCGTGGAAGCCATTGGCCTCCCCGGGGCTGGCGTTGCTGATCGTCACGCTGTTGATGGCAATCAAGCAAAGCGCCGCCGCAGGCTTCCCGTGGCGAGCGCTGTTCAACCGGGCGAAGTTTCCGGTCACGACAATTTTCCTGTTCCTGCTGCTTTCGCAGGTGATGGTCAACGCCGGTTTCCTGGTCGAAGCACAGCGCACACTGCAATCGTTGTCGGGGATTTCCCTGGCGCCAACCATCGCAGTGCTGGCGGGGCTTGCCGGTTACGTCACCGGTTCCAACGTCGGCGGCAACACCCTCGTCATGCCGTCCATCGCCGCGCTGAGCAGCGAACACGGTGCATGGCTGGCCGCGATGGTCAACAGTGCCGCCGGGCATGGCGCACTGGGGTCGCTGTCGATCCTGTCGCTGATCACCGGGCTGGCGGGCGCCAATCGGCATGAAGAAAACAACCTGATCCGATTCGCCTTCGGCCTGGTTGCGCTCAACATCGTCATAGTTGCTGCAACGGGAGTCGTTTTGCTCTACTTTCTCTGAATTGTTTCGAGACATCACAGAGAACTTATGGACAGGTTTGATCTACCGGACAAGCGCTGGCGGATAGTCAAGGACTGGATTATTCGTCAGATCGACAGCGGTGAGTGGGCAGCCGAAGCGAAACTGCCCTCGATCCGTACGCTGGCGCGAATGTTTGAAACCAGCATCACCACCGTTCAACGCGCGTTGGCGGATCTGGAAGCCGATGCTTACGTTTCGACCAAACCGCGCATCGGCTACTTCGTCTCAGCCTCCGGACAAGCAAAACCCGCCAGGGGCTTTGACTTCTCCAGTGTCACCGTCAACGTCAATCATGCGGTGGTCGCGATGCTCTCCCAAGCGGCCTCGCGCACCACCGCGTCGTTGAATTCAGCGGTGTTGCACAGCGACCTCACACCCAACGTGCTGCTCAACAAGTGCCTGTCGGTATTGGCTGGCAAAGCTGACAACTCGCTCACCGGACTGGTCGCACCGCCCGGTCTGCCGGCACTGCGACGACGCATCGCCGGGCTGATGCTGACCCGTGGCGTGGTCTGCGGGCCGGACGATATTCTGGTGACGTCGGGCGACACCATTGCCTTGGAACTGGCCCTCGAAGCCGTCGCCTCGAAAGGCGCTACGGTCGCGATCGAAACGCCGACTTATTACGGCATCCTGCAGACCATCGAACGCCTGGGCATGCGTGCCTTGCCCATCCGCACGCACGGTAAACTCGGTCTCGATGTCGATCACCTCGAAGAAGCGTTGAAGCTGAAAAAGGTCGCGGTGATCTTTCTCAACCCAACCCTGCAGAACCCGCGAGGTTTCATCATGCCCGACGAGACTCGCGCACGGCTGTCACAGATCGCACGCGAAGCGGACGTGCCGATTATCGAGGACGACATCTTCTTCGACCTGGTGCCGGAAGGCGATCGCCCCCGCGCCATCAAGAGCTACGACACCAGCGGGCAGACGATTTACTGCTCGTCGTTCTCCAAGACCATCGCGCCGGGTTATCGCGTCGGCTGGTGTCTGGCTGGCAAGTACCGCAATGCCATTCTGGCGCAGATGTTTTCGCGCAATCTGGCGGTTTCCAGCCTTGCGCAAAATGTCCTCAACGAATTTATCGGGCGCGGCTACATGGAAGAGCACTGCGCCAGACTCCGCTCGCAACTGTCGTCGCTGGCCAGTTTTGTCGAAGCGCTGGTGCGCACGGATTTCCCTGCGGGCACCGTGTACGTGCCGCCACGTGGAGGGTTCATCCATTGGATTGAACTGCCGCTACACACCGACATGTCGGCATTGCAGGATTTAGCCAGCGAACGCGGCTGCCACGTGGCCGGCAACGGCATCTTCTTCGCCGACGGGCATGCAACCACGGGTGTGCGCATCTGCCTTGGCACTGCGCTGACTCCGGGAGTGATCGAGATCCTCAAGGTGATTGCCGAAAGCGCACACCTCGCCGGGCGACCCTCTGACGGACGGCAAAACCTGACTGAGCAACATCAAGAACCAGCCGTTTCCTGAGCGCAAAAGGACGTTTGCAGTAACACTTCATGAATCAGAAAAGAACCCGCATTCCCCTGCCCCATCCGCCGCCGTATCGCCAGAGCCGGACAACCTTCTGGCTGACCGTGCTCGTCGGCGTACTGATTGCCTTCGCCCTGTGTGCATCGATCTACATACTGATCGACAGCTGGATCAGCGGCGCCATCACCACCACCAACCGTGGCCCCAAGCACACCTATTACCTAGCTGTGCAACCACGACGGTTCTGGATCGAGTTTGTCTCGCAAAGCCTAGGAACCGTGTTTCTGCTGGCTGCCGGGGTGTTCGGCCTATGGATTTATCGCAAAGTGCAGGAGCCGGCGGAGAAGCCCAAAGGCAAGCGCATACGACGATAATCAGGTCAGCGGTTTCAGAGCGTATTGACGTAGTCGATGGGCAACAGAACGGTATCCACGGCGGCATCTACCGGTAGCGATACGACAGTTATCAAAGGGCAAACGATCGTGACATAACAGATCACCGCTGTTGGCTTGCCGTCGTCATCCCTCACGCCGAGCAGGCGTAAATTACCGTCGACACCCTTGTAGTAAGGCTCTGGCGAGGCGCCACTCAAGCGCCCCGTCATCGTTCCACAACCGGCCAACAGCGCAACAAGGCTCGCCACGGAGCCAAAACGCAAAATCCCTTTCAATTCCAACATCCTTCTGACCATAAAGCGTGAGGGCCGCGATTGTACGCACAATCAACCGCGACCTCCGCGCCTGGCACCCGTGATTAATCGCTCGGGGCCCGTGCGAAATGGACTACAGACCGAAACCACCAAAAGCGCTCTTCGCCAGCAACTTCCTGCAACACCCATCCCGTCTTCCTGCTCGCTTCCAAGGCTCGGCCGACATCCTTCGCAAGCGGTTCTCGGCATGCTGACGCTTCTGTTTTCAATGATGCGGAAAATTCGATGAGCCAGCTGAAACCTGCTGACCTGCAAGACCCGAAAATCGATTCATTGCTGGGCGATCTTGGCGAACTGATCCGTCAGGCACGGCAAAAAGTGCTGCGTGTGGTCGATACGATTCAGGTTCAGACCTGTTGGCAGATTGGCCGGCATATTGTTGAGCTTGAACAGGACGGCGCCCGGCGAGCGGGGTATGGCAAGCAGTTGCTGGCCATACTGGCGAAGGATCTGACGGTTCAATTCGGGAAGGGATTTGATGAGACCAACCTGCGCAAGGTGCGCCTTTTCTATCAGACCTTCCCAATTCGAGACGCACTGCGTCCCGAATTGAGCTGGACGCACTATCGCAGGCTCCTGCGGGTTGAAAGTGACAAGGCTCGCCAGTGGTACATGGATGAGTGCGCCACCCTCAACTGGTCCAGCCGCGCTCTGGATCGCCAGATCAATACGCTCTACTACGAACGCCTGCTGATGAGCCGGGACAAGGCCGGTGTGATCGACGAAGCCACAACCAACATTGCCGCCCTGAACTGCCATCCACGCGAGTTCATTCGCGACCCCGTCATTCTCGAGTTTCTCGGCCTGCCATCGCCGGGCAAGGTCAACGAAACCGGACTTGAGCAAGCGCTCATCGATCACCTGCAGAGCTTCCTGCTTGAACTGGGCAAAGGGTTTTCCTTTGTCGCTCGACAACAACGCATCAGCGCCGGTGGCTCGGATCTGTACATCGATCTTGTGTTTTACAACTACTTGCTCAAATGCTTCGTGATCATTGATCTCAAACGCGGCCAGCTCAGTGCGCGTGATGTCGGACAGATGGACATGTACGTGCGCATGTACGACGAACTCAAGCGCAGTGAAGGCGACAAACCCACTGTCGGGATCATTCTGTGTTCACAGGACAACGAGGCCGTCGCGCGCTACTCAATACTCAAAGGCAGTGAGCAACTGTTTGCCAGCAGCTATAAAACGGTGCTGCCAAGTGTGGAAGAACTGCGAGCGGAGCTGCAAAGAGAGCAAGCATTGATCGAGGAACGCTTGCTCACCGAGTCCACTGAATAAGCGCTGCGGATTGTCCGCTGGATGCACTGAGACTATTGTTGCCAGCTACCCGCGAAGGTCGAGCGCCATGAGTTTTCAGGACACGCCTCCATTGCCAGCTCTGCAGCGCAAGCCGCTATTGGCCGCCGAGCTGCAAAATGAAGCCTTCAAGGAAACAGCCGCCGACGGTTTTGTCCTTGGCGGTTTCACCTGGCGCCATGCCCTGCCCGACCTTCAGCGCCCGGTGGTGATCATCAACGCCGCCACGTCCGTGCGCTGTCGCCATTACTCGCGTTTCGCGGCCTATCTGTTCGCCAATGGTTTCGATGTGATCATCTTCGACTACCGTGGCATCGGCGAATCTCGACCCGACTCAATGAAAGGCCTTGAGGCCTCGTGGACAGACTGGGGCGCGCTGGATTTCGAGGCGATGCTCAAACGCGCACAACGGCAATTTCCCGGTCAGCCGATCGATGTGGTCGGCCACAGTTTTGGTGGCTGCGCCGCTGGCCTCGGTGAGTCGGGAAAGTTTATCCGACGGCTGGTCACCGTCGGTGCGCAGTTCGCCTACTGGCGCGATTACGCCCCCGAACAGCGCTGGCGCATGTTCGGCAAATGGCATGTGTTGATGCCACTGCTGACGCTGGTCTGCGGTTACTTCCCGGGCAAACGTCTTGGCTGGCTGGAGGATACGCCGGCCGGTGTAGTGCGCGACTGGAGCACGCCTGCCGCCCATTATGAACGGCGTCCCAGTGGCAGCAGGATGTTGGCAAAAAATGCAAAATTGCCCTTCGCCAATGTCCGTGCGCAGACCTTGGCCATCAGCATCAGCGACGATCCCTACGGCACGATTCCAGCCATCGAACGCCTGCTCGACTACTTCAGTAACGCTGCAAAAACCCACTTGCGCATCGAACCGCAGGACATCAACGAACAACAAGTCGGACATTTCGCCTTTTTTCGCAGCGCATACCAAGCCACACTATGGCCCATCGCTCTGACCTGGCTGCAAACCGGAGAACTGGCCCCCGATACTCCCGGGCGGCAAGTGCCGCGCAGCTGAGCCCCTCTCAACGCACGACGGAACACATCATGGCCTCCGCCAACAAGCAGCAAAAACGCGCCACCCGGGCCAAAGCCAAGGCCAAACAGAACCGCACCAAACGCGCCGAAGCGCCGGTCGAGCTGGACCCGAACGATGATCGTATCGACTTCGAATCGGTGGACCTGACCGAGCTGTTCAAGAAAATGATCGACGCCGAGAAGATCAGCCAGCAAGCGCTGTGCAGCGCGTTCCTCGAAGACCCGCTGCTGGAGCTGGTCTACGAACAGGAAGGCGAAGAAGGCGCGATGGATTTCATCCTCGCCGCACTGATCGAGTACCGCCAGTGGTCGCAGGAAACCGACGAGGCCGGCGCGCTGGCATGGATCGAATCCCCGGCCTTCCAGGCCGACTATGTGGCGGCGTCCGACGCGATCGCCGCGCAAACCCAACAGAAGAACTGAGTTCCCATGGCATCCCTGAACAAGCAACAGAAACGCGCCAAACGCGCCAAGGCCAAAGCCAAACAAATCCGTATGGTCGGCCGCAAGCCGCTGGACCAGGACGAAGACCTCGACCACCTCGCCGAGCCGATCCCGGAATACACCCTGGCGATGTTCAGCAAAATGCGCGACGCCGAAGCCGTCAGCCGCAACGAAATGCTGCTGACCCTGCTGCGCGAACTGGCGTTCGTCATCGTTGATCATCCAGAACTGCTCGACATGGAAAACGCCGACAACGAAGGCATGGCCGCCACCCACCTGGCCGCCGACATGCTGATCGACTACCGCATGTGGGCTGAAGGCGTAACGATCGAAGAGGCCCAAGCCTGGCTGAGCGAACCGCAGTTCATCACCGATTTCGGGATTGCGCTGGATGCTTATGGCAAGTCGGTTGAAGACACCGAACCCAAGGCCGAGTAATTTTTTCCGCTTCACGTCCACGCACGATCAGGAAAAGGAAGTCAGATGAAGACAGCAGACTCACGCGAGGACGGGCAAATCCCGAAAGCAGAAGACTCAGCAGCGAACCTCGAGAGCGACCCTGTTAAATCTCTCAAACAACCAACTTGGGATGAATGGTTCGACGGAGAGAAATGCAGCTCAGACTTCATGCTCTCGCGAGAGCAAAGCTGATTCGGATCTGAAGCGCAGAATATTTCGAAACCGTTAGCAGAAACAAAAACGGCCGCTAGTCATCACTGACAGCGGCCGTTTTGCGTTACGCGTAACGGATCAGTTCAACACCACCGCACCACGTTTTTCCAGTTTGCGCCGGCGTGCCACCAGCAAACCGGCAGCCACCACCATCAGGCTCAGCAGACCAGTCGCGAGGATCTCCACGCGGTGCGCTTCCTGGAACAACATGATGGTCAGGGCCGCGACGATGAAGATGATCACCGCGTAGGTCAGGCCCGGGAACAGCCACATGCTGAAGACGATTTTCTCGCCGCGCGCCATGCGTTGTTTACGCATACGCAGTTGCGAGAAAGCGATCACCAGGTACACCAGCAGTGCGATCGCGCCGGAGCTGGCCAGCAGGAATTCGAACACCGCCGCCGGGGCCACGTAGTTGGCGAAGGTGCACAGGAACGCAGCGCCGGTGGACAGCATGACCGCCCAGTAAGGTGTGCCGCTTTTGTTCACCCGAGTCGCCATGGCCGGTGCATCGCCACGCTTGCCGAGGGAGAAGAGCATGCGCGACGAGGTATACAGCGCCGAGTTCAGGCAGCTGGTCACCGCGACCAGCACCACGATGTCGACGATCATTTTCGCGTTCGGGATGCCCATGCGCTCAAGCACGGTCTGGTAGGAACCGAGGTTGGCCAGCGTAGGATCGTTCCATGGCACCAGAGCCACAACGATGAAGATCGACACGAGGTAGAACAGGCCGATCCGCCAGATCACCGAGTTGGTGGCCTTGGAGATTTGCTTGCCCGGGTTCTTCGATTCCGCGGCCGCGATGGTCACGATCTCGGTACCCATGAAGGAGAACATGGTGGTCAGGATCGCACCGAGTACCGCGCCCATGCCGTTGGGCAGGAAGCCGCCGCTGTCGAACAGATGCGAAACGCCGCTGACCTGGCTGTTCGGCAGAAAGCCGAAGATCGCCGCAAGGCCGAGGATGATGAAGCCGATGATTGCCAGCACTTTGATCAGTGCGAACCAGAATTCGAACTCGCCGTAATTCTTTACGCTGAACAGGTTGGTGACGGTCAACAACAAGGTGATGACCAGCGCGAACGCCCAGATGCCGACATCAGGGAACCATGCATGGAGAATGGTTGCGGCGGCGTTGGCTTCCAGTGGAATCACCAAGACCCAGAACCACCAGTACAGCCAGCCGATGGTGAAACCGGCCCAGTGCCCGATGGCACGGTCGGCGTATGTCGAGAAGGAGCCAGTGTCCGGCGAGGCAACGGCCATTTCGCCGAGCATGCGCATCACTAAAACCACCAGGGTACCGGCGGCGGCGTAGGCCAGCAGCACGGCAGGGCCGGCGGCAGCGATGGCGTGGCCGGAGCCAACGAACAGACCGGCGCCGATTACACCGGCGATCGACAACATGGTCACATGACGCGGTTTGAGCCCCTGTTCGAGGCCATTGGAGCTTGGGGTACTGCTCATCGAAACTACCTTTGCAAGGAAAGCGATTGCGTCCGGCCCGTCTGGCATTTTCTTTCTCGTAAAAAGAAACCAACGGGGCGTTCCTTATTCTGCACGCAAGTTTTGCGCCAAAATGTTTCAAACTCTTCTGTGCCGCGGCTTTGCGCGCGACCGGACAGTCATCGCAAGTCCTTGGATTTAATGGCAATCCGCCAGAGCGTTACCCTGCGACTCACTTTTCAAACGAAACAGCGCACCAGAAACACACTGAAAAAGTGTGGGATGCACAATAAAAGGGCGATTCAGGAACGTTCGGCCGGATAGCGCTTCCAACACCCCGCCAAAGCTGGCAACATCGCGCCTTTTTTTACGCGACACCCACGGGTTTGCACGATCAAACACCCGTTCGGTTGTTGATGGGGCGACAGTCTGCTGTGCCGATGCGACAACCTGCCACATGCCACCCGTTAACCGCTCGTAGCGCTGTTGGCTGCCATTGAAACGCTATGCTAGCTTGGCCGCCTCGCCAGGAAGGCCATCCAACAGCAGGAGCGCAACATATATGAGGAACGCACATGGCTGAGGCCACGCCCGCGCTTGAAATCCGCAACTTGCATAAACGCTACGGACAGCTTGAGGTGCTCAAAGGTATCTCGCTGACCGCACGCGACGGCGATGTGATCTCGATCCTCGGTTCCTCCGGTTCCGGCAAGTCCACGTTCCTGCGCTGCATCAATCTTCTTGAAAACCCGCACCAGGGCCAGATTCTGGTGGCCGGCGAAGAACTCAAGCTCAAATCCGCCAAAAATGGCGAACTGATTGCCGCCGACGGCAAACAGATCAACCGCCTGCGCTCCGAGATTGGTTTTGTGTTTCAAAACTTTAATCTGTGGCCGCACATGAGCATCCTCGACAACATCATCGAGGCACCGCGCCGCGTGCTCGGCCAGAGCAAGGCCGAAGCCATCGAAGTGGCGGAAGCGCTGCTGGCCAAGGTCGGCATCGCCGACAAGCGCCATGCCTACCCGGCGCAACTGTCCGGTGGCCAGCAACAACGCGCAGCGATTGCCCGCACCCTGGCGATGCAACCGAAGGTGATCCTGTTCGATGAACCCACCTCGGCGCTTGACCCGGAAATGGTTCAGGAAGTACTTAGTGTCATCCGCGCATTGGCCGAAGAAGGCCGCACCATGCTGCTCGTGACCCACGAAATGGGTTTCGCCCGTCAGGTCTCCAGCGAAGTGGTGTTCCTTCATCAGGGCCTTATAGAAGAGCAAGGATCGCCTCAGCAGGTGTTCGAAAACCCGCTTTCGGCGCGCTGCAAACAATTCATGTCCAGCAACCGCTAACGGAGCAACATGCATGCAGAATTTTAAAAAGGTCTTCCTGGCCGCCGCCGTCACCTTGGCGTTCAGCGCCGGTGCCATGGCCGAAACACTGAAGATGGGCATCGAAGCGGCTTACCCGCCGTTCAACAACAAAGACGCCAGCGGCAACGTGGTCGGCTTCGACAAAGACATCGGCGACGCCCTGTGCGCGAAGATGAAAGTCGAGTGCACCGTGGTCACTTCCGACTGGGACGGCATCATCCCGGCCCTGAACGCGAATAAATTCGACTTCCTGATCTCCTCGCTGTCGATCACCGACGAGCGCAAGGGCGCGGTCGACTTCACCGACCCGTACTACTCGAACAAACTGCAGTTCATTGCACCGAAAAACGTCGACTTCAAAACCGACAAGGACTCGCTGAAGGGCAAGTCCATCGGTACCCAGCGTGCCACGCTGGCCGGCACCTGGCTGGAAGACAACTACGGCAGCGATCTCAACGTCAAACTCTATGACACTCAGGAAAACGCCTACCTCGACCTGACGTCCGGTCGTGTCGACGCGATCCTCGCCGACAAGTACGCCAACTACGACTGGCTGAAAAGCGACGCGGGCAAGAACTACGAGTTCAAGGGCGACCCGGTTGTAGAAAGCGACAAGATCGGCATCGCTGTGCGCAAGGGTGACAACGAACTGCGCAACAAGCTGAACGCTGCCCTGAAGGAAATCGTCGCCGACGGTACCTACAAGAAGATCAACGACAAGTACTTCCCGTTCAGCATCTATTGATCCTGACCTGTGGGACTGGCGCCGTGATTGCACGGTGCCGGCTCCCGACTTTGCCTGCCGCAATTTGAACAGAAACCCATGATTATCGACCTCTACGGATTCGGCCCGGCCCTCGCTGCCGGCGCGCTGATGACCGTCCAACTGGCTCTCACCGCCCTATGCCTGGGACTGGTGCTCGGCCTGCTCGGCGCCTTGGCCAAGACTTCCCCGTACAAGCCGCTGCAATGGCTTGGCGAAACCTACTCGACCATCGTACGTGGTGTGCCGGAACTGCTTTGGGTTCTGCTGATCTACCTCGGCACCGTCAAGACGATGAATGCCATTGGCGAATACTTTGGCAATCCAGACCTGGCGCTAAGCCCCTTTGTGGCGGGCGTAACCGCACTCGGACTGTGCTTCGGCGCCTATGCCACGGAGGTATTTCGTGGCGCCATCCTGGCCATTCCGAAAGGACACCGTGAGGCCGGTCAGGCCCTGGGCCTGTCGAAATGGCGGATCTTCACCCGGTTGATCATGCCGCAGATGTGGCGCATCGCCCTGCCCGGCCTGGGCAATCTGTTCATGATCCTGATGAAAGACACCGCTCTGGTGTCGGTCATCGGCCTGGAAGAAATCATGCGCAATGCGCAGAACGCCGTGACCTTCGCCAAGCATCCATTCACCTTCTATCTGGTCGCAGCCGTCATGTATCTGGGCCTGACCATATTGGCGATGGCCACCATGCACTTCATGGAAAAACGCGCCGCCCGTGGCTTCGTGAGGACGACGTAATGGAATGGGAAGTCATCTATAAGTGGCTGCCGAAGTTCTTTCAGGGCGCCGTCCTGACACTCGAACTGGTGGGCATCGCCGTTATTCTCGGGTTGTTGCTGGCGATTCCTCTGGGCATCGCGCGCTCCTCCAAGCTCTGGTTTGTTCGCGCATTTCCTTACGCTTACATCTTTTTCTTTCGTGGCACTCCGTTGCTCGTACAACTGTTTCTGGTCTACTACGGCCTGGCTCAGTTCGACGCCGTACGCGACAGTTTCATGTGGCCGTATTTGCGAGAACCCTTCTGGTGCGCTGTCGCCACGATGACCCTGCATACTGCCGCCTATATCGCCGAAATCCTGCGTGGCGCCATTCAAGCGATCCCGCCGGGCGAGATCGAAGCCGCGCGTGCACTGGGCATGTCCAAGGCCAAGGCATTGTTCTATATCGTCCTGCCGCGCGCCGCGCGCATCGGCCTGCCGGCCTACAGCAACGAAGTCATCCTGATGTTGAAGGCCAGTTCTCTGGCGAGCACGGTGACCTTGCTCGAGCTCACCGGCATTACCCGCACGATCATTGCCCGCAACTACCTCCACGTGGATATGTTCTTCACCGCAGGCGTCATTTACCTGCTGATGTCGTTTGTTCTCGTTCAGGCATTCAAACAGCTGGAGCGATGGTTGCGCGTCGATGCCTGCCAAGGGCGTTGACTCCTCCTGCGTGCTGACGGGCGAGGAGTTACTCGCCCGCTTCACTGCGCTGGATGCTTTTTTGATTGAGCATCAGGTGCTGTGGAAACCTCGTCCGTTCACTCATCTTTCGCCTGCCTGGGAAGCGTCCTACCCGGAGCTGGCCTTGTGGCTACGCGGGCGCTCACTGGAAGACGCGGAAAGTGCTCACAACCAACCCGCTGATCTGGCCGATGCGCCGCAGCCGTTTGCTTCATTGGCGACTCTGTCGGCTGAGCTGAGCGCGGTCGGTGAGTTGCCGGGGCATGCGCTGGAAGCTGCGGGGCATCGGCTGAATGTCGATGTACCGGGACGCAAGTGGCAGCAGATCGAGGCGTTTGCCAGCCGTTTGTCCTTTGCTTCGCAGCCGACGCATTGGCTGGACTGGTGCTCGGGCAAGGGGCATTTAGGGCGGCGCTTGCTGGGGGCGGGGCAGCAACTGACTTGTGTTGAATATGACCCTCTATTGGTCGCCAGCGGTCAGGCACTAAGTCAGCGTCATCACTTGCACGCTTTGCATGTGGAACAGGATGTACTGGCGGCGAATGCCTCTACCGTGTTGAGCGCGACTCACACACCCGCGGCCCTCCACGCCTGCGGCGATCTGCATGTGCGCTTGATGCAACTGGCCAGTGCTGCCGGCTGCCAGCAAATGGCGATCGCGCCCTGCTGTTACAACCGCATCAGTCGCAGCGAGTATCAGGCATTGTCCTCCGTCGGTTTGCGATCCGCCCTACAGCTCTCGCTCGAAGATCTGGCTCTACCCATGAGCGAAACTGTCACCGCCGGTGCACGGGTCCGACGTCAGCGTGACACCTCCATGGCCCGGCGCTTGGCTTTCGATTTGCTGCAACGGCAAGTACGTGGAATTGACGAATACCTGCCCACCCCGTCCCTGCCCAGCGCCTGGTTGGACAAAACCTTCGCCGATTACTGCCGCGATCTGGCAGCGCTGAAAGAGTTATCCACAATCGGCTCGCCAGATTGGTCGACACTGGAAGCCGCCGGTTGGCAGCGGTTGGCCGAAGTTCGCAATCTGGAATTGCTTCGCGGATTGTTCCGACGGCCGCTGGAGCTTTGGCTGAATCTGGATCGAGCGCTTTTCCTTGAAGAACAGGGCTACACCGTCCGCCTAGGCACCTTCTGCGACACCCCGCTGACTCCGCGTAATTTGCTGCTACTGGCCGAACGCGTTTAAAACATCACAGCCTGTGGATAACTCTGTTGATGGTTTTCCCATGGATCCAATATCTGCGCCTGTTTCGCTGCATTAACAGCACTGGTCATTTTTTGTTCATATGAATAAAAAACCTGTAAAACAGGTATTTGCGAACAAAATGAGAATGGATTCACAAAACCCCGCCTGAGTCCGATTTCGTGGCTCTCAGTTGTGCATAAGCTGCCAATCAAAACGACATAACCGCCGAATAATGGGCTTACCGAGCGAATAATTGCGGCGCTCAAGAAAGCCGAAATTCAACTGTGCACCCTGTCAAACAGCCCTATCGTACGTAAGGCGCAAATCCTACGTTGCGCATTGCGCAGGGCTTAATTTGCTGCGATGCAAAAATAGTCTGAATTCAGGGGTTTACAGGATCTTCCCAATCGCTATAATCGTCGCCCACAACGCCGGTATAGCTCAGTTGGTAGAGCAACTGACTTGTAATCAGTAGGTCCCGGGTTCGACTCCTGGTGCCGGCACCATACAAAACAAAGCCCCTGCAGAAATGCAGGGGCTTTGTTGTTTCTGGGGTGGTCATATTTTTGGCAGTGTTTCTGCTTCAGTAGAAATTGCTCCCTTCTTCCCCGTACTCGCCACACTTCCGCTTACAAACCCCGAAAGCATCGCGTTGCCTCATAGGTTCACACTTCAGTCTTTATGCCAAATTATGAGTTGGCGATAATTATTGTGTGGGCATAAAGAGGTGTAATCGTATGAGCCGCATTTTTCAGCGCCCTGTATTGGCTGAATCAATGGCACGCCGGCTTCTCAATCCAGATGTACTCGATGAAAGTCTGCGCTCAGGGCTCTTTCTGTTTGGCCTGCGCCGTACAGGCAAAACGACGTTTCTGAGGAATGATCTCATCCCGGCCCTGGAAGAAGCAGGTGCTTTGGTCATCTACGTCGACTTATGGAGCGACACTCTGGCTAACCCGGCAACGCTCGTGCACAACGTCATCCGGGAAACCCTGAAAGATCTGCAAACACCTGGCTCCTCTGCCTTGGAAACATTCAAGCGAGTCAGCAATGTTGAAATCGGCGCCGCTGGGTTCAAGTTCGGCTTCAAACTCGACAGCATTGGCAACGTCGACAGCCCAACACTGGCGCAAGCACTCACCGAAGTCATAGATCAAGCTAGGACTGATCTGGTGTTGATCATTGACGAGGTGCAGCACGCCATTTCCTCAGACGACGGCAATCAGCTGCTCCTGGCACTCAAAGCCGCTCGCGATGCAATCAACCCTCGTCCGAAAACGCCGGGATACTTTCTATTTATCGGAACAGGTTCGCACAGAGCGCAAGTCAGCGAACTGACCGCCAAACGCAACCACGCCTTTTCCGGAGCCACGTCAGCAGCCTATCCATTGCTGAAAGGCGATTACGTTGAATTCCTGCTCAACCGACTCGCAATGACCGTGAAGCAGGACAAATTACCGTCCCTCGAAGCTGCAATCGAAGCGTTCGACACTTTGGGCAATCGACCTGAAGAAATGCTGAAGGCCCTACGCCAACTCTTACAGCAAGAGGGCGAGCCCGATGTGTTCCTACCGGTAATCGCCAGCACATTGCGCTCGGCAACGGCGAGCATCGAGCTGGAAAAAGTCGAGCAACTGGGTAGCCTCGCTCAAGCCGTTTTCAACAAGATCGCCTCTACAGCAGGCGATGCTCGCGGAATTTTCTCCACTGACGCAGCGGCTGAGTATTCAAAGTCAGTCGGGCGAGAGGTACGGATCGAAGAGATTCAACCGGTGGTGATTGCGCTGGTTGCCGAGAACATCATCATGCGACGCGGCCATGGGATTTATGCGATTACAGATCAGTTTGTTCAAGAGATCTGGCTGGAAGAGCGGGCTTTGATAGAGGGGAGTTAGGCTGCGGGCTGATTTTTTTCAGTGACGGCATTTCTGCCGTGCAGTTAACGCAATCATCTCAGTGAGCCAGTTCGGGGCGAACGTCACTCCTCCAAGATCAAGATGACGAACTATCCACAGACGTAGAAAAGATCGGGCAAAACGCTGTCTTTGACAGCAACCCAGGTAGCCAGAACCTTTAAGGCTACACCACACCGTGGTGGTTCTCCCAAAGTGCGATTAGCGTCCGGCGGCTCGCACGGTCACAGCGATGTGATGGATGCCTACTTTTACCAGCGTGCCCACTGCGGCAACTCATTCCCTTTCCTAGCTGCCCTGCAGCAACCTATCCGCTTGGCCATTTCATTGCGCCAACCTGCGCCCGTCTCTTTCTCCCGGAAAGAGACGGGCGCTCCTACCGCTGCTGCAGCCCAAATCGTACAAGGCTTTGCGGCATTCCCCCTCGTGACAATCGGCGTGACAAACACCGAAGTCACCAGCAACAGCGATGCAGATGATGGTGCCGCAGCCCACGGAGTGGACTGCACCTGACTGACAGTCAGGCATGCCCCTGTCATCGCATCACAGCCTTCACCCGACTCAGGATCTCGCGGCATCGGTCTCGTCACCCAGTGCAGCCTCCACCCGCCCACTTCTTCAGAGGTGTTCAGGAGGCCAGATCATGAGATGCCCAAGATCCCGGTCGTGGAGAGCCGCCAGTCCCGCGTTTGTGGACAACCCTCACAGGTCGCAGGGGCCTTGATCCCTGATAACACTCAACATTCTTGGCGGGATGACGTGGGGAAGGTTTTAAAAGTTTTGGCTTCGAGAGGAGTTCGAAAATGGCACTGGTAGGTAAACGTGACGGGCGCAATTTTGGCTATGGCCGGCAACTGAGTTATGCCGGGCCGCAAGCGCTGAAAGATCTATTTGGCTGCGGACATTACGGCACGGTCAAGGCGCACAGTGATCGCTGGCAGGCGTTCGTGCGCTGGTGTCGGTCGGAGGATGGGCCGGGGTTTAACGATGCACGAAAAGTTGATCGGCAGACCTTGCTGGACTACGTCGAACATCTGCAGCAGCAAGTTGAACATGGGGCTATCTGCATCGCCACCGCGCAGAACCGGTTATCCAGCGTGAACCGAACGATGGCGGCGCTTCGCGGTGATCAGTATGTGAAAGTACCGAGTCCGAGTAAGGCGCTAGGCATGCGGCGCACCAGTGTTCGTCGTTCAGTGCCGCAAGGCCAAGACCGCGAACAGGTGAAGCGGATCGCCGAGGTGCTTTGCGAGCACCGGCAGCTGCGCCCCGCGGCCATTGCGCAGTTGGCGCGAGCTACCGGCATGCGCATATGCGAGACCATTTTGGCCGACCTTCCGCGTCTAAAGCGTGAAGCCGAGCACTACGGCAAGATCAATATCCAGGACGGAACCAAAGGTGGCCGCTCCGGCGCGTCGGCACCCCGCTGGATTACTGTAGATGATCATATTCGTGACGCGCTCAGTTTTGCCGAACAGGTCTCGCCTGACGGTAGTCACAACTTGCTTGCGCCGAACGAAAGCTACCTCGATTTTCAACGGCAGATCGTCCGCCCTGCAAGGGACATCCTCCATACCCACAACCTCAAGGGCTTTCATGAACTACGGGCGGTTTATGCGTGCGAACGCTATGAGCAGATTACCCAGCATCCCGCACCCATCAATGGTGGCCGTTGCTACCAGATCGACCGGCACCTAGATCAGGAGGCCCAAGACCCAATCAGCTATGAACTCGGGCACGGCCGTATCCACGTGGTATCGGCTTACATTGGCGGTCGAGCATGAGCAAGCCATTCGATATGGAGCTTTTCCTGGCCGGCATCCTGACCGGAGCACATGACACACGCCAGTGTCACCTACGCCAGGCAAAGGCCATTCAAGTGGCGATTGCTAATCGCTGGCAACGAGATAACCCATGGACCTGGAAGCAAAAACATCTCTACTGGTTTCTAAATCAGCACTTGGACCAGTACGCAGAATCGACCCGCTATTACTATTTGCTGACCGTGTACTTGCTCACTTACCGCTTAGGTAAACCCTGGCAGTTCAAAGTACTAGGCGAATGTCATGGAGCGGCCAGAAGAGCGCGATAGAAAAGCGAAATCTAAAACGTCCAGCAGTCGATGCCGGGGTACATCACTAGTAGTGACCAGCGGCAATGGCGAGAGCCATCAGATCAAACCTGGACAGGTTACAAAAGCTTAGCGTCTAAAAATGGACCACCCGGAACTGGCCATTGCCGATTTGGTACACATCACCCGCCCCCCCTCACTCGACCTGACCAACGGCGACCGGATGCGATTGGTCAGCACAGCCAACGCTGTGATCGAGCTGGTTTCGACCAAAGAGCGGGACGGAAAGCCGGAGTGCGTGGTGAAGTTGCCAGAGAGAAAACCGTTGCAACTAGAACACGCTTACTCCGCGATTTTTTGCAGTGAACAGGGTCTGACCAATGATCTGGTGATGATCTTCGCCACCACCAAGAGCCGTACCACTTCGCTCAATATCTTCTACATGTCCATCAGTCGGGGGCGATTAGAGGCGAGGATCTACACCGACGCTATCGCCGGTTTGCCAAGGGCCATTGCCAAGCGCAACGAAAAAACCATAGCTCTGGCCCTGCAAAAGGAGTGTGGCGTCCAGCGTCTGCAGAAAGCACATGCTCCAAAAACGGTGGTGGATGGGCCGAAAACCGAGCGTACCCTGGAACGCGAAAAACGTATGCGGTCCAACAGCTCAAATGGCGGCATGGAACACACTAAATAGGGGAAAAGAGAGAACACGGAAAAATAGCTGTTAGACCAAGGCGCAGCCTTCTAGGCCCACTACCACGAAGGGTTCTGGCGCTGTAAACCGCAATCATCGGGATTTTGCTGAAGCCTGGTATCTATTTTTATTTTGAAAAACATATCTATTTGTTTTTTATAGTTTTTTTTACTTTATCGCGTTATTAAATTCACATAAATAATAACTAAGATGTTGATCTTTAACGATTTTTTTAGATATTGCACATGTTCTATGTTTTGGCTATCGTAGTGCCATCACCCACACAGATAATAGGATATTGGCAATGTCACATACCCAAAACCAAAGTGCTACCACCTCAAACCAAGCCAGTGCGTTTGGTTCGAAGGTGGAAATTGATCCAACGAGTCTTTCGAGCATCACACTCGCTCGCTTGGCGGAAGAAGTTAAAAATCACGGTCCTATGGTATACGGATCGTTCGATCGCGTTCATAACCGTCATAATCGTTAAGTAGAAGGTGCAGTACGTGCAAATTGATACGGTTCTGGTGAAAGTCGCGAGCAGATGTAATATTAATTGCACGTACTGCTATATTTATAATATGGGAGATGAAGGTTGGCGTGACATGCCAAATTTGATATCCAAAGCCACAATAAAGGATTTGGCCCGCTCCCTTGCTCAGCTAATCAAAGACCAAGTTAGTCAATTTGCCACCGTGCTTCATGGAGGGGAGCCTTTAATGCTGGGAGCGCGGCGCCTCCAGTATTTGCTAACGGAGCTTAGAAGCGTTTTGCCACTTGAGTATCCGATAAGTCTACAAACAAATGGCATTTTGATCACAGACGAAATTTTAGATTTATGCGCGCTGTATCGAGTTAGCGTATCGGTCAGCATTGATGGCCCTCAAGCCATTAATGACAAATTTAGAGTAGACAAACAAGGACGAGGAACTTATCAGAAAGTTGTTGACGGGATCACCCTCCTTAAAAACCATTCTGATTCCGAATTCCTCTATGCAGGGTTATTGTCTGTTATCGATCCTAGCTCAGACCCTGAAGCAGTTTATAACTGTCTAAAGAGACTTGGAACAAAATCTATAGACTTCCTATATCGAGATGGCAATCACACTAGCCTCCCCTATGGTAAAGATAGTTCAATCTCGACCGAATATGGAGAGTGGCTCGCTAAGCTGCTGGATATCTACATTGCTGACAGAGAGCCTGTTAAAATTAGATTTCTTGATGATATTTTGCGTATCGCGTTAGGTGGTTTTGGTGTTAAAGAGGGGCTTGGCGATAATTTTTATGGCATCGCCATTATTGAGACTGATGGAAGTCTTTCCAAAAACGATACATTAAAAAGCAATTTTGACGGCGCAGATAAGTTTGATGAAAAATGGATGATAACAACAGATCGATTATCAGAAGCATTTAACACATCAAGCTTCGAAGAGTACTATAAGCTTCAGCGCCCGACGTCAAGTGAATGTAACTCTTGCAAATACCTGACCATATGTGGCGGTGGAATGCCACTTCATCGCTGGAGTAGGGAAAACGCATATGACAATCCATCAGTCTACTGCAGTGATCAAAAACTATTGATAAGTAAAGCTATTACTATTCTTAACAACGAAGGAATGCTCCGTTGACGCTTCCTAATTTTCTAAATATTCCAAGAATAGCCCCTTACCCACACGCACTACAAGAAGGCGCGCTTTCAGACGCAGACAGTGAAGTGCTTCTTACTTGGCTTGAAAGTGATGCACCCTGGAAGTTAAAAATTGCTGAATTCTACCAACAGTATGAATTCAGTTTTCATGGACTACAACTACCAGATCACATTAACAGAATTTTTTCAAAAGACGCTATAAGCAAGCTTCGTGAAAATATCGAACAGTTATTTAGAGTTGATTTATCTGACAGAATTGACATAACAGCGCACAAACTAATAGGTAGTCAAGTAATTAAAATACATAACGACTTTATCCCGAAGCAAGAAACTCATAGGGTTTTAATCCAGCTCAATAGGGGTTGGACAGAAGCGAACGGGGGTATTTTAATGATTTTTTCTGACAAAACACCTGAAAGTTTATCGAGTGCGTTTCTGCCGCTGCACAATACTGCCTTTGCATTTGAAATATCACCTAGGTCGTTCCACGCTGTATCTGCTATAAATTCTGGAAAAAGATTTACTATTGTTTTTTCGTTCTTTAGGGCTGAGAAATGATTTCTTTACAAACCCATATTCAGAAGTATCTGAATAATTCTCGATCTGATATATGGTGGCCAAATCTCGCGTCATTTATTATTTTTCACTCGGGCCGCTACAGTTACCATTTGGAAAATTATAGTACAGCTTCAATAATTAGCAGTAAAGAAGCTGAGCCAGTGAAGATTCTTCCTATCTCCGCCCTTCCAGCTGCAAAATTAGAGTTCTTATGTGACGCACATGCTAAGTTTTTCGCTAAACAAAAAGTAAGACAAGTAAGCCTTGAGCGGTTTTGCGCTCCTGAAACAATAGAAAAAATAGACTCTGCCATCGACCTAATTAGAGTATCACCGACACTACTGGACGTTATCTCAAACCTGGTAAAGTCAGTCCATATAATCCATGCAGATCCTGGCTTTGACATCAGCTTTACAGACCCTGAACTACCGTTTAGTATTTTTATTTCCATTGCAACAGATAATAAACACCCTAAATTAAGGCTAGCAGAATCCATCATTCATGAGGCTATGCACCTGCAGCTTTCGATTATAGAGAAAGAAATCAGCCTAGTTCATGATGACAAATCAAAATTTTATTCTCCATGGAAAAAAATGTTACGCCCAACATCGGGAATTATGCATGCACTGTACGTATTTACTGCAATCAAGCAATGGCTTGAGTTGATAAAAAATACGCCAGAAGGGTACGACTATGCATGCTATCGACTAAGGGAAATTCAAGAAGAGTTTGCCTTGTTAAACTACGACGCTTGTTACGACTCTCTTACTGATAGCGGAAAAACTTTATTCGATACTATGACCTGTTCCCTAGAAGGATAAGTACTTCATGTCGAATCAGAAGGTGCGCACACTTGAGTTGAAGTTTGACGTCAAAGACAAAGATCATCTTATTTGGAATGATCAAGTGGTGATGTCCAGTAGTGAAACTGATTACTTTGAGAAGCTTTTCAGCAAGCTCAAAGAAACCAATATTTTATCGAGAAATACTTTAGAGATCGGTTTTGGGTTAGGAATTTCTGCAAAACTAATTCAGAAAGAACTTTCACCCAATAGACATGACATCATAGAAATAGATAAAGGAATATATAGCGATCTACTAGTATTCTCTAATCAGCACCCATCAGTAAAGCCTATCTTAGGTGATTGGAGATCCTTAGAGTTAAGCAAAAAAGAATATGACTTTATTTTTCATGACTCTTACGATTACAGCGGCGCCGAAGGCTGGGAGTTTGATAGCTCAAGAGATGACTATGAGACGTTTAAAAGTATCTTAAAGCCTGGCGGGCATGTGTGTCACCCACATTTCGGAGATGGGCCGGTCAGGGACGTTAATGGTTTTGAGACAATTATTCTAGAACGCTTAGTAGTAGCTCCAATTTTGATGTGGGACAAAACCATATGTCATGATGTCGCTATAATTTTACGAAAACCTATCAGATAATTTTCAGTAAAAGCGAGTTGATTTTCTTTACAAATTCCTTGGACAAACGCTTTCTTTAGTCATACGCGCCAGGACGTTTTTATTACTCAGATTTAATCTACCTTCCACAGCACACAGACAACAAGTCCAAGCTGCTCGCACTCTTTTCTAACCCCTCTAACTTTCCCAGTCCACGCCATTTAGTAGGCCCTATGCTCTCATTACCGCGTTGCTGAAAATTGACCCGGCAGTTGGGGCAATCGTGAAGCCAAGCACTCGGATCTGCGGCATCTTACTTTCGAGCTCTAAAGTTCACCCGTGAAGTTGACCGCCAGAGGGAATGTAGTTCCAGAACAGAATTTTTAAATACACCATGGCATCCCTTTGCGATATCAATTTTACTTATCCGAGTATTAATGAATCAGTCAAAAACTCTGTAACTACCAGCATCAGCCCAGCCGCCCATATGCGCGACAAGTAGATTGCATAGTATTAAAGCTAGGGATAAGGATACTCCATGAGGTAGCGCATAATACTATAGGATAAAATAATGATATAAATCATTAGCTTATGTAGCAATTCGATTCTTGGTGCCGCACCATACAAAACAAAGCCCCTGCAGAAATGCAGGGGCTTCGTTGTTTTCTGTAGCAGAAGTCTGCCCAAAGGTTTTAAGTGGTATCAAGCAGGATGCAGATCCCGCAAAGCTTCCGGATGCTGGCTGGCGACCCTAAGGAGAGTTTGAGCCGCACCCGTCGGCTGCCTGCGCCCCTGCTCCCAATCCTGCAAAGTCCGCAGACTCACACCGATCAGTTTGGCGAACGCACTTTGAGAAACGCCCACTTTGGCACGCGCTTCTGCTGCCGCAGAGAGCGGCACTTGAGTCACGCGTGCAGCCTTTCCAGCCTTCATCTGACGTACAGATTCCAGCAAGTCCTGCTGGAATTGCTCCAGTTCATCGACCATCGCTGATTTCCTCCTTCAGTTGCTTAAGGAAGGCTAAGGGCAAATCGTCAAACTTTGCCTTGGTGTAGGCAATGAGTAACCAGATCGAGCCTTCAGAAAGCGTGTTGTAATAAATGACACGTGTACCGCCTCGCTTACCCATGCCGTTGCGAGTCCACCGCACCTTGCGCAAACCTCCACTGCCAGGCACGACATCACCAGCCAGAGGATTTGCAGCAAGCCAATTTATGAATTCATGGCGCTCACCATCGACCCATATGGCGTCTGCATAGCGCTTGAACATTTCCGTTTCGATGATTGTATACATGAACCTGACTATACGGCTACGCCGTACAAACAAACCATAAACGTTTATAGGGACAGATCGACGAAATGCATGGCGCGAAGCCTTGTGAAATCTGTTGTAACGACAAGCCACTACTAGCCACCGTTGCTCATTCGCCCCTCGCAAAGCTACCGTTCAGTTCGTCGCTGCCAATTCAGCGACCGGGCCTGATAACCCGCGTAAGATACAGGCGCACCAGCGCCCCAACTCACATTTGCCGGCGCATTTTTTGTGTCTGCATAACCGTGCAATGGCGGCTGTGCGTGGGAGACCTTCGGGTCTGCCGGGTTCCTGTATCTCCGGTTTATCAGCCCGCGCATAGCTGCCACCCATTCGTCTGATAACGAATTGGCAGCTCTCATTTGATACAGGGAGTTAACAAATGAAAGCCATTGATCCGTCAGCAACACCGGTCAATTTACACCGTCCATCTCGAACGGCAGGTGAACCGAAATGACCCATTCTCAAGATCTGAAAACCCTGGGCCTCACCCACTTTTCCTTCCACTCCAATCAAGCGATGTTCCGCACCAATCGTGGTGTTCCCGTAATCGCCGCCCTTTCCCACGCCTCTCACTTGCTTCACATTTCACGACTGCTCACTGCGGACACTTCAGTCGCGCGCGATCCTGACCTTCACGCTTATGCCTCGCAGTATTTGCAGGAATTGAGCAAAGCGCTGATCGATGATGTCGTGAAAGTATTGGATGCGCCGCCGGACAAGCCGTTGATGTGAACGCCGGTGTCAGGCCCTCGCCGATACGAGGGCTTTTGCGTTTCAGACCTGACTGATCTCAAGCACAAACGAAATCTTCTGCTGACTTGCACTCCACACATACCGCAAATGCTTGCCCTGCTTCGGAACCGATACCGCTGGAGGTCGAAACGCGGCGACACACTCATGGCCCGGCAAACGAACGCTGTTGTAGAGCAGTCCCCACGACTCGGTTTCGCGCAGTTGACGGGCGAATAGCTGAGACGGCCCGTAAACCTCAGGATCCGGATTGTGCAGCTCGGGGTGATCGTGGCGGATATCGTGCAGCGGTTTAACCACCCGATTGACGTAAGTCCGCATGGTCAACTCAAGATCCGCTTCTTGGGTTGCCGCAAGAAATCGCTCCTGGTGATAACAGGTTTCGGAGATGGCCGCGGCTTGGCTGCTCGCAGCGTAGTAAACGCCGAAGCTGCCGTCGCAGAAACGACTGCGTTTGCCGATGTGGGTAAACGCAGCCATCACCGGAGTCGAGCCGGGGCCGGAGAGTCGATCTTCGGGACGCACTCGGGCGAGAACCCCGGCCTGTTCGATCAGGCGATCGTTGGTCAGCGCTTCTAGCGCGTAGGCAACTTCCAGGTCTTCGGGATCGAGCACGTCTTCGAACAACGCGATCGGCGGGAAGCTGCTGTTGACGATCCGGTAGGCTCTCGGCCATTGCACATCCACCAAATCGGGCATTTTCAACCGCGCACCCCGTCGAGGTAGCGGCGAACGTCGGCGATATCGATCACGCGCCCAGCCAGCATGTATTCCAGCGCCGTTTGGCCATTGAATGGCGCTGCCGTGTTCGGACTACTGACCCACGTGTAGGCACGCTCACGGCTGTTGCTGAAGATGATGCTCAACGCCTTATGAATGCCCATCAGGTAGGAGATGCGCTCAAGGGTGTCGTTAGGCAGACGTATGTTCGGCAGGTGTTTGTATTTGTAGAACGTGGTGTTACCAACGCCGCCGAGTAATGTGCGTTGCTGCTCGGCGCTACAGCCCCAGCGCTCCATAAGGTTGAAGAAGAACTTCAGCGCGACGCGGCCCGCTTCGGGGGCATCAAGTTGTTCACGTGGGATGAGGGCTGGGGATGAGGTAGTCATTGCGCCTCTCCTGATTTGATTTGCTTTCATACTAGTACAGATATGAACCAATTTATAAATCTGATTCGCAAGCGTAGAGACAATAATCCAAACCCAGATTGACAGCTTTACTCGCGATGCCGAGAATCGGCCCAAGAGCGCGAAACCGACTGCTATCAGGTGGCGATAGTCGGCGTTAGGAACCCCATTGATGACCTGAGGATCAGTGTCCGGGTGAGACCTCTCTCCCTATTTGGGGAGTAAAAAAAGACCGACAGCGATGTCGGTTTTTTATTGCCTCAATTATTTGAGCATTCCGTCGACCGACTCAAACCGCTGCAGAATATTCAGTGCTTCCAACATCGTTTGAGCTGTCTTATCCGTAGGGATTCGTGCAACGGAAGGCCGCTCTCGAGTCTCAATAACCTGGTGCTGCCGGGTGCCATTTGGGCAGTCCAGATCAACCGCTTCTTGTGATGCACTCAATTCGCCCACCTCATTCGGATCCGCAGCCATATAGGCTTGATGCCTTCCCACTGCTACTTCATCTGCTTTGACGAGTCGCCGCTATCAGCTCGGTCGCAAGTTAGCCTAAGACGCATCCACGTATTTCGCAGGCCAAAACCACTAACGTTGTCAGCCTTTTCCCCGTGAAAAATCGCCCCCTCGCACCAAAACCACGCACTTTTTTTGACCCCCATCACCCCCACGTCACCAAAAACCCCGATCCTGTGTCAGCCTCCAGCCATCGGCGAGGACATCGATTCGCTACTAAACCCGCGACAACTATGCTCAGGTACAGGAATATAGCCAGCATATGGCGCCTGACCGGCAGTCTCGTAAACAACAATACCCAGCCCACTTCAGAGGGCATTACCCATGGATAGCAGAACCTTACGCAACCTCATGCGCATCGTGCAGACCGGCTCGTTGTCGGCCGCAGCCGAGCATTCGTGCCTGACTGTGCAGGCGTTGGCCGCGCAGTTGAACAAGGTCGAAGAGCAGTTCGGTTTCCGCTTGTTTCGACGTTCCAACAAAGGGCTGACGCTGACGCCGCAAGGCACTGAGCTGACGCCTTATATGGACAAAGTGCTGATTGCCACGCGACAGATGGAAGAGAAAGTCGAGGCACTGAAAGTGCCGGGCCAGCGCACGTTGAAGGTTGCGTTGAACAACACCTTGTCGCCTGATTTCAACCGGCGAATGATCGGACGCCTGATCGAGGTGTTTCCCGATTATCAGATGGAATTCAGCTACGCCGAGTCGATGGAAAACCTCAGCAAGCTGAAAAATGAGGACTTTGACCTTGCGGTGCTGATCGGTCCGCAGCGGCCGGGTTTGCCGAGCATTGTCTTGCCGGATGTGCAGGTACAAGTGGTCGGCGCGCATTGCGGGCAGGAAAACGATCCGCTGACATTACTGGGCAACAAGTTTCAGGTGCGTCCTGCGGAAGATTGTCCGTATTCCCACAGCTTTTTGCGTTTTCTCGACGCCGGGCTGGGCAATCACGAGAACGGCCAGCGCATGGTCTATTCGTGCAGTGAAACGTTGACGCTGTCGTTGATTACGCAGATGGATGCGGTCGGCATGGTTTCGCGTGAGGCCGCGCAGAAGAACGGCCTGACGATTTTCCCCGGTTTCGAGGATTTCCTCGAGGTGCGCCTGGCGGTGAACAATCCGGAGTTGTCGAGCCAGGCGCTCAGCGACGTTGTCGATTTGCCGTTACATGAACGAGCCGAGCGCAATGTACGCAGCCGTCCCAACCGCCACACTGAGAAAGAGGTTTTTGCTGAAATACGCACATAACAACGTCGGAATCGCGGCATAGAATTCCGGGCGATCGAGCTGTATGTGCTGATCCTTGATCAACAAGGGTGTCAGGCTGATCGCAGCGACGATCGCCACCGGCAAGTATTCCAGCGCCCGCGCAACGAACGGCGGCCAGTGCTCGGTGTTGACTTGCAGTGGCAGCGCGCGTGGCAGGAAAGTCACGGCCATCATCAGCGCAACCACCAGAATCAGGAACGTTTGGTCAGGCATACACCCACTCCGCAGCCCACAAACGTGGCGATAAACACATTGAACGGCGAACTGCCGACCAGACTCAACGCGCCCATGCACAGCACAGCGGCCGCAGCGGCAATGAGTTTGTTGCGCGTGTTGCACAGCGACACCAGCACGTAGAGCATCATCGCCGTCAGGGCGTAGTCGAGCTGATATTTGATCAGGTGCGCCGCGTACTGTGCGCAGACCGCGCCAAGCAAACCACCGAGCACCCACGAGGTGTGGCAGAACAGGTTGAAGCCGATCAGATAACGCACGTTGACCGGTGCGCCAGTGCCAAGTTTGACGCTGTGGAACGCGAAGGATTCATCGGTCAGGCCACCGGCATAAGCCCAGCGTTCCATGCGGCTGAGCCCCAGCGCCCGCAGGGCCTTGGCCATGTACACCGACATCAGCATGTGCCGCGCATTGATCAGGAACGTAGTCAGCACGATGGTGGTCAGCGAGGCGCCGCTAGAGATCAGCGCCAGCGCGGCGAATTGCGAAGCGCCGGCATATACGAACAAACACATCGCCACTGGCAGCCACATCGGCAACCCGGCGTTGACGGCCATCAGCCCGAACACGAATGACACCGTGAAGTAGCCAGCGACGACCGGGCTGGCTTCGGCAAACGTGCGCGACGGCTGATGGGCAGCCATCAGCGGCGCACTGCCGGACGTTTCATTCATAGATCCCTCTCAAATGTCCGCTCGCCGTGGGGCTCGCAAAAACCCTGGGCAGTCCAGAATCGCTTGCCCGCGAGGTTAGCATCGTCGACGAACAGAAACATCCGTAACACGCCGACCCGTTTCATATCGGACGACGCCGCTTCAACCAGTCGTTGACCCACGCCCTGACTGCGATAGCGCGGGCTGACCGCCAGATGATTGATGGTGCCGCGACTGCCGAGCATGCCACCGAGTACCGCGCCGACGATCTCGCCCGCCACGTCAAAGGCGAGATAGGCCGTGGTGGTTTTCTGGATCAGCACGCCACGCAGGCACTTGGCGTCCTGCCACTCGCAGAAGGACACTTCGTCGAACTGGCGGAAAAAGCGCTCCATGCGCTGCGCATCCTTGGCCGTGGCGCGTCGCAGCACCACCGGCGTCGAGCACTCGACGCCGTCGATTGGGGTGATCTGATTAGCGAACAATGTCGAAAGCGGTCCCGGGCCGCGAGAAGGAGATCGCCAGAATCTGCCGGTACGCCATCGCATGGGTGTGCGTGTTGCGGGCCGGGGTCACGTAGTGGCGCATGTCGCGATCGAGGAAGTAGGTGGTGTCGAGAATTTCCTGGTAAGTGGTCGACGCCAGTTGATGCTCGTGGATGTCGTACAAACGACTCTCCGCGCCCTCGACATTATTGCGGCCCCAGAAGTGCACACCGCTGAACGGATAGCCGTCGCAGTGAATGCCTTCGGGGGTGATTTCCAGTTGCTTGCCGGGTTTGATTTCGATGCGGATCTGATGGATCTGGCACTGCCAGATTTCATCGTGCAGCTCTTCCGGCAGTACGCTTTTGTACACTTCGAAATCGGTGTCGATCAGGCTGCGCATCACCGGTGAAGTAATTACTTCATCGGAGAAGTCCTGAAAGTGTCGTACCAGGCCGCCAACATAGGCGTTGTTCTCTTTCGACTGCACGTAGGCGCGATGCTCGAGTTGCTTGAGCTCGCGGGTTTTCGGGTTGTACTCAAAGTCGCTATAACGACGGTAACGCATGCCGGCTTCGGCCTGACCGTAGTAGCTGTCAGGCTCCATGTTTTCCCAACTTTTGGTCAGTCTGACGAAGTCGGCAAAATGACCGTAGAGATTGAAGTCACCACCCTGGACGTTGACATATTTGTCGCGCCGTAGCGATTCGCCCACTTCTCTGTTCAAAACGATCATTACCAAATTCTCCGCTGCGTTGAGCGGCCTAATCTATTAGGTGGAGAATTTGCGTCCATGAGAAAGAATTTCAGGCATTTAAAGTCCTGTTTGAAGCGGCGCTTGAAGCGACCTGAAAACAACTTTTACATGACAAAAACACCGGTTTATTCCGGTTTCCATCGAAAAACCGTCGAAAAAAAACCCCGAACCAGTCGGGGTTTTTCTTACGTTTCTTACACTGGATCAGGCATTAGAAAATGTTGATCGGGTAATCCACGAAAACGCGCAGTTCGTTACCGCTGACGTTGTACTCGCTGGATTTCTGCGAAACACGCAGGATCGAGCTGCGCAGTTTCACGCTCAGGTCTTTGGCCGGGCCACTTTGCACGACGTACTTGAACTGGTTGAAGATTTCGCGCTCGGTGCCGCCTTCGCTGGTGGACGTGGTGATGTTGTCGCCACGTACGTAAGCGAAGTTGTAGCTCAGGCCCGGCACGCCGAATGCGCCGAAGTCGAGGCCGTAGCCCAACTGCCAGCTGCGCTCGTCTTCAGCGTTGAAGTCCGACCAGTAGGAGTTGGCCAGGTAGATGGTGTTGCCGCCATCGCCGACACGCTGCTGATCTTTCTGGTAGCCGCCGTAGGCGTAGCCCAGGTTGCTGTCGCCAGTGGAGCGCTGGTGCGCCACGGTGAACGAGTGCGGGCCGGTGGCGAAGGTGGCTGCCAGGCTCCAGATCTTGTTGTCCTGACCGGTGACGATGCTTTTGCCAGGCACGGTGTTTTCGCGCACGTAGGAGCTGTCCAGCTTGGTGCGATAGCCGTTGAAGTCCAGGGTCAGCGACTGATCCTTGTTGAACGGCAACACGTAGTTGGCGTTCACGTATTGTTTCTTCAATACGTCTTCAACGTCAGAAGCGTACAGCGCACCCTTGAAGCGCTCAGTGAACTGGTAGCTACCGCCCAACACATTGATCGACTTCAGACCACCGCTGTCACGGCCTTCATCGCTCTTGCGCGATTCGGCGGTGAAACGACCGGCGTTCAGTTCCAGGCCTTTGATCTCTTTGGAAGTGATCAACGTACCGGTGTAACTTTCCGGCAGCAGGCGGGAGTTGTCGTAGTTCAGCACCGGCAGGGCCGGCATCTGGTCACCGTAGGTCAGCACGGTGTTGGAGAAGCGAAACTTCACCGCCGCGCCGGCCTTGGCCAGGTCGTTGGCCGCACTGCCGTTGTGGCCTTCCTGATAGCTGTTTTCTTGCTTGAAGAAGTCGATACCACCGGCGCCGCTACGGCCCTTGCCGCCGTCCAGACGCAGGGCGTACAGACCGAAAGCGTCGACGCCGACACCGATGGTGCCTTGAGTGAAACCGGACGAGAACGTACCGATGGCCGCTTGGCCCCATTCGGCCTTGTCGTCGTTACCGTTTTTGTAATCACGATTGATGTAGGCATTGCGCAGCAGCACTTTGAGGCTGCTGTCTTCAACAAACCCCTTGGACTCGGCCTGGTCGTTAGCCATGGCCTGAGTGGCACTCAACATCCCCAGTGCGATCAGACTGATTCGCTTGTTCAACATTTTGTTTTCCTTATTACGGGTTGAAACGCGCTGTGTCGAACGGCGGAAACGGCGCTTTTGCACTCTTTTATTCACCCCGAAACAAAAAGGCCCGCCCACGATAATGTGATGGCGGGCCTGCTCCTTATTTTGAGTCATGGCGGTTGGCCACAGGCGTTGGGCCGAATCGTAGCCGTGCCCTGAACAATGTGTCAATTTCAAGAATCGTCTTTAAATAGGCGAAAAACGTCTAAGAAACGTAAATTTTGCGCTGAGTCCTTGCTGGGAAATGCACGCAACCAGTGAATCCCGTGCGTATCACGCACAGCCGTCGATAGAACAAAACGCAGAGGCTTTACCTGGCTCATCGAGCACGATGGCTTGTCTCAACCAATCGGCAAAAGCCTGCGGCTTGCCCAGCCAGGGACTGATGTCGACCAACTGGAATGTGCCGTCCTGCTCCAGAGCCATGGTCGGAAAACCCTGACCGCCCAATTGCGCCAGAAACCGGCGACTGGCTTTTATATGGCTCTCGCTGTCAACGGACTCCAGCGCAACGTGGAAATCTGCCTGTGCATAGCCCATCTGCATCGCCAATTCCAACAGCACGGCTGAATCGGCAATGCGTCGCCCTTCCACATAGTGCGCCGTCTGCAACCGCCCCAGCAGGCGCAAACCGCCGCCGTCGATGGCTTCAGCCGCCATGACCGCAGCAATCGCTGGCGTCGAATCGAACACCGCTGAGTAATCACGCAGCAAACCTTCGAAATAGGCCTCGCCAAAAGGCTGGCCGGTGTACTCGGCAATGCGTCGGTCATGGGGCATGACGTAATTGCGCAATTGCGGGGAAACACGCTGGCGATTGGCACCACTCATCATTCCGCCGGCATGGGCATTCACCGGCAACACTGACTGTGCCGCTTCCACCAGCGGCTTGGCGCCGTAACACCAGCCACACAGCGGATCGTAGATGTAGTGAAGAATCATGGAAAAACTCCGGGAGAAAGTCAGGAAAATCGATGGCGGCAGATTAGTCCTCGCACTCTTGCGGAAAAACGCCGGAATGGCTTTCAGTCTGTTTCATGAATCGGTCGAATGATTCGTTCAGCCAGATTGTGTCGATCAGGACACAAATTGAAACAATCAGCCAAGGGAACTTATAAGGAATAATTAACGGAAGTAAATGCAAAGCATTACCATTCGCGCGATCGAATTCTTCCACCCTTTCGGATGCGCTGTTCAATGCCTGCCCCGTTCCGTCTTACGCCCGCCACCCTTGGGCTTTCTGCTTTTCTGTCCAGCGGTTTTGCCTACTCCGCGACCGAGTTACCCGCCACCGCAATCAGCGCCGAAGCGCAAGCCGATGACCCTCGGGTGAAGCTCAGCAGCACCGCGACTCGGACCTCGACGCCCGTACGTTATGTGCCGCAGGCGATCGATTCGATCAAGACCTCGAACGTCGCCAGCTACGGCACCAATGACATCGGCGACGCGTTGAGCGGCATGCCTAACGTCAGCAGCAGCGCCGACACCCGTTTCGACAGCCTGCGCATCCGCGGCTTCGACGCGAGCAACGATTTCTATCTGGATGGCATCCGCGACGACAGCCAATACAAGCGCGACTTGCACAATATTGAACGCGTCGAAGTGCTCAAAGGCCCGGCCGCCGTACTGTATGGCCGTGGCAGTCAGGGCGGGATCGTCAACCGCGTGAGCAAAATGCCCGAGTTCGGCCGGCGCTCGACTATCGAAGCCCAGGTTGGCAGCGAAGATTTGCGCAGTCTTTACGCCGACCTCAGCAGCGACCCGAGCGAAAACATTAGCCTGCGCCTGAACATGGGCAACATGGATGAAAACAGCTTCCGCGACGGTGTCAGTGGCAATCGCCAGTTGTTCGCGCCGTCGATGAGCTGGCAACTGACGCCGGACCTGAACTGGCTGGTGCAGTACGAATACAGCCGCTACAACCGCACCCCGGATCGCGGCATCCCCGGCATCAACGGGCGCCCGGCCGATGTCGGGCGCGATACGACCTACGGCAACGATCACGATTTCATCGACGACAAGTCGCAATCGCTGCGTTCGAAACTCACTTATGAAATCAATGACAACTGGCAACTGCGCCAGACCCTCGGCGTGTTCAAGCTCGACAGTGATTTCGACAACACCTACCTCACCGGTTACACGCCGGCGACCAACAAGGTCACGCGCCAGCACTGGCAGCAGGATCTGACCACTCGCAACGTCTATAACAACGTTGAACTTGAGGGCGGATTCGATACCTTGGGCCTTGAGCATCGCCTGCTCACTGGCATCGAGATCGGCAGCCAGCGCCGCGACCCGACGCTGTACAACGCGGCCTCTGGCAGAACCCCGGGCGCGCAGCCCGTACCGTCGCTCGACCTGTACAACCCGAACCGTGATCTGCGCCATACCGGCAGCATGCAGGTCTCCAGCAGCAGCCACACCGAAGTCGAAAGCCGTGCGGTATATGTGCAAGATCAACTGCGCTTGAACGATCAATGGCAAGTGCTCGCCGGTCTGCGTTACGACACTTTCGATATCGAGTCGACCAACAAACTGCGCAACATCTCCGAAGACCGCGACAGCCACAGCACCAGCCCGCGCGTCGGCCTGGTCTGGACGCCGCTACAAAACCATTCGTTCTACGCCTCGTGGTCGAAGACGTTTTCGCCGGTGGGCGGTGGCTTGATCGGCATCACTCCGGGTGCGGCCGGCAACACCAACGACCTCAGTCCCGAGCTGACCAAGCAGAAAGAAATCGGCGTGAAAAGCGACTGGTTCGATGACCGCTTGAGCACCACGCTGGCGATCTACGATCTGGAACTCTACAACCGCCGCACCACTGATCCAAACGATCCGACCCTGACGGTGATGTCCGGTCTGCAGCGCTCGCGCGGGATCGAATTGACGGCCACCGGCAATCTCGTCGGCAATTGGTACATGCGCGGTGGCGTCGGTCTGCAGGATGCGAAGATCGAGAAGGACAACAACGGCCTGGAAGGCAAACGCATCAACAACGTTGCCAAGCATAACGGCAGCCTGTTCCTGACCTGGAAACCGGAAATGGGCTGGTACGGCGAAACCGGCCTGACCCTGGTTGGCCAACGCTATGCCGATAACGCCAACACCACCGTGTTGCCGGGTTACGGCCGCTGGGATGCCCTGGTCGGTTACCGCTTCAAGGATTGGGATTTACGCGCGGCGCTGAACAACATCACCGATCGTGAGTACTACGCGTCGGCGACCAGCCAGTATCAGATTCAACCGGGTGCGCCACGTAGCGTCGTAATGACCGGCACCTACAGCTTCTGATTTCACACCAATCCTGTGGAAGCGAGCCTGCTCACGAAAGCGTCGGATCAGTCGGCATCTTCGTTAACTGATCCACCGCTTTCGCGAGCAGGCTCGCTCCCACATTGATTGGGTGTGTACAAAATAGCCGTGCATAAAAAAGCGCCGCCATCCCGGCAGCGCTTTTACCAATCCCTGTTGTGCTTCTTATCCTTCCATCACAGCCCACAATGCTTCCAGTTCGGCCTCGCTGAACAGGCCAGCGGGGTAACGCTCGATCATCATCCGGCGCGGATCAGGTTCCCTGATCTGACGCGTTCCATTGGACTTCAACCAGTGCGCGACAATCTGGAGCGATTCGCCGTTAACGGCCACGGGATGCAACGTCCGCTCGCTGACTACGTTCACTTCGGCGTTCATTTCAGCGCTCTCTCCCCGTTCGTGAGCGGCTACGTTATCCAAGGTTTATGACAGAACTGTTGAAGTTCTCCCCCCTCCCTAGTGCACGGGTGATGAATACAAGAGCTATGCCAATGTTTCTTAGTTGTCGACAAGCGGATACAAAGAAGCCCGCGGTCCTGTCGGGCTGCGGGCCTCAGTTGATGCATAGCGAGCTAATCATTACCCGGCTGATTTGTTAATCAACTCAAGGTGTTACGACTCAACTCACTCTTTGTGCGGCGCGGGTTGCTGTTGGGTAAGGCAATGGATATTGCCGCCACCCAGTAACAGTTCGCGACCCGGCACCATCACCACTTCGTGCTGCGGGAACAGCTTCTGCAGGATTTCCTTGGCCGGCGCGTCCATTGGATCGTCGAAGCTCGGCGCGATGATGCCGCCGTTGACGATCAGGAAGTTCACGTAGGAACCAGCCAGGCGCACAGACGGATTGCGTTCCTGCGTGCCGTCCACCGGGTCGACACCGGCGCACTCTTCTTCAGTCGCGTAAAGCGGCCCCGGAATCGGCATTTTGTGCACCGTGAACGGGCGACCCTTGGCGTCAGTGCTGCTTTGCAGAACTTTCAACGCAGCCTGGCAGCGCGGGTAGTTCGGATCCTGCGGATCGTCGGTCCACGCCAGCAGCACTTCGCCAGGACGCACGTAGCAGCAGAAGTTATCCACATGGCCGTCGGTTTCGTCGTTGAACAGACCGTCCGGCAGCCAGATGATTTTATCCACAGACAGATTGGCGCTCAGTACCGCTTCAATCTCTTCGCGGCCCAGGTGCGGGTTGCGATTGCGGTTGAGCAGGCACTCTTCGGTGGTGATCAGCGTGCCTTCGCCGTCGACGTGAATCGAGCCGCCTTCAAGCACGAAACCTTCAGTGCGGTAACGCGGGCTGCGCTCGATCTCGAGGATCTTGCCGCCGACCTGCGAATCGCGATTCCACGGCGAGTACAGGCCGCCGTCGAAGCCGCCCCAAGCGTTGAAGTCCCAGTTCACACCGCGCACTTCGCCGCTATTGTTGATGACGAAAGTCGGGCCGCTGTCGCGTACCCAAGCGTCATCGCTGGACATCTCGACCACGCGGATATTCGGCACGTCGAGGCGCGCGCGGGCGTTTTCATACTGGCCAGCGGACACGGCCACGGTGACCGGTTCAAAACGCGCGATGGCCTTGGCCACCGCAGCATGTGCAGCTTGCGCCGGTTTGCCGCCCAGACGCCAGTTGTCCGGGCGCTCGGGCCAGATCATCCAGGTCTGCGTTTGCGGCGCCCACTCGGCCGGCATGTGAAAGCCGTCGGCGCGCGGGGTACTTTTCAAAGTTGTCATCGGGATCAGGACTCCAGGGAACCGTCGAGGGTTTTCAACGCGCCGTACAGGTTCGGACGGCGGTCACGGAATGAACCCCACGCGCTGCGAATGTGTTCGAGCTCGTCGAGGTTAAAAGTGTGCACAAGAATACCTTCTTCGGTTTTATTCAGCTCCTGCACTTTTTCGCCGAACTGGTTGGCGATGAACGAAGAGCCGTAGAACGTGATGTCGTAGCCGTCCTGTTCTTCGTTGCCGATGCGATTGCTGGCGATCAGCGGCATCAGGTTGGCGCCGGCATGACCCTGTTGCACGCGCTGCCAGTGATCGCGCGACGAAATGGTCTTGTCGTGCGGCTCGCTGCCGATCGCGGTTGGGTAAAACAGAATCTCCGCGCCTTGCAACGCCATGCTGCGTGCGGCTTCCGGGAACCACTGATCCCAGCAAATGCCCACGCCGATTTTTGCGTAGCGGGTGTTCCACACTTTGAAACCGGTGTCGCCGGGGTTGAAGTAATACTTCTCGTGGTAGCCCGGGCCGTCAGGAATATGGCTTTTACGATAAATCCCGAGGTTGCTGCCGTCGGCGTCGATGATCGCGATGCTGTTGAAACGCGCGCGGCCGGCCAGCTCATAGAAGCTGATCGGCAGCACCACTTGCAGCTCTTTGGCGATTTTCTGGAAATGTTTGATCGCGACGTTTTCTTCCACCGTCGTCGCCAGTTGCAGATAGTCCGGGTTCGGCTTCTGGCAGAAGTACGGCGCCTCGAACAGCTCCTGAATCAGGATGATCTGCGCGCCTTTGGCGGCGGCTTCGCGCACCAGCCTTTCAGCGATTTCGAGGTTGGCTTCCAGATCCCAGGAACAGGCCATCTGAGTGGCGGCAACGGTAACGATACGGCTCATGAATCATCTCCGGGCAAGTGCTTTGACGGTCGACAATTCGACCGAAAAGAAAACGCGCGCACCGGACATGAGATCACCAAGCCGGAGCAATGGCGACTTTATAGCCGATAAATATCGGCTTTAGAAGCTTGTTAAATGCCTTTCGTCTAAATAGATTCAATAAAAGCCGATACAAATCGAACTATTGTCGCACTTCCTGTAGGAGCTGCGTTATAGGCCCTCGGTGAGGACTCGGTCGAGCATGTCGACAAAGAAATCCACACTCTGGCGCGACGTCACCATCGGCGGTTTGATCTTGAGAATGTTCAGATCATCCCCGGTCGGCTGCATGAAAATCCCCAACTCACGCAAGCGATCACACAGCAACACCGTCTCCTCGGTCGCCGGCTCCAGCGTCTCGCGATTGCGGATCAGCTCAAGTCCCAGATAGAACCCGGAACCGTGCACCGCGCCCACCAATGGATGTTTATCGATCAACGCTTCCAGACGCGCCTTGAAGTGGCCACCGACCACCTGCGCGTTCTCCCAGAGCTTTTCTTCTTCCATGACATCGAGTACCGCCATGCCGATCTGACAACTGACCGGACTGCCGCCCGCCGACGAGAAGAAATAGCCCTCGGCCTCCAGCGCCTCGGCAATTTCCCGTCGCGTGATCACCGCGCCCAGCGGTTGACCGTTGCCCATGCCCTTGGCCATGCAGATGATATCCGGCACCACACCCTGCTCTTCAAAGCCCCAGAAGAAGTGGCCCATGCGCCCGTAACCGACCTGCACTTCGTCGGCGATGCACACGCCGCCCTGCGCGCGCACCAGCGCGTATACCTGCTGGAGATATCCCGGCGGCAGCGAGATACCGCCGGCATTGCCATACACCGGCTCGCAGATAAACCCGGCCAATTGGCGCTTCTGCTCGGCGAGTTTTTTCAGGTGATGCTCAACGCTGCGCACGTAATCCGGCGCCGAGTCGAGACCGCGGAACTCCCCGCGATAAGTGTTTGGCGCAGGCACCGGATGCACCCAGTCCGGGCGGCTTTCCAGGGCTTTCGGGTTGTCGGCGATTGACGTCGATACCGCATCGGCGCCGACCGTCCAGCCGTGATAGGCCTCAAGCACGCTGATCATGTCGCGCCCGCCGCTGTAGGCCCAGGCCAGACGAATCGCCAGGTCATTGGCCTCGCTGCCGCTGTTGACCAGAAACACTCGATCCATGCCTTCCGGCGCCAATTTCAGCAAGCGCTCGGAAAACTCCGCCACCGCCGCATAGTTGAATCGCGAGTTGGTGTTGAGCAGCGACCACTGCCGAGCGGCGACCGCGGCCATGCGCGGGTGACCATGACCGAGCACCGCCACGTTGTTGAGCATGTCCAGATAGGAGCGACCCTGCATGTCGATCAGGTGATTGCGCCAGCCGCGTTCAATGCGCGGCGGATCAACGTAGTAGTGTTTCTGCGTGCGAGCGAAACTGGCGTCTCGGCGTTCGAGCAGGGTTTTTGCGTCCAGCTCCGGCTCGGCATCGCAGGCCAGTCCTAACAACGCCGCTGGCGACGGGCACAGGGCCCGCCACGCTGCTGCATGCGCCGGGGTGCAAAACAACGGCGTATCAATCTGCGCGCCCCGGCACAACTGCACCCGTAATGGGCCGCTGACCGCGCCCAGCACCTGGCCTTTGACCAGCGCCACGCCGCTGTGCAGCGAAGGTGTCACGCCCCACAGGCGCACGCTGAGTTGCGGGCCATCCAGTTGCAGCACACCATCTGCTGGCTGATGCACGACGCCAGCGAACGGCGCTTCCACGGCGGTACCATCGGGCACGCGCAATTCCACGTGCAGCGGGAAGGTATCCGGTTCAACGGCGCTGTCGGGACGGGTGCGCGACAAACGGTACTGACCATAACGGCTCGCCGCCAAACCATGCGCCGTCGCCGCTTCGTTCAACAGGTGCTGATCGATGCCGGCCTGCTCCCAGTTGCCGGCCTCGAAATGCGGGCTGAGGACACCGAGATCGATCAGCGCAAACTCGCGCCCGACCAGACCGGGCAGCAAGGGCGCAAACCCTTCGCTGTCGATCGCCGGCAATGCGTGACCGACGGCAGAGAGGATCGCCGCTTCCATCAGTGCCTGTGGCACCGATGTCGCTACGCGGAAGATTTCCCACTCATGGCTTAGGTTGTCACGGCTGTAGGTATTCGCGGGGTCGATGCTGACCTGTTGCTCGCCACTGAGTACCAACACCGCCGCGCGCGCGACGATCAATGGCCACAGCGCCTGCAGCTCTTCATGTTGCAGCGGGTTGACCGCGTGGTAGGCCTGCACGGCCGGCAAGATGACAAACGGATCGCCACCGGCGTGATGCAGCAACGCCGCACAGGTCACCGACAGATCGGTGATGCGCCAGGTGCGCACCAGATCGCCAAAGTCGATCACGCCCTGCAACTGCCAGTGACGCAGGGCATCGCGCGCCCAGACGGCGTTGTCGTCGGTGATGTCCATGTGAATCGCCTGCACCGGTAGCTTGGCCTGCAACGGCTGCAAACGGCGCTCGGCCTGTTCGGCCGCATCGGCAATCACTGAGCGTTGCTGCTCATCCTTGATCACCGGCAGCAGATGGCTGATCAGGGCACTGGCGTGACGGGCATCCCACTGCAACGTGCGCTCAAGGCCCGGGTGATCGAACCCGGCCAGCGCCAGATCCATCTCACCGCAGAGCCGGCCAAACCCCGCCACCACGTCGCGCCCCAAGTGTTCGAGATGCGTGAGCGGCTGGCCCTCGATGTAATCCAGCAGCCGCACATGGACGGCCTCGCCGCCGACCTCGAGTGACAGCAGATCCTCGCCGTTATTAGCCGCGATCACCCGCGGCACCGTCACCGCCGAGTGCTCGGCCAGATACTTGAGCCCGGCATGCTGGGCTTGCAGCTCCACCAGAGCGTAATCGCCACGGCAGATTTTCAGCACGAACCGCCCACGCGGGCTGTCGACGCGGTAATTGAGATCCTGCTGACTGCCAAGAGCCTGCAACGTGCCGCTGAGCCCGTAATGCTCCGCCAGCCATTGCCGGGCCTGCTCGGCAGAAACCTGCGGGCTGGGCAAACTGGCGCGATGAATCAACGTGGCGAGCGGCATGAAACGACCCCTTAAATGTTATTAGGCGCCTATATCGCCATTGCTGGACGGGATCCGCAACCCCCAACCGCGCAAAGGTATACGGGCTATTTGTCTTGCAGCACTCGCACCCTCCGGCACTTCGCGCAAGAATGTTCGCCATTCACACCTGCCTATGGAACTCCCCATGAATGTAATCACCACCGACCTGCCCGGTGTCCTGATCATCGAACCGAAGGTGTTCGGTGACGAGCGCGGCTTTTTCTACGAGAGTTTCAATGCCAAGGCGTTCCAGGATGCTACCGGTCTGGACACGCAATTCGTTCAGGACAACCACTCGCGCTCGCAAAAAGGCGTACTGCGTGGCCTGCATTACCAGCTGCAAAACACTCAGGGCAAACTGGTCCGGGTAACTGTCGGTGAAGTACTGGATGTCGCCGTGGACATTCGCCGCAGCTCGCCGCACTTCGGAAAATCGGTGGCTGTGCGCTTGTCGGCCGAAAACCATCGTCAACTGTGGGTGCCGGAAGGTTTCGCCCATGGTTTCGTGGTACTGAGCGAGTTCGCTGAATTCCTCTACAAGACCACTGACTACTACGACCCAGCGTCCGAGCGCAGCATTCGCTGGGATGACCCCGCGCTGGGCATCGACTGGCAGCTGGACGAAGCGCCGAAGCTGTCCGCCAAGGATCAAGCCGCAGTGCTGCTCAAGGACGCTGACGTCTTCGCCTGAGCCTAGGCATAATGCGCCTGACATCTCAGGCGCATCCGGCTCATGAAACCAACCCTCCCCCGCAGACCCCGCTGGCGCAGCCTCGCGCTGCTGGCCCTGTGTCTGGCGCCGCTGCTGTGGCCGCTGGAACATCTCGCCGAGCGCTATTACCGCAGCGAACTGGCCGGACAGAACCGCCAGACCCTCGATCTGTACGTCGCCAACCTGCTGGGCACCCTGCACCGCTATGAAGTGTTGCCGCAAATTCTCGGCGACCTGCCGGCCTTGCGCGCGGTACTCGGCGCGCCAGACGACGGCGTCAGCCAAGGCAACGCCAATCGCCTGCTGAAGAACATCGCTGCACAGACCGGTGCCGAAGTCATGTACCTGATGGACACCAGCGGGCAGACGCTGGCGGCGTCGAACTGGGACAAACACGATAGTTTCGTCGGCCGCAATTTCTCGTTCCGTCCGTACTTCAGTGAAGCCATGGCCGGACGCCTCGGACGCTTTTTCGGTCTCGGCACGACCTCGGCCAAACGCGGCTACTTCTTCGCTGCCGCCGTGCGCAACGGCGAAAAAATCATCGGCGTGCTGGTGATCAAGGTCGACCTCGACCACACCGAAAGCCTGTGGGGCAAAACTCCGGAACAACTGCTGGTGACCGACCATAACGGCGTGGTCATCCTCACCTCGCGCCCGGAATGGCGCTTCCGTTCGACCCGTAACTTGAGCGACAGCGAACGCTCGGCGATCACCGCCATCCAGCCTTACCCGACCCGCGAGCCGCGCCCCCTGAACCTCAGCCCGACTGCGTGGCTGATCCAGACCCACGACATCGCCGAAACCGGCTGGAGCGTCAGCATCCTCGCCCCGCGCACGCTGATCGACCGTCCAGTGCGCACCGTGGTTGCCATCGGCGGCGCCACGCTGCTGGTGCTGATGCTGTTGCTCGGTCTGATGATGCAGCGCCGTCGGCATTATCTGGAACGCATCGCGTTCGAGGCCAAGGCACGCCGTGAACTGGAAGGCCGCGTGGCGGAACGTACCAGCGACCTCGAAGGCCTCAACCGGCGTTTGAAGGAGGAAGTGCTGGAGCGTGAACAAGCCCAACAGGAACTGGTGCGTGCCCAGGATGACCTGGTCCAGGCCGGCAAGCTGTCGGCGCTGGGGACGATGTCAGCGAGCATCAGCCACGAACTCAATCAGCCGTTGGCAGCGATCCGCAGCTACGCGGAAAACGCCGAAGTGCTGCTCGATCATCAGCGCACCGACGATGCGCGCGGCAACCTCAAACTGATCAGCGAACTGACCGGGCGCATGGCTTCGATCATCGCCCACCTGCGCGCGTTTGCCCGCCGCGATCGCCACGCGCCGGAAAGCGTTGCCCTGCAACCGGCACTCGACGATGCCTTGGCGCTGCTGGCCAAACGGCGGCGGAGCATGGAAGTCGAACTGATTCGCGATCTGCCAGCCGCGACTCTGTGGGTCGAGGCCGGGGAAACGCGCCTGCGTCAGGTGCTTGGCAACCTGCTGGCCAACGCCCTCGACGCCCTCACCGAGAAAGGTCCGCCGCGCAAACTCTGGCTGAGTGCCGAATCCACCGCCGAAGGCGTCAATCTGTACATTCGCGACAACGGCCCGGGCTTTTGCATGGAAGCCCTCGGCCGCGCCAGCGAGCCCTTTTACACCACCAAGACCCGCACTCAAGGCCTTGGCCTGGGGCTGGCCATTTGTGAAACGCTGATGCGCGCCTTCGGCGGTGAACTGTCGTTCGCCAACCACAAGCAAGGTGGCGCCTTGATTACCCTGCGGCTGCGCGCCGGTGCGCCCGGGGTCAGCCTGCAACCGTCCGAGGATCGAAGTGCATGACCATCGACAATCGCATTCAGGTGGTGTTGATCGACGACGATCCGCACCTGCGTCAGGCCCTCGGCCAGACCCTGGACCTGGCCGGCCTGAAAATTCTGCCGCTGTCCGAAGCCAAAGGCCTGGCCGCACAGCTTGAGCGTGACTGGCCGGGTGTGGTGGTCAGCGATATCCGCATGCCGGGCATGGACGGTCTCGAATTGCTCAGCGAACTGCACGCGCAGGATCCCGAACTACCGGTGTTGCTGATCACCGGCCACGGCGATGTGCCGCTGGCAGTGCAGGCCATGCGTGCCGGCGCTTATGACTTTCTTGAAAAACCTTTCGCCAGCGATGCGCTGCTCGACAGCGTGCGCCGCGCCCTGGCCTTGCGCCGACTGGTGCTGGACAACCGTAGCCTGCGGCTGGCCCTCAGCGATCGCAATGAACTGAGCGCGCGGCTGGTCGGCCATTCGACCCCAATGCTGCGCCTGCGCGAGCAGATCGGCGCGCTGGCCGCGACCAAGGCTGACGTGCTGATCCTCGGCGAAACCGGCGCCGGTAAAGAAGTGGTCGCCCGCGCCTTGCACGATTTATCCAGCCGCCGAAACGGCCCGTTCGTCGCGATCAACGCCGGCGCCCTTGCCGAGTCGGTGGTGGAAAGTGAACTGTTCGGTCACGAACCCGGCGCGTTTACCGGCGCGCAAAAACGGCGGATCGGCAAATTCGAATTCGCCAATGGCGGCACATTGTTTCTCGATGAAATCGAGAGCATGAGCATGGATGTGCAGGTGAAGTTGCTGCGCATGCTGCAAGAGCGCGTGGTCGAGCGTCTGGGTGGCAATCAACTGATCCCGCTGGACATCCGCGTCATCGCCGCGACCAAGGAAGACCTGCGTCAGGCCGCTGACCAGGGCCGTTTCCGCGCCGACTTGTATTACCGCCTCAACGTCGCGCCACTGCGCATTCCGCCACTGCGTGAGCGCGGTGAAGATGCGCTGGTGCTGTTCCAGCATTACGCCGATGAAGCCAGCGCCCGCCACGGTTTGCCGCCCCATGAACTGCAACCGGCGCAACGCGCCTTGCTGCTGCGCCACACCTGGCCGGGCAACGTACGCGAACTGCAGAATGCCGCCGAACGTTTCGCCCTCGGCCTGGAACTGGCGCTGGATAACGCTGACGTCGAGGGCGGTGGCAGCACCACGGTCGAAGTCATCAATGGGGGGCTCAGCGAGCAGGTGGAAAATTTCGAGAAATCGCTGATCGCTGCTGAACTGGCGCGCTCCCACAGTTCGGTGCGCAGCCTCGCCGAAGCCTTGGGCATTCCGCGCAAGACCCTGCATGACAAATTGCGCAAGCATGGCCTCAACTTTGGCGATAGCAGCCATGGGGACGAGAACGAATGAGTACAGACAGTCGCTATCTAGAATCGGTCCTGCATCACGATATCCCGCTGACCCGAGACATGGGCCTTAAGGTGCTCGACTGGCATGAACAGCAACTGAGCCTGCATCTGCCACTCGACCCGAACGTCAACCACAAGAGCACGATGTTCGGCGGCAGTCTTTACTGCGGCGCGGTGCTGGCCGGTTGGGGCTGGTTGCATTTGCGTCTGAAAGAGGAAGGAATCACCGACGGGCACATTGTGATTCAGGAAGGGCAGATCAGTTATCCGCTTCCGGTCACCGGGGACGCTACGGCGATTTGCCCGGCGCCTGATGCGAAGGAGTGGAAGAGGTTTCTGGCGATGTATCGGCGTTATGGGCGGGCGCGGTTGACGTTGAACACGCGGATCGTCAATGCGGGTAGCGATGAGGATGCCGTGAGATTTACCGGGCAGTACGTTTTGCACCGGTAAAGATCAAGAGCCCCTCACCCTAACCCTCTCCCCGAGGGAGAGGGAACTGACCGAGGTGTCTTGCGTTATACATCGACCTGAAAGACCGCAGCGATTGTGGATTCAGCAAAGCTCGACCAGGTCGGCGCTACTCTCAAATATCCCGCGATCAGCTCCCTCTCCTGGGGGAGAGGGCTGGGGTGAGGGAGATTTCGGATCAGCCCACTTAACCGCGAGCCAACTCCAACAATCTGGAACGCCAGGCCGCCTTGGCCGGCAATGCCAAAAAGAACTCATTGAGTAGCGATTCCCGCGCCGGGTAACAGAACGCCTCCCCGCGCAGATCCAACACCTCACCGCCTGCACCTTCCAGCACACCTTGAGCCGCCGCCGTGTCCCACTGCGAAGTCGGCGCCAGTCGCGGATAGCAATCCGCCGCGCCTTCAGCCAACAGGCAGAATTTCAGCGAGCTGCCAATATTGGCCAGTTGCAACTCGCCCAGACTCGCACTCAAGCCGGCGAGCAAACGTTCCTGCTCGGGACTCGAATGGCGACGGCTGGCGACCACGGTAAACGCCTCGCCCGGCCCCGGTACATCGCGCACCTGAATCGCAACCGGCGTGCCGCCCTTGTCGCAACGCCAGGCACCGAGGCCTGCGCCGCCAACGTAGAAACGACCATTGGTCGGCATCGACACCACGCCGAACACCACGCGGCCGTTTTCGATCAGCGCAATGTTGACGGTGAACTCTTCGCTGCCGCTGATAAATTCCTTGGTGCCGTCCAACGGGTCGACCAACCACCAGCGCTGCCAGCCGGCGCGCACGCTCTGAGGGATGTTGGCGTCTTCTTCCGACAACACTGGAATGCTCGGGTCCAGCGCCGTCAGCCCGGCGAGGATCAGGTGATGCGCGGCCAGATCCGCCGCCGTCACGGGCGAGTCATCGGACTTGGCCGTGACTTCAACGCCGGCGCGCCAGAATGGCAAAATCGCCTCGCCGGCCTGCAATGCCAGCTCAACGACCGGCGCCATCAACGGGTGGGGAAACGTCATCGATATCTCACTCATGCTGGAAAGAACCCGCGCTCGGTCAGCAGATCGCGGGTCAGATACAGTGCAGCCAATGCACGGCCTTCGGAAAACTGAGGATTGAGCGCCAGCGACGACAGTTCGCGCAGGTTCACTTTGTCGACACGCATCGGCTCAGGCTCGTCGCCTTCCAGACGTTCCTCGTACAAATCAGTCGCCAGGACCACCTGAATCTTCTGGCTCATGTAACCGGGCGACAGCGACAGCTCGGTCAGATGTTCCAGTTGTCGCGCGCCAAAACCGGCCTCTTCCTTGAGCTCACGCTCGGCTGCGGCCAACACATCCTCGCCCGGTTCGATCAGACCTTTGGGCAAGGACAATTCGTATTCGTCGGTGCCGCCACAATACTCTTCGACCAACACCGCGTGCTCGGCATCCAGCATCGCCACGATCATCACCGCGCCGTAGCCCGCACCTTTACCAACCAGACGTTCGTAAGTGCGTTCCACGCCGTTGGAAAAGCGCAGCTTGAGTTCTTCGACGCAAAACAGACGGCTGGTGGCGACGATCTCGCGGGCAAGTACGGTGGGTTTCTGGCGCATGCAAAGCTCCTTGGCGTGAACGCGCTACTATAACGCGGCTTTCCCGATTGTTTATGTCGGATATCTTTCTACCGTTCGAGACGTTGCCATGCCTTCATTACCGTGGTCCGACATCGATACCGTTCTGCTGGACATGGACGGCACGCTGCTGGATCTGCACTTCGACAATCACTTCTGGCTGGAACACCTGCCCCAGCGTTACGCCGAACTGCACGGGGTCAGCCGGGCCATGGCCGAAATGGAATTGCAGCCGTTGTTCGAACGCCATGCCGGCCAGTTGCAGTGGTATTGCCTGGATTTCTGGAGTACCGAACTGAAGTTATCGGTGCGTGAACTGAAGCTGGAAACTGCGCACCTGATTGCCTTGCGGCCAGATGCCGATACCTTTCTGGAAGCGATCAAACGCGCCGGTAAGCGGGTGATCATGATCACCAACGCGCACCGCGATTCGTTGTCGCTGAAGCTGGAGCGAATCGAACTGGCGCCATATTTCGAGCGGTTGATCAGCTCCCACGATTACGGTTTCCCCAAGGAGAATCTGCAGTTCTGGGATGCCTTGCAGGCGGACATCGGCTTTGATCCGGCACGCAGTCTGTTTATCGACGACACCTTGCCGATTCTGCGCAGTGCGCGGGATTTTGGTGTGGCGCATTTGTTGGCGGTGAAGGAGCCGGACAGTCGCAAGGGGCCGAAGGACACGGCGGAGTTTGCGGCGGTTGAGGATTATCGCAGTTTGATTACAGGACTTTGATCTTTGTAGGAGCTGCCGAAGGCTGCGATCTTTTGATCTTGTTTGGAAAAATCAAAATCAAAAGATCGCAGCCTTCGGCTGCTCCTACAAAGGTGTTGTTTTACTCAGGAATACGCAGTGTCTGCCCCGGATAGATTTTGTTCACATCCTTGAGCATCGGTTTGTTGGCATCGAAAATTTTCTGATACTTGTTGGCATCCCCGTACACACGCAGAGAAATCGCGCTGAGGGTGTCACCCGACTTGACCACGACAAATTGTGCAGCAGTGACAACTGGGCCAGTCACGGTGATCTGATCATCAACACTGCCAACCCCGGCAATGTTACCCACCGCCAACAGAATCTTCTCTTTCTCTTCCTGACTCGCGACTTCACCGGTGACGGTCACTTTGTCGCCGTCCACCGTCGCCTGCACATTCGGATTGCCCAGGCCGACCTTGCTGATGTGTTCCTTCAACTGCTCACTGGCATTGGCGTTGCCCGGGGTCAGCAGATCGATCAACTTCTCACCGGCTTCTTTAACAAAACTAAAAAGGCTCATCGTGGTTCTCTCCATGGAATAAAGGTTCAGTCGTCCAAGCCTAGACCACCGCAGACAAACCCGGTTCCAAGCCGACCAATGACCCTGCCACCGCGCAAGCGGTAGAATCTGCCACCCCTGCCAGCGCCTGGAGCGAAGATGGACATCAAGCAGCTGAAATTCCTCATCGCCCTCGACGAAACCCGCCATTTCGGCCAGGCCGCCGCGCGTTGCCATATCACCCAGCCAACGCTGTCGATGCGCCTGCGCAGTCTTGAAGAAGAACTCGACCTGCCACTGGTCAACCGTGGCCAGCGTTTCGAAGGTTTCACCGCGCCGGGCGAGCGCGTGCTGGCGTGGGCACGTTCGGTGATGGCGGCGTATGACGGTTTGCACGCGGAAGCGGCGGCGTGTCGCGGCAATCTGATCGGCACGCTGAGGCTGGGCGTGGTGCCGCTGTCGAGTTTTGATCCGCTGCCGTTGATGCAACGCCTGCACAGCGCCCACCCGAATCTGCGCTTTGAAATGTCGGCACTGAGTTCTGAGCAGATCCTCGAGCATCTGGCGAACAACCGAATCGACATCGGTGTTTCTTATCTCGACCGCCTGGATCACGAACGTTTCGAATCACTGGCATTCGACGAAACCCGCATGGGCCTGCTGTACGACCAGCGCACTTTTACCTTCGGTGAAGCTCCGCTGAGCTGGGAATCACTGATCGAACTGCCGCTAGGCATGCTCACCAGCGGCATGCATTTCCGTCAATCCATCGACCACAACTTCCACAGCCGTGGCCTGACTCCGCAACCGTTGCTGCAAACCGACGCCGTGCATCAATTGTTACAAGCAGTACACGGCGGCTTTTGCTGCGCGATCATGCCGCTCGACGGCGGCCTGGAAAAACTCACCGACCACCTGCGCCTGCAACCCATCGAAAACGCTCAAACCCTCGCCCCGCTGGGCCTGATCATGCGCCGTGGCGCCCCGCGTTCAGCGTTAGCCGAGGCCTGTTTCGCGCTGTATCAGAAATCGCCAACGGTGCCTTGATCGACGGCCTCTATCGATAGATCGACACTAGCGATTAGACGCGACAACTTGCCGCGCCTAGTCTTAACGTTGATCAAACCGTCGGTGATGCCATGAACGCCAAGCGCCCTGCCTGCGCGGCGCCTGCACTTGAAACGCCCGCGCCTGCCGCCAGCCAGACCTACAGTTACAGCGATTTACCCCGTGAGGAATCGGCCAGCACTGCGCTGGCTGAGGAAGTCGCGTTGGCGATCGCCTACAACGGCATCAGTCAGGCGGTGATGCTGGTGACACCGACCGACCTGGAAGACTTCATCGTCGGCTTTAGCCTCGGCAGCGGCATCATCGAGGACGCCACCGACATCTATGACCTGCAACTGACCGGCGCCGGGTCTGCGCAGTACGCGCAAGTGACCATCGCCAACCGTGCGTTCTGGAATCTCAAGCAACAGCGCCGGCAAATGGCGGGCACCAGCGGTTGCGGGTTGTGCGGTGTTGAAGCGGTGGAGCAGGCATTGCCCGACCTCAAGGTGTTGTCCGGCGCGCCGCTGCCACCGAGCGAATGGCTCGACGGTCTGCGTCAGCGCATCGGCGCGTTTCAACCGCTCGGTCAGCACTGCGGCGCGGTGCATGCGGCGGTGTTCATGAACGCCAGCGGCGAATTGTTGCTCGGGCGCGAAGACATCGGCCGGCACAACGCCCTCGACAAGCTGATCGGCGGACTGATCCGCCAGAAGATATCCACAGATGGCGGACTGGCGATTGTTACCAGCCGTTGCAGTCTCGAATTGATCCAGAAAGTTTTGCGCGCCGGCATCCAGACCCTGGTCAGCCTTTCCGCACCCACCGGCCTTGCCGTGCAATGGGCCCGTCGACACAACCTCAATCTCATCCACCTGCCGCAGAAAAGTGCGCCGCGGGTGTACAGCCCCGCGATGGAGAATCAAGCGTGAGCCAACATCATCAAGCCGACCAGAAACCTGTCCCGCGCTACAAGCCTTACAAAGGCGCCGCCGGCGGCTGGGGTGCCCTGATCAGTGTGGCCCAGGCCTGGTTGACCAGCGACAACGCCCTGAAAAACCTGCGCATGATGCTCAAGACCAACCAGAACGGCGGCTTCGACTGCCCCGGTTGCGCCTGGGGCGACTCGCCGGAAAGCGGCATGGTCAAGTTCTGCGAAAACGGCGCGAAAGCGGTGAACTGGGAAGCGACCAAGCGTCGCGTGGATGCCAAGTTCTTCGCCAAACACAGCGTTACTTCGTTGCTGGAGCAGAGCGACTACTGGCTGGAGTATCAGGGCCGCCTGACCGAGCCGATGGTTTATGACGCCGAAACCGATCGCTACAAACCGATCAGTTGGGACGACGCCTACACGCTGATCGCCAAGCACCTGCAAAGTCTGCCGAGCCCCGATCTGGCCGAGTTTTACACCTCGGGTCGCGCCAGCAACGAAGCGGCGTACCTGTATCAACTTTTTGTGCGCGCCTACGGTACCAACAACTTCCCGGACTGCTCGAACATGTGCCACGAGGCCAGCGGTGTTGCCCTGGCGCAGAGCGTCGGCGTCGGCAAAGGCACCGTGACCTTCGATGACTTCGAACACGCCGATGCGATTTTCGTTTGGGGCCAGAACCCGGGCACCAACCACCCGCGCATGCTCGAACCCTTGCGTGAGGCAGTGAAACGCGGCGCGCAAGTGGTGTGCATCAACCCGTTGAAAGAGCGTGGCCTGGAGCGCTTCCAGCACCCGCAACACCCGATCGAAATGCTCACCAACGGCGACAAGCCAACCAACACCGCGTATTTCCGTCCGGCCCTCGGTGGCGACATGGCGCTGCTGCGCGGCATGGCCAAGTTCCTTCTGCAGTGGGAGCGCGATGCGCAGAAGGCTGGCGAGCCTGCTGTGTTCGATCACGACTTCCTCAACGCCCACAGCGCCAATGTGCTGGAGTACCTCGGTGTCGTTGACGATACGCCGTGGGAACAGATCGTCGAGCAATCCGGCCTGACCCTCGTCGAAATCGAGCAAGCCGCGCGTATGTACGCCAAGGGCAAGAACGTAATCATGTGCTGGGCGATGGGCATCACTCAGCATCGCCACTCGGTGCCGACGATTCAGGAAATCGCCAACCTGATGCTGCTGCGCGGCAACATCGGCAAACCGGGCGCCGGCCTGTGCCCGGTGCGCGGCCACAGTAACGTGCAAGGCGACCGCACAATGGGCATCAACGAGCGTCCGCCGGTGGCGTTCCTCGATTCGCTGGAGCGACGCTTCCAGTTCAAGGTTCCGCGCCACAACGGCCACAACGTGGTTGAAGCGATCCACGCAATGGCTGAGGGTCGCGCGAAGGTCTTCATCGGTCTGGGCGGCAACTTCGCCCAAGCCACGCCGGATAGCCCGCGTACCTTCGCCGCACTGAGCAATTGCGACCTGACCGTGCAGATCAGCACCAAGCTCAACCGCAGCCACCTGGCTCACGGTAAAGACGCGCTGATCCTGCCGTGCCTCGGTCGTACCGACATCGATATCCAGACCGAAGGCCCGCAAGCGGTCACCGTGGAAGACTCGTTCAGCATGGTTCACGCCTCCAACGGTCAGTTGCAGCCGCTGTCGAACCAGATGCGTTCCGAGCCGTCGATCATTGCCGGTATCGCTGCCGCCACATTGGGCAGCAAACCGGTGGACTGGAACTGGCTGGTGGCCGATTACGGGCGCATCCGCGAACTGATCGCCGACACCATTCCCAACTTCAAAGCGTTCAACGAGAAGATCAAGAACCCGGGCGGTTTCTACCTCGGCAACAGCGCCGGCGCACGCAAGTGGAACACGCCGTCGGGCCGGGCCAACTTCCGCGCGAACATGCTGCCGAAAGATCTCGTGCACGAACGCACCCGCGCCACCGGACAACTGCCGGATCTGATCCTGCAATCGATGCGCTCCCACGATCAGTACAACACGACGATTTATGGCCTCGACGACCGTTATCGCGGGGTCAAGGGCCAGCGTGATGTGCTGTTCGCCAACGAGGCGGACATCATTCGTCTGGGCTTCCGGCCGGGGCAGAAGGCCGACATCGTTTCGCTGTGGGACGATGGTCGCGAGCGTCGGGTGAAGGGCTTCACCTTGCTGGCGTTTGATATTCCGGCCGGGCAAGCGGCGGCGTATTACCCGGAAGTGAATCCGCTGGTGCCGCTGGAGAGCACTGGGGATGGCAGCCATACCCCGACGTCGAAGTTCATTGCGATTCGGTTGGAAGCGGCGAGTGAGACTGGGTTGATCATGGCCAAGTCGGCTTAATCCAAAATCAAAAGATCGCAGCCTTCGGCAGTTCCTACGCCGATTCCTGTAGGAGCTGCCGAAGGCTGCGATCTTTTCGCTTCTGCTTTTCAAACGCCCACAAAAAAGGCCGCTTTTTCACAAAAGCGGCCTGTCCGAAGTAGCTAAAGACCGGCGAAAATCGGTTAAGTTCCGCTGAAAAAACAGCAACTTGCAAAATTGTATACAGGTCGTGTTATTCGTCGGATTTCGATTGTCACGCTTGTCACACAGCCTCAGGATCGGCGCCGTCATCCCTTTGAGGCTCATCTATGAAGTTCTCCTCGATTCTCTTGTTGTCCCTTGGCCTGGTCAGTGGTTTTGCTTCCGCAGGCGGCACCACCGAAGCAGGTGTGGGCGGCGCATTGGGCGGGGTTCTTGGCTCGGTCGTCGGTCAGTCCTTAGGCGGCAATACAGGTTCCACCATCGGCGCAGCCCTCGGCGGCGCGGGTGGCAGTGCGGTCGGCGCCGACAAACGCAGCCGTGGCGAAGCCGCCATCGGTGGTGCGCTGGGCGCAGCCGGCGGTAACGTGGTCGGCCGCAGCATGGGCGGCACCACCGGCAGCCTGATCGGCTCCGCAGCAGGTGGCGGTGCCGGTGGCGCGCTGGGTAACTACATGGGTAACAAGAGCGATGACGATGATCGTCATTATGATCGCCGTCGTGACCGTGACCGTGGTTATTACCGCGACCGTCACCCGGGCCGCGGCCACGCTTACGGCCACCGCAAACATCACAAGTATTATCGCGACTGAGGCCTCAAACACCTTGCTGGCCGGTAAAGCAAAATCGCAGCCCAAGGGCTGCGATTTTTTTTGCCGTTTACACCACCAGGTATTCCAGTGCCTGCCGCAGTTCGGCAGGAATCGGCACCGGCTGATTAGTCGCCCGATCGACGAATACGTGAACGAAGCGCCCGGCCGCACACGCCTCGCTTTCGCCGACCTTGAACACTGCCAATTCGTACTGCACTGAACTGTTGCCCAGCTTGCCGACCCGCAAACCGATCTCGATCAGATCCGGGAAAGCGATCGAGGCGAAGTAATCACACGCCGAACTGACGACAAACCCCACTATCTCGCCGTCATGGATATCCAGACCACCGACTTGAATCAGGTAGGTGTTCACGGCCGTGTCGAAGAAGCTGTAGTAGGTGACATTGTTGACGTGACCGTAGGCGTCGTTGTCGTGCCAGCGCGTGGTGATGGGCTGGAAGTGAGGGTAGTCGGTGCGCTGAGGGGTGGACATGGTTGTGCTGGTTCTCTTGTTTTTTCAGTGAGGCTGCTTGCCCTCACCCTAGCCCTCTCCCAGAGGTAGAGGGGACTGACCGAGGTGTTCTCTCGAAATACACCGACCTGAACTGTCGAGTCGAACTCAAGTTTTGAAACCCACGCAGATCGGCTCCCTTTCCCCTCGCCCCCTTTGGGGGCGGTCCGACGTTTCGGGAGGGCTGGGGTGAGGGGGATCGATTCTGGCGGCGACATCACATTTGAGCAAACCCCTTCCCTTCTGCCGCCAACTCACCAATCAACCGCGCCGGCTTCCACTGATCACCCTGCCGCGTCTCCAGCGCCAACAGCCGCGAATGAATATCCGCCAGCCCTTGTTGATCCGCCCAGGCCATCGGCCCGCCCTTGTCCGCCGGGAAGCCGTAGCCATTCAGGTACACCAGATCGATGTCGTGTGCAGACTCGGCAATGCCCTCCTGCAAAATCTTCGCACCCTCGTTGACCAATGCCAGAAGACTGCGCTCCAGGATCTCCTCAGGACCGATCTCGCGGCGCTGGAAGCCCAGCCCTTCGCTGACCTGCAATACCAGCGCATCGACCTCAGGATCGTGCTCAGCCTGACGACTGCCCGGCTCGTAATGGTAATAACCATTGCCGGACTTCTGCCCGAACCGTCCCATCTCGCACAAACGGTTATCCACCTGAACCTCTGGCGCATCCTGGCCCTTTCCGGTCAACTCGCGTGCACGCCATTCCAGATCGATGCCGACCACGTCGTACATGCGGAACGGCCCCATGGCAAAACCGAAACCTTGCAAGGCTGCGTCGACCTGCTGTGGATAAGCGCCCTCAAGCAACATTTTGCGCGCCTCCAGGACATACGGATGCAGCATGCGATTGCCGATAAAACCGTGGCAGTTGCCCGACACCACACTGACCTTGCCCATGCGTTTGCCCAGTGCCAGTGCCGCCTCCAGCACCGCCGCAGAGGTCTGTGCGCCGCGAACGATTTCCAGCAGTTTCATGATGTGCGCCGGACTGAAGAAATGCAGGCCCAACACCTGATTCGGACGCTTTGTCGCTGCGGCTATCGCATCGATATCCAGTGCCGACGTATTGCTTGCCAACAGTGCCTCAGGCTTGAGCAAACCATCCAGCTCACGAAAGATCTTCTGCTTCAGCTCAAGATTTTCGTACACCGCCTCGATCACCAGATCGACATTGCGAATCGCCGCATAATCCGCCGCCGCACTGACCCGCGCCAGACGCGCATCCGCCTCGGCCTGATCAATCCGTCCCTGGCGCACGTTGTGTGCATAAGTCTCGGCCACAGTGGCGAGTGCCTGCTCAAGCATCTGTGGATTGTTATCCACCCATTGTACCGTCACGCCGGCATTGGCCAGGCACATGACAATGCCCCGGCCCATGGTGCCCGCGCCGATCACCGCGGCTTGCTGAATATCGAAGGTTGTCTGGCTCATGTTGTTCTCTTGTTGGCGATCCAAAGACTGGTCTCACCTTAGTCAGCCATCGACGTTTTTTGAAGTTTATTACCGTGATGATCGACATTCAGCGGATGGATAGAGCCCCTTCCCTGATGACACTTAATGTAGGAGCTGCCGAAGGCCGCGATCTTTTGATGCTGATTTTTTCAAGAGCAAGAGATCGCAGCCTTCGGCAGTTCCTACAAGGATCAGAGGTGCTCTTGCGCCCAGCTGCGGACTTCGGCATAGGGATACTCCTCCAATGCGGCAAACCCGGTAATCGTCCGCGCCTTGAGCTTGGTGAACAGCGGCACGCTGATCCCACACAAAAATCGCGTCAACCGCTCAGCCGTTGGAATCACCCCGGTGTACTGCTCATGCCTGTGGATAAAATCACCACACAGCGCCGCGAAGTTTTTATCCACAAGTGCTGGCAACTCCGGTGGTGCCGGCAACCGCGCCACCTGGCCATGACACACCGAGCAATGCCCGCATTGCTCGGGCGCATTGTGATCACCGAAATACTTGGCCAGGCGATTGCCCAGGCAGCGTTCGGTGGCGAACACTTCAAGCATGGCGTGGATGCGCGCCACTTCGGCCTGCTCATGCCGGGTGAAATACTCATGCAGCTCGGCACTCAGGACGTCGCTGTCAAAGTCACTATTCAGCAGGCTGTAGACTTCGGTCATCTGCTTGCTTTCCAGTTCGACCCAGCCTTTTTCCTGAAAGTAATCCAGCGCCTTCACCACCCGATTGCGCTCGGCGGAATATTGCGAATACATCGCCTCGAAATTCACCGTGGCCCAAGTGCGCGCGCGAGCCGAGGTCTGAATAATTGCAGCGACGAAATCCCTGCGTTCGCCCTCAAAACGCTCAAGCAGCACTTCGGGTTCCAACAGGTATTTGAAACGGTATTCGGCGTAATAGGCGTAGCGCGGCGCGATCAAACCGCGCAGTTCCAGTTGCACCAGCAAGGTCTTCAGCGGCAGTGCACGAATGTTGCTTTGATCAGCCAATGGCCCGAGCAGAAACTCCCACTGCCCTTCCGGCACCGAGGCCTTTAGCTCATCGAGTACATAGCGAATGCCATCGCGCTCCGGCGTATCGCCGTAGACGAAGTTTTCCAGCACATTGAGGCTGTCGCGATTAGCCAATACCAGACAATCCGACGGCTGCCCGTCGCGCCCGGCGCGGCCAATTTCCTGACTGTAGTTTTCGATGGATTTGGGCAGGTCGAAGTGCACGACATTGCGGATGTCACTCTTGTCGATGCCCATGCCGAATGCGATGGTCGCGACGATGCAATTGGATTGCCCGGCCATGAAGCGCTTCTGGATCGCCTCGCGTTTGTCGTGGGCTAAACCCGCGTGATACGCCTCGGCCTGAATGCCGTTGCGCTCAAGGTGTTCAGCGATGTGCTCAGCAGTTTTCTGCAAGGTCACGTAGACGATGCTCGGCTGCCCCGCACGCTCGGTCATCCACTCGACCAGCCGCCGGCGCTTGTCCTGGCCACGTACCGGCTCGACCAGCAGATTGAGGTTGGGCCGGTAGAAGCCGGTGGTCACCACATCGTCAGCGGCGATAGCGAATTTGGCCTGCATGTCGGCGATGACTTTCGGTGTTGCGGTGGCCGTCAGTAGCAAAGTTTGCGGGATGTTGAACTGGCGCTGATAGTCCGGCAGCTTGAGATAATCGGGGCGGAAGTTATGGCCCCACTCCGAGATGCAATGCGCCTCGTCCACCACCAGTAGCGAGATTGGCACCTGCTGCAGAAAGTTGCGAAAGCGCTCGTTTTTCAAGCGCTCCACCGAGATCATCAAAATCTTCAATTCACCCGAGCGGGCGCGGGCCATCACGTCACTGGCATCATCGCGACTCTGCGCCGAATCGATGCTGCCAGCGGAAATACCGTGTCGCTGCAAAAAGGCCAGTTGATCCTGCATCAACGCCAGCAACGGCGAGACTACCAACGTCAGGTGCGGCAGCATCAGCGCCGGCAATTGGTAGCAAATCGACTTGCCGGAACCGGTAGGAAAAATCGCCGCCGCCGAGCGCCCGGCCAGTACCGCACTGATCGCGGTTTCTTGACCGGGTCGAAACTGTGGAAAACCAAAAACCTGGTCCAGGGTGTTGTGCATTCGCTGTCACTCCATTGACTGCTGCCATGCCAACAGCCTAGCGGGCGATCGCAGCGAGTCGAGAAAAGGTCGGGGCCAAATCGATTCGGAATGATACAGCGGATGCCACGAACACCGGGGGACTCTGTGGGAGCGAGCCTGCTCGCGAAGAGGCCAGCCGCCACACCACAAAATTTAAAAAGTCAGGGACGTAAAACCGCCACCCGCAACTGCTCATTCAGCATCTGCTCATGCACACCTTGGCTCTTGCTCGCCCACTGCGCATGGGCCGGGCTGATGTCGCCGGTGAATGCCGCTGCCAACTGCCGCAAATCAGCGACGCTGCGCACACGCGGGCAGAACGGTTGCTCATCACAGTTCTGACTGGCGCTTCGATAGGTGCTCAGCAAGCCCTCCCAGAGACCGTCGCGCACATGGCGAATCGACTTCAGTTGCACGTGCGGCACCCCGAGTCGCTGCTCAAGCCCCTCTTCATCCAGTGCTTCGCTGGCCAACAGAGCTTTGGCGAACATCAACACTTCACCGCGCGACGCCGTGTCCATGCTCGCCTGGCTGATGAGTGCCTCCGGCCAATCGGTGCGATCGAGGCGATCCAGCACCCACGCATCGCCAATGTCAGAGGCCATGGTCAAACGGCAAGTGCTCAGCCCGAGCAATAAAATTGCGGCCATTCGTAGCCAGTGCATACCTAATTCCCTTTAAGCGCGTGTCAGACGTTTGGAAACGCCCTACAGATTCTGGCGCGCACGATACAGCGGTTTACCGCGAATCGCCTGACAATCACGTAGGAATTATTACGCCTAAGGGTTTTGGCCTGAAAAAGCTGCGAAAACACGTAGGGTATTTCCTCAAAACACGGAAAAACCCCTACGAATACTGTCCATTGCGGCTGTCTTGTCCCACAGAGAAACGCCCTTCTATAGTGGCCGGCGCGGCTGCAAATCCGCTGCCGGCCCGCCCCAGCGCTTTAGAACAGGACACGCCTCACCATGATCAACCGCTATCGCCCACTCAAGACCTGCTACAGCGAAAACCCGGTACTGCTTATCGACAGCCACTCCAGCCAGACCGACCTGATCAATGCCGCCGATCAGCGCTTGCGCGCGGCCGGTGATTTGCTGGAAACGCTCTACTGCTTATGTTTCAAACAGGCTGATGTGAAAGACATTCCAAACATCGTTAACGCGCTTTATCTGCTGGTTCAGGATGGCTGCGACTTGCTTGAAGTGGCCAAGCAGAGGCCAGCGCAGCCGGCGTAAAACTAGGCCACGCCAGGTCAGCGCTATATCTCCTTGGGCAGGAATCCAACAATGAATGTTACGAGCGATGAGTTCGATCCACCGAGTGACGAGGATGACTACACGGCTTGGTTCATCCGACAGGTTCAAGCCAGCCTTGATGATCCTCGCCCCAGCATTCCCGATGAGGTATCCAGAGCATTGATGGCTGATAAACGCGCTCGTTTAAAGCAGAAGGTCGATCAGCGGCGATGACCTATCAAATCTACGTCCCGTTCCTACAAAGACAGACTCCTTGTCTTCTATCGGCTTCGTGTAGCTGATCTCTATAGTCGTGGCTGTCGCTGTCAATTCAGCGGCTCGGGCTTGGTCACCCGATTGGATCGTGTATACGCATGCGCTGTATGCTGCCGGCACTCATTTGCCTGCAGTTTATGGTGACTGTGTTTGGGACACCTTCGGGTGTGCCGGGTATGTGCACGATCCTCACCGGTTGACCAACCCGAACACAGTTGCCTCCTGTCGCTTGGTCACGATGTGGTGGCTTCACCTGAAGCATATGAGGATCAAAAAATGAAAACATGGAATCAATTCACCACCGATCGCTACCGCCCACTCGAATCGAACCTCACCGACTCCAAGCCCCTGATCATCGACACAACGGCCAACCCACAAGACATCCTCGAGTGCGCCGTCCAGCGCCTGCGCGCTTCAAGCGACCTGCTACGCACCCTTTACTGCCTCAACTTCAGACAAGCCGACGTCGAAGACATCCCCCACATCACCCACGCCCTCTATCTGCTGACGCAGGATGGCTGTGATCTGCTGCAGGTTGCGCAGCAGCGGATGCTCAATTGGAAAGCTCCGACCGGAGCTTGAGTGATTAAACCGCTCTCACCTATCCGTCGAGAGCGGTAAATAAGGCAATTAACCATCGGAGTAACCATCGGAGTAACCATGAGCAAATTTTTTGATGAGCTGATGGAAAGCGTCCAGGAAATGGACGAGATCTTACGCCGGGAGCGTAGCGCTTCCAGTCCGACCTCTACACCGAAAACAGACGACAAGACCGCGTTGTCGCTTGAGCAAAAGCGAGCCTGCTACGACAAGCCACTTCCTTCAAGTGAGTCAGCTCTCGAAATGAACCGTAGAAACACAAACTGAATGGAAATTACAGCCCCCCATAAGTGGCAGTATTCTGGCTGTATATCCTAAAAACAGTTGGAATAATGCCATTTAAAAACTTGAACACTGCAGATCCGCCCTACCCTGCATCCTTCAACTTAAGTGCTATTATTCTGGCAGTTAAGGTTAAAAAATGAAGGAATACTGCCACTATGGCCAAGAAAACAGCGCCGCTTTTGCCCTCCACTGCTCGACTTCTGGTCGACTTTGGCGAACGCCTGAAGCTGGCTCGCTTACGCCGCAAATTGACGGCCAAGCAAGTCGCTGAACGATCTGGCATGTCGCTGACAACCTTGCGCAATGTGGAGACGGGAGGATCAGGAGTGACCATCGGTGCCTACCTTTCGGTCATGCAAGTGCTGGGGCTGGAAAAGGATCTGAACAAACTCGCTGCAGCCGATGAAACGGGTCGCCAATTGCAGGATGCGCAGTTAATGCCTGCAACACGATCCGCAGCGAAAAAGCCCCAGCGAGTACGAGCAGCCAGTGCGGTAAAAAAGGGCACATCCGAACACGTCGGGGCTTCAAACGTAATCGATGCCGCCACTACCACGAAAATTCCGGCTGACTTCCCATTCAACACACACTCACTCTCCAGCCTTTTGAACAAGAAGAAAAAGGCTGGCCCCCCGACAGGTGAAGAATGACGCTGATTGCTGTTTATGCAGACTGGGAATCTTTGAAAGGCGCCAGACGCCTCGGGTTTCTACACGCAAGGAAAACAAGCAACACCAACGTGTTCGAATTTGAGTACGACCCGAAAGCGCTGGCCGATCCCGAGTTGAGTTCCATAACTCTAGACCCGCGCATCGGCCCCTTCGAAGGTCGCCAATTCCCCGGCGAACATCAGAGCCGCTTTGGCGTCTTCGCAGACTCAAGCCCCGATCGTTGGGGCCAACTGCTGATGAAACGCCGATTGGAAAGGGACATTCGCGACGGCTTGCTCCCCAGCAACAGCAAGTTGTTCGAATCCGATTACCTGCTTGGCGTGCACGACCTGTTCCGTGTCGGCGCCCTTCGCTACAAACTCAATGACGAAGGCAACTTCCTCGACGACCGCGACGGCGTTGCAGCTCCACCCTTTGTCGAGCTACGCGCGTTAGAACAGGCAAGTCTCGCCTTGGAAAACGATAGGGACAACACAGCCACCGAGGGCCGCGAATGGCTAAGAATGCTCATCGCACCGGGCGGCTCACTGGGCGGCGCCAGACCGAAAGCCAGCGTCGTCGACGAGTTCGGCCAACTGTGGATCGCCAAATTCCCAAGTACGAGAGATGACTATGATGTCGGTGGTTGGGAAATGGTCGTGAACGCTTTGGCAGTCAACTGCGGGTTACGCGTAGCGACCGGCACAGCCCGACGCTACGCAAGCGATCACCACTGCTTTCTGGTGAAGCGTTTCGACCGAACCGAACGCGGCGGCCGACATCATTTCGCATCAGCCATGACCATGACCAACCGCGTCGACGGCGACGACGCCTCAACCGGCGCCAGCTATCTAGAGTTGGCGGAAGTGATCATGGAACACGGCTCGGAACCCAACACCGACCTCCGTGAACTCTGGTCACGAATCGTCTTCAACATCCTGGTCTCCAACACCGATGACCACCTGCGAAACCATGGTTTTGTTCTGGATCCTGGTCGGGGATGGCGGTTGTCCGCAGCGTATGACATGAATCCGGTGGCACATGCGGATGGGTTGAAGCTGAACATCACTGATTCTGACAATGCGCTGGACTTGGAGCTGGCGAGGGAAGTCGCGGGGTATTTTCGGGTTAGTCGTGAGGACTCAACAGACATCATTGAGCGCATTCAAGACGTGATCCGTCTTTGGCCGGAGATCGCTAATGCGCTTGGGATGTCCAGAAGTGAGCAGGAAAGGATGGCGCTTGCTTTTCGTACCTTCTAATCACCCACAAAAAAGCCGCCCCAAAGGGCGGCTTCTTCATTCACGACAGATCTTACAACTTCGGCCCAGCAGCCTTGATCGCGTCGCTCACTTCGAACTTCTTGAAGTTCTCGATGAACAGACCGGCCAGTGCTTTCGCAGCCTCGTCGTACGCAGCCTTGTCAGCCCAGGTGTTGCGTGGGTTGAGCAGGTTGGTTTCAACGCCCGGTACGGCCAGTGGCACGTCGAGGTTGATGGTGTCGAGGTGTTCGGTGGCTGCACCGATCAGCGCGCCGCTCTGGATCGCTGCGATCACCGCGCGGGTGGTCGGGATGTTGAAGCGTTTGCCGACGCCGTAGCCGCCGCCGGTCCAGCCGGTGTTGACCAGGTAGACCTTGGAGCCGAAGCCGCGGATGCGCTTGATCAGCAGCTCGGCGTATTCGCCAGCCGGACGCGGGAAGAACGGTGCGCCGAAGCAGGTGGAGAAGGTCGACTTGATGCCGCTGCCCGAACCCATTTCAGTCGAGCCCACCAGTGCGGTGTAGCCGGACAGGAAGTGGTAGGCCGCTTGTTCTTCATTGAGGATCGACACTGGCGGCAGTACGCCGGTCAGGTCGCAGGTCAGGAAGATCACAGCGTTTGGCTCGCCGCCCAGGTTCTTCTCGGAACGCTTGGCAACGTGCTCCAGCGGGTACGCGGCGCGGCTGTTCTGGGTCAGGCTGACATCGGCGTAGTCGGCGTGCTTGGCGTCGTCGATGACAACGTTTTCCAACACGGCGCCGTGCTTGATGGCTTTCCAGATAACCGGCTCGTTCTTCTCGGAGAGGTCGATGCACTTGGCATAGCAACCGCCTTCGATGTTGAACACCACGCCTTCGCCCCAGCCGTGTTCGTCATCACCGATCAGGTAACGGCTTTCGTCGGCCGACAGGGTGGTTTTACCGGTGCCCGACAGACCGAAGAACAGGGTCACGTCGCCTTCTTCGCCGATGTTGGCAGCGCAGTGCATTGGCAGCACGTCAGCGGCCGGCAGCAGGAAGTTCTGCACGGAGAACATGGCTTTCTTCATCTCACCGGCGTAACGCATGCCGGCGATCAACACTTTCTTCTGTGCGAAGTTGAGGATCACGCAACCGTCGGAGTTGGTGCCGTCACGCTCAGGCACGCACTCGAAGTTGGCCACGTTGAGCACTTGCCACTCTTCACGACCGGCCGGGTTGTACTGGGCCGGGTTGATGAACAGGCAACGACCGAACAGATTCTGCCAGGCAGTCTGGGTGGTCATTTTCACGGCCAGGTAGTGATCTTCCGCCGCGCCTACATGCACGTGGGACACAAAGTGCTCTTGCGCGTTGTTGAAGGCTTCTACGCGAGCCCACAGCGCGTCGAACTTGTCGGCCGGGAACTTGCGGTTGATCGGGCCCCAGGCGATAGCGGCCTGGGTGGAAGGCTCTTCAACGATGAAACGGTCAACAGGCGAACGACCGGTGCGGTGACCAGTGCGAACAACCAGAGCGCCGGTATCGGCAAGCTCGCCCTCACCGCGGTTCAGGGCTTCTTTAACCAGATCATCAACACTCAGATCGGTGTACACGGCGTTATTGGCTTGCGTCATGAGGTTCCCCGTCGGCCAGTGGCCGAGTGTGCTCCAAACGTTTTGTAGTAGAAAGTCGTGCACTACTACCGCGAAAAAAGTGGGCCGGATTATGCCAGAAAAGCCCAAAAAGAGTAGGGTCCTCCCGTCGTAACGGCGAAATTCCGTCGTTACGCAGTGAATTTACCTGCGCTGAACCGTTTTAGTGCCGGGTATCTGACGGCGTGTCGACGCCTGCGCCAGCGAACAATTGAGCAATATCGGCTGCGTCGAACAGGTACTGCTGGTTGCAGAACTGGCAATCGATCTCGACAGTGCCGCCGTTCTCTTGAACCAATTGCTGTGCATCCTCAAGACCCAGACTGACCAGCGCGTTGCCCGAACGCTCGCGTGAGCAGGTGCAACGAAAGCGCAGATTCTGCACATCGAACAGACGCACCTGCTCCTCATGGTAGAGGCGATGCAACACGGTTTCGTTGTCCAGACTCAACAACTCATCGGCGGTCAGCGTGCTCGCCAGTGCAGTGAGGTGCTGCCAACTTGCGGCACGGTCTTCTTCGTCTTTCAAACGGTCGGCCGGCAGTTGTTGCAGCAGCATCCCGCGGGCACGGCGGCCGTCAGCGAACAACTTGAAGCGCGTGCCAACTTGTTGCGACATGACGAAATAGTTGGTGAAGCACTCAGACAGGGTTTCGCCATCAAGATCGACGATGCCCTGGTAACGCTGGCCAATCGTCGGGTCGACGGTCAGGGTCAGGTCACCGCCCGGCATCAGGTCGGCAAGGCTCGCGTCCGGCTTGATCCGCTCAGCGTCATAACGCGCCAGACCACGAATTTCGCGCTCGCTGGAGCATTCGATCATCAGCAGCGGGATCGGCCCTTCGGAACGCGCCTGCAGAATCAGCAAGCCATCGAACTTCAGCGTGCCCACCAGCAAGGAGGCGGCCGCCATCAATTCGCCCAGCAATTGCGCCACCGGCTCCGGGTACGGGTGCTTGGCGAGGACTTCGGCGTAGCTGCGTTCAAGCGCAACCAGTTCGCCGCGCGTGTCGCTGTCATCGAAGATGAAACGTTGAGTGAAATCGGTATCCGCTAGCTCGGTCATAATTTTGGGTATCTGAATGTGGTGACAAAATGGTTACAAGACGTGAAAATTTGCGCTTCTTGGCACTCTTTTTGGTGCCGACTGCTCTGCCATGGGAGGCATTTTATGAACAATCCGGGTTTGTTCCAATCTAGGTGGAACCTCGGCCGGCTGGTTCTGTGCAACGTAGCGCCACTGGCGCTACTGGCTTTCTGGTTATGGCCTACGGGCAACTCGCTGTGTGTGATTTTCGACGAGTGGCTGTTCCGCTCACTCAATGCACCGCTGGCCAGCAACCCGATATGGCTCCACATCTGGGCAATTGCAAGTCTGCGTCCGTTCGACATCGTTGTCGGTCTGATCTTGCTGACGCTGCTGATCAAGGGCGACTGGGTCTTCAAGGCGATTGATGTGCGTCGCGCGTTCTTCGGTTTTTTCTCGATCCTGCTATTGATGGTGGTGATTCGCGCGCTGTTTTCCAAATTCGCCGACCACATGGACTGGCAGCACAGCAGCCCGTCGATGGTGCTGGAAGGCGCGGTGCATATCAGCGATTACTTCCCGCACATGGAGAAGACCTGGGAGCTGAAGGATCGCTCGAGCCAGAGCTTTCCCGGTGACCATGCTTCGGTGCTGCTGATCTGGGCGTTGTTCATGGGCGTGTTCAGCCGCACGGTTGGCCAGTTTGTGGCGATCTGGGGTCTGGCGCTGTTGTTCATGCTGCCGCGTCTGGTGGCCGGTGCGCATTGGGGTCAGGACGATTACATCGGCGGTCTGCTGCTGGCGGTTTGGGCCTTGGGCTGGGGTTATTACACGCCGTTTGCGTATCACGCCTCGAACTTCTGGTTGAAGGTGACAGCGCCGATATTCGCGCTGCTGGGCAAGTTGCCGCTGGTGTCGCGGATGAGTGTGGTGCGTAGCGCCTGATACCGGGCTGTTTTCGGCGAGGGCTGCGCCCTCGATTCGCGAGCAGGCTCGCTCCCACAATTGATCAAGTATCCACTGGAGGAACCGGATCTACTGTGGGAGCGAGCCTGCTCGCAAAGAGGCCAGCACATACAGCCCGGAAACGTCGCGCTTACTCGTCGTTGCTGCTACCCCGAAACTTGAACAAATCCCGCCGCTGCTTCTTGCTCGGCTTGCCGTCGGTACTCACACCCAACGCCCCCGCCTTGCGCATTGCCGCAGCCGCTTCACGTTTGGCAATACTCGCCTCGGTCTCCGCGTACAACGTCTGCGCCTCCGGTGCGCCGCGCCGCACAATCGACAACGCCTCGACCTTCACCGTACGCACCTCGAACCCAGTACGAATCTCGAACTCATCGCCGATGCGCGGCTCTTTGCCAGGCTTGCAGCGCTCACCGCGACAATGCACCTTGCCGCTTTCGATCGCCGCTTTGGCCAAGGCACGGGTTTTGTAAAAACGCGCGGCCCATAGCCACTTGTCGAGACGAACCTTGTCGTCCTCTTCGCTTTTTTGCGCCATTTGAATTCCTCGTTCAGCCAGTAGTCGGAACTGTACTACCGTTTCTGTCGGGCGCAACAACTCGGCCCTCCAGATAGACTGTGATCTTGGCCGGTGCACCGGCATGGGGGTGCTCAAGTGACTAAATTTCCCTCTTCATTGACTTCGACTCACACCGGTTGCCAGGGCTGCCAGCACAGTGAACCGCTGGGCTTCGATTTTGCCTTTGCCTACCAACCTATCGTGGATCTGCGCGACCAGTCGGTTTTCGCCCACGAAGCGCTGGTTCGCGGTGTGAACGGTGAAGGCGCATTCACCGTGTTGAATCAGGTTACGGAAGAAAACCGCTACCGTTTCGACCAGCTCTGCCGAACCCGCGCCATCGAAGGCGCGGCCAATCTTAATATGCAGACACACTTGTCGATCAACTTCATGCCCAACGCCGTCTATCGTCCAGAGCTGTGTATTCGCAGTACGCTCGAGGCGGCCAAAAAACACCGTTTTCCTCTCGACCGGCTGATTTTTGAAACCCTGGAAAGCGAGCACGTAGATAACTATCGCCATTTGACCAATATTCTGCGTGAATACCGCGAATTCGGCTTCAAGACCGCCATCGATGATTTCGGTGCCGGTTATTCGGGGCTCAATCTGCTGGCTGATTTCCAACCGGACCTGATCAAACTCGACATGGCGCTGATCCGCGATGTCGATCAAGACCGTGTTCGTCAGGCGATCGTTCGGGGGATTGTCACAATCTGTGCGGAGTTGGACGTTACAGTCATTGCCGAAGGCATTGAGAGCGCCGGTGAACGGGATTTCCTGGCCGACTGTGGAATATTTCTGATGCAGGGCTACTGGTTCGCCAAACCTGCATTCAAAGCGTTGGCCCGGGTTTCACCTGAGGCCTGGACGCGTTAATCGTTGGTTTTTTTCTATTGAAGACATTTGACCATTTGACCGTTGTCGGTCTGCGCGAGTGGGTGGCGCTCCCTGATCTGGGAGTCGCAGGCCTGCGAGCGAAAATCGACACCGGCGCCAGCACCTCCAGCCTGCATGCCACCGACATCGAGCCGTTCGAACGCGACGGCCAGAAATGGGTACGTTTCACCGCGCACCTGGGCACGGTGGTGCAGTTGCGTCACCGCCGCTGCGAAGCGCCACTGGTGACGCGCAAAACCATCAAAAGCTCCAACGGCCATGCCCAGGAGCGCTATGTGATTAGCACCACTCTGGCCCTGGGTGATCGGGTCTGGCCGATCGAGTTCACCCTCGCCTGCCGCAAGTCCATGCGCTATCGCCTGTTGCTCGGCTCCAAAGCCCTGATCGATGGCCAGTTGGTGGTCAATCCGGGCATCAAATATGTACAAGACAAGCCGGTGTTCCCGGTATCTACCTCCTCCACAGGTGTTGCATGAAGATCGCTGTGCTGTCGCGGAACCCGCGTCTGTATTCCACCCGCCGTCTGGTCGAAGCCGGAACCGAGCGCGGGCATGAAATGGTAGTGATCGACACCTTGCGCGCCTACATGAACATCGCCAGCCACAAGCCGCAGATCCACTATCGCGGCAAACCGCTGGAAGGTTTCGACGCGGTGATTCCGCGGATCGGTGCGTCGGTGACGTTTTATGGCTGCGCGGTGTTGCGTCAGTTCGAAATGATGGGAGTGTTCCCGCTCAACGAATCGGTGGCCATTGCCCGTTCGCGGGACAAGTTGCGTTCGCTGCAACTGCTGTCGCGGCGCGGCATCGGTCTGCCGGTCACCGGGTTTGCGCACTCGCCGGATGACATTCCCGACCTGATCGACATGGTCAACGGCGCGCCGCTGGTGATCAAGGTGCTGGAAGGCACCCAGGGTATCGGCGTGGTGTTGTGCGAAACCGCCACGGCGGCGGAGTCGGTGATTGAGGCGTTCATGGGCCTGAAGCAAAACATCATGGTTCAGGAGTACATCAAGGAAGCGGGCGGTGCGGATATTCGGTGCTTCGTGGTCGGTGACAAAGTCATCGCAGCGATGAAGCGTCAGGCCAAGCCGGGCGAGTTCCGCTCCAACCTGCATCGTGGCGGCAGCGCCAGCCTGATCAAGATCACCCCGGAAGAGCGCATGACCGCGTTGCGCGCAGCCAAGGTCATGGGCCTGGCGGTGGCGGGTGTGGATATCCTGCGTTCCAATCACGGGCCGCTGGTTATGGAAGTGAACTCGTCGCCGGGGCTGGAAGGGATCGAGACCACTACCGGCAAGAATGTGGCGGGGATCATCATTGAGCATCTTGAGAAGAATGGCGGGCCGAATATGACCCGCACCAAAGGCAAGGGCTAAAGCGAAGAGCTAGAGCTAAGAGCAAGAGCCCCTCATCGGAACGCCGCCCGCCTAACCCTCTCCCGAAGGGAGAGGGGACTGATTGGGGGATATTGGAGAACTACGCCGACTTGAACGAGTACCGCTGAATCCATAATCGACCTGATTTTGCAGGTCGATGTATGACGCAAGACACCTCGGTCGGCTCCCTCTCCCTCTGGGAGAGGGCTGGGGTGAGGGGCTTTTGATCTACACAGCGTCCCTAGGCAACATTAGCCCCAACGGCAACCTCACCCGCGCTTCCAGTCCACCCCCGGACCGATTACGCAATTCAACATTGCCGCCATGCATCGAAGCAATCCGCTTCACAATCGCCAACCCCAAGCCGGTGCCCTTACCGCCCCGGGCACGATCGCCTCGCGTAAACGGGTTGAAAATCGCTTCAAGTTCCGAAGGATCAATCCCCGCGCCGCGGTCCATCACGCTCAGCACCACATAAGGCGCATTGACGTCACCGGACACATAAGCCGCGACTTCCACGCTACCGCCGGCATGGTTCAAGGCGTTGCCGATCAGGTTATTGAGCAAGCGCTTCATCGAGACCCGACGCAGCGGGAACGGCTGAATCGGCTCCAGACGCAAACGCACTTTCTCTTCATTCTGGTTGTATGGCGCCGCCACCTCGCGCACCAGATCAGTCAGATCCACCTCTTCCACCGACTCGTCGCGACCATCACGAATAAACGCGAGGAACTGGTCGAGAATCGCGTCCATGTCTTCGATGTCGCGCACCATGTCGTCGGTCAGGTCGTTGCGGTCGCCCATCAACTCCAGCGACAGGCGCAAGCGGGTCAACGGTGTGCGCAGATCATGGGATACGCCGGCCAGCATCAATTCACGCTCGCGACCGGCCTGTTCGACGTCTTCCGCCATCTGGTTGAAAGCGCGATAGACCTCGGTCATCTCGCTCGGTGTATCGCTGATCGGCAGCCGCACGCTACGGCCCTGACCAAGCTGCCGGGCGGCATACACCAGACGTTTCAACGGCTGGTTGAGCTGACTGACGAAAATCCATGCAGAGGCTGTCGAGAGCAAGCCGATGGCGAGGAACCAGCCGAGCACGTTCCAGATTTTCTGGCCACGCAACGGGTGCGGATACAACGGCACCTTCAACCAGCCATCACCGAGGCTCGGCGCGCGCACCCACAACGCTGGCGGCGAGTGCATGCGCAAGCGCACTTCGGTGTCGGCGCCCAGCTCCGCCTGCATTTGTCGCTGATAGATTTCGCTGTACGGCCAGTGCTGTTCGCCTTCCGGCACACCGGCGCCGACCACCCGGATCAGGGTCGCCGCATCAGCAATCTTTGCGCGGTTTTCTTCATCCGCAGCCCAATAGGCACGCAGCGTCAGGGCGACGCCATGGCTGTATTGGCGATCCACCAGCACGTCCTCGTTCATCAACAGATAAACCAGGGTCAGCGCCTTGGAAAACAGCACGACGATGAGCACCAGCCAAAGGGTGCGGGAGAAAAAACTTTGGGGGAACCAGACAGGGGTTTTCATCTATAACCGCTACACACTTGCAGGAGCGAGCAATGCTCGCATATTGCGGATTGCGAGTCTGCGGGCATGGCCGTTCGACCAAAACCTGCAGACCCGCTCCTACAAATCACCGATCACTTGGTGGCGGCACCATCCGGTACGAACACGTAGCCCACGCCCCAGACAGTCTGGATATAGCGCGGCTTCGACGGATCAGGCTCGATCATGCGACGCAGACGGGAAATCTGCACATCGATGGAACGCTCGAGGGCATCCCACTCGCGGCCACGGGCCAGGTTCATCAGTTTGTCACGGGTCAGTGGCTGACGCGCGTTCATTACCAAAGCCTTGAGTACCGCAAACTCACCGGTGGTGAGCATGTGCACTTCTTCGCCGCGCTTCAATTCTCGAGTGGCCAGCGACAAGACGTAATCACCGAAGGTGACGTTTTCGTCTTCGCTGCCCGGCGCGCCCGGTACCGGTGCGGCCTGACGACGCAGGACAGCTTTGACACGGGCCATCAGCTCATCCGGGTTGAACGGCTTGGCCAGATAGTCGTCGGCGCCCAGTTCCAGGCCTTTGATGCGGCTCATCTCATCGCCCTTGGCGGTGAGCATGATGATCGGAATCTGATTGTTCGCGGCCCGCAGACGGCGGCACGCGGTCAGACCGTCTTCGCCAGGCAACATCAGGTCGAGGACCACCAGATTGAAAACTTCACGCGACAGCAGACGATCCATCTGCTCGGTGTTCGGTACGGTGCGGGCACGGTAGCCCTTGCTGACGAAAAAACGTTCCAGCAGGCTGCTTAAGCCCGGATCGTCGTCAACGATGAGAATTTTTTCGCCTTCAGCAGTTTGTGCAGTGCTGCTCATTGGATGCTCCTTTTAGCTCGGCGCGCATTATGGCGTAGCTGCCGTTATACGCACCGTGTGCATTGTTAGCAGATTTTTCCTTCACTGCCAGAAAACCGGGGTTTATGCCTACAGACTGCGACGCCCCCGAATGACAGAACGCTGGTTATAATGCGCGGCGTTTTGTGCCAGGCAACGTCTGAATCGTTACCGCAGGTGGCAGGCTTTTTTTCCTGCCGCGCGCAGTAATTGTTCGATTTCAAGGGTCAATGGGCTGCCTTTTGACCCAGGCAGCGGCAATTTTCTAGCCGCTCAACCAGACTCCGGGCCTTTATTTCCGTGCCTGCGAGCCTGATTTCACAATATGTCAGGTGGTTTTATGGACAGCATCAACAGCCGCATTGCCGAGGAACTCGGCGTACGCCCACAACAGGTCGAAGCGGCCGTCGCGCTACTCGATGAAGGCTCTACCGTTCCCTTCATCGCCCGTTACCGGAAAGAAGTCACCGGCAGCCTCGATGACACCCAGTTGCGTCATCTGGAAGAGCGCCTGCGCTACCTGCGAGAACTCGACGAACGGCGCATCAGCATCCTCGCCAGCATCGAAGAGCAAGGCAAACTCACCCCTGCCCTTGAGCGCGACATCAAACTTGCTGACACCAAGACTCGCCTCGAAGACTTGTACCTGCCGTACAAGCAGAAGCGCCGTACCAAGGGCCAGATCGCCCTGGAAGCCGGCCTCGGCGACTTGGCCGATGGCCTGTTCAACGACCCGAACCTGACCCCGGAAACCGAAGCCGCACGCTTCGTCGATGCCGAAAAAGGCGTGGCCGACGTGAAGGCTGCGCTCGAAGGCGCCAAATACATCCTCATGGAACGCTTCGCAGAAGACGCCAGCCTGCTGGAGAAACTGCGTAACTACCTGAAACAGGAAGCGACCCTCAGTGCCCGCGTCATCGCTGGCAAGGAAGAGGAAGGCGCCAAGTTCCGCGATTACTTCGAACACGACGAACCGCTGAAAAGCATGCCGTCGCACCGCGCGCTCGCCATTTTCCGTGGACGCAACGAAGGCATCCTCAGCTCCGCGCTGAAAGTCGGCGACGAACTGCCGGGCACCATGCACCCGTGCGAAGGCATGATCGGCCAGCAATTTGGCATCCAGAACCAGAACCGCCCGGCCGACAAGTGGCTCGGTGAAGTGGTGCGCTGGACCTGGAAGGTCAAGCTCTACACCCACCTGGAAACCGACCTGCTCGGCGAGCTGCGTGACGGCGCCGAAACCGAAGCGATCAACGTCTTCGCCCACAACCTGCACGACTTGCTGCTGGCCGCCCCGGCCGGCCCGCGTGCAACACTGGGTCTCGACCCGGGCCTGCGTACCGGCTGCAAGGTCGCCGTGGTCGACTCGACCGGCAAACTGCTTGATCACGCCACGGTTTACCCGCACGTGCCGCACAACAAATGGGATCAGACCATCGCCATTCTGGCCGCCCTGTGCGCCAAGCATTCGGTTGATCTGATCGCCATCGGCAACGGCACCGCCAGCCGCGAGACCGACAAACTGGCGATCGAGCTGATCAAAAAATATCCAGCGATGAAGATGACCAAAGTCATGGTCTCCGAAGCCGGTGCATCGGTGTACTCGGCGTCGGAACTGGCGGCCAAGGAATTCCCGGATCTGGATGTGTCGATCCGCGGCGCGGTGTCCATCGCCCGTCGTCTGCAGGATCCACTGGCTGAGCTGGTGAAAATCGATCCGAAATCCATCGGTGTCGGCCAGTATCAGCACGACGTTTCGCAGTTGAAACTGGCGCGCGGCCTGGACGCTGTGGTCGAGGACTGCGTGAACGCCGTCGGCGTTGACGTGAACACCGCTTCGGTGGCGCTGCTGGCGCGGATCTCCGGCCTCAACGCGACGCTGGCGCAAAACATCGTCACGCACCGCGACGAACACGGTGCGTTCAAAACCCGCGCAGCGCTGAAGAAAGTCGCGCGTCTGGGCGAAAAAACCTTCGAACAGGCGGCCGGTTTCTTACGCGTGATGAACGGCGACAACCCGCTGGATTCGTCGGCCGTTCACCCGGAAGCCTACCCGCTAGTGCAGCGCATTGCCGCTGAAACCGACCGCGACATTCGCTCGCTGATCGGCGATGCCGGGTTCCTCAAGCGTCTGGATCCGAAGAAATTCACCGACGAGACGTTCGGTCTGCCAACCGTCACCGACATCCTGCAAGAGCTGGAAAAACCGGGCCGCGACCCGCGTCCGGAGTTTAAGACTGCCGAGTTCCAGGAAGGCGTTGAAGACCTCAAAGACCTGCAATTGGGGATGATCCTCGAAGGCGTTGTCACCAACGTGACCGCATTCGGTGCCTTCGTCGACATCGGCGTGCATCAGGACGGTCTGGTGCACATCTCGGCGCTGTCGGAGAAGTTCATCAAGGACCCGCGTGAAGCGGTGAAGGCCGGCGATGTGGTGAAAGTGAAGGTCATGGAAGTCGACATTCCGCGCAAACGCGTCGGTCTGTCGATGCGCATGGGCGACACCCCGGGCGAGAAGATCGACGGCGCCCGTGGCTCGCGTCCAGGCTCGGCGCAACGCCAGCCTTCGAACAACGCACCGCGCAAGGAAACCGCCACCGCAGCGCCAGTGAACAACGCGATGGCCTCGCTGTTCGCCAACGCCAAGCAGTTGAAGAAACGCTGATGGAGATTCCGGCCGGGCTCGTCGAGAGCGCGTTTTTCAAGCTGTTGGGCTGCCGCCTGCACAGCCTGGAAACCGGGGTGGCGCAAGTCGCCCTGGTGCTGGAACCGGAACTGCGCAATCGCGGCGGCAAATTGCACGGTGGCGCGCTGTTCAGTCTGGTCGATATCGCCATGGGGCTGGCCTGTTCCAGCACTCATGGCTTCGATCAGCAGAGCGCGACCATCGAATGCAAGATCAACTATATCCGCGCCGTTTCCGACGGTGAGGTCATGTGCACGGCGCGGGTGATTCACCCGGGCCGACGTACTTTGGTGGTCGAAGCCGACGTGATGCAGGGCGACAAACTGGTCGCAAAAGCGCAAGGCACGTTCGCTGTCCTGTAGCTACCGGTCATCATTTTGAGTTAATTTCGGCGCAACGAATCCTGTAGGAGCTGCCGCAGGCTGCGATCTTTTGATTTTGTTTTTCAATAGCAAGATCAAAAGATCGCAGCCTGCGGCAGCTCCTACAGGTATGTGTGCGGCTGACCGGCTAGAAAAACCAGGCGAAAACGCCAGTTTCAACTTCACCCTTGTAGACCGTCTTGCCCACCCCCATATTGGGGCGACTGACGCGTGAAGGAATCCAAATTGAGCGAACTTCTCAACCGCCGCCTGGCTCTGCTCGGCGAGCGCGCTAACCTCTCTCTGCTCGAGCAGTGCCTGCACGGTATCGAACGTGAATGCCTGCGCGTGACCAGCGAAGGTCGCCTGGCGCAAACGCCGCACCCCGAAGCCTTGGGTTCCGCGCTGACCAACGAACAAATCACCACCGACTACTCCGAGTCGCTGCTGGAATTCATCACGCCCGCTCTGCCGGATCCGGCCGACACGTTGGCGAGCCTGGACAAGATTCACCGCTTTGCCTACAGCAAGCTCGGCAACGAGTACCTGTGGAGTCCATCGATGCCGTGCCCGTTGCCGGCCGAGGAAGACATCCCGATCGCCTACTACGGCACCTCCAACATCGGTCAGCTCAAGTACGTCTACCGCAAGGGCCTGGCCCTGCGGTACGGCAAGACCATGCAGTGCATCGCCGGGATTCACTACAATTTCTCCCTGCCGGAAAAGCTCTGGCCACTGCTGCGCGAAACCGAAGGTTTTGTCGGCACCGATCGCGATTACCAGTCGTTTTCCTACATCGCACTGATCCGTAATTTCCGTCGTTACAGCTGGCTGCTGATGTACCTGTTCGGTGCTTCGCCAGCGCTGGACGCCGGTTTCCTGCGTGGCCGTTCGCATCAGTTGGAACAGCTCGATCCAGACACGCTGTATCTGCCGTACGCGACCAGCCTGCGCATGAGCGACCTTGGTTACCAGAGCAACGCCCAGGCCGGTCTGACGCCTTGCTACAACGATCTGGCGAGCTACACCGACAGCCTGCGCAAAGCCGTGGCCACGCCGTACGCGCCGTACGTTGAAGTCGGCACGCACCAGGATGGTGAGTGGGTGCAGCTCAACACCAACATCCTGCAGATCGAAAACGAGTACTACTCCAACATCCGCCCGAAACGCGTGACCTATACCGGCGAGCGGCCGATTCAGGCGCTGGTGGCCCGTGGCATTCAGTACGTTGAAGTGCGTTGCCTGGACATCAACCCGTTCCTGCCGATGGGCATCGACCTCACCGAGTCGCGCTTCCTCGACGCGTTCCTGCTGTACTGCGCGCTGAACGACAGCCCGTTGCTGACCAACACCTCGTGCGGCAATGCGACGTCGAACTTCCTCAGCGTGGTCAAGGAAGGTCGTCGTCCAGGCCTGCAATTGCAGCGTGACGGTGAACCGGTCGAGATGAAGACCTGGGCGGCAGAACTGCTGGAGCAAATCGCCCCGCTGGCGGCGCTGCTGGATCAGAGCCATGGCGGCGATGCGCACAGCAAGGCGCTGGATGCGCAACTGGCCAAGGTCAGCGATCCGTCCCTTACGCCATCCGCGCAAGTGTTGGCGGCGATGGCGGAGCACAAGGAAAGCTTTGCGCAGTTTTCGTTGCGTCAGAGTCAGGCGCATGCCGAGTTTTTCCGTAGCGAGCCTTTGGCGGCGGATGAGCAGGCGAAGTTTGAGGAGCTGGCGCGTACTTCTCTGGCAGCGCAGGCTGAGCTGGAGCAGAACGAAGTCGGTGATTTCGACGTATTCGTCGGGTCGTATCAGGCGAGTATTTTGGCGATCAGCAACTGAAGAGCCCCTCCCCCTAACCCTCTCCCGGAGGGAGAGGGGACTGACCGGGTTGTTGGTGCGAAGTACGCTGACGTGAAATACCGAGCCGAACTCAGGCCTTGAAAAGCACAAAGATCGGCTCCCTTTCCCCCTCGCCCCCCTTGGGGGAGAGGGCTGGGGTGAGGGGGCAAAGATCTAACGTCGAACGCAAGATCCGAAATATCCACAATTCTGATCGTTCCCACGCTCCGCGTGGTAACGCCTCAAGGGACGCTCTGCGTCCAGGTGACGCGGAGCGTCACCGGCTGCATTCCCACGCAGAGCGTGGGAACGATCTACCCCCCCAATCCCACCAAGCCTTAGATTTTTCCGCTCATAAGCTCATTCTAAAAAGTTATTTATTTACTGATTCTTAGATCATTTAGTCTCCTTTCACGCCGACGCTCGGTCGCCTGATATGGAGCTGTTCAATGAAACTGAATTTCCCGCTTCGCCTACTGGCCGCGGCCTCTCTGGCTGCCGCGAGTTTTCTGGCCCAGGCCGCCGACCTTACCGTCGCCTACCAAACCACCGTTGACCCGGCGAAAGTCGCCCAGGCCGACGGCGCCTACGAAAAAGCCACCAAAGCCGACATCGCCTGGCGCAAGTTCGACAACGGCGCCGACATCATCGCTGCCATCGCCTCCGGTGACGTGCAGATCGGCTACCTCGGTTCGAGCCCGCTGACCGCCGCGATCACGCGCAAAGTCCCGGTCGAAACCTTCCTAATCGCCACCCAGATCGGCGCCGCCGAAGCACTGGTCGCTCGCGACGGTTCCGGGATCAAGACCCCGCAAGACCTGATCGGCAAAAAAATCGCCGTGCCGTTCGTATCCACCGGTCACTACAGCCTGCTCGCGGCGCTGAAGCACTGGAACATTGATCCGTCGAAAGTCACCGTGCTCAACCTCGCCCCGCCAGCGATCATTGCCGCGTGGAAACGCGGTGACATCGACGCCACCTACGTGTGGGATCCGGCACTCGGTGTCGCCAAGGAAAACGGCAAAGTGCTGATCACCTCCGGCGAACTGGCCAAGTTTGGCGCGCCGACGTTCGATGCGTGGATCGTGCGCAAAGACTTCGCCGAGAAGCACCCGGAAATCGTCACCGCGTTCGCCAAGGTCACCCTCGACGCCTACGCCGACTACCGCAAAGACCCGAAAGCCTGGCTCGCCAAACAGTCCAACGTCGACAAACTGGTGAAACTCTCCGGCGCCAAGGCCAGCGACATTCCGCTGCTGCTGCAAGGCAACGTCTACCCGCTGGCGGCTGATCAAGTCGTCACCCTAGGCGCGCCGACCACCCAAGCCATCACCGACACCGCCGCGTTCCTCAAGGAGCAGGGCAAGGTCGAAGCGGTTCTGCCGGACTACGCGCCGTACGTCAGCGCCAAATACATCACCAACTGATCGGGAGTTAACTGCGATGGCCTTGCTACAGCTGGAGCGCATCAGCGCACAGTACCCGGGCAGCCCGACACCGGTGCTGGCGGATATTTCTCTGACCCTGGGGCCTCAGCAATTGCTGGTGGCCCTCGGCCCGTCCGGCAGTGGCAAGACTTCGCTGTTGAACCTGATTGCCGGTTTCGTCGAGCCGAGCGCCGGGCGCATCACCCTCGACGGTGTGCCGGTCAAAGGCCCGAGCGCCGAACGTGGCGTGGTGTTCCAGGACGACGCTTTGCTGCCTTGGCAGGACGTGTTGGCCAACGTTGCATTCGGTCTGGAGCTGGCCGGTATCGCCAAGGACAAGCGCGAAAAAATCGCCCGTGAAATGCTCGCGCTGGTTGATCTCTCAGGGTTCGAAAGTCGCCGCATCTGGCAACTCTCCGGTGGCCAGAAGCAACGTGTCGGCCTCGCCCGCGCGCTCGCCGCTGATCCGCGCGTGTTGCTGATGGACGAGCCTTTCGGTGCCCTCGACGCGTTCACTCGCGAACAGATGCAGGAGCTGTTGCTGCAAGTCTGGCAGCGCACGGCCAAACCGGTTTTCCTGATTACCCACGACATTGAAGAAGCGGTGTTCCTCGCCACTGACCTGATTCTGCTCGCGCCGAATCCGGGGCAGATCGTTGAGCGTCTGCACCTGGATTTCGCTCAGCGTTACGCCACTGGCGAGTCCGCCCGTGCGATCAAATCCGATCCGCGTTTTATCGAAACCCGTGAACACGTGCTGAGCAAAGTGTTCTCGCAACGCAGCGCCGCACAACGGCAGGAGCGCGCATGAGCAGTTACGACGTTTCCTCGGCTGCGGTAAAACCCGCGAAACCATCCGTGGCGATTCCCGTACGCCGCAGCCTCAGCACGCGCTGGATCAGCCTGCTGACGCTGTTCGCGTTGTTGGCAATCTGGTGGGCCGTAACAGCCACTGGATTGATCGAGCCGCTGTTCCTGCCGCCACCGTCCGCCGTGCTGCAAAAAGGCTGGTTGCTGGCGACTACTGGTTACATGGATTCGACGTTGTGGCAGCACTTGGGCGCCAGCCTGAGCCGCATCGGTCTGGGCCTCGGTTTTGCGATCCTGACCGCCGTGCCGGTGGGCATTGCCATCGGGGCCAATCGCATCGCCCGTGGCGTGCTCGATCCGCTGATCGAGTTCTACCGCCCTATCCCACCGCTGGCCTATTTGCCGCTGATCGTGATCTGGTGCGGCATCGGCGAGTTGTCGAAAGTGCTGCTGATCTATCTGGCGATTTTCGCGCCGATTGCCATTGCCACCGCGACCGGTGTGCGCACGGTTGATCCGGCGAAATTGCGTGCTGCGCAGTCGCTGGGCGCGACGCGTTTGCAGCTGATTCGTCATGTAATTTTGCCGAGCGCGTTACCGGATATTTTGACTGGCGTGCGCATTGGTCTGGGGGTTGGTTGGTCGACGTTGGTCGCCGCTGAATTAATCGCAGCCACCAGTGGCTTGGGCTTCATGGTGCAGTCGGCCGCGCAATTCCTGGTCACCGATGTGGTGGTGCTGGGGATTCTGGTTATCGCCCTGATCGCCTTCGCCATGGAAATGGGCCTGCGCGCCCTGCAACGCAAACTGGTGCCGTGGCACGGCCAGGCCCACTAAATCGCCTTGTGAAACTTCCCCTGTGGGAGCGAGTCTGCTCGCGAAAGCGTCGGATCAGTCACTGCACTGTCGCCTGACACTCCGCATTCGCGAGCAGGCTCGCTCCCACAAAAGCATGACACTCCGAATTCGAAGAGAAAGACCATGAGCAGCCTCAACATCACCCCATTAAGCTCGGCCCTCGGCGCGCAGATCAGCGGCGTCGACATCAGTCAGCCGCTGAGCCTGGAACACCGCGACGCCATCGAACAAGCGCTGCTCAAGTATCAAGTGTTGTTCTTCCGCAAACAGCCAATCGAACCGCCACAACAAGCGCGTTTCGCCGCGTACTTCGGTGATCTGCACATTCACCCGATCTACCCGAACGTGCCGGAACAACCGGAAGTGTTGATCCTCGACACCGCCGTCACCGACGTGCGTGACAACGCAATCTGGCACACCGACGTGACCTTCCTGCCGACGCCGGCGATGGGCGCGGTGCTCAGCGCCAAGTTGCTGCCGGAGTTCGGTGGCGACACGCTGTGGGCCAGCGGGATTGCTGCGTACGAAGCGCTGTCGGCGTCAATGAAAGCCTTGCTCGAAGGGCTGACCGCGACCCACGATTTCACTCGCTCGTTTCCACTGGAGCGCTATGGCAATACGCCTGAAGCGTTGGCGCAGTGGGAAGAGGCACGGCGCAAGAATCCACCGCTGTCGCACCCGGTGATCCGTACGCATCCGGTCAGCGGACGGCGTTCGTTGTTCGTCAATGAAGGCTTCACGTCGAAGATCAATGAGCTGTCGGAAACCGAGAGCGAGGCGATTCTGAAGTTTCTGTTCGCCCATGCGACGCGGCCGGAATTCACCATTCGCTGGCGTTGGCAGCAGGACGACATTGCGTTCTGGGATAACCGCGTGACTCAGCATTACGCGGTGGATGATTATCGGCCGGCGCGGCGGGTGATGCAGCGGGCGACGGTGTTGGGGGATGTGCCGTTTTTTCGTTGAGCCGTTTTAACAGCCAAAAGCCCCTCACCCTAACCCTCTTCCGGAGGGAGAGGGAACTGAAAGGGGGGATGTTTTAGAGGTACGCCGACCTGATATTGCTTTGCTGAATCCATAGTCGACTCGGTTTTTCAGGTCGATGTATGGCTACAGACACCTCGGTCGGCCCCCTCTCCCTCTGGGCGGTCCGACGTTTCGGGAGGGCTGGGGTGAGGGTGACTCACTCCGCCGTCGAAGGCTTCTCCCAAAGATTGATCCCGCCCTCTTGGGCAAACCGGTCAATCTCCGCCAGCTCCTCAGCACTGAAGCTCAAATTCTTCAACGCCCCGACGTTCTCGATAATCTGCTCCGGCCGGCTCGCACCAATCAGCGCCGAGGTCACCCGTGAATCCCGCAACGTCCACGCCAGTGCCAGTTGCGCCAGACTCTGACCACGACGCTTGGCAATTTCATTCAACGCCCGCACATGAGCGATGTTGGCCTCGGACAGATGCGAAGCCTGCAACGAACCACCGCCCGGACGATTGACCCGCGCATCCGCCGGCACGCCGTTGAGGTATTTGTCGGTGAGCAGACCTTGCGCCAGTGGAGTGAAAGCAATCACGCCAGTACCGAGTTCATCGGTGGTATCCAGCAGATCCTTTTCCACCCAACGATTGAGCAGGTTGTACGCTGGTTGATGAATCAGCAGCGGCACTTTCCACTCGTTCAACAGCGCCGCGATCTCGCGGGTTTTCACCCCGGAATACGACGAGATACCGATGTACAACGCCTTGCCCTGTTGCACGGCAGTGGCGAGGGCGCTGGCGGTCTCTTCCAGCGGGGTATCCGGGTCGAAACGGTGCGAATAGAAGATATCCACATAGTCCAGACCGAGGCGCTGCAGGCTCTGGTCGAGGCTGGCCAGCACATATTTGCGCGAGCCGCCGCCCTGGCCGTAAGGGCCGGGCCACATGTCCCAACCGGCCTTGCTGGAGATGATCAGCTCATCACGATACTGCTTGAAATCTTCGCGCAGCAGGCGGCCGAAATTGATCTCGGCGCTGCCGTACGGCGGGCCATAGTTGTTGGCCAGGTCGAAGTGGTTGATCCCCAAGTCGAACGCGGTGCGCAGTAAGGCACGCTGGGTGTCGATCGGCGTGCTGTCGCCGAAGTTGTGCCACAGGCCCAGCGACAGCGCCGGCAGCACCAGACCGCTGCGGCCGACGCGGCGGTAAGGGATGGAGTCATAGCGGTTTTCGGCAGCGGTGTAAGTCATCGAATCCTCTCTTGTCTGTCTTGAAATGGGTGTCGACTTCATCGCTAGCAGGCTAGCTCCCACATTGGAATGCATTTCCCTGTGGGAGCGAGCTTGCTCGCGAAGGGTGTTACACAAATCGATTGCCGGGTCGGGCCAGACCCAGGTTCTGGCGCAACGTCCGGCCTTCATACTCGGTTCTGAACAGCCCGCGCCGTTGCAGTTCCGGGACCACGCCATTGGCGAAGTCTTCGAGCCCGCCGGGCAAGTGCGGCACCAGCACGTTGAAACCGTCCGCCGCGCCCTGTTCGAACCATTCCTGCAAGCGATCAGCGATCTGCTCCGGCGTACCGACCAGGCTGTAATGCCCGCGCCCGCCCGCAATCTTGCGCCCCAGATCGGCAAGGCTCAGGTTCTCGCGCCCCGCCAGCTCAGTGAGCAATTTCTGCCGGCTCTGCTGACCGCTTTCCGTCAGCGGCAACTCCGGCAACGGCCCGTCCAGCGGGTACTTCGACAAATCGAAGTTACCCAGCATACGCCCAAGCAAGGCAACGCCAACCTCGGGTTCGACTAATTGCTGAAACGTTTCACATTTTTCCTGTGCTTCGGCTTCGGTGCCGCCGACCACGACAAAAACCCCGGGCATGACTTTCAGCGAATCGGCGCTGCGACCGTACTTGGGCAAACGTGCTTTGAGGTCGGCGTAGAACGCCTGAGCGTTGGCCAGAGAGGTCTGCGCGGTGAACACCACCTCAGCGGTCTGCGCCGCCAATTCACGCCCAGTCTCGGAAGAACCGGCCTGCACGATCACCGGCTGCCCCTGCGGCGAACGCGCAACGTTCAGCGGGCCTTTTACCCGAAAGTGTTCACCGACGTGATCCAGCACGTGCAGTTTCGCAGGGTCGTAATACGCCCCACTGGCCTTGTCGCGCGCAAACGCATCATCTTCCCAGCTATCCCAAAGCCCGGTCACCACCTGGTGAAACTCGCGGGCGCGGCTATAGCGTTCGGCATGACCAATATGTTCATCACGACCGAAATTCAGCGCCTCGGCAGCATTGTCCGACGTCACCAGATTCCACCCCGCACGCCCACCGGAAAGGTGATCGAGCGAAGCGAATTTACGCGCCACGTGATACGGCTCGTTGTAACTGGTGGTCGCCGTGGCGATCAGGCCGATGTGCTCGGTCACCGCACTCAGCGCCGAGAGCAACGTCAGCGGTTCGAAGTGATCGGAGCGCGCCATGCGGCTGGCGATGTCCTGAGTCGGCGCGGCGACGCTGTCAGCGACAAACAACGCATCGAACTTCGCCGCCTCGGCAATTTGCGCCAGCCGCTTGTAATGGGCGAAATCCAGACCCGCGTTGGCCGGCACATCCGGATGACGCCACGCCGCCACGTGGTGCCCGGTGGCCATGAGGAATGCGCCGAGTTTCAACTGTCTGCTCATCTCAGAAATCCTTGCGCAGTTGCACGCCGAAATAGCGCTCGTCATCCCGTGGCACGGCGCGATAAATGTAGTTGCCGCCGCTGGCGAGCAATGGCGAATAAGACTTGTCGGTGAGGTTCTTGCCCAGCAGCGCCACGCGCCAGCCATTGCTGTAATCGGCCAGCGCGACACTGGCGTTCCACAGACCGTAGGCGCCCTGCTTGGTGTCGGCGTTCTGGCTGATGTCGTACTGCACTTCGCTCTGCCAGCTGTAATCGGTGCCCAGTTCGATATCCAGACCGTTATCGAGCGGGATGGTGTAATCAGCGCGCACGTAGCTTTTCCAGTCCGGGCTGAACGGCAGCGGTTTGCCGTTGACGTTGCACGACGCCGCTGCGCCTGCCGGGCAGGCGAATTCGTCGATGCGCGCGCGGGTGTAGGCGAGTGCGCCGGACAGCTTCAATTGCTGGGTCGCCTGCAAGGCGTAATCGAGTTCGACACCTTCGGTGCTGACACTGCCAGCGTTGATCAGGCGCGTCACCACTTGCCCGGCGACGGTGTCGAAGAAGTTCGCCTGATAGTTGTCGTACTCGCTGTGGAATATCGCGAGGTTGGTGGTCAGGCGATTGTTCCAGCTCGTCGCTTTGATCCCCGCTTCCCAGGTGTTGGAGGTTTCCGGTTTGAGCGCCTCGGTGTCGCGCGGCTGCATGTTGAAGAACACGTTGTAGGCCGGGCCTTTGTAGCCGCGCGAGTAGGTCAGGTAAGTAGTGACGGTATCGCTGAGGTCGTACTGCACGCCGAGGCGACCGGACCAGCCATCTTCGTCCACCGAACCGGAACTGCTGGTGGCCGGTTGAATGCCGCTGACCGTGGTCGCCGAAGTGGAAACGCGGCGGTGATCGTATTCGAGATCATCGTGGGTGTAGCGCAGGCCGGCGATGCCGCGAAAGTCCGAGGTGAAGTTCAGCGTGCTCTCGCCAAACACGGCGTAACTGTCGCTGGTGGTGCTGTAATCAGCGACGCCGCGATCGGTGCGTGTGGTCGTTGTCAGCGTGCGTTGATAGGTCTCGTCGTCCTTGCCGTGCATGTAGAACAGGCCACCGACGTATTCGAGAAATTCGCCCTTCGGCGAAGCCAGGCGCAGCTCCTGCGAGTATTGATCGAAGGCCAGATCGCCCTTGTCCGCGGTCCCGGGAAACGCTGCGGTCACTGTGCCGAGCCGGTCGCCATCCTGATACTGCGTATTGTCCCAACCGCGCCACGCGGTGATCGACGTCAGGGTGTAATCGCCCAGTTGCCAGTCGAGCTGGCCGGACAGACCTTTGTTGGTGTCCTCAACGTGTGAGCGGGTGTCGGTGTTGATGTCGCGGTTGTGGCTGCTTGCATTGACCGGACTCAGCGCGTTGGCGAAGGCCGGGGTCAGCGACTTGCTGACCACGCCGTTTGGACCGTCGTCGTGGGACTGCATGTAGTCGGCGATCAAGGTGAAGGTGACGTCGTCATTCGGGGTGAATTCGAGTTTGCCGCGCACGCCACGATGGTTGTAACCGTTGACCTCCTGGCCATTGTGCTGGTTGTCGACGTTGCCATCGTAGGTCCCGAATAGCGTGCTGATCGAGCCTTTCAACGTGTCCGGAATCAGGCTGCCGCCGATGCCGAATCGGGTGCGACTTTCGTTGCCGCTGTAGTACGACTGATCGATGTAACCGTGGGTCTCGGCGGTTGGCGCCTTGCTGGTGATGTTGAGTACACCTGCCGAGGCGTTCTTGCCGAACAGCGTACCTTGCGGGCCGCGCAGCACTTCGACACGCTCCAGATCCAGCAAGTCGAGAGTGGATTGGCCGGGACGCGCGTAGACCACACCATCGATTACCGTCGCCACGGTCGGCTCGACGCCCGGCGAGGTGGAAATCGTACCGACGCCGCGCACGAACAACGAGGTGTCCTTGTTCGATGCGCCGGTGCGGAAATTCAGCGACGGCACTTGCTGCACGATACTCGCCACGCCGTTGCGGTTGTCGCGCTCAAGTTGTTCGCCGTCGATCACCGAGACCGCGACCGGCACCTTTTGCAGCGATTCTTCGCGGCGCGTGGCGGTGACGGTCACGGATTTGAGTGTCGGCTCCTGATCACTGCTCTCGGTAGCGAATGCGTTGGGCAACGGCAGCGCCGCCAACCCCGTAAATAACCAACCAGCGGCGCGGATCGATTGCGCCAGTTTGTTTGTCGCCCCAGGAATGTTGTGCATGTTTGCCCGCTCGAAATTGGCCCTTAACCGCTGCCGTTCTGCGACGACAGCGCCTGAATCGGTGTCTTGGGCATTCGCTCGAGCGAGTAGCAGACAGCGCGCTTTGTTAGCGCTACCATCGACAGTATTGGCAAGCCGCACATAGAGCGTCCAATACTGAAAAATTACTTTTATATGCGATTTGGTTTTTAAGAAGGATCGAACCTTGAGCGAAGAAAAACCCCGCAAACGCCGTGGCGCCGGACGTGTAACGCTGAATGCCGTGGCGCGTGAGGCCGGGGTTTCGGCGATCACCGTGTCACGCTATTTCAACCAGCCTGAGCAGGTTTCGCCCGAGCGTCGCGAGCGGATTGCGGCGGTGGTGGCCGAGTTGGGTTACGTGCCGAATCTGGTGGCCGGCGGGCTGGCCTCGGCGCGGGGGAAAATCGTCGGCATGGTGATCCCGAATATCTCCGGGCCGATCTTCGCCAATACCATTCAAGGCTTCAGCGATACGCTCAGTCGTTATGGCTATCAGCTGTTGCTGGCGTCGAGTTACTTCAGCACTGAACAAGAAGAAAACGCCGTGCGTGCGTTTCTCGGCTGGTCGCCAGCGGCGCTGGTGCTGACCAGTCACTTTCACAGTGCGGGCACGGAAAAGATGATCGCCGAGGCGGATGTTCCGGTGATCGAGACGTGGGATTACCAGCCGGCGCGTGAGCCGATGCAGATCGGTTTTTCGCATTTCGAGGTGGGCGTGACAGCCGCCAGATATCTGCTGGAAAAAGGCTACCAACGTATCGCCTTCGTGCAGAACAGTGCGCCGGGGGACTTCAGCGCCCTGGAACGCCGCGATGGTTACGCGGCGACCTTGCGTAAATCCGGCCTGGATCCTTGGGTCTACGCCCCTGACGCTGATCGTGCGCCATTCGAGGCCGGCAAACAGGCGATGGATGCGCTGATGAATGCCTCACCGCGCCCCGACGCAATCATTTTCGCCAACGACAACCTCGCCGCCGGCGGCCTGCTCGCCGGGCAACGCGCCGGTTTCAAAATCCCCGAAGACTGTGCCGTTCTTGGCTTCGGCGATTACCCGTTCGCCGAGATGCTTTTGCCGAGCCTGAGCACGATCAAACCACCGGCGCTGGAGATCGGCGTACTGGCCGCAACACGCGTATTGGAAAGTCTTGGCGTGTTGCCGAGCGACGAGGTGCAACGGCTGAACCTGCTGCAATGCCAGGTCATCGAGCGCGAAAGCACCTGATGAATATGGTGGGGGCTGGATTGGCTATGCTCTAAAGAACACCGAGGTGGCCCTATCGCGAGAAGGCTCGCTCCCACAGGGATTTCCTGTGTACGTAAAATTTATGTCCAGCCGAGATCCATTGTGGGAGCGAGCCTGCTCGCGAAAGCGATTATTCAGGCAATGCACCTTCACCAGACAGAACCCGCCATGCACACTGCCATCATCATTTTCTTCGGCCTGGTCCTGCTCGCTCTGATGCTCTACATCGGCGAGCGCATCGGCTTCAGCCGCCAGACCATGGCCTACGGCTTCGCCGCCCTGTGGCTGGCATTGACGATGATTAATGGCGCCGTGGGAGTGGTGCATGCGGGCCAGCCGCTAGGTTCGGAAATTGTGATTGGCAGTGCGGTGTTCGGCATACCGATGGCGGCGATGGTGTTGTTCATGGTGCTAAGCGCCGAGTCCTGAACGGACCCGACGCTCAGGCGCCGATCAACGGACCAAGTGCAGGAACTGCATGTGCCGTTCGTACTGGTCGAGGATGTCGTTGATGATCTGCTCTTTGGTGTAGCCGACCAGATCGTAGTCCTGACTGCCCTCGCTCAAATGCACTTCGGCGCGGTAATAGCGACGATTGTTGAGCTGCTTCGAGCCCATCCCGCCACGCGCGAACGACGGCGTGAAGTAGCCGCGCATCTGCACCTGATAGATGAACGGATGCGCATCACCATGGCCGATTTCCAGGCTGACGCTGTCATTCGCCGGATCCGGCTGGGTGACCACGTTGAGGCCTTTTTCAACGAACACCGCCGTCACTTCTTCAATTGCCGGGCGTACCGTGGTGTCCATGAAGCGGTACACCTCGTCACGCGACGGGAAGTGCACCGCCTGACTCAGCCGCTGACGCCAGCCGCCCGTACCGCGCCGTGAACCGGAGACCGGTGCCAGCGAGTGCAACTGCGCGATCTGCTTCTGCGACTCCAGATAGAACGCCTTGTGCAAGCCCCACATCATCAACAGCAGGATCAACGAGAACGGCAACGAGGTCAGCACTACCGCTGATTTCAGCGCATCGATACTGCCGGAGAACAGCAACGCACTGGTGATCAGCGCCGTCATCGCGCCCCAGAACACTCGCAGCCATTTCGGCCCGTCTTCGTCTGGGTTGCCACCCTTGGCCGACAGGGTCGAGAGCACCACGGTGCCGGAGTCGGCAGACGTCACGAAGAACACGAAGCTGATAAACACCGTCACGGCGATGACGGTTTTGCTCCACGGGTAGGTTTCCAGCAGCAGGTAAATGCTCATCGACGGATTGTCGATGGCCGACATGCCCAGCGCGCTCATGCCGTGGTTGAGCACTTGATCCAGCGCGCTGTTGCCGAAAATCGACATCCACGCGAGGGTAAAACCGAGCGGAATCAGCAGCACGCCGAAAACGAATTCACGGATGGTCCGGCCACGGGAAATCCGGGCGATGAACAGGCCCACGAACGGCGACCATGCAATCCACCAGGCCCAGTAAAACACTGTCCAGCCGCCGAGCCAGTCGCTCGGTTTGTCGTAGGCGTAGAGGTCGAAACTCTTCATCGGCAAGGCGCCGAGGTAGTCGCCAAGATTCTGGATCAAGGTGTTGAGCAGGTGCTGGGTAGGCCCGGCGAACAACACGAACAGCAGCAGCGCACAGGCCAGCAGCATGTTGATGTCGGACATCACACGCACGCCTTTATCGACGCCGGAGACGGCAACGATGATCGCCGCGCCCATCATCAGCGTGATCAGACCGACTTGAATCCACTGGGTGTGAGCGATGCCGAACAGGTAGTCGAGACCGGAGTTGAGGTGCAGCACACCAAAACCCATGTCGGCGCCCAGACCGAACACCGTGGCGATGATGCCGAAGCCGTCCACTGCGTAACCAATCGGGCCGTTGATGCGTTTGCCAATCAGCGGATACAGCGCCGAGCGCAGCGCCAGCGGCAGGTTGTGGCGGTAGGCGAAGTAGGCCAGCGCCATGCCGACGAAGGCAAACACGCCCCAGCCATGCAGGCCCCAGTGCAGAAACAGAATCTGCATCGCCTGACGTGCCGCATCCGCGGTGCCCGCCTCGCCTTGCGGCGGCTGGAGCATATGGGTCAGCGGTTCAGAGACGCAGAAGAAGAACAGCGTGATGCTGATCCCGGCGGCGAACAGCATGCCGGCCCAGGACAAGTAACTGAATTCGGGCTCGTCGTGGTCGGCACCGAGTTTTATCTTGCCGTAGCCGGATAAGGCGGTGACCACCACGAAGACCAGATACAGGGTCATCGCGAGCATGTAGTACCAGCCGACCGTATTGGCCGCCCAGTTTTGCGCTTCCAGCAGCCAGGCGCCTGCCTGCTCCGGCATGACGATGACAACGAGACCAAACAGCAGAATGACCGTCGCGGCGAAGTAGAACACCGGCGGATTCATGCGTACCAGACCGCTGGCGGGGGTAGACGATGCACTCATGAAACGTGCACCTCGAGGGGTTGAAACGTGGCTGAAATGATCGGACTCAGCAAAGGCAAGCCTCCTGTTGTGAGCGGGCAGCGAACCACCGGTTTAACTTGAATGAACGTTCAAGTTAAACATGGATAGGGTGGCAAGGACTAATCGTACGGCTAGGCGGTAGTTTTCCTACGCTAGCTCAAGGATGGGTATGACGTGGGTTTGAGGGTATTCGTTCACTGGAGAATTGGCTGATTGCCATTATCTTGATTTGGTCTGAAAATCATTCGCGAGCAGGCTCGCTCCCACATTTGAAACGCATTCCAGTGTGGGAGCGAGCCTGCTCGCGAAGAGGCCAGATGCCGCAACGCAATTTCAGAGCCTACTTCTGCGTCCCGTCATCATGCTGCAAATTGGCCTGAGTCAAATTGCACCCCGCCGGCACACTGCGCGTCAGCCACACATTGCCGCCAATGGTCGACCCCTTGCCAATGGTGATCCGCCCGAGAATCGTCGCCCCGGCATAAATCACCACATCGTCTTCAACAATTGGATGGCGCGGATGGCCCTTCTGCAACTGCCCGTCTTCATCTGCCGGGAAACGCTTGGCGCCCAACGTCACCGCCTGATAAATCCGCACGCGCTCACCAATGATCGCCGTCTCGCCGATCACCACGCCCGTGCCGTGATCGATAAAGAAGCTACGGCCGATCTGCGCACCCGGATGGATATCGATACCGGTCGCCGAATGGGCGATTTCCGCGCTGATCCGCGCCAGCAACGGCAAACCGGCGCGATACAAATGGTGCGCGAGGCGATGGTGAATCACCGCGAGAATCCCCGGGTAGCACAGCAGCACTTCGTCGACACTGCGTGCCGCCGGATCACCGTGATAGGCCGCCAGCACATCGGTGTCGAGCAGCGTGCGCAGGCCCGGCAGTGCGAGGGCGAAATCTTGTACGATCTGAATCGCGCGGGCTTCGACTTCGGTGTCAGCCTGCGCGCTGTGGCGGGCGACGTAACGCAACTCCAGGCGGGTCTGCGCCAGCAACGCATTCAGCGCGACATCGAGGGTGTGGCCGACGTAGAAATCTTCACTCTCTTCGCGCAGGTCAACCGGGCCCAGGCGCATCGGGAACAACGCGCCACACAATGCTTCAAGAATCTCCGCCATCGCTGCACGGGACGGCAACTCGCGACCGCCCTGCTCGCCGGACGCCCGGCCGTTCTGTGCCCGCCACTGATCCCGCGCGCTGCGCAGTTGACTGACGATGGTCTGCAATTGCCAATGGCTGGAACGCTCGCTCACGGTAAAGACTCCTCACGGGCGGCCGGACTGTCTGGCCGCGTCAACGGCGCCTACTTTACGGCATGCTTACGAGGGCGAATTAAGAACCGATAGTGCTGGCCTCAGTTCATTTGGCTATAAGCGATTCACGGTTGCCCCTGCAAAAGCGCGTGCCTATAGTCCTTTCATCTTCCTCCGCCAGTACGGACCCATGATCAAACAACAGCTGGACCGCTTTAACCGTCTCGACCTGCTCAACCACCCAACGCCGCTGGAAAAACTCGAACGCCTGTCCACCTGGCTTGGCCGCGAGGTGTACATCAAGCGCGATGACCTGACGCCGCTGGCCATGGGCGGCAACAAATTGCGCAAACTCGAATACCTCGCTGCCGACGCTCTCGCGCAAGGCGCCGACACGCTGATCACCGCCGGCGCGCTGCAATCGAACCACGTTCGCCAGACCGCCGCACTGGCCGCCAAATTGGGCCTGGGTTGCGTGGCGCTGCTGGAAAATCCGCTGGGCACTGACGACAGCAATTACACCGGCAACGGCAACCGCCTGCTGCTGGATCTGTTCGACACCAAAGTCGAACTGGTCGACAACCTCGACAACGCCGACGAACAACTGACCGCCCTCGCCGCCCGCCTGCGCAGCAACGGCAAGAAGCCGTATCTGGTGCCAATCGGTGGCTCCAATGCGCTCGGTGCGTTGGGCTATGTGCGCGCCGGTCTGGAACTGGCCGAGCAGATCAACGACACCGGCCTGAATTTCGCCGCTGTAGTGTTGGCCTCAGGCAGTGCCGGGACGCACAGCGGTCTGGCATTGGCGTTGAGCGAAGTGTTGCCGCAATTGCCGGTGATTGGCGTGACGGTTTCGCGCAGTGAAGAAGATCAGCGACCGAAGGTTCAGGGACTTGCCGAACGCACGGCGGCGCTGCTCGGCGTCGAACTGCCGGCCAGCTTCAAGGTCGAGTTGTGGGACGAATATTTCGGCCCGCGTTATGGCGAGCCGAATGCCGGGACGCTGGCGGCGCTGAAGCTGCTGGCGAGTCAGGAAGCGGTGTTGCTTGATCCGGTGTACACCGGCAAGGCCATGGCAGGTTTACTCGACGGGATTGGTCGTCAGCGCTTTGATGAAGGCCCGATCATCTTCCTGCACACCGGTGGCGCGCCAGCGTTGTTTGCCTACAAGGATTTCCTGTAACAGAAGATCAAAACGGCAGCTCCTACAAGTGATCTCATGTAGGAGCTGCCGCGGGCTGCGATCTTTTTCCACAGACATTACATATTCCAATAACGAATAACATTTCAAATATTAAGTATTTTCAAGTCTAACGCAGACATCTTATAGTCTCGCCGCAGGCGAATTTCGCGAGAGACGCATAAGCTGCTTTAAGGCAGGATAGCGCTGTCGTCCGAATCACCAATTCGCCAACTTTCCTTAAGCGTCTTCCATAAGAAAACACAGGGGCTTGTCATGAATTTTTCCGCACTACGTCGCAATCTGCTGGTGGGTTCGCTGGGCCTTGCGCTGAGCGCCGGCCTGATCGGCCAGGCAGTGGCCGGTGAACAGTTGCAACAGATCAAGGACAAAGGCGTTATCAACGTCGGCCTGGAAGGCACTTACCCACCGTTCAGCTTCGTTGATGCCGACGGCAAGCTGTCCGGTTTCGAAGTTGAATTCTCTGAGGCGCTGGCCAAAGAGCTGGGTGTGAAGGTCAAACTGCAGACCACCAAGTGGGACGGCATCCTCGCGGCGCTTGAGTCCAAGCGTCTGGATGCAGTGATCAACCAGGTGACCATTTCCGAAGAGCGCAAGAAGAAGTATGACTTCTCCGAGCCGTACACAGTTTCCGGGATTCAGGCGCTGGTGCTGACCAAGAAAGCCGCCGACCTGAACATCAAATCCGCTGCCGATCTGGGTGGCAAGAAAGTCGGCGTGGGCCTGGGCACCAACTACGAGCAGTGGGTCAAAGCCAACGTGCCGACCGCTGACGTGCGCACTTATGAAGATGATCCGACTAAATTCCAGGACCTGCGTGTCGGCCGTATCGACGCCATCCTGATCGACCGTCTGGCCGCACTGGAATACGCCCGCAAAGCCAAGGACACCACTGCCGCAGGCGAACCGTTCTCTCGTCAGGAAGCTGGCGTTACCTTGCGTAAAGGCGAGCCTGAACTGTTGGCTGCAGTGAACAAGGCTATCGAAAAGCTGCGCGCCGATGGCACGCTGGCCAAGCTTTCGGAAAAATACTTCAGCGCTGACGTCACTAAATAATGGAAGCAACTTTCCAAATCGTACGGGAGGCCATGCCCTTTTTGCTCAAGGGCATGTACTTCACGGTCATCCTCAGCCTCGGTGGCATGTTCTTCGGCTTCCTGCTCGGCTTCAGCCTGGCGTTGATGCGTCTGTCGCGCTTCAAAGTGGCGAACTGGATTGCCCGCATCTACGTGTCGTTTTTTCGCGGCACGCCGTTGCTGGTGCAACTGTTCGTGATCTATTTCGGCTTGCCACAGGTGGGGATCGAACTCGATCCGATCCCGGCTGCCCTGATCGGCCTTTCGCTGAACATGGCGGCCTACATTTGTGAAATCCTGCGATCTTCGATCAGCTCGATCGAACGCGGTCAGTGGGAAGCCGCCGCGAGCATTGGCATGACCCGCGCGCAAACCCTGCGGCGGGCCATCTTGCCGCAAGCGATGCGTACGGCATTACCCGCGCTCGGCAACAGCTTCATTTCACTGGTCAAGGACACTGCACAGGCCGCCACTATCCAGGTGCCGGAGTTGTTACGTCAGGCGCAGTTGATCAGCGCACGTAACTTCGAAATTTTCACCATGTACCTTAGTGCCGCACTGCTCTACTGGATTCTGGCCTCGGTGCTCGCGCACCTGCAAAACAAGCTGGAAGAGCGGGTCAATCGGCACGACCAGGAGTCCTGACCCCATGATTGTCGTGGAAAAACTGACCAAGCAATTCAAGGGTCAGGTCGTGCTCAACGGCATTGACCTCGAGGTGAAGGAAGGCGAAGTCGTCGCAATCATCGGCCCCAGCGGTTCGGGGAAAACGACGTTCCTGCGCTGCCTGAACTTCCTTGAACAACCCACAAGCGGCCGGATCAAGGTCGGCGATATCGAAATCGATACCGGCCGCCCGCTGAACCAGCAGCAAAGTCTGGTGCGCAACCTGCGCCAGCATGTGGGCTTCGTGTTCCAGAACTTCAACCTGTTCCCCCATCGCACCGCACTGGAAAACGTCATCGAAGGCCCGGTTGTGGTCAAGAAGATGCCACGCGAAGCCGCCATTGCCTTGGGCAAAAAGCTCATGGCCAAAGTCGGACTCGCCGGCAAAGAAGACGCTTATCCGCGTCGTCTCTCTGGTGGTCAGCAACAGCGCGTAGCGATCGCCCGGGCGCTGGCGATGGAACCGGAAGTGATCCTCTTCGACGAGCCGACTTCGGCGCTTGACCCGGAGCTGGTCGGCGAAGTGCTGGCGACGATTCGTGGCCTGGCTGAAGAAAAACGCACTATGGTGATCGTCACCCACGAGATGGGTTTTGCTCGTGACGTGGCCAACCGTGTGGTGTTTTTCGATAAAGGCGTGATCGTCGAACAAGGTGAAGCGAAGGCATTGTTTGCCAATCCGAAAGAAGAACGCACTAAACAGTTTCTCAGCAAGTTCCTGAATCACGTCTGAGAACTTTTATTGCATCACCGATAACTTCCACGGACGGAAGTTTCCTTTATAAAACATTTACCCCCTTCAGTCTCATTCAAACAAAACATATCCCAAACAGTACATATATATGTTCTGCAACAGATAACACCCGCCTCCTCCCCTGCCACCTGAAATGATAGTGCTCAAATAAATCCGCGCATAAAACGCCGAGAAAGCCCTGTGTCCCGTGGCTCATTTCGCCTGATCACTTAGGCATATGGCCGCGACAGCGTAGGAAACTTCTGATTAATTCGTAATTCACGGATTAACTAATATCGTCTATTGACACCCCATCCCGCAGACTCTTATCTAGTCGGCAACCGGCATCAACTAGTTTAACCACCCCGTCTTCAACTTGAATAAAAGCCCAAAGCTTTATTGCCAGTTTATTCACGCTTTTTGTTCTTTCAGAAACGGACTTCGCTGCAAGGCTTCAAGGAGAGAAATCGATGACCCGCACTTCGCACACCCCCGAACTGGCAGCGCCGACCCTCGCGCCAGCGCAAAAAACCGGCATCAATCTGGCTGCCGCCGCACACCTCTTGATCGAGGTGTCGCCCTACCCTGATATGGACAGCGGCGATCTCATCGAGCTGTTCTGGAACAAATGCTATGTCGCTTCCAAAGTGCTGACGGCGGATGACGTCGGCACAGCCGTCAGCCTAAGGGTGCCGGAAAGCTTCATCACCAACGGCACCGCGCGCATCCACTACCGGGTGATGCAGGTCGGTCAGGGGCCGGCGTTTTCGGCGGCGACGCGCGTACAGGTCAAACTGGACTGCCCCGGCGGGCAACCCACGGCGCTGAGCGCAGACGAAAATCAGCAACTGGCCCCGGTTGCCATCCCCGACGCCATACGCCGTCAGGGCGTCAATCCGAACCAGATTAAACGCGGTGTGCCGCTGACCATCGAGCCGTACCTGAACATGGCCGAGGATGACGCCATCACCTTGCGCTGGGGTGACGTGCGCATGGATCTGGCACCGGTCACCGCCGCAGATATCGGCTTGCCGATTCAGGTCTGGGTACCGCCGTCGGTGATCGTCGAAGCAGGCGAGGATCTGCGCCTGGACGTGACGTATTGCATTCTCGATCGGGTCGGCAACAACTCCCGCTGGGCACCGCCCCGCACATTGAAAATCGGCTGCGCAAATCCTTATCTGAAAGTCCCGCTCATGCCCGAACTCAAAGCCGCCGAATCCCGCAAGCCCTGAACACAATGCCCCTGTGGCGAGAGAGCAAGCGCCCTCGCCACCGGATCATTCCAGCCGCAAAAAAATTCTTAACCAACCCGACCATCACCTCTTCTATGCATATTCCTAAAAGTTAGTTTATTTAATATTTATACACGTTTAGGGTATATAAACCGGACCACCGGACATTCATTCGTTCGCCGCACTTTTGCGGCGTTTTTCATGAGATGTGAGGTAGGTAGCATGGTCCGGAACACAATCACCCCAGTGCAGATCGCCAGGGCATTGCGTGCAGCCAAGGAGCGGCACTGATGTCCAGTCTGGCAGATGCAAACGTCCAGTCTGATCTGGACATCGCCCCGTTGTTGTTGCCTGCGCAGGTCTTGCGCAACGACGCCCAAGCCATCAACGCCGCCCAAGAGCTGGCACAAGTCGCCCGCGTGCAGGCCGCGAAACGCGACCGTCAGCGCAAGCTGCCGTGGTCGGAAATCGAACAGTTCACCCGCAGCGGATTAGGCAGCATCGCCATCCCGCGCGAATACGGTGGCCCGCAGGTTTCATTCGTCACTCTGGCCGAAGTGTTCGCGATCATCTCCGCCGCCGACCCGGCGTTGGGGCAGATCCCGCAGAACCAGTTCGGCATCATCAATCTGGTACTCGGCAGCGCCACCGAAGCGCAGAAACAACAGCTATTCCAGAGCGTTCTGGAAGGCTGGCGCATCGGCAACGCCGGTCCTGAGCGCGGCACCAAAAACACCCTGGAACTGAAAGCGCGGATCACCGCCGATGGCGATGATTACGTGATCAACGGCCAGAAGTTCTACTCCACTGGCGCACTGTTTGCGCATTGGGTTGCGGTGAAAGCGCTCAACGATGACGGCAAGCAAGTACTGGCCTTCGTCCGTCGCGGCACGCCGGGGCTGCGCATCGTTGATGACTGGTCGGGCTTCGGTCAACGCACCACCGCCAGCGGTACGATTCTGCTGAACAACGTGCGTGTCGAATCGAGCCTGGTGGTCGACAACTGGAAGATCAACGAAACCCCGAACACCCAAGGCGCGGTGTCGCAGCTGATTCAAGCCGCGATCGACGCCGGCATCGCCCGTGGCGCCATTGATGACGCCATTGAGTTCATCAAAACCCGCGCACGGCCGTGGATCGACGCCAAGGTTGATCGCGCCAGCGATGATCTTTATGTCATCGCCGATATCGGCAAACTCAAAATCGAACTGCACGCCGCCGAAGCGCTGCTGCGCAAGGCCGGCAAAGTGCTCGATCAAGTGCACGCCGCGCCGATCACCGCCGAGTCCGCCGCACGCGCTTCTATCGCCGTGGCGGAGGCGAAAGTGCTGACTACCGAGATCTCGCTGTTGGCCAGTGAAAAGCTTTTCGAACTGGCCGGCAGCCGCGCCACCCTCGCCGAATTCAACCTCGACCGTCACTGGCGCAACGCCCGCGTGCACACGTTGCACGACCCGGTGCGCTGGAAATATCACGCGGTCGGCGCCTATCGCCTCAACGGCACTTTGCCTGCTCGCCATTCCTGGATCTGACGACCAGACATCTGGAGAAAAACATGACGCTTTCCCATCACGTCGCGGTCATCACCAGCGATGAGCAAGCCCTGATCGTCGCCAGCGACCTGGCCGAAGATTTCAAACGCGACAGCGCCCTGCGCGACCGTGAACGCCGCCTGCCTCTGCCGGAACTCGACGTGTTTTCCCGCTCGGGTCTGTGGGGCATCAGCGTACCGAAGGAATACGGCGGCGCTGGCGTGTCCAACGTGACTTTGGCCAAAGTCATCGCGCTGATCGCTCAAGCCGACGGCTCGCTCGGGCAGATTCCGCAAAATCATTTTTACGCGCTGGAAGTGCTGCGGGTTAACGGCAGTCACCAGCAGAAACAACGGCTTTATGCCGAAGTGCTGGCCGGGCAACGCTTCGGCAACGCCTTGGCGGAACTAGGTACGAAAACCGCTCACGACCGCGTCACCAGCCTCAAGCGTGATGGTGACGGCTATCGCATCAACGGCCGCAAGTTCTATGCGACCGGCGCGATTTATGCTCAGCGCATTCCAACTTCCGTTGTCGATGAAAACGGTGTGCAGCAACTGGCCTTCGTTCCGCGTGACAGCAAAGGCCTGACCGTGATCGACGACTGGAGCGGCTTCGGCCAGCGCACCACCGGCAGCGGTTCGGTGGTGTTCGAAGATGTGTACGTCGCGGCTGAAGACGTGCTGCCGTTTCAAAGCGCCTTTGAACGTCCAACCACCGTCGGCCCGCTGGCGCAGATCCTTCACGCCGCCATCGACACCGGTATTGCCCGCGCCGCTTACGAAGACACCCTGCACTTTGTGCGCAGCAAGACGCGGCCGTGGATCGATTCCGGCAACGACAAAGCCACCGAAGACCCGCTGACGTTGAGGAGCTTCGGCCACTTGAGCATTCGCCTGCACGCCACGGAGGCGTTGCTTGAACGCGCCGGCGAATTCCTCGACGCAGCGCAAGCCGGGACCAGCGCAGAAACCGTCGCTGCCGCTTCGATTGCCGTCGCCGAAGCACGGGCGATCAGCACTGAAATCTCTTTGGCCGCCGGCAGCACGCTGTTCGAACTGGCCGGCAGCCAGGCGACACTGATCGAACACGGCCTCGACCGCCACTGGCGCAACGCCCGCGTGCACACCTTGCACGACCCGGTGCGCTGGAAATATCACGCGGTGGGCAACTACTACCTCAACGATGAAAACCCTCCGTTGCGAGGGACGATCTGATGAGCGCGGCGAAAAAGAAGATCCTGCTCAATGCGTTCAACATGAACTGCATCGGCCACATCAACCATGGCCTGTGGACGCATCCGCGCGATACCTCAACGCGCTACAACACCATTGAATACTGGACCGAACTGGCGCAACTGCTGGAGCGCGGACTGTTCGACGGCTTGTTCATCGCTGACATCGTCGGCGTGTATGACGTCTATCAGAACTCGGTGGACGTGACGTTGAAAGAGTCGATCCAGTTACCGGTCAACGATCCGTTATTGCTGGTTTCAGCGATGGCTGCCGTGACCAAAAACCTCGGTTTCGGCTTGACCGCCAACCTCACCTACGAACCGCCGTATCTGTTCGCCCGGCGCATGTCGACGCTCGATCATTTGAGCCGTGGTCGAGTGGGCTGGAACATTGTCACCGGCTATCTCGACAGCGCCGCGAAAGCCATGGGACTGAGCGAGCAGGTCGAGCATGACCGTCGTTATGACCAGGCCGACGAGTACCTGGAGGTGCTCTACAAACTCTGGGAAGGCAGTTGGGAAAACGGCGCGGTACTGAATAACCGTGAGCAGCGGATCTACGCCAACCCGGAAAAAGTGCACAAGGTCGAGCACAAGGGCGAGTTCTATCAGGTCGAGGGCTATCACCTCTGTGAGCCGTCGCCACAGCGCACACCGGTGCTGTTTCAGGCCGGCAGTTCTGAGCGCGGTTTGCTGTTCGCCGGGCGTCACGCCGAGTGCGTGTTCATCAGCGGCCAGAACAAACCGTCGACCAAGGTTCAGGTCGACAAGGTGCGCGCCAGCGCCGTCGAGGCCGGACGCAATCCTGAGGACATCAAGGTGTTCATGGGCCTCAACGTGATCGTCGGCGCGACCGAAGAAGCCGCGTGGGCCAAGCACGCCGAGTATCTGAGCTACGCCAGCGCCGAAGCCGGCGTGGCGCATTTTTCCGCCTCCACCGGCATCGACTTTTCCCAATACGAGATCGACGAACCGATCCAATACGTGAAGAGCAACGCCATTCAGTCGGCGACCAAAAACCTGCAGAACAACGACTGGACCCGGCGCAAATTGCTCGACCAGCATGCCCTCGGTGGCCGCTACATCACCGTGGTCGGTTCGGTTGATCAAGTGGCAGATGAGCTGGAATCGTGGATCGCCGAGACCGGCCTGGATGGTTTCAACCTGACCCGGATTGTTACGCCGGAAAGCTATGTCGATTTTATCGAGCTGGTGGTTCCGGAGCTGCAGCGGCGTGGGTCGTACAAGACCGCGTATGACAGCGGCAGCTTGCGCGAGAAGCTGTTTCACAGCGAAGCGCAGTTGCCCGAGCAACACACCGGCGCAGCGTTCCGCCGCTAAAAGCATCGCTGGCAAGCCAGCTCCCACAAGGGTCTGTGGCGCTCACAAAACCTGTGGGAGCTGGCTTGCCAGCGATGAGGCCCGACCCGACACCACAAAATTAATGCACTGACTGGAAAAACCATCATGACCAAGAAACGCCTGTCCCACCCAGTCAAAGCACTGGCCCTGGCCCTCGGCCTGTTCAGCTCGGCCGTTTTCGCCGCCGACGCTCCGCTGAAAATCGGCACCACCGCAGCCTTCGCCATCCCGCTGGAAGCCGCTGTAGAAGAAGCCTCCAGACAAGGCCTGAACGTCGAGCTGGTGGAGTTCACTGACTGGATCGCACCCAACGTCAGCCTCGCCGCCGGCGACATCGACGTGAACTACTTCCAGCACATCCCGTTCCTCGAAAACGCCAAAGCCGCCGCGGGTTTTGATCTGGTGCCGTTCGCACCGGGGATCATCAACAACGTCGGTCTCTATTCGAAAAAATACAAAAGCTTTGATGAGTTGCCCGAAGGCGCCAGCGTCGCCATCGCCAACGACCCGATCAACAGCGGGCGTGGTTTGCAATTGCTGGCCAAGGCCGGTTTGATCACGCTGAAGCCGGGCGTCGGCTACAAGGCTACTGAAGACGATATCGTCGCCAACCCGAAGAAAATCAAAATCCTCCAAGTCGAAGCCGTGCAATTGGTACGCGCCTATGACGACGCCGATCTGGTCCAGGGCTACCCGGCCTACATTCGTCTGGCGAAGACTTTCGATGCCGGTTCGGCACTGCTGTTCGACGGTCTCGACCACAAGGAATACGTGATCCAGTTCGTCATCCAGCCGAAAAGCAAAACCGACCCGCGCCTGATCAAATTCGTCGACATTTACCAGCATTCGCCGGTTGTTCGCGCGGCGCTGGATAAGGCCCACGGCAAGCTGTATCAAGCCGGTTGGGAAAGCTGAGCATGACGGCCGCGATCCAACGGCGACTGGAGATTCCAGAGCCACACCATGCTGAAAAAACCGAGCTGCACCCCGAGCTGAATCGCGCCCATGTACGCTTCATCGGCCTGGGCAAAACCTACAACGGCCGGCAGGGCCCGGTCGCCGCGTTGCAAGGCATCGATCTGGCGATTCAGCGCGGGGAAGTGTTCGGCATCATCGGCCGCAGCGGTGCCGGCAAGTCGTCGCTGATTCGGACGATCAATCGTTTGGAACAGCCGACGTCCGGGCGCGTTCTGATCGATCAGGTCGACATCGGCGAGTTCGATGAAGACCGTCTGGTCGCCCTTCGCCGGCGCATCGGTATGATTTTTCAGCACTTCAATCTGATGTCGGCCAAGACCGTTTGGCAGAACGTCGAATTGCCGCTGAAAGTCGCGGGCGTAGCAAAAGAGCAGCGCGACAAAAAAGTCCGTGAATTGCTCGAACTGGTCGGTCTGCAAAGCAAGCACGAGGCTTATCCGGCGCAGCTTTCCGGCGGGCAGAAACAACGCGTCGGCATCGCCCGTGCGCTGGTGCACGACCCGGATATTTTGCTCTGCGACGAAGCGACTTCGGCCCTTGATCCGGAAACCACGCAGTCGATCCTCGGCTTGCTGCGTGAGATCAACCAACGCCTGGGCCTGACCATCGTATTGATTACCCACGAGATGGCAGTGATCCGCGAAATCTGCGCCCGCGTTGTTGTGCTTGAACACGGGCGAGTTGTCGAGCAAGGCCCGGTCTGGGAAGTGTTCGGCAATCCACAGCATGAGGTCAGCCAGACCTTGCTCACGCCGCTGCAACACGCGTTGCCGGAGGAGTTGCAGAGCCGCTTGCAAGCTCAAGCGCCCTCCTCCGACGCCGCTGTGGTGCTGCGTTTGCAGTTCACCGGCAGCGCCAGTGACGAGCCGGATCTGGCGGCACTGTTCGCTGCATTGGGTGGCCGGGTGAAGCTGCTTCAGGGCGGCGTCGAACGGATTCAGGGGCATGCGCTGGGGCAACTATTGCTGGCGGTGAGCGGCTCTTCGTTCAGCGCCGAGCAACTGCGCGAGCGCGCCACGCCTTGGGCGCAACGGGTGGAGGTACTGGGTTATGTGGTTTGATCGCTTGTTGCAGGGTTTTATCGACACGTTTCTGATGGTCGGCGTTTCGTCGCTGATCGCCTTGCTGGTGGGGATTCCCATGGCGGTGATCCTGGTCACCAGCGACAAGGGCGGCATCTATGAAGCGCCGGTGTTGAACCGTGCCTTGGGCGCGTTCGTGAACCTGTTCCGCTCGATCCCGTTTCTGATTCTGATGGTCGCGCTGATTCCGTTTACCCGGTTGATTGTCGGCACCACCTACGGTGTCTGGGCGGCCGTGGTGCCGCTGACGATTGCGGCGACGCCGTTCTTTGCGCGGATTGCCGAAGTGAGCCTGCGTGAGGTCGATCATGGTTTGATCGAAGCCGCGCAGGCGATGGGTTGCCGACGTTGGCACATTGTCTGGCATGTGCTGTTGCCCGAGGCGCTGCCGGGGATTGTCGGCGGTTTCACGATTACGCTAGTGACGATGATCAACTCCTCGGCCATGGCCGGGGCGATTGGTGCCGGTGGCTTGGGGGATATCGCTTATCGCTACGGCTATCAGCGCTTTGACAGCCAGATCATGTTGACGGTGATTGTGTTGCTGGTGGCGTTGGTCGCGGTGATTCAGTTGGGTGGGGATCGCTTGGCGCGGGGGTTGAACAAGCGCTGAGCTCATCCGGAATCATGCCGCGCCTCTGAACCCGCTTTCGCGAGCAGGCTCGCTCCCACATTTGGAATGTGTTTCCCTGTGGGAGCGAGCCTGCTCGCGAATGGCTGCGCAGCAGCCCCGAACCCGATGGCGTATATTCGGCAAATCCCAATTGCCCGCGTATCCCGACCATGAAGCAGACCCCCACCGATCTCGAACAGATCACCGCGACCACCCTCGGCCATTACAACTCAGTGGCCGAAGACTTCCGTGAAGGCACCCGCGATCACGATGTCAGCCAGAACATTGATGCGTTGCTACGGCATATTCAGGGCACGGCGCCATTCACGATTCTGGATTTTGGCTGCGGCCCAGGGCGGGATCTGCAAACGTTTACGCGCATGGGGCATGTCGCTGTGGGTCTCGACGGTTCGCAAGAGTTTGCGCGAATGGCCCGTGAGGACAGTGGCTGCGAGGTGCTGCAACAGGACTTTCTGAAGCTGGATCTGCCGGCCGAACGCTTCGACGGGATCTTCGCCAATGCGGTGCTGTTTCATGTGCCGCTGCAGGAGTTGTCGCGGGTGCTCAAGCAATTGCATGGCGCCCTGAAGCCCGGTGGCGTGCTGTTCAGCTCGAATCCACGCGGGGATAACCGTGAGGGCTGGAACGGGCCGCGCTATGGCTCGTATCACGATCTTGAGGCGTGGCAAGGGTTGCTGACGGCGGCAGGGTTTGTCGAGCTTGAGCATTACTATCGGCCGGCCGGGCTGCCGCGTGAGCAGCAGCCTTGGTTGGCCAGCGTTTGGCGTAAGGCTTGAGTCGAGTCAGAGAAAAGCCCCTCACCCCCAGCCCTCTCCCGGAGGGAGAGGGAGCCGATTGGGGGATATTTAAGCAGTACGCCGACCGGATCTAACTTAGCTGAACCCATAATCGACCCGATCCTTCAGGTCGATGGATAGCGTCAGACACCTAGGTAAGTCCCCTCTCCCTTTGGGCGGTCCGACGTTTCGGGAGGGTTAGGGTGAGGGGCGCTGTTGACTCAATCCTTCTTTGGTTCGCGAATCTTGTACCAGGCCACATACAGCGCCGGCAGGAACAGCAGCGTCAGCAACGTCGCCACCACAATCCCGCCAATCATTGCGTAAGCCATCGGTCCCCAGAACACTTCCCGGGCAATCGGGATCATGCCCATGCTCGCCGCTGCGGCGGTCAACAGGATCGGCCGGCGCCGGTGCTCGGTCGCTTCCACCACCGCATCCCACGGCGCATAGCCTTTCTGCTCGAACTCATCGATCTGCGTCACGAGGATCACCGAGTTACGGATGATGATACCGATCAGCGCCAGAATCCCCAGAATCGCCACGAAGCCCATCGGCGTGCCGGTTGGCACCAGCGCCAGCACTACGCCGATCAGCCCCAGTGGCGCGACACTGGCGACGAGGAACATCTTCTGCACGCTGTGCAACTGGATCATCAGGAAGGTCGCCATCAAAAACAGCATCAACGGCAAAACCTTGGCAATCGGCCCTTGGGCCTTGCCGCTTTCCTCGACCGTACCGCCGGTTGCAACTTTGTAGCCTACCGGCAGTTTCTCGGCGAAGGCATCAATCGACGGTTTGAGGATTTTCACCAGATCGGTCGGCTGGATCTCGTCGCGCACCGAGGCCTTGATGGTGATGGTCGGCAAGCGGTCACGACGCCACACCAGCGGCTGCTCCAGTTCATAACGCACGGTGGCGAACGCCAGCAGCGGGATCGACGTGCCGTTGGGCGTAACGATCTGCAGATTCTGCAGGGTTTCCGGCGTACCGCGCTCCGAATTCACCGCCCGGCCGACCACATTGATCAGGTAGATGTCGTCGTTGACCTGGGTCAGAGGCGCGCCGCTGACGATGCTGTTCATCAGGTTCGCCACGTCTTCGGAGGACAACCCGAGTTGCCGCGCCTTGTCCTGGGCGATGTCGATGCGCAGAACTTTGCCCGGCTCGTTCCAGTCGTAAATGATCTCGCCGATGTGCGGGTTCTTGTCCAGTTCGGTGGCTAGGTCGATGGCGTGCTTGCGCACCTGATCGATGTCCTTGCCACTGACCCGGTACTGGATCGGACGCCCCACCGGCGGGCCCATTTCCAGCGCCTGGACGTAACTGCCGATGCCGACGAAGTCTTTGTGCAAGCGCTCACGCAGGCGTTGACTCAGGGCCTCGCGGGCTTCGAAGTCTTTGCTGACGATCACCAGTTGTGCGTAGTACGGGTTTTGCAATTGCTGGTCGAGCGGCAGGTAGAAACGGATCGCGCCCTGACCGATGTAGGTGCTCCAACGCACAATGTCCGCGTCGCCTTTGAGGGTTTCTTCCAACTTGTCGACGGCTTTGCGGGTTTCGTCAATCGAGGCGTTTTGCGGCAGGTTCAGGTCGACGAGAATTTCCGGCCGGTCCGAGGAAGGGAAGAACTGGTTCTGCACAAAGCGCATGCAAAACACTGCCAGCACGAACAGCAGCACGGTAATGCCGATGGCCCACCAGCGATTGCGCATCGCCCACAATAGACCGCCATTGAACGCACGCCCGACGCGGCCCGGCTCGGCTTCATGGGGTTTCACGTTGGCGCTGAGAATGTGCACGCCGATCACCGGAGCGAAGAACACCGCCACCACCCACGAAACCAGCATCGCCACAGCAATCACCGCAAACAGCGTGTAGGTGTACTCACCGGCGGAACTGGCGTTGAGGCCGATGGGCACGAAACCGGCGACCGTCACCAGCGTCCCGGTGAGCATCGGGAACGCCGTCGAGGTGTAGGCGAACGTCGCTGCCTCCTCCTTGCTCTCGCCCATTTCCAGGCGCGTGACCATCATCTCCACGGTGATCATCGCGTCGTCCACCAACAGACCGAGGGCGATGATCAAGGCACCGAGCGAAATCCGCTGCATGGTGATGCCACTGTATTCCATGAATACAAACACCATCGCCAGCACCAGCGGAATCGAGCACGCCACCACCAGGCCGGCGCGCACGCCGAGGCTGATGAAGCTGACCACCAGCACGATGATCACCGCCTCGAACAGGGCACTGGTAAAGCCACCGACCGCTTCTTCCACCACCACCGCCTGATCGGACACGGTGTGCACACCCACGCCAACCGGCAAGTCTGCAGTCAGTTCATCGATGCGCTGGTGCAACGCCTTGCCAAACTCCTGAACGTTGCCGCCCTTCTGCATGGCAATCGCCAGACCGATGGCCGGTTTGCCGTCGAAGCGGAATTCCGGGGTAGCCGGATCGGTGTAACCGCGAGTGATGTCGGCGATATCAGCCAGACGATAGAAACGGTCGTTGAGTTTGAGATTGACCTCGGCCAGATCCTTTTCCGAGGCGAACTGCCCCGAAGTGCGCACGGAAATCCGCTCAGGGCCGGCCTCGATCACACCGGCCGGGGTCACGGCGTTCTGCGATTGCAGGCTCTGCACGACCTGACGCTGATCGATACCCAACGCCGCGAGTTTGCGGGTAGAGAAGTTCAGATAAATCACTTCGTCCTGCTGGCCGATCATTTCGATCTTGCCCAGCCCCGGTACATTGCGGATCTCGGCCCGCGCCTGTTCTACATAATCGCGCAACTGGCGCATGGTCAGGCCGTCGGCGGTGAAGGCATAGACCGAGCCGAACACATCACCGAACTCGTCGTTGAACCCGGGCCCTTGAATACCTTGGGGGAACTGCCCGCGAATGTCGTCGATCTTCTTGCGCACCTGATACCAGATTTCCGGGATGTCCTTGGCGCTGGTGGTGTCGCGCAGGTACACGTACACCGTCGATTCGCCGGGGCGCGTGTAACTTTTCACGTAGTCGAGGGAGTCGAGTTCTTCGAGTTTTTTCTCGATGCGATCGGTGACCTGCGCAAGGGTTTCCTCCTGGGTCGCGCCCGGCCATTTGGTCTGGATCACCATGGTCTTGATGGTGAACGACGGATCTTCTTCGCGGCCCAGATTGAAGTACGAGAACACGCCCATCAGCAACGCGACGAACATCAGGTACCAGACGAATGACTGATGCTTGAGGGCCCATTCGGAGAGGTTGAAAGAGCCTTTCATTGACTGTCCTCGTCAAGTTTTACCGATTGTCCGGGTTTGAGGCTGTTGACGCCGGCGCTGACCACGCGCTCGCCGTTCTTCACGCCGCCCGCGAGCACTACGCTGCTGTCGGTGCGGCTGATCACGCTGACGTCGCGGGGGCTGACGGTTTTGCTCTGAGTGTCGATGACCCAGATCCGTAGTTTGCCGTCGACCTCCTGCAAAGCGGTAGCCGGCAATTCGATGCGCGGTTTGATCGCCGAACTGAGGGTCACGCTGATCGCCGTGCCGAGGCGGAAACCGTCCGGTGTCTCGGCCAGAGTCAGGCGTGCCCGACGAGTACGCGTGGCGCTTTGCGCCTGCGGTTCGATCTCGCGAAGGGTTGCCGTGGTGTTGATGCTCGGGTCGAGTTGCCCGGCCACCAGAAACACCACGTCGGAAGGAATCTGATCGACCAGGGTGTCGGGCAGATCGATCACCGCTTCCTTGATGTCCGGTTGCGCCAGAGTCACGACCTGCTGGCCCGCCGTCACCACTTGCCCGGCTTCGGCGTTCCACGCGGTGACCACGGCTTTATGGTCGGAACGCAGTTCGGTATAGCCGAGCTGGTCCTTGCTTTGATTGACCGCCGCCCGTGCCTGGTCCAGCGAGGCCTGGGTGGTTTTCAAGTCTGTGGTGGCGATGTCCAGTTGTGCCTGCGCCCCTACGCCACGATCAAACAGCGCCTGCTGACGGCGGGCATTGGCCTGGGCATTGATCAGTTGCGCCTGAACTCTGGCCAGGTCGCCCTGGGCCGAACGCAATTGGTTCTGCTGATCAGACGGATCGAGGGTGGCGAGCAGCGTGCCCTTTTGCACTTCGGTTCCGACATCGACGTTGCGGCTGGCGATGCGGCCACCGACGCGGAAACCGGTGTTGCTTTCATAACGCGCCTGGATGCTGCCGGCGAAACGCCCGAGGCTTTCCTCGCTCAACGCTTGAACTTTGACCGATAGCACCGGACGTACCGGCTCCGGAGGTGGCTCGCTTTTCGAGCAGGCCGCCAGCAACACACCCACGGATAACAGCCCCAGACGCTTCATGGCTGTGCTCCCGGTTGCAGATCCTTGTAGGTGTTTTCAGCGATTTCGACTTTCATGCCGGGATGCAACAACTGTCCTCCGGCGACAATGACTTTCTCCCCGCCCTTGAGGCCTTCGCTGATGATGACCTTGCCGATCAGGTAGCGGCCGACGGTCACGTTGTGCAACTGCGCTTCACCTTTATCGTCGACCATCCACACCGCCGGATCACTGATGTTTTTAGTCAGCGCCGACCATGGCAATTCGACTGCCGACTTGCCGCTGCCCTTGGCGGTGGCGCTGACCACCGAGCCCAGCTGCATCCCTTGTGGCAGGCTGTCGAGGCTGACTTTGACTTGCACCGTGCCGGACTGCGCCGACACCGCCGGGGTGATTTCACGCACCGTGCCGGTGGTTTTGATGGCAGGGTTATCGAGCAGACTGACGACGATCGAGGGATCCGCAGGGCGCTCGGCCAGCAGTGATTCGTAGACATTGAACACCGCGTCACGGTCGCCATCGCGGGCCAACGAAAAAATCGGTGCCGTGGCCTGTACCACCTGGCCGACTTCGGCCTGACGCTCAGTGATCACGCCCGGGGCGTCGGCGATCAGTGCGGTGTAGCTGAGCTGATCTTTAGCGTTGGCCAATTGCGCCTGCGCCGCGCTCAAGGCGCTCTGGCTGCTGCGCAACGCGGCTTGGGCGGAATCGTATTCGCTCTGGCTGGTGTAACCCTTGGGCAGGAGTTTTTGCTGGCGCACGAAAGCGGCCGCGCTCTGTTTCACCCGGGCTTGTTCAGCGACGACTTGGGCCTGGGCCGAATCGACGTTGGTCTGCAAATCCTTGGGGTCGAGCTTGGCCAGCACTTGTTTGGCGGTGACCCGGTCGCCGACATCAACCATACGCTGGATGATCTTGCCGCCGACGCGGAACGACAGCTCGGTCTGCACGCGCGCCTGCACGTCACCGGTCAATGTCACCGCAGCGGCGTAATCCGTGGGTTTGACCTCTTGTACAAAAACCCGTGGCAGGTACTCAGCGGGAGCTTTTTTCTCGCCACAAGCGGTCACCAACGTGAGCAGACTCAGCATGACCGCTGTTTTCAAACCGGGACTCGCCATGCAGACTCCTTCCTGTGTACGAACGTGCAAGTGACGATACGACTGTGAGCTTAGAACAGGGTTCAACGTTCGCCCGTTCGTCCCCCATATTTCCTGAAGGAGCTGCCGTAGGCTGCGATCTTTTGATCTTTTAAAAACAACATCAAAAGATCGCAACCTTCGGCAGCTCCTACAATAGGCGCCTGAAGAGAAGGAATTCCATGCTCAATACTCTCGCGGTGGGCAATTACCGTTCGATCAACAAATTGGTGATTCCGCTCGGCCGTCTGAACCTGATCACTGGCCCCAATGGCAGCGGCAAATCCAATCTCTACCGAGCCTTGCGCCTGTTGGCGGAAACCGCTCAGGGTGGCGTAGTCAATGCGCTGGCCCGTGAAGGCGGACTGGAGTCGACCTTCTGGGCCGGGCCGGAAACCATCAGCCGGCGCATGCGCAATGGTGAGGTGCCGATCCAGTCGACGGTACGCCAAGGCGTGAAGCGACTGCGCCTGGGGTTCGCCGGGGAAGATTTCAGCTACTCGATCAGCCTGGGGCTTCCCGACTCGAACGGCCACTTCATGCTGCCCGAGCAGTCGCGCCCCATTCCTTCGCGATTCAGCCTCGACCCGCAGATCAAGCGCGAATGCATCTGGGCCGGCCCGCTTTACCGCCCCGCCAGCTTGCTGGTGGATCGCGACGGCCCGATGATCCGCGCACGCGCCGAGCGCAAATGGGATGTACTGGCGCAACACACGCCGAATTTCGACAGTTTGTTTGATCAGGTTGGCAGCCTGCGCAGCTCGCCGGAAGTGTTTCAGATGCGCGAGTTTATTCGCCGCTGGCGCTTTTATGATCACTTTCGCAGCGACGCCGATGCACCGGTGCGCCAACCGCAATTGGGTACGCGCACGCCAGTGCTGCATCACGACGGCCGGGATCTGGCGGCGGCGTTGCAGACCATCATCGAGATTGGTGATGGCGATGCGATGCGTGCGGCGATTACCGATGCGTTTCCTGGCGCGCGGGTGCATATCGAAGCGCAGGCCGGTGGACGTTTTGCCATCGAGTTTTATCAGGAAGGTTTGTTGCGGCCGTTATCGGCGGCGGAGCTGTCGGACGGCACGTTGCGTTATTTGCTGTTGGTTGCGGCGCTACTGACGCCGAGGCCGCCGTCGCTGATGGTGCTGAACGAACCGGAGACCAGCCTGCACCCGGATCTGCTGCCAGCGTTGGCGCGGTTGATTATCCGTGCCTCGGAGCAGTGTCAGGTGTGGGTGGTGTCGCATGCGCGGCGGTTGATTTCGGCGTTGCAGGAAGACCCGGGTTGCAATTGCATCGTGCTGGAGAAAACCCTGGGGCAGACCGGGATTGTCGGCCAGCGGGTGCTGGATGAGCCGGCGTGGAACTGGCCGGATTGAGTGATTCAGGCAAAAGCCCCTCACCCTAACCCTCTCCCAAAGGGAGAGGGGACTGACCGAGTTGTTCTTTCGAGTTACGCCAACATGAAAGTCTCGAGTTGAACGCAGGTTTTGAAAAGCCCAGAGATCGGCTCCCTCTCCCACCGGGAGTAAGCTGGGGTGAGGGACTGATTGGGGGATGCTCAAGAGTGACGCCGACGTGAAAATGCATCTGTGAATCCAAAATCGAAGTGACGCCGACGCGAAATGCGTCTGTGAATCCATAATCGACTCGGTTTGTCAGGTCGATGTCTGATGCAAGACACCTCGGTCGGCCCCCTCTCCCTCCGGGAGAGGGCTGGGGTGAGGGGCAAGCCTCACCACCGACCTGACAGGCAATCACCCCTGCCACTTGCCACCCTCGACAATCACGCTCTCAGGTTTGGTGTCATCACTCAGCTCTTTACGCACATATTGGTCGTACAGCTTGAGCAGATACTTCTCCTCACCCAGCTTGGTCAGCTCGGTATTCACCCAGTCACGCAGCTCGATATTGCCCTTCTTCACCGCTGGCGCAATCGGTGCTTCGGCGCCAAGTTTTTCATCCAGCACGCGATAGCCCGGGTTCTGCTTGGCCCAGCTGAACAACACCAGATTGTCCTGTGCGTACGCATCGCCACGACCATTGGCCAGAGCTTGCAGCGACTCGGAGTTTTTCTCGAACTTGAGCAATTTCCAGTCCGGGTGATTCTTGGTCAGCCAGATATCAGCAGTCGTGCCCGTAGTGACGATGGTAGTGCGGGTCGCCAGATCATCGAGGTTTTTCACCGCGCTGCTTTGCGGCACCAGCGCCTGCACCGCGACCTTGAGATTCGGGTTAGTAAACTCCACCGCTTCCTTACGCTCCGGGGTCACAGTCATGTTGGCGAGGATCAGGTCGACCTTGTCGCTTTGCAGGAAAGGGATGCGACTCGCCGGCTCGACGGCGACGAACTCGACCTTGTTTTCATCGCCAAGCAGATCCTTGGCGAAACGGCGGCCGATGTCGGTATCGAAACCGACGTAGCGCCCCGCTTCGTCGACAAAACCGAATGGTGGTTTATCGGTGAAGACACCGACAATCAACTTGTCGCGAGCCTTGATCTTCTCCAGGTAACCGGCCGGCGCGGTGCTTTCGCTGGCGACTTTCGGCTTTGGTGGTTCTTCGGTCTTGCTGCAACCGGCAAGTAAGGCGAGGCTCAGTAGGGGCAGTAAAAAAGCGGCAGTTTTCATAACAGTTCCAGTTCCTTTGTCGGATTCGTTTTTGGCAGTGTTGCCACGAAGGAGAACTTCTCCAGAAACTGCTGCGCGCGTGCGGTTTGCGGGTTCGTAAAGAAAATCTCGGGCGGGTTCTGTTCAAGGATGCGCCCGGCATCCATGAACACGATGCGATCGGCCACCGCGCGAGCGAAGGCCATTTCATGGGTGACGATCAACAGGGTCATGCCTTCGCGGGCCAGGCCCTGAATGACCTGCAAAACTTCCTTGACCATTTCCGGGTCGAGGGCGGCGGTGACTTCGTCGAAGAGCATCACCCGTGGGTTCATGCACAGCGAGCGGACGATGGCGATGCGTTGCTGCTGGCCGCCAGAGAGCTGACGCGGGAAGGCATCGCGCTTGTCCGCCAGGCCAACGCGTTCGAGCAGCGCTTCGGCTTGCTGCTGCGCTTCGCGGCGCTGACGTTTTTGCACCTTCAGCGGACCGAGCAGCAAATTGTCGAGCACACTCATGTGCGGGAACAGGTGATAACTCTGGAACACCATGCCGATCTGCTGGCGGATCTCGCGCCAGTCGGTGGACTTGTCCAGCAGCTCGCGGCCGACAAATTTCAGGCTGCCGCTGTGGGCTTCCTCCAGACCATTGAGGCAACGCAGCAAGGTGCTTTTGCCGCAACCGCTGGGGCCGAGGATGACGATCACTTCGCCACTCTGCACTTGCAGGTCGATGCCGTTGAGCACCTGCTGCTCGCCGTAGAATTTGTTGAAACCGTGAAACTCGATCAATGCGCTCATGCTTGCGTCCAGCGCCGCTCCAGCACGCGCGAAGCGGCCGAGAGCGGGTAGCAGATAAAAAAGAAAAACAGGAACAGCGCGCCGTAGATCAGCACCGATTCGTAAGTGCGCTCGATGATCTGCTGGCCGACCTTGATCACATCGACCACACCGATCAGTACCGCCAATGAGCTGGTCTTGATGATCCGCGTATAGACGTTGATGGTCGGCGGCGTCATGCGCTTCAACGCTTGCGGCAGCAGTACGTAGCCATAAAGTTGTGCGGCGTTTAGGCCGATCGACAGCCCCGCTTCACGCTGCCCGCGCGGCAACGAATGCAGCGCACCGCGCGCCACTTCGCCCACCTCGCTGGCGCCCCACAGCGACAGCACCAGCACCGCGCACCAGAAACTTGGCAGGCTCAGTCCGAAGAAAATCGGCAAGCCGAAGAACAACAGGTACAACCAGACCAGCACCGGAATCGCCCGGAACAACTCCAGATAGACCCGCAGGATCGCGTTCAGCCACCTCACGTTGAGCGTTCGCAGCACACCGTAGAGCACGCCGCCGACAGTGCTGATGGCGATGCTCAGGAACGAGATCGACAAAGTTTGCCCGGCGCCTTTGGCCAGTTGCGGCAACGACACCCAGAGCAGTTCAAGACCCGAACTGGCCATGCTGGAGCCTCCTTTCCAGACGGCTGAGCAGCAGCGACAGCGGCAAGAACAGCAGCACGCAGATCAGCGTCAGCACGGCGAGCATTTCGTAGGTTTTGTAGTAGAGCGCGATGTAGCTCTTGGTGGTGTAGAGGATTTCCGGCACGGCCACCGCCGAAACCACGGTGGTTTCCTTGAGCAGGAAAATGAAATTGGCGAACAACGACGGCAGGCTGAGAATCCCCGCTTGCGGCAGGATCACGTAGCGCAGCAACTGGCCATGGGACAGGCCGATTGAGCGCCCTGATTCCAGTTGCGCTTGGGGCACCGCATCGACGCCGGCGCGCAGCACTTCGGTGAGGTAAGCGCCGCCGAGAAAGGTCATGGTGATGATCGCGGCAGTGAAACCAGAGACTTTGATCCCCAACGCCGGCAAGGCGAAGTAGACGAAGAACAACTGAATCAGCAACGGCGTGTTGCGTGCCAGCTCCACATACAGGCTCACCAGTCTTTGCAGGTACGGCGTGCGGAACACCAGAATCGTCGCGTTGAGCAGCGCCACCAGCAGCGAGGTGCCAATGGCGATAAAACCGACCTGCAGCGTCACACCCACGGCTTTGAGAAACGCCGGCAGGGTGCTGAGGATGAATGCGTAATCGAAAGTCATGAAGCGTCCTGACGCCGCTCGGTAAGCGACGGTGGTGCAGTCCATGGACAGCGGGTGGCTGTCCGGCAGACACCGACTTTATAGGTATAAAAACAAGAATTTAAATACCGTTAAAGCATATTGATATCACCCAAAAAACTATCTTGTGGGTTTGCCGGGAAGGAATAAGAAGGCTATTTTTCTTTGCGCTGTAGGAAGGATCTTTTTTTCATGAAAGCCCTCCAAGGACGAACAGCTTTTGGCCAGACTCCCCCGGCCAACCTCATAACAAGGAAGAGAACATGGACGTAAAAGTGCCGCAGCGACTGGATCCGCAGGAGATTGTGAAATTGTTGGTGGCGTTGAGGCGGGCGTTGAAGGCTGCAGCGTAAGTCAAAAGCCCCTCATCGGAACGCCGCCCGCCCAGCCCTCTCCCCCGAGGGAGAGGGGGCCGACCGAGGTGTCTGGCGTCATACATCGACCTGAAAGACCGAGTCGATTATGGATTCGGCAGAGATCTTTCACATCGGCGTACCTCTACAGCATCCCCCCCAATCAGTCCCCTCTCCCAAGTCCTCTCCCGGTGGGAGAGGAGACTGACCGAGGTGTCGGGCGTATTACATCGACCTGAAAGACCTTATCGATTATGGATTCGGTAAAGCCGTGTCAGGTCGGCGACTTCTACAGCATCCCCCAATCAGTCCCCTCTCCCTCTGGGCGGTCCGACGTTTCGGGAGGGCTAGGGTGAGGGGCTTTTCAACGCACACACAAAAACGCCGATGCCCATCACTGGCCATCGGCGTTTTCACACCTTGAAGGGGGTGGTTCAAGCGTCAGATCAGAACGCCGGCAGTACCGCGCCGTTGTACTTCTTCTCGATGAACGCTTTGACTTCCGGGCTGGTCAGGGCTTTGGCCAGTTTCTGGATCGCGTCGCTGTTCTTGTTGTCCTCACGGGCCACCAGGAAGTTCACGTACGGCGAATCAGCACCTTCAATCACCAGCGCATCTTTCTGCGGGTTCAACTTGGCTTCCAGCGCGTAGTTGGTGTTGATCATGTCCAGATCAACTTCTTTCAGAACGCGTGGCAGCAGGGCCGACTCCAGTTCCTTGAACTTGAAGTTGTGCGGGTTCTTGGCGATGTCTTTTGGCGTTGCCAGAGCGTTCTTCGGGTCTTTCAGCTCGATCAGGCCAGCCTTCTGCAGCAGGATCAGTGCGCGGCCGCTGTTGCTACCTTCGTTCGGGATGGCGATGGTGGCGCCGTCCGGCAGTTCAGCCAGGGTCTTGTACTTGCTCGAGTAACCACCGAACGGTTCAACGTGCACGCCCTGCACGGTCACCAGGTACTTGGACTTGTCGTCCTTGTATTTGCCCTGGTTGAAGCTGTTCAGGTACGGCAGGGTCTGGAAGTAGTTGGCGTCCAGACGCTTCTCGCCAACCTGTACGTTCGGCTGAACGTAGTCGGTGAACACTTTGATTTCCAGATCCACGCCTTCTTTGGCCAAGGTCGGTTTAATCAGCTCAAGGATTTCAGCGTGCGGAACCGGGGTCGCGGCAACCACCAGTTTTTCGCCAGCATTGGCCAGGGAAGCAGTCAAAGCAGCCGCCAATGCGGTAAACAACAGAACCTTTTTCATGCAGTGTCCTTATCGAAAATCACGGTCGTCATCGACGACGGCATTAATACGTGTGCCAGTGAAGTGATATCGCTGGCGTGGGGCGGACAATACCGGGATTTTTTATTCCCGGACAATAACGTTTATTCAGCTTCATATTCCATTTTGTTCATGTTGAACGAAACGGTTACAACCCCTCACTCAAACGAATCAGCAAATCTTTCAATGCCTTACGCTCGGCGACGCTGCCGCCGATGTTGATTTGTGCAACCAGCCGTTCGATCTGAAGCTGCGGCCCAGACGCTTCGGGCAGATTCAGGTGCTCCGGAAGAATCTCGTCGCCCGTGCTCACCAGCAACGCAAAATGAATGACGTTTTCCAGCTCGCGGGTGTTGCCCGGCCAACTGTGTTGTTCGAGCACGTGCTGCGCCGCTTCGCTGATCAGCGGTACGGGAAGGTCGAGACGCTGACTGTAGATACCGAGGAAATACTCGGCCAGCGACAGGATATCGCCGGTACGCGCACGTAACGCCGGCAATTCGAGGTGGCCCTCGCTGAGGTAGTGATAAAGGCGCTCGTGGAATTTCCCGGCGTCCACCGCTTGCGCCAGATCGATGCTGGTGGCCGCGACCAGCCGCACATCCACCGGACTCGGCTGATGCGCACCGACACGGGTGACTTCGTGATTCTCCAGGGCAGCGAGCAATTTGATTTGAATCGGCAGCGGCAGATCGCCGATTTCATCCAGATACAAGGTACCGCCGTTGGCCGAACCGAACCAGCCTGCACGGCTGCTGGCCGAGCCGCTGTAACTGCCGGCAGCGTAGCCGAACAGCTCGGCATCAGCGTAGGTCGGGCTGATCGCCCCGCAATTGACCGAAACGAACAGACCGCTGCGGTCACTGGCGCGATGGATGTGCCGGGCGAGCAGTTCTTTACCCGTACCGGTCTCGCCACGGATCAATACCGAAGTCGAGCGCGGCGCCAGTTGCTCTAGCTCCTCACGCAGTTGACGCGAGCGCGGATCGACGAACACCAGCGCCTTGGCGCGAATGCTCAGGGGGCTTTTTTCCGCATCGGGAAAGGTCAGCAACGGCTGACCGAAGGTTTCGAAACTCATGGCAGGCTCCCGCCCAAAACCGCCGGCAGACGGGGGCGTTGAAAGAAAAAAGGTCAGGCGCGGCGGCGGGCGTGGTGTTCCATACGGTTTTGCAGGCGATAGAGATAAGCAAAACCCTGCTCCCAACGCTGATGCCCGGACTTGACGTTGATGTGTCCGGCACCGGCGAGAATTCCCGCCTCGGCACCCCAGTTGCGCGCCAGCTCCAGTGCGCGCGGCGCACTCACGGCGGCGTCGTTGTCGGAGCTGACGACCTGGCTCGGAAACGGCAGCAGATCAGTCGGAATCGGCGCGAAATTGCGCAGCGCCGGTGCACACGCCGGACGCTCGACATCTGCCGGCGCGACCAACAAGGCGCCACGCACCTGACGCAGGTATTGCAGCGGCGCAGTGGCTGCCCAATGGGCAACGGTGATGCAGCCGAGGCTGTGGGCGATAAGAATGACAGGCGTGCTGTCAGCGGCAATCGCCTCGGCCAGTGCCGCCACCCAGTCTTCACGACGCGGCGTCAGCCAGTCGGCCTGCTCGACCCGCGCGCTGTTCGGCAGGCTGTTCTGCCAGTGGCTTTGCCAATGATCTTCTGGCGATCCTTGCCAGCCCGGCACAATCAGGTAGCGGATTGATTCGTTGCGCATGGGGAGCTCTCCTGCGTCGTGTCTGTTCCTGGACGAGTATAGGGAGGGGATTTATATTCGTTAAGGAATAAGAAGCTATTTATTAAGACCTGAATTGAATATGAGATTTGTGCATGGCTTGAAATCTTTTCCCCCTCACCCCAGCCCTCTCCCCCAAGGGGGCGAGGGGGAAGGGAGCCGATCTTCATGCCGTTCAAATCTTGAGTTCGGCTCGAAATCTCAGGTCGGCGTATCTCGAACAATCACCTCGGTCAGTCCCCTCTCCCTCTGGGAGAGGGCTCTGCTTTTAATGCCAGAAATAAAAAAAGGGCCGCACCCTGCCAAGGAGACGGCCCCGGAAAAACGTTGAATCTGTTACCGCGCAGTAATCACCGACAGCTTGGTAATCCCCGCGCGTTCAATCGAAGCCATCGCTCGCGCCACTTCGCCGTAGTTCACCCCGTCATCGGCCTGCAATTGCACGCGCACTTCCGGGTCCTTGGCCTTGGCCGACTTGAGGTTGAATTCGAGCAAGTCAGGCTGAATCTCGTCCTTGTTGATAAACAGCTTGCCGGCGCCATCGATGCTCACCACCAGCGGGTCCTTCTGCTCGACCGGCGCCACCGCTTCGGTCTTCGGCAGGTTGATCGGAATCGCGTTGGTCAGTAGCGGCGCTGTGACGATAAACACCACCAGCAGCACCAGCATCACGTCCACCAGCGGGGTCACGTTGATCTCGCTGAGTACCTCATCACTGTCTTGCGTGGAGAAGGCCATATCAGGACGCCTCCTTCACTTTTGCTGCGTTGCCCGGCGTTGCGACCTTGTGCGCCGTCGGGTGGATCAACACGCGGAACGCACTCTTCTGCGCCAGGCTGTAGAAGTCGTGGGCGAAGTCATCCAGATCCGCCGCCGTCAGTTTCAACCGACGCAAAAAGTAGTTGTAAACCAGCACCGCCGGCACCGCGACGGCGATCCCCACACCCGTGGCGACCAATGCTGCACCAATCGGCCCGGCGACCGTTTCCAGGCTCGCCGAACCTGCGGAGCTGATGCCTTTCAACGCTTCCATGATTCCCCACACCGTGCCGAACAAACCAATGAACGGCGACGTACTGCCAATACTCGCGACCACCGCCAGGCCCGTTTCCAGCGAACGGCGTTCGCGAACGATCTGCTGACGCAATGCGCGCTCGAGGCGATCCTGATGGTTGATCGCCTGGCTCAAATCATTGGCCTGTGGCGTCTCGCCCACCTGAATCGCCGCGTAACCGGCCTGTGCCACCCGCGCTGCAGCGCCGGGATGGGTCTCGCTCAATTCAGCGGCTGAATCGAGACTCGACGCCGCCCAGAAACGCTTATGAAAACGCCGATCCTGCGCCTTCAGTCGCCCGAACTGCACAGCCTTGAGCAGTGCCAGGCCCCAGGTAGCGACGGAAAAAACCACCAGCAGCCAGATCACCGCGCTTTCGATGGATTCCAGTGGAGATGCCAGTAACGTCATGATGATTCCCTCGTGTAAACGTTTCGCGCGAATTTGGTTTCGGTTTAATGAATCTTGAAATCGATGGGCACGCTGACCCAGCCGTCCTGGGCGACATCACCCTGCTTGGCCGGGACGAAACTCCAACGTTTGACGGCGTTCAGCGCCGCGTCGTCGAGCTGTTGCCGGCCACTGCTTTTGGCTATCTGGATCTCACCCGGTTTGCCGCTGGCCAACACATGCACACGCAGCAACACCGTGCCTTCCCAACCGCGACGCTGAGCCAGCGACGGGTATTCCGGTGCCGGGTTTTTCAGGTATGCGGCGTTCGCTGAGGCCGGGGTTACCGGTGCCGGCGCGGGGGGAGCAGGTGGCGCTGGCGCTGGCGCTGCAACCGGGGCTGCCGGTTGTGGCGGCGCGGGTGGTTGCTCGACGGCTTTCGGCGCTGGCTTGGGGGCCTGTTTAATCACCGGTTTGGGTTTCGGAACGGGTTTTGGCGGCGGTGGTTTTACCGCCAGTTCGTCTTCTACCGGCGGCGGTGGCTCAACCACAGGCGCAGGTGGGGGCAGCTCGACAACCGGTGGTGCTGGTGGTGCCGGGCGCGAGAATTCGATAGTCATCGGCGGAATTTCCGGCGGCACGATCGGCAGCACCGGCGTCGGCTTCTGGCTGATCCAGTAGATCACCGCGCCATGCACCACCAATGCGAGCACGCCGAGCAGAAGGATTTCGCGCCGACTCAAAATACCTTTGGGCGCACGCTGCAAACGCAGCTGTCCCAACGGCACACGATGCGGCCGGCCGAGATCGACCAACTCGCCACCCGGCGTCTGACGCCACAGCAATTCCTCTGCGCTGGCGGCGGTCTGGACATTGCCCATTGATTCACTCCCTGCGGTCTTTTTGCGTTCTCTACAAAAACTGCCGATCAACCGTTTGTTGAATCCCCCACGGTGGATCGATGTGTGAATCATTGGGCTTTACGCTTATCTCCGAAAGTAATCTTTAACGTTATGCATAGGCCTTTATGGAATATGAAAAATGATCAATTCCGCCAAAGCCGCGTGCTACGCGGGCTGCAGCGATGCATGAAAAAATGCATGCTTTTCAGGCATTAAAAGTATTCATGCAACGCATCAAATTCACCTGACCCGGTTTTGCAGGACGACTAATACCAAGTAGATAGTTGATTATTATTTTCTAAAAACAAAAAAAGGCCGGGCACTTTCGTGCGCCGGCCTATTTGTTCAATCAGCTTTTATTGCTTGACGAACTCCCCTGCCACGCCAACAACATCACCATCAAAGTTTGTGCGCGAACCAACCGCACGAACTTTTGAATAATTGTGATCCGGCGAGAACAATGTCCAGGACTGATAACCAGTGCCGTCATTCAGAGCCGTGAACGTGATGATCGTAGGCTGCCCGGTGCTGTTCTGGAAATGGTAGTGCCCGTAAGCAATGTCGTAATTCACGCCGTTCTGACTGAATTTACCGCTGAAGGTGCCGTTGGAATCGTTGCCATCGGTAATCGTCAGTTTGGCGCCAGCGTTAGCGTTTACATAATTGCCATTAATGCTCGACATAACGAGATTTCCTTTATCGTTGGATAAGTGTCTTCCGATGAGAGCAAGTTTCCTCCTGGAAACTCACGACAGTCAGAATGGTTGCACATTCAATTATTGTCCACGCGAGCTACTAACGAAATTGCAATAAGCACTATTCAACCCGCTCATAACTTATCGCCGTTCGATCGAGCATTAATTCCAATTCAACTAACGGCTGGCATTGGTTTGCTGCACACCGACAACCGGGGCATTAACCGCCGTCTCGGAGCGTGGCGTACCCGTTGGCACCCAGTCATAACTCACAGGCAGTGCCCGATACACCCAGTTGCTGATCGCGTCGCTGCCCGGCGCCTTGCCGAGATAGGGGCTGACGTATTCCCAGACGTTCTCACCGTTGGCCGTCACTTGGAAAAACCGCCCGTTCATGCCTTCATCGATTAACGTATTGCCGTTGGGCAAGCGCCGCGCGCTGCTGATAAACGAGCTGTAGAACGCCCACCCCGGTTGCTTCGAATTGGCCGCGCTGTACTGCCAGACGATCTCGCTTTTCACCGGGTCGATTTCCAATACCCGCGAGCCGGAAATCAGCCCGAGGGTGACGTTCGGATAACCCGCCGATCCCTGGTTATCGAACACCAGCACGTTACCTGCGCCAGGCAATCCTGCCGGAATGATGTGCGCATCATGCTGACCGACAAACTGATCCACCGGACGCGGCAATTTCTGCGCGGTTTTCGGGTTGATCAGCGGCAAATTCGGGCCAAGACGCCAGACCACTTTGCCGCTGTTTTTATCGATGATCGCGATGAAGTTGGCATTGCGTGAATCGATCAACAGGTTGTCCGGATTGAAGCGCTTGTCACCGGAATCGAACCACTTGTTCGGCCCGACCAGGCTGAGGTTGTTGATATGCAGGTAGTCCGGATTTTCACTGGCGCGCACCAGCTTCAACTGCTCGGCGGTGAAGCCGAATTCATTGAGATGCTCCGACGCCAGCCACTGCCATTTCACCGCACCGTCGGGGCTGACTTCATAGATCGCATCATCGATCACCTCGGGCACTTTGAAGCCTTTGACCTTGTGCACCTTGTTCGCCAGCACCACGGTGTTGCCGTTGCTCAAACGGCGCTGATCATGATGCTGTTGCGCGGCGCCACCGGGCGCCTTATCGCCCCACTGCCAGACGACTTTGCCATTCCAGTCCAGCTCGCCAACGCTCTGATTGCCCAGACCATTGCCGGCCGAACCGAGTTTGCCGGGATCCTTTTCACTCAATTGCAGCAGCACATGGCCGCGCTCACCGCCAACCAGTTTTGGGTCGATGATCGCCGACGGAAAACCTGCCTGTGGCCAGGTTTTCACCTCGTTGCCGTTCATGTCGATCAGGTGCGTCTGTTTGTCCGCGCCGCTGAAAATCACGTACTGATTGAAGGCCTTGTTCGGGTCATAACGGGTCACGCCGGTCGGGTAAACACTCGGTGCGGCGAAGGCGCCGGCACTGAGCACTGCGCCGGACAGCAACACCGGCAAAGCCGTTTTGATAGGCAACATGATGCAGCTCCTTGAGTGACGAATCAGAAGTCGTAGCGACCGGTGACGCCGAGGGTGCGCGGTGTGCCGAGCAGGCCTTCATAGCCGCCGTTGCCGCCCGTCCACAGAGTCGTGTAGTAGGTTTTGTCGAAAGCGTTTTTCAGCCACAGCGACACGTCCCACTGGCCTTGGTTGAAGTCGCCGCGCAGGCCGGTGGAAAAGTTGACCACGGCGTAACTCGGGATCTGGCCGTAGTCGGAATCCTCGACTGTGCCGACGGCTTTGGAGCGGAATGCATAGCTCGCGGTGACGTAGGGTTCGAAGCCGTTATCCAGATTCCATTTGTATTCGCCGTTGGCGTTGCCGATCCACTTCGAAGCGCCGACCACTTGATGACCGCTGAGGTCGCATGAGGCTGGAGCACCCGGTGCCTGGCTGACTTCCGGCGGGCACGGGGCATCCTTGTACGAGAGGTAGCTGACGTCGTTGTAGGAGCCGTTGATGTTCAGGGTCAGGCCGCGCAGCGGGATCACCGTGCTTTCGAACTCGACGCCGCGCGAACGCACGGAGCCGGCGTTGGTCAGGTATTGCACGCGGTTTTCCGCGTCGTAGGCGTTGGTCTGGTAAGCGTTGACCTGCGTCCAGAAGACGTTGGCGTTGAGTTGCAGACGGTGGTCCCACAGCGTGCTCTTGAAGCCAAGTTCGGCGTTGTTCGCGCGTTCGGTGCCGATCAGCAGCGAATCGGCACCCGCTACCGGAGCGGAACCGACGGCGAGGTTGACCCCGCCGGATTTCTCGCCGTGGGATAACGTGGCGTAGCCGAGCACATCGTCGGTGATCCGGTAGCTGAGATTGAGCAGCCCGGAGGGACTGGAGCTGTACTGATTCAAGTCGCCGGAATCGTAAGCGCCGGCACGACCGCGTCGCGCCGTGGCCGCAGCGCCCGTTACGGCGGCACCACCGAGCGGCGCATCGCGGGTGACCCAGGCAGATTTCTCCTCATACGTGCCACGCACCCCGGCGGTGAAATCCAGCCGCTCGGTAAGGTGCCAGGTGCCTTGGGCGAACAATGCAAAACTGTCGGTCTTGATATGGCCGTTGCCGACACTGGTGACGTTGGCCAGCGCACCGGGCGCCGTACCATTCCAGATATCGGCTTGCGGGCCGTAATAGGCGAAGGATTTATTGTCCAGATCCGAGCCGAAGTAGTACGCGCCTACGACGTAATCGAAGAACTCACCCTTGGGCGAGGCCAGGCGAAATTCCTGCGAGTACTGTTTGTCCTCCACCGACACCCCGGCGTTGTAGCTCGCCGGCACGTTGAGGCCGTCGTCGTTGCGCGGAGTGAAATTCCAGAAGCGATAGGAGCTGATCGAAGTCAGCGTGAAGTCGCTCGGAAGCGTCCAGTTGGCTTCCACCGACGTGCCACCCTGATGCACGGTAACGTGCTGGTCGTTGTCCAGATTGACCTTGCGGTGTGAGCCGTTGACCAATGTTGCGCCGGCCGCGTTGGCGCGCGACTGATAGAGATTGACGCCATTGATGGTCGGCCCGGTGTTGTAGAGCACGCGGGTGCCGGCGCTGGAATCCTCCTCGTTGTAGTCACCGATCCAGCGCAGATTGAAATCTTCATTGGGCTTGAACAGCAGTTGCGCGCGGAAGCCCTCGCGCGAGCCGCCATTCAAATCATGGCCGTCGTATTCGTTTTTGATGTCACCGTCACTGCGTGTGCGATAGGCCGAAAAACGCCCAGCCAATTGATCGTTGAGCGGGCCGGAAATGGTGCCCTTGGTCTGGAAATAACCGTCCTCGCCGACCGAGGTTTCGATGCTGCGCTCAGGGGTGAAGGTTGGCGCGCGGGTGCTGATGTTGATCACCCCGGCGGTGGTGTTTTTGCCGAACAACGTGCCCTGCGGCCCACGCAAGACTTCGAGCTGTTCGATATCCATCAGGTCAAACACCGCCATCCCCGGGCGGCCCAGATAGACGTTGTCGATGTACAGGCCAACGCTGCCTTCCAGGCCATCGCTGGCCGGGTTATTACCGAGGCCGCGGATCGATACGCTGGACTGCCGTGCGTGCATGTAGGCGACGTTGACGCTGGGCACCAGTTGCTGCAAATCCTGAATCCGGTAGACCCGCTGCGTCTCCAGATTCTGCCCGCTGACCACGCTCATTGGCGTTGGTACATCTTGCGAGCTTTCTTCGCGGCGGCGGGTGGTGACGGTCACGGTTTCCAGTTGCGAACTGTTGGCGGCAGGCTTGCCGGCCGGCACCGGCGCCGGGGTTTCGGAGTCGGCGGCGTAACCGTGAGTCCAGCTCGCGCTCCCTGCCAGCAACAGGGCCAGAGGCAGGCGTTTGAGCCGTCGTGGCGTTAGGGGTGACGCAAGGTTCAACGGACTCATGGCGCGGCTCCTGGTCAAAAAACACACAGACATCTTTAGCGCTGCATATTCTTTTAAGTTATTTATTTATGTATTTACAGATATTTACTGCATAAGAGATTGCCTTTATAAGGAGTCGACCTAATGCATATCCAATGCATTTCCCGGATATTTTTTATGTGAAAAATGCATATCGACTTGCGTCAACTTCGTCACTTCATCGCCCTGGCTGAACAACGCAGCTTCGTCGCCGGCGCGCAGGCGGTGAACCTGTCGCAGTCGGCGTTCAGCCGCAGCATTCAGGCGCTGGAGCACAGCGTCGGCTGTCAGTTGGTTGACCGTGGGCGCAAGGAATTACCGCCGACCAAACAGGGCCAGGTGTTGCTGGAGCACGCACGGCGACTGGTCAGTGGTGCGCAGCAGATGGCCAACGAGATCAGTCAGTTCAATGGGCTGGAGGCGGGGGAATTACGCTTCGGTTGTGGGCCGGCGCCAGCGGCGGGTTTGATCCCTCGGGCGATTGGCAGCTTCATCGGCCGCTATCCGAAAGCGCGGGTGCAGTTTCAGGTCGATGACTGGCAGAGCCTGAGCAAGCGACTGATGAGCGAGGAGTTCGAGTTCTTTGTCGCGGACACACGCTACTTCGAGGCGGATCCGGATTATCTGACGCACCGCTTGCGGCCGCGTAAATGGCATTTCTGTTGTCGTGCGGGGCATCCGCTGGCGGGTTTCGATAAGGTCAGCGCCGAGCAATTGATGAGCTATCCGCTGGCTGTGAGCATTCGCCCGCCGAACTTGCGCAAGGTCATCGTTGACCTCAGTGGGCGGCCGGATTTCACCCCCAATGTCGAATGTGAAAACAGTTCGAGTCTGCTCAGTGTGGTGCTGCGCTCGGATGCGATCGGCATTGTCGGGGCATATTCCGATGCGCTGCATCAAGCCAAGGGAGAGTTGGTGTGTTTGCGCATTGAAGGGTTGGCGGATGATCTTGAGGAGTTGTACACCCGCTATGGGATTGTCAGCCGCGCGGGGTATCGGTTGTCGCCGTTGGCCGAGGCAATGATCGAGCAGATAAAAGAGATTGATCAGCAGGATGAGGAGGTTTGCTCGCTGCAGAATCTCGCTGTCTGATCCAGCGCTATCGCTGGCAAGCCAGCTCCCACATGATTCGCGCCGAGCACAAACCATGTGAACACCCCTAATACTTGTGGGAGCTGGCTTGCCAGCGATAGCGGCAGTGCAGGCGCCGATGCATTTCCTGCATAAAACCCATTCCCCAAATGCACTTGCCGAACACCCCCACCGAAAGCGAAAACCCTCGCCTGTCCCATTGACCGGTGAACCCCATGCCCACCCCGCCAAACACCGTGCACAACGTGCTGTACATCATGTGCGATCAACTGCGCCGCGATTACCTGTCCTGCTACGGCCATCCGCATCTGCACACACCGAATATCGATCGCCTCGCCGCTGCCGGCGTGCGTTTCAGCCGCGCCTACACCCAAGGCACGATTTGCGGCCCGTCGCGGATGTCGGCCTACACCGGACGCTATGTCAGCAGCCATCAAGTGGCGTGGAACGCCGTGCCGTTGCCGCTGGAAGAACTGACCATCGGCGATTACCTGCGCCCGCACGGCATTCGTACTGCGCTGGTCGGCAAGACCCACGCCACGGCGAATGTCGATGCCTTGCAACGCCTGGCAATCAATCCCGAAAGCGAACAGGCCGAAATCCTCAACGAAGTCGGTTTCGAACCTTACATGCGCCACGACGGCATCTACCCCGACGACCCGCTGTTCGACGACAAACGCGAATCCGCGCCCTACACCCATTACCTGCGCGAGCAGGGTTTCGACGGCAAAAACCCCTGGCACGACTGGGCCAACGCCGCCGAAGGCGAGCACGGTGAAATCCTCAGCGGCTGGCAAATGCGTCATTCGAATTTGCCAGCACGAATTCCCGAGCAACACTCAGAGACTGTCTACACTACAAATCGAGCCATCGACTTCATCACCGAGCAAGGCGAGAAATCGTGGTGTTTACACCTTTCCTATATCAAACCGCACTGGCCCTACATCGTACCAGCGCCGTACCACGCTTTGTACAGTACGAAATCGATTCTCGAAGCGATCCGCGCGACACCCTCCGAAGCCAGTAAACACCCCGTATACACTGCCTTTCGCCAGCATGAGGAAAGCCTCAACTTTTCCCGCGATTCAGTACGATTGACTGTAATCCCTACGTACATGGGTCTGATCAAGCAGGTGGATGATCAACTCGGACGGCTGTTCGACTTTTTGCAGAGCAACGGTCGCTGGGATGACACATTGATCGTGTTCACCAGCGATCACGGCGACTTTCTCGGTGATCACTGGTTGGGCGAGAAGGAGTTTTTGCTGGAGCAGGCGGTGGGCGTGCCGTTGATCGTGCGTGATCCTCGGGCGGCGGCGGATGTCACGCGCGGCACGGTGGAAGATCGACTGGCGGAAACCATCGATGCATTGCCGACCTTTCTTGAAGCACTGGGATTGCCGGGGGCGGAGCATCGGCTTGAAGGGCGTTCGTTAATCCCGCTTCTGCACGGCGAAAATCCGCACTGGCGCCGCTATGCAATCAGCGAATACGACTATGCCTTCCAGGCGCCGGCGCGGGAGCGTCTGGGCCAGCCGATCGATCGTTGCCGGATGACCATGGTGCGCAGCGAGCGCTGGAAATACCTGGCGTACGACGGCTTTCGGCCGCAGCTGTTTGATCTGTTGAATGATCCGCAGGAGTTGCGGGATTTGGGCGAGGATCCGGCGTATGCGGCGGTGCGCGAGGAGCATGCAGGGTATTTGTTTGAGTGGGTGCGGGGGTTGAAGCGGCGCACGACCATCAGTCATCAGGAAATTGATTTGCGCGGGCAGCGGTTTCGTTATGGTGAGCCGGAGTCGGAGAAGGTTGTTCAGATTGGTGTCTGGTAGCGGGAAGAGCCCCTCACCCTAACCCTCTCCCAGAGGGAGAGGGGACTGAATGGGGGATATTTCAGAGGTACACCGACCTGATCCAGCTTCATCGAATCCATAATCGATAGGGTCTTTCAGGTCGATGCATAACGCGAGACAACTCGGTCGGCTCCCTCTCCCTCGGGGAGAGGGCTGGGCGGGCGGCGTTCCGATGAGGGGCTTTTGATCTTTAATCACGACCCTTGATGGTCTGACTACGCTGCCCATTCGCGCCCACCGGCACTTCACCCTTCAACGTCACCCGACGCACCACCCGATCCTGCGTGCCGTAATCATCAATCGCATAATGCTGCGTCGAGCGGTTATCCCAGATCGCCACATCACCGGCCTTCCAGCGCCAGCGCACGATGTTTTCCTGGCGAATCACATGGCTCTGCAACAGCCCGAACAGATGCGCCGAATCCGCTTGCGAGTAACCCTTGATGCGTTTGACGAAATGCCCCAGCAGCAAGCTCTTCTCACCGCTGATCGGGTGCACGCGCACCACCGGATGCTCAGTCTCGTAAACGGTCGACGTGAAGACCTTGCGATAGCGCTCAAGCTTCTCCGCCGAGACGTCCGGCTTGGCGCTGGCGTAGTCATATTCGTTGCTGTGCACGGCGACCAGTTTGTCGGCCAGCTCACGCAGTTCGGTCGGCAAGCCGTTGTACGCCGTCGCGGTGTTGGCCCACAGGGTGTCGCCGCCGAATGCCGGCGCGACGACCGAGCGCAGGATCGAGGCTTTCGGGTAGGCGTCGACGAAAGTCACGTCGGTGTGCCAGGAGTTGGCGCGCTGGCCCTCGGCACCGTCCAGCTCCAGCAGATAACGCGTGCCTTCGCGCGACGGCACGGTAGGGTGCGCCACCGGCTCGCCGAGCAAATGGGCGAAGGCTTCCTGACGCTGATCATCGAGTTGGGTCTGCTCACGGAAGAACACGACTTTGTACTGAACCAGCGCCTGTTGAATGGCTTCGACGGTGGCGGCGCCCAGCTCACCGGACAGGTGCACGCCACGGATCTCGGCGCCGATACGACCGGCGACCGGATGAATCTCCAGCGCGTGGACAGCGGGTTTTACTGCGAGTGCGGCATTGCTCATGGGTAGACCCTCATCGACTGCTTACGGTTTTTAACGGCAGCGAAACAACGCTCTATCTATATTCCATTTACATCTAATAGATATTCACATGCTTCGTTGACGGAATAAGAGCTTGCATTTAAAACCTCTAGCAACCCTCGTCGCAAATGCCTTCGAGCTATTTTTAGGATGCCGGAAAAGCATATGGATCTTCGCCAGTTGCGTTACTTCATCGCCCTCAACGAACACCGCAGTTTTGTCCGCGCGGCCGACGCGATGGGCATCACTCAACCGGCGTTCAGCCGCAGTATTCAAGGGCTCGAGCAGGAGTTCGGCTGCGTGCTGGTGGATCGCGGCAACAAGGATTTGCGCCCTACACCCGAGGGCCAAGTGGTGCTGCAACACGCCCTGAGCTTGGTGCAAGGCGCGGCGCTGCTCAGTGCCGAAGTGACGCAGATGACCAAGCTCGATGCCGGTGAAGTGCACTTCGGTTGCGGCCCGGCGCCAGCAGTGAAACTGGTGCCGGACGCCGTGGCGCAATTCATCAACGCGCACCCGAAAGTGCGCACCTGTTTTCAGGTGGATAACTGGGAAAAACTCAGCCGCGCGTTGAGCCGTGAAGAGATCGAATTCTTTATCGCCGACATTCGCCATTTCGAGTCCGATCCGAACTTCCAGACCCAGGCACTGACACCCAAACGCGGGGTATTTTTCTGCCGCCCGGGACACCCGTTGCTGGCCAAGGAAAGCCTGTCGACCAACGACATGTTCGACTATCCGCTGGCGACCACGCTGATCCCGCCGGGGATTCGCAAATTATTGGCGAACCTCAGCGGCCGCATCGATTTTTCCCCGACCATCGAGACCGAGCATTTTCCGGCGCTGGTGAAGGTGGTGCTGCAATCGAATGCGATTGGCGTCGGTACGGAAGAGGCGTTTGTCGAGGACATTGCCAAGGGTTCGCTGGTGTTGCTGCACTGGCGTAATTTGCCGCAGAACCTGGAGAGCATGAATGCGCGTTGCGGGATTGTCAGTCGTACCGGGTTTCGCCTGTCGCCGGCGGCACGGGCGATGATCGAGACATTGGTGGCGGTGGATCGGCAGGAAATCAGCGTCGCTGTTTAAGGGGATCGTTCCCACGCTCTGCGTGGGAATGCAGCCCGGGACGCTCCGCGTCCCAAAGTGGACGCAGAGCGTCCATTGATGCGTTCCCACGCAGAGCGTGGGAACGATCGGTGTACGTTAGAGCTTGGCCGCTGCCAGCTCAGGCGCCACCCAATCATTCACCTTGAACGGCTTGCGAATCAGCTTCTGCTGCGCCGCCAGATCCACTTTGTCCTGCAGGCTGCCAAGGAACACCGGATCCAGCGTCGACGGGAACACTTCGCTCAACCTCTGATCCTGCAGATCCTGGGTCAGGATCACCGGCGGATAGCTGGCCAAACCCGAGACCAGTTGCACGTAAGCGGCCTTGTTGCCGTCCTGCGTCAGCCACTCCACGGCCTGTTGTTGCGCCTTGAGCAACTTGGCCACCGCCTCCGGGTGCGCGTCGACAAACTTGCCCGTGCCGACCAATACCGACTGCACGCTGCCTGCGCCACCGAGATCCTTAGTGTTCAGCGGCAACTCGGCCAGCCCCTTGGCCTGCAATGCGGTCAACCCGGAGCTGCCCCATGACGCATCGATCTGCTTGGCTGCCAACGCCGCGACCGCTGCATTGAAATCCAGATTGATGACTTTCAGATCCTTCTCGCTCAGGCCCTGGCTTGCCAGCGCCGCATCAAACGACAACTGCGTCGCGGTGCCACGGAAGATCGCCACGCGCTTGCCCTTGAGATCCTGCAAAGTTTTGATCCCCGAACCCGGTACCACCCCCAAATACTGCTTCACCCCACGCGCACTGGCGCTGAGCAAGCGAGTATCCAGGCCATTGGACTTGCCGATGATTGCCGCCAGATCGCCGAGATACGCCAGATCAACCTGACCGTTGGCAAACGCCTCATTGATCACCGGTCCCGCACCTTTGAAGAAACTCCACTGAATCTTGATGCCCTGATCGGCAAAGGCCTTTTCGAAGATCTGCTGATCACGCAGCACGTCGACCACACCGCCGCCACTGTGTTGAGTCCCCGCGCTCAGGTCGGGCACGGCGATTCTGATTTCCTTGAGTTCGTCGGCATGCGCGGTAAACGCCAGCAGGCCCACCAGAGCAGGAACGGCAAACAGACTGAAAACACGTTTGAAGGGGAGGTTCATGGGTGCTGCTCCTTGATCACGACGGGCGTTGAGGAGCCGAAAGTAGGCCGAATGACTACCTACGCTTAAATACTATAAATGCACATTTTTATAGCTTTTAGCGCTAAGCGAGCAGCGCCGGGGCTCGCAGCGGCGTATGCATTAACAGCATCGAAAATATTCTTCGAATGCATTGGATGCGTGTGGGCTGGAGGCCTTAAATGGCGCTGCTTATCTCTAAAAACAACTTATTGAAGATTATTTATAACCATTAGCTCTTAGTTAATACCGCAAGAGATCGCAGCCTTCGGCAGCTCCTACAGGGGTCAATTCAAGGACGCATTCCCCCGTGGGAGCTGCCGAAGGCTGCGATCTTTTGATCTTGATCTTGAGCCAACCCGACAACGGAGGTCACCCATGGCCCGCCAATCCTTGCTCAGTCTTCCACTCCCCGCGCCGCCGCTGAAAAGCCGCCGTACCTGGCCCAGCCTGAACCAGCGCCTGTTGCCATGGCTGCTGCCGCTCAGCTTGTTCGCCCTATGGTGGCTGGCCGCAAGCAATGAATGGATGAGCGAGCAGATCTTGCCGGCGCCGTCGCTGGTCTGGAACAGCGCTGTCGAGCTGTCTCAAGGCGAGTTATGGAGCCATTTGTGGATCAGCCTGCAGCGTTTGTTCTGGGGCCTGCTTGCCGGGGTTTCGGCCGGTGCATTGCTCGGCGCAGCACTGGGCTTCAGTCAGCGTCTTGAACGTTTGATCTTCCCGACCTTCGCCGGCCTGTCGCAAATACCGACGCTGGCGTGGATTCCATTGTTCATGGTGTTTTTCGGCATCGGCGAAGTGCTGAAACTGGTGGTGCTGATCAAAGCGATCGTGGTGCCGGTGACCCTGCACACATTGGTCGGCGTAAGAGATGCCCAGCCGAAATTGCGTGAAGCCGCCGCTGTTCTGCGCCTGCCACCACGCCTGCTGATTCGGCGCCTGGTATTGCCCGCCGCCCTCCCCGCGTTCATGGCTGGCGTGCGCCTGGCGCTGGCCGCCGGCTGGACGTCGTTGCTGGCCGTCGAACTGCTGGCTTCCAGTGAAGGCATCGGCTACCTGATGGTCTGGGCGCGACAACTGTTCATGCTCGACATCGTTTTCGTCTGCATCGTCGTCATCGGTTTGATCGGCGTGGCGATGGATCGCGGCATCGGTCTGCTGGACAAGAAACTGGTGCACTGGCCGCATCCGGCCACCGCCGAAATTCGTCGCGGCCCGCGTTATGACGGCTGGCAGCGGCTGCAACCGTGGCTGCTACCGCTGGGCTTGTTGGCACTGTGGCAATTGGCAAGTGACCAACAGTGGGTCGACGCCAATATTCTGGTCAGCCCATTGGCCGTTTTGAGCACGGCTTGGGCTGGCGTGCTCGACGGCACGTTGATCAGCGGCATGGCCCTCAGTCTCGGCCGCACACTTGGTGGCCTGTTGCTCGGCGGCGGTCTCGGATTTGCCTTGGGCCTGCTGCTGGGTCTGTCGAACATCAGCGAACGCCTGCTCGGCCCGACCCTCGCGGCCATCCGCCAGATCGCCATTTTCGCCTGGGTGCCGCTGCTCACCGCATGGTTCGGTCTCGGCGAATTGGCCAAGTGGGTGTTCGTCGCCCTTGCCGCCTTCTTCCCGCTGTTTATCGCCACGCAACGCAGCGTCGCCAATCTCTCACCGCAACTCAACGAAGCCGCACAAGTGCTGCGCCTGAGCCTCGGCCAGCGTCTGCGTCGACTGGTACTGCCGGGCGCCGCACCGGGGATTTTCGCCGGGCTCAGACTGAGCCTGATCTACGCCTGGCTCGGCACCATCGGCGCCGAATATTTCATGCCATCCAATGGCGGCATCGGCAGCCAGATGATTGGCGCACAACAACTGCTGCGCATGGACCTGATCATGGCCGGCATGCTTTTCGTCGGTCTCACCGGCGCCCTGCTCAACCTCATTGGCCAACGCCTGGAAATTCGCGCGACCCGCTGGAGACACGCATGAACGCACCGATTGTCAGCTTCAATCACGTAGGCAAATCCTTCGACGTCGACGGTTTCGAACTGGAGGCGATTCGCGAATTCAACCTCGACATTGCCGAGGGCGAATTCGTCGCCATTGTCGGCTCCAGCGGCTGTGGCAAATCGACCTTGCTGCGCTTGTTGGTGGGCCTTGATACGCAGTTTCGCGGGCAGATTACCGTGGATGGCAAAGCCGTCAGCGGCATCGGCGGCGAACGTGGCATTGTCTTTCAGGAACACCGTTTATTCCCGTGGCTGACCGTCGCCGACAACATCGGTCTGGGTCTGGTCAACGAGCCGCTGAGCGCTGCGCAGAAGCAACAACGGATCAACGACTTCATCGATCTGGTCGGCCTGCGCGATTTCACTCGCGCCTATCCGCACCAGCTCTCCGGCGGCATGGCCCAGCGTGTGGCGATTGCTCGCGGCCTCGTCGCCAGCCCGCGCATTCTGCTACTCGACGAACCCTTCGGTGCCCTTGATGCACTGACCCGCCAGCAGATGCAGGACGAGCTGTTGGCGATTCGCGAGCGCGCAAAAATCACCACGATCCTCGTCACCCATGACGTCGAAGAAGCGATCTTCCTCGCCGACCGCGTGGTGGTGATGGAGCCGCGTCCGGGACGGATCAAGCAGGTGGTCGACATCGCCCTGCCCCATCCGCGCCAGCGCAGCAGTTTCGACTTCCATCAGTTGCGTGAAGAGCTGCTGCACGAGCTGACCAGTGACGACCATTACCAACCGAGCGTGCCGGTGCAGATCCGCGATCTGCCGCTGACGTTCATTGCCTGCTGAACAGGAGTTTTGCGATGCCGCAACGTCCCAACTTTCTGGTGATTCTGGCCGACGATTTAGGCTTCTCCGACATCGGTGCGTTCGGCGGCGAAATCGCCACGCCGCACCTTGATGCCCTGGCCAACAATGGCCTGCGCCTCACCGATTTTCATACCGCACCGACCTGCTCGCCGACCCGCTCGATGCTGCTGACCGGCACCGACCACCACATCGCAGGGATCGGCACCATGGCCGAAACGCTGACGCCGGAACTGATCGGTAAACCGGGTTATGAGGGCTATCTCAACGATCGGGTGGTGGCGCTGCCGGAGTTGCTGCGCGAGGCCGGTTATCAAACATTGATGAGCGGCAAATGGCACCTCGGTTTGAAGGCTGAATTGGCGCCCCATGCGCGAGGTTTCGAGCGTTCGTTTTCGCTGCTGCCGGGCGCGGCCAACCATTACGGTTTCGAGCCAACCTACGATGAGCAAACACCCGGCCTGCTGAAATCCACTCCGGCGCTGTACATCGAAAACGATATGTTTCTCGACGAATTGCCGAAGGATTTCTATTCCTCCGATGCCTTCGGCGACAAGTTGCTGCAGTACCTCAAGGAGCGTGACCAGACCCGGCCGTTCTTCGCCTATTTGCCGTTCTCCGCGCCGCACTGGCCGCTGCAGGCGCCCGCCGACATCGTCGAGAAATACCGTGGCCGCTATGACGCCGGCCCTGAAGTGCTGCGCCTGGAACGCCTGGAAAAACTCAAAGCCCTCGACCTGATCGAACCAGACGTCGAGCCGCATCCACTGATTCAGTTGACCCAGCGGTGGGACGCGTTGAGCGATGAGCAAAAACAGATTTCCGCACGGGCCATGGAAGTCTACGCGGCGATGGTCGAGCGCATGGACTGGAACATCGGTCGGGTTGTCGATTATCTGCGCCAGCAGGGGCAGCTCGATAACACGTTCATCCTGTTCATGTCGGACAACGGTGCCGAAGGTGCGCTGCTTGAAGCGTTCCCCAAATTCGGTCCGGAACTGGTGACGTACCTCAGCCAGCATTACGACAACAGCCTCGACAACATTGGCCGGGCTAACTCCTATGTCTGGTACGGGCCGAACTGGGCACAGGTGGCGACCGCACCGTCACGGTTGTTCAAGGCGTTTACCACTGAAGGCGGGATTCGCGTGCCGGCGCTGTTGCACTATCCGCAATTGGCGATCAAAGGGCAGATCAGCCATGGTTTCGGCACGGTGATGGACGTCACACCGACGATTCTCGATCTGGCGGGTGTGCGGCATCCGGGCAAGTTGTGGCACGGAAAACCGGTCGCACCGTTACGTGGCAAATCGTGGCTGGGGTTCTTGTCGGGTGAGACTGCGCAGGTGCATGACGAGCACACGGTGACGGGGTGGGAATTGTTCGGGCGTCGGGCGATTCGCCAGGGGTCGTGGAAAGCGGTGTGGATCCCCGGGCCGGTCGGGCCGGCGACCTGGCAGCTGTATGACTTGAGCAGTGATCCGGGGGAAATTCATGATCTGGCGTTGAGTCGGCCGGAGAAGCTCAGCGCGTTGATCGGGCATTGGCAGCAGTATGTCGAGGAGACCGGGGTGATTCTCAGTGAGTCGCCGTTTCAGCCGGATTGAGGCGAAGATCAAAAGCCCCTCATCGGAACGCCGCCCGCCCATCCCTCTCCCGGAGGGAGAGGGGGCCGACCGAGGTGTCTTTCGCTATACATCGACCTGAAAAATCGGGTCGATTATGGATTCACTGAGGAACATTCAGGTCGGCGTACTTCCCCAATATCCCCCAATCGGTCCCCTCTCCCTCTGGGCGGTCCGACGTTTCGGGAGGGCTAGGGTGAGGGCGCCTTCTGTCAGGCCTCCACCGCCTCACCAGACACCGCAACTTCATCCCGACGAACAAACCGGTTCGCCCGCCCAAACGTGCCGAAATCATTGAACCGCACACCCATCTCACGCATCACCTTATGCGCCACCGGTACCGTCATTTGGCGAATATAAAACGGCTCCTTCACGACAAAATGATGAATCCCGTGACTGCTGCCAAAGTTGAAGCAGAACGCCTGCAACGGCCACAACCACCAAGGGTTCAATACCTGACACTGCTGCAACACATTACCCAACTCGACATCGCCGTAGTAATGCATGTTCGAGCTGATGAAGTGCAGGCAAAAGGTGCGCAACACGTTCGGGCCGATGATCACCACGGCGGCGATATCGATTACCTGCATCACCGATAACGTCGTCGCTGACCATTCAATCGGCGCACCCAGCAGATACGCAATGCCATTGGCCGCATGAAAACCGAGAAACACATACCACGCGCCCCAATGCACCAGCGCCAGCGGCGCGTAGACCTTGAGCGTGCGCTTGATGATGCTGAACTTGTGCGCCCAGGTTTTGGCTCGCAGCATGCGGATGAACGCCGACATCACGTTGTCGCCAACCATCAGCAAACGTGCAAAACCCCACGGTTCGCCGTTGGTGATCGCGCGCTCTTCCATGTCGGTTTCAGTGCCGGAGACCTTGTGGTGATTGAGGTGCAGATGGCGACGAATCCACGGATTGATCGTGCTCGGTCGCGCCAGCCACACCAACCCCATCATCAAATTGTGCGGCACGCGTTGCTTGCGGAAATACATGCTGTGGATCAGGTCGTGTTCCAGCTCATGGGTCAACGAAGCAAAAAACGCGTTGAGCAACAAGCACACCCACCACGCCATATGGCCGGTGATGTACAGCGCCGCCGAACCGATCATCCCGATCAGGGCAAAGGCCAGAATCCCCGCGCCCAGCGCATCCTGATGCTTGAGAATCGGGTAGCGTTCGCGCAGTTCGACGCCTTTGGCCAGCACCACTTGGCGAATATGCGCTGATCGCTGGGCCGCATTGTGTCGTTGGGGACTTGCAGAAGTACCGTCCATGCTTCCATCCTCGGGTTTATGATGTTCGCATCGTGCCTCGCCAACGCTTCAATTGCGGTAGCCGAGAACGCCAACCTGTTGACCGGAAGCGCCAATCAGCATGAAGGAACCGACCTCCCTCGCCAGCTGGACCCGTGCCTTGCGCAAGCAACTCGATGCGTTGGGGCTGGACAGCATTGCCCTGTGTCAACAGGCCGGGCTCGATCCGAGCTTGATGGATGATCCCAACGCGCGCTATCCACTGTCCGGCACCACGCGCCTGTGGGAAATTGCCGTGCAGGTCAGCGGCGACCCGGCGATTGGCTTGCGCGTGTCACGCTTCGTCAGTCCAACTACGTTCCACGCGCTCGGTTATGCACTGGTGGCCAGCGGTAGCCTGCGTGAAGTGTTCGAACGCATCGTGCGCTATCACCCGGTGGTCAGCGATGCGCTGGAACTGGAGCTGAGTCGTGGCGACGACCGCTATCAATTTCGTCTGAAAATTCCGTCAGGCAATCCCGCGCCAGCCTTCGAAGCCATCGACGCCTTCACCGCGATCTACGTGCGCACCTGCCGTAATCGCCTTGGCCGTGATTACGCACCGTTGGCTGTGTACCTGCGCCGCCCGGAACCGATCGATGCGCACCAATGGCACAAAGTCTTTCGCGCTCCGGTGCATTTCGGCTGCCTCGAGGATCGCCTGGAGTTCGCCCTCGCCGACTTCGACAGCCACCTCGACGACGCCAATCCGGAACTCGCCGAACACAATGAAGCGGTGCTCAAACGCACCATGGCCCAGCTCCAGCCGCTAACCTGGGAACGCAAAGTGCGCGATGCGATTGAAGAACAATTACCGGAAGGTGAACCAAGTGCAGAGCGCATTGCCCAGGCCTTGCACCTGAGTTTGCGCAGCCTGCAAAGGCACTTGGCGGATGAGGGTTGTCGCTTCGACACATTGCTCAATGAGAGCCGTGAGAATCTGGCGCTGCTGCACCTGCGCGATCCGCAGTGCTCGTTGAGTGAGGTGAGTTATTTGCTCGGGTTCGCCGACACCAGCAGTTTCAGCCGCGCGTTCAAACGCTGGACGGGGCTGACGCCGGGGCAGTTTCGTGATGGGTTGCGCTGATCGTCAGCCTTTAGCCAGACTGCGTTCCATACCGGATGACCATTGTTCGATCATCGCAGCACCCATTGCGGCGAACGCCGGATGACTGGCGCCGTACTCCGCCATTTCGCCCATTGCCACCTGCATACCGTTAGCGACTTGCTGCAGTAATTGATTACAACGCGCCTCCGTCAGATTGCAGGCCGTACGACCGAACCGCATCAGCATTTTGTGCTTGGGCCAAGCCTTCGAGCCACCCAAGAGCAACGCCATACTGTCGTTCTTTATGTAGACCGATGTGGTGATGATGTCGTATGCGGGCGCGAGTCTGATTGACGATTCCTCGCCGCAGCTTTCGTAAAGCACGCCGAAGTTTTTTAAATGCGCGTCGCCGTTTTTCAGGCCTGCAGACAACGCCACAATTTTGAAAAATGCTTCGAGCGCATGATTGAGCAGCGCGGGTGAAACAAACGCTTTGATCTGCCGGGCTGCGCCTTCGTAAGAACCATCGTATTTGGCTTTCGACGGCCAACCGTTGAGCACGCAAAAGTCCTCAAAACCCAGGTAGCCCGAAGCGCTCAAATCAAAGCGCTCGATAACCAGAAACTTGCCATGTTCGCTGAGCTCGAACTTCGGTACTTCTAGCCCGCAGTGTTGCGCGGCACGCATGCAAAAGTACTCGTTGGTTGCCAGCTGCGGATATTCATCGGCGCGAAAAGCTTTAACCAAGTGAGTGGATCCGCGATGAGTCAGACGATCAATCGCAGCCGCACTGTCACGCACCAGCACTTTGGGCTGCACCCCAGACACTCCGGAATACTGGCCATAGGTTTGCAACAGATCCTCGAACAAGCCTTGCGCTCCATCGTGCACTAGCAGATCGGCCAGCGATGTTTCACGCGGGCGATCCGTCAACGATGCGCTGGCAATGGATAACTGACCGAGCTGATAGGGGCCGACAATGGCCAGCAATGCAAAGTCATCGAAGCCGCGAACCGCTTTGCTGAAGCGCCGAACCAGCTCATCACGAAGGGCACCTTCGGGCAGATTCATCTCGAAAACCGGATGAATGCCATGCTCCCAACCATAACTTTCCAGCCGGGACGGCATTGTCAGTGACACGGCATTTTCAGCACTGGTTTCTTCGCGGTAACTGAAGACGCTGTGGACTCGATCTTTCCCGCGCGCCAACGTTCCCACCGCTTGCCCGCCGACACAGACGTTTAATCGATCCGACGACTCACTCATGGAAGTTGGCCTTTTGTAGCGTATCGAGTGTCGGGCGGCGAGACTGACGTGGAACCGCTGTCAGCTCATAGCCAAACCCGTTAAGGATCGCTTCGACTTTGCGCAGGCCGATTTCGGCAATGGTGTTGTTTTCGATCCCCGAAATCGTCGCGCGGCTCATTCCGTATTGCTGAGCCAGCGCCTGCTGGGTCATTTTGTTTGCCTTGCGCAGGGCTTTGATCAATTCGCCAAGATGTTCCATGCGATTTCCTGCATCAAATACGGTGCAAATTAAGATATTTGTTTATTTTGCATCGAATTTGATGCGGCCATTCGACAAGATTAGCCTAATTACAAGTGATCAAGAACTACTCAATTGCTCACCATAAACCCCAACTCAAAAACGGTGCCGTCAGCATCACTGCTGACCCGCACCTGCCCACCATGCAACTGCATGATCGACTGCACAATCGCCAACCCCAACCCACCGGAATCCCCCGGCTCTGCCCGTGCAGGATCGACGCGATAGAAACGGTCGAACAGTTTGCCCAGATGCTCCGACGCAATGGCCGGGCCATGGTTGTGCACTTGTAACCAGCACCAGCCCGACTCGTCACGCCGGCGCAGGCTGATCACGGTTTCGGAGTCAGCATGACGCACGGCATTGGCCAGCAAGTTGCCCAGCGCCCGTTGCAGCAACTGCTGATCGGCACGCAGTTCGCCATGCAGTTGATTGTCCAGCCGCAGGTCGCGGTCATCCGCCAACGCTTCAAAATAATCACACAGCTCACCACCAACGCTGCACAAATCCAGAGTTTGCAGATTGAGCGCGCGCTCGGCCTGCTCGGCGCGGGCAAGGAACATCAGGTTTTCCGCCATGCGCTTGAGCCGTTCGAACTCTTCCATGTTCGAGGCGAGGACTTCCTGATACTCCTCGGTGCTGCGCGGATGATTCAGCGCCTGACCGTTGCTCGCCAACAAGGTGTGCAGCGGCGTACGTATCTCGTGGGCGAGATCGGCGGAAAACTGCGAGAGGCGCTGCACGCTGTCGTCCAGCCGCGCCAGCATGCCGTTGAGCGCCTGCACCGGCTCAAGTAGTTCGGCGGGCGTGCCGTTGGCGGGCAAGCGTTGATCGAGGCTACGCAGATCGATACCGCGTACCGCTTCGCTCAACTGCCGCAACGGTCGCAGGCCACGGCGTAGCAACAGCAAGCCCAAGGCAAAGGCGAGCAACGCACCGAGGCCAACCGACAGGTACAAGCGCATGCGATAGCTGCCGAGCATCTGTTCGCGCTCGCTAAGCACTTTGCCGGCGATCACGGTCAGCGGTTCGCCGTTCGGCCCCTGCGCTTCGCCGGACAACAGCGCGAGTTCGGCACCGTCCGGCGCTTGCCACGTCAACACATCACGGCGCTGCGGCGTTTGCTCGCGGGGGATCGCGCTCAGCGCGGGCAACTCGCGTTGCCGTGGATTGATCGCGATCACGCTCGATCCGTCGGCGCGGCGCACCAGCAACAGGCTGTCGAGATTACCGAGCATGTTCTGATACAGCCGTGGCCGCGCCTGCAAGGCATCGAGGCTGTCGCTGTCAGCGAGCAACGCGCGCACTTGCTCCAGTCGACCGAGCAACGCGAGGTCGTCGCGGTAGGCGATTTCCGAGGCCAGCGAACGGTAGAGAAACACACCGATAGCACTCAACACCACGGCGCAAACCAATGCGAACGCCAGCGCCAGGCGCCAGGCGATCGATCTAGAGCGCATCGTCGGGGGCTTCCAGTTGATAACCGACGCCGCGCACGGTGTGAATCAGTTTCGGCATGTACGGGTCATCGACTTTCGCACGCAAACGCCGCACCGCGACTTCGACCATGTTGGTGTCGCTGTCGAAATTCAGGTTCCACACCTGCGAGGCGATCAGCGTGCGCGACAGCACTTCGCCCTGACGACTGGCGAGCAATTGCAGCAAGGCGAACTCCTTGTTGGTCAGGGCGATGCGCTGGCCGCCGCGACTGACCCGGCGGCGCAACACATCGATTTCCAGATCGGCGATGGTGTACGACTCGGCTTCGCGCATCGGCCCGCGCCGCAACAACGTGCGCACCCGCGCGAGCAGTTCGGCGAAGGCGAAGGGCTTGAGCAGGTAATCATCGGCGCCCAGCTCGAGGCCGCGCACGCGATCTTCAATGGCGTCCTTGGCGGTCAGGAACAACACCGGCGTGGCGCCGCGCTGGCGGATCAGTTGCAGCAATTGCCAGCCATTGAGGCCGGGGAGCATCACGTCGAGGATGATCAGGTCATATTCCTGTTGCTCGATAAAGTAGCGCCCATCGAGGCCATTGAGCGCCACGTCCACGGCAAAACCCGACTCGCCCAGGCCCTTGGCGAGGAAATTCGCGGTTTTGGCTTCATCTTCTACGACCAGCAAACGCATGGCACACCTCGATTATTCAGACACACAGGCTAGGCGCCTTCGGCGGCGTTGCCCATTACAAACTTGTAATCAGACTGACGAGGTTCTGACGAAGACCGGCGATTAAGGTGTCGACCTTCGCTTTTGGAGCCTGTCCATGACCGTCAAATACCTTGTAGCCAGCCTGATGATCGGCCTCAGTGGCATCGCTGTCGCCAGTCCTGAGCTGCCGCGTCACGCTGATCTCGACCTGAAAACTGCACGGCTGCTCGCCGACACGGCAATGGCCAACTGCACCGGCACGGTGTCGGTGCTCGATCGGGGCGGCAATCTGTTGGTGACCCTGCGCGGCGACGGTGTCGGTCCGCACAACACCGCCGCCAGCCAACGCAAGGCGTATACCGCGCTGTCGACCAAAACCGCCACCCGGTTGTTCGCCGAACGTGCTCGCAGCAATCCGGAAACCGCCAACCTCAACACCCTCGATGAGTTGCTGTTGCTCGGCGGCGGGATCCCGCTGTTCCTCGGCACTGAACTGGTGGGGGCGATGGGCGTGGCCGGTTCCGGCGGCGGCGAGCAAGACGAAAACTGTGCGATCAAGGCTGCCGGGAAAACCGGTCTGGCCACTACCCGTTCCCAATAAGGAGATGCATCCATGAGCACTTTGCGCATGACCTTCGCCGCGCTCGGCCTGAGCGCTTTTTCCAGCCTGGCCCTGGCCGCCGGCAACCCGTTGAGCGTGCACGTGCTCAACCTGGAAAACGGCCTGCCGTCGCCGGGCATTAACGTGACCCTGGAAAAACACGTCGGCGAGAACTGGCAGCCTCTTGCTCAAGGCACGACCAATGAACAAGGGCGCATCGCCGAACTGTTCCCGGCCAAACAGCCTTTTGAAGCGGGTGAATACCGCGTGGTGTTCAAGACCGGCGAGTACTTCAAGAAGGTCAAGCACGACACGTTCTTCCCGGAGATCCCGGTGATCTTCGAAGTGAAGCAGACCGATCAGCATTACCACATCCCGCTGCTGCTCAGCCCGTACGGTTTCTCGACCTATCGCGGTTCCTGAGCCCTACACAAATGCCCCTGTAGGAGTGAGCCTGCCCGCGATAGCAATCTGTCAGTTGATCAATCTGTGACTGACAGACCGCTATCGCGAGCAGGCTCACTCCTACAATGGTTCGGTGTTAGATCCTAGATCGTGGCGAGAGCGCGCAATCGCATGGCATCAAGGATTTCGATCTCTCCATACCCGAGTCCGATAATCCCCTGCCCCTGCAAATCCTTGAGGATCTGGTTGGTGGTCTGCCGCGACAGCGACAGCATCGATGCCAACTGCTCCTGCGGCAGTTGCAGAACGCGGCGTGGCGCATCGAGCTCGCCGTAGCCTTCGGCAATCATCAGCAAGCGATGGGCCAAGCGTGCCGGGGCTGGCAGCAGGCTCAGTTGTTCGAGATTGATGAAGGTCAGGCGCAGTTTATGGCTCATCAGCAGCGCCAGATGCCGCCAGTACACCGGGTGTTCGTCGAGCAGTTTGAGCAACGTCGCCTGAGGGATATTGAGCAAGGTGCACGGCCCGACTGCATAGGCGTCATGGGTGCGCGGCTGGCCATCGAACAGGCAGATTTCGCCGAACCAGTGCGGCGCCTCGACCAGACTCAACAACGCCTCTTTGCCCTGCTCGCTCACCGCGCCTATACGCACGGCGCCGTCGAGCACCGCGTATAAACCGCACGGTGGATCACCGCGCTGGAACAGCCGCTGCCCTGCCGTCAGCCGCCGCTCCCGGGCCGTAGCCAACAGACTATCCTGAAAGGACGCCGGCAGATGACTGAACCACTGGCCGCTCATCAGCCGTGAACGTATTTGCATAAACACTCCTGGATTGTCGCCTGCCTGACAGAGCGAACCCTGATCCCGAGGGATGATGCGATCAACCCTACCGGAGGAACAACAATGAAAAGCCTCGTCGACCATCTGAGTCAATACGCCGCCTACCACCGTGATCCGCGTAATATCGCCAGCCACTTTATCGGCATTCCGCTGATCGTGGTGGCGGTGGCGGTTTTGTTGTCGCGGCCAGAATGGTCGCTGGGCGGCTTGTGGATATCTCCAGCCGTTGTCGTGGCGCTGGCCTCGGCGTGGTTTTATCTGCGTCTGGAGGTGAAGTTCGGGGTGCTGATGACGCTGCTGATGGGGCTGTCAGTCTGGGCCGGGCATGTGCTGGCGCAGCAGAGCACCATGGTCTGGCTGAGCAGTGGTCTGGCGATGTTTGTGGTCGGCTGGGTGATCCAGTTTGTCGGGCATCACTATGAAGGGCGCAAACCGGCGTTTGTCGATGATGTCTCGGGGCTGATTGTCGGGCCGTTGTTTGTCGTGGCCGAGGTGGCGTTCATGCTCGGCATGCGGCATGAATTGAAAGAGCAGATCGAGGCGCGGGCGGGGGTGGTACGAGTTAATCCGAATCGTGCGGCAATCTAGACTTCAACCCTGCTCGTTCCCACGCTCTGCGTGGGAACGCCGCCATGGACGCTCCGCGTCCACTGTGACGCGGAGCGTCACGGGATGCATTCCCACGCAGAGCGTGGGAACGATCAGTTAAAGGCTGGCGACTTTCTGCCAGACCTTCGGCTTGAAGAACAGAGTTTCACCCTTGGCCAAGCCGATCAGGCTGTCGTGGTCTTTCACCACTTCGGCCTCGATCAGATCCGTCTGCCCTTCGACCTTAAGCGTCACCCGCGTGGTCGCGCCCAACGGCCGAATGTCACGCACCTCAGCAGCGTGGTGATCTTCCAGCTCATGTTTGGACAGCGACACCTCATGCGGGCGGAACAGCACGTGGTTGTCGTCGCTCAACAGCAAGCGGTTCGAATCGCCGAGGAAGTGATAAACGAAATCGCTGGCCGGGTTTTCGTAGACGTCGCCCGGTGAGCCGATCTGCTCGATCACACCCTTGTTCATCACCACGATGCGGTCAGCGACTTCCATCGCTTCTTCCTGGTCGTGGGTCACGAATACCGAGGTCAGGTTGATGTCTTCGTGCAGGCGGGCGAGCCAGCGACGCAGCTCCTTACGCACCTTGGCATCGAGGGCGCCGAACGGCTCATCCAGCAGCAGCACTTTCGGCTCCACCGCCAGTGCGCGGGCCAAAGCAATACGCTGACGCTGACCGCCGGACAACTGCTCCGGATAACGATCCGACAGCCAGTCCAGCTGCACCATGTTCAGCAGCTCATGCACCTTGACCGCGATCTGGCTTTCGTTCGGACGCTGGTTTTTCGGTTTCATGCGCAAACCGAACGCGACGTTATCGAACACGGTCATGTGACGGAACAAGGCGTAGTGCTGGAACACGAAACCGACGTTGCGATCACGCACGTCGTGGCCGGAGACGTCTTCGCCGTGGAAGACAATGTTGCCGTTATCCGGGGTTTCCAAGCCGGCGATAATCCGCAGCAACGTGGTTTTGCCGCAGCCCGACGGGCCGAGCAATGCGACCAGTTCACCGCTGTGGATGTCCAGGCTGATGTTGTCCAGCGCCTTGAACGCATTGAAATTCTTGCTGACGTTACGCACTTCGATCGACATGAATTATTCCTCCGCGGCGCTGGCGCGCAGGCGGTTGATACGGTTTTCGCTCCACTGCTTGAGCAGCAGGATGAAGAGCGCCAGGATCAGCAACAGGCTCGCCACGGCGAACGCGGCCACGTGGTTGTATTCGTTGTAGAGGATCTCGACGTGCAGCGGCAAGGTGTTGGTCACCCCGCGAATGTGCCCGGAGACCACCGACACCGCACCGAATTCACCCATGGCCCGCGCGGTACATAGCACCACGCCATAGATCAGGCCCCACTTGATGTTCGGCACAGTGACATGCCAGAACATCTGCCAGCCATTGGCACCTAGCAGACGCGCGGCCTCCTCTTCCTGCGTGCCTTGTTCCTGCATCAGTGGAATCAGCTCACGAGCGACGAACGGCACGGTGACGAAAATCGTCGCCAGTACGATGCCCGGCAGGGCGAAGACAATCTGGATGTCGTGATCCTGCAGCCACGGCCCGAACAAGCCTTGTGCGCCGAACATCAGCACGTAGACCAGACCGGCGATTACCGGCGATACCGAGAACGGCAGGTCGATCAGGGTCACCAGCATGCTCTTGCCGCGGAACGAGTATTTACTCACGCACCACGCGGCGCTGACCCCGAACACCAGGTTCAGCGGTACCGAAATCAGCACGGCGAATACGGTGAGTTTCAGCGCCGAAAGCGCATCCGGCTCAAAGATCGCGGTGAAAAATGCGCCGAGGCCATTCTTCAAACCCTGCGATACCACGATGAATAACGGCAGCAACAGAAACAGGAAAAAGACCAGCCAGCCAAGGCCGATCAGGATTCTGCGCGAAGTGGCGCTGCCACGGCGTGCAGCGTTGGCCGAAGAGGCGGCCGCAATAGACGATTGGGACATGGTTCGCGCCTCCTTATGGGGTTTCGATGCGCCGCTGCAGCAAGTTGATCAGCAGCAACAGGACGAAGGAAACCACCAGCATCAGCACGCCGATGGCGGTAGCGCCGGTGTAATCGTATTGGTCGAGTTTGACCATGATCAGCAGCGGCAGGATCTCGGTTTTCATCGGCATGTTGCCGGCGATGAAAATCACCGAACCGTACTCACCGACGCCACGGGCGAAGGCCAGGGCAAAACCGGTCAGCCAAGCGGGCAACAATGCGGGAACGAGGATGTGGCGGAACACCTGCAAGGGTTTAGCACCGAGGCACGCGGCGGCTTCCTCGACTTCACGGGGAATGTCGGCCAGCACCGGCTGCACGGTACGCACCACAAACGGCAGAGTGACGAAGGTCAGCGCCAACGTGATACCCAGCGGGGTATAGGCAATCTTGAAACCGAGGTCAGCGGCGAATTGCCCGACCAGACCGGCCGGCGCATACAGCGCGGTCAGCGCGATACCGGCCACCGCTGTCGGCAGGGCGAACGGCAGATCGATCATCGCGTCGATCACCTTGCGCCCCGGGAAGGTGTAGCGCACCAGCACCCACGCCAGCAACGTACCGATGATGCCGTTGATGATCGCGGCACACAGCGCGGTGCCGAAGCTCAGCTTCAACGCGGCCAGCACCCGTGGTGCGGAGATGATCGTCCAGAACTGATCCCAGGTGAGTTGCGCGGCGTGGACGAACATCGCCGCCAGCGGGATAAGCACAATCAGGCTGAGGTACACCAAGGTGTAGCCCAGCGTCAGCCCGAAGCCGGGTATGACGGGGGAGATACGACGCGACATAAAAGTCCTTGGTTAAAAACGCATCAATGTGGGAGCGACGGTGCGACGATTCGACCTGCTCGCGAAGAGGGAGTATCAGTCAACATCCCTGTCGCCTGAAATACAGCCTTCGCGAGCAGGTCGAATCGTCGCACCGTCGCTCCCACATGTGGTGTGCCTAAACAGTAGGCTCGTTGTGGGTCAGATTACTGCGCCTGATAAATCTGGTCGAACACGCCACCGTCGTTGAAGAATTTCGGCTGCGCGGTTTTCCAGCCGCCGAAGTCCTTGTCGATGGTCACCAGTTCCAGTTTCGGGAACTGCTGAGCGTACTTGGCAGCAACGTCCTTATCACGCGGACGGTAGAAGTTCTTCGCGGCAATTTCCTGGCCGGCCGGGCTGTACAGGTGCTTCAGATAAGCTTCGGCGATCTGCTCGTTGCCTTTCTTCTCGGCGTTCTTGTCGACCACGGCCACTGGCGGCTCGGCGAGGATCGACAGCGAAGGCACGACGATGTCGAACTTGTCAGCGCCGCCATCTTCTTTCAGCGCCAGGAATGCTTCGTTTTCCCAGGCCAGCAACACGTCACCCTGACCGTTGTTGACGAAGGTGATGGTCGAACCGCGTGCACCGGTGTCGAGAATCGGCACGTGCTTGAACAGGGTCTGTACGTATTCTTTGGCTTTGGCTTCGTCACCGCCGTTGGCTTTCAGGCCGTAGGCCCAGGCGGCGAGGAAGTTCCAGCGGGCGCCGCCGGAGGTTTTCGGGTTCGGGGTGATCACCGAGACGTCGTTCTTGACCAGATCGCCCCAGTCCTTGATGCCTTTCGGGTTGCCCTTGCGCACCAAGAAGACGATGGTCGAGGTGTACGGCGTGCTCGCTTCCGGCAGACGCTTCTGCCAGTCGGCGGGCAGGGTCTTGCCGAGTTTGGCGATTTCGTCGATGTCGCCAGCCAAGGCCAGGGTCACGACGTCAGCGCGCAGACCGTCGATCACCGCACGGCCCTGCTTGCCCGAACCACCGTGGGATTGCTGGATTTTCACGGTGTCGCCGGCGTGATCTTTCTGCCAGAACTTGATGAATTCAGCGTTGTAGTCCTGATACAGCTCGCGCGTCGGGTCATACGACACGTTGAGCAGTTCGTAATCCTTGGCAACGGCGGAACCGGCAAACACAGCACTGGCCAGGGCGGCCAAAGCGTAACGGCGAATCGACGACATGGTGAAAGCTCCTGGAATTCTGGGTGGTGGCTTTTTCTTATGTATTTCGGGAATCGTGTTGTCGGTTCAAAGATCGCAGCCTTCGACAGCTCCTACGCACAGCCCCCTGTAGGAGCTGCCGCAGGCTGCGATCTTTTAGCCCGGTTGTTTGCCCGGTTGCTGCAAACGGAATTTCTCTTTGCGTTCGATCTGTACAACCTGGGCGTTGTGCACAGTGATCTCCACCGCGCCGAAACGCAGATCGCGCAGGGCGCTCTGGATTTCACGCAAGATGGTGGTTTCGTCCTGACCGTCAACGCTGCGAAGGGATGCGCTCATGGTGCTGCTCCTTTGAATGGGATTTGCCTGGCAGTGGGCGGCACTGCGTTCGGCGTGGGAGCAATATAAGAGAGGCGCGGATATTCTTAAAAAGACTATTTAAGAATGTTTATATAACTGAAAAACTGATCGTTCCCACGCGCAGCAAAGGAATGCAGCCGGCGGCGCTCTGCGCTGCGATTTTGGGCCGACGCAGAGCGCCCCTTTGCTGAGCGCAGGAACAAGTTTGCCCCTGTCTTAGCTAATCACCGGAGTTCTCACCCAATCTATCTCGTGCGCCGGAGCCGGTCGCCCAAACCAATAGCCCTGCCCCAGATCACACTCCTGCTCAAGCAGAAACGCCGCCTGCTCAACCTGCTCGATGCCCTCGGCATGCACCTGCATGCCCATGCTTCGGGCCAGCGCGATGATCACCCGGACAATCGCCACGTCATCCTCATCCCACGGCAACCCGGCAACGAATCCCTGATCGATCTTCAGCTTCTGCACCGGCAAGCGCTTGAGTCGCAGCAGTGACGAGTAACCCGTGCCGAAATCATCAATGGCCAGGCGAATACCCAACTCGCGCAAACGGTGCATCTGCTCCAGCGCCACTTCCGGATCATCCATCACTGCGCTTTCAGTGACTTCCAGCTCCAGATATGCCGGATCCAGTCCGGTGTCGTGCAGCACCTGCGCCACCTGCTGGTACAACTCGCGCCGGGCGAACAATCGTGACGAAACATTCACCGCGACAAACGACAGCACGATCCCGGCCTGCTGCCACTGGCACATCTGTCGACACGCCTGCTGCATAACCCACGCGTCAATTTCGGCGATCAGCCCGGTGCGCTCGGCAATCGGGATGAACTCCGCCGGCGACACCAGACCACGCAACGGATGCTGCCAGCGGACCAGCGCTTCAACGCCAATCAAGCGACTGGTTTTCAAGTCATGCACCGGTTGGTAGTAAACCCGCAGTTCCTGCTGCTCCAGCGCCCGGCGCAGCTCGAATGCGATCTCCACACGTTGCTGGGCGTGGGCGGTCAGTTCTTCGGTGTACAAGGCATAACCGTTGCGGCCGCTGCTCTTGGCCTTGAACAGCGCCGCATCGGCATTGCGCAACAGTTGCTCGGCGCTTAGCGCGTCGCTGGGGAACAGGCTGATGCCGAGACTGGCGTTGATGAACAACTGATTGCCATCAATGCTGAACGGCTCCTTCAGCGCATCGAGAATCCGTTGCGCCAGCGCCGCTGCCTGCACCGGCTGTGGACAACTCTCTGCCAACACCGCGAACTCGTCGCCGCCCAGGCGCGCCAGGGTAATACCGGGGCCAAACAGTTCTTGCAGGCGCGCCGCTACTGCCTTGAGCAAGCGATCGCCGACGTTATGGCCAAGGCTGTCGTTGATCATTTTGAAATGATCGAGATCAAGCATCAGTAACGCGCAGCCGCGCTTGTGGATCTGCGCCGAAGCCAGCGCCTGTTCGGCGCGGTCGCTGAACAGCAGGCGATTGGGCAGATCGGTCAGTGGATCGTGGTGCGCCAAGTGTTTGAGTTCATGCTCGGAATCCTTGATGGCGCTGATATCGGAAAACACCGCAACGTAATGGCTGAGCCGGCCCTGATCATCGTGAATGACCCGGATGGTTTGCCACTGTGGATAAATCTCGCCGCTTTTACGCCGGTTCCAGATCTCGCCGCTCCACTCGCCCTGCGACTCCAGGGTGGCGAACATCGCTTGGTAGAAACCCGGCGGATGATGGCCGGACTTGAACAGGCTCGGCTGCTGCCCGAGGACTTCTTCACGCTGATAACCGGTGATCTCGATGAACGCGCGATTGACGTGCACGATCAACCCTTGGTGGTTGCTGACCAACACCCCTTCGCGGGTGCAATCGAAGACGGCCGCCGCTTGACGCAGGCGTTCGCGATCGGCGTGGCGCTCGCGCAACCGCGCACCGATTCCGAGAAACTCGCACAAGCGCGCCCGCGCCAGGAAAATCAGCCCGGCGCTGAACGCCGCTAAAACGTAACCGTTGATCAGTTGCCATCGGGCAAGATCGACGGAGTTATCGAAGAAATTGTTTAATAAATGATCAGTACCTTGCAGCCAGACAGCGGCAAGCACGAGATAGAGCAGCGCTGCACGCAAAGCATCGCGGTAAGTGGCACGCATTCGGCTGTCCATGTCCCTACAAAAAGGTTGGAATTATAGGTCAAGAAACATCCAGCGACTCTTATCTGAAAGGGCGACTGGTTTTATCTGTGTGCTTGGTGATAATGCAACGGCTGTTTTTATATTTATCGAGGGCCCTATAGCCTATGTGGTACGAAGGTTTTCTTGGCTTGTCGGCCTGGTCTCTGGTCGCGGTCACCCTGCTGATGACCCACGTGACGATTGTTGCCGTCACGGTCTATCTGCACCGTTACTCGGCCCATCGCTCGCTGGAGCTGAATGCTGGCCTGAAGCACTTTTTCCGTTTCTGGCTGTGGCTGACCACGGCGCAGAACACCCGCGAGTGGACCGCCATCCACCGTAAGCATCACGCCAAGTGCGAAACCGAAGATGACCCGCACAGCCCGGTCATCAAAGGCCTTTCCACCGTACTTCGCACCGGCGCCGAGCTGTATCGTGCCGAAGCGCAGAACCCGGAAACCCTGCGCATCTACGGCAAGAACTGCCCCGAAGACTGGATCGAACGCAACGTCTACAGCCGCTACCCGCTGTTGGGCGTGGCGATCATGGGCGTTATCGACCTGCTGCTGTTCGGCACCATCGGCATCACCATCTGGGCGATCCAGATGATGTGGATCCCGGTGTGGGCCGCTGGCGTGATCAATGGCCTGGGCCATGCCGTCGGCTATCGCAACTTCGAATGCCGCGATGCGGCGACCAATCTGGTGCCTTGGGGCATCCTGATCGGCGGCGAAGAACTGCACAACAACCATCACACCTACCCTAACTCGGCCAAGCTATCGGTGAAGAAGTGGGAGTTCGACCTCGGTTGGGCGTGGATCAAAGTCTTCTGCTTCCTGCGTCTGGCCAAGGTTCAGCGCGTGGCGCCGATCGCCCACCGCGTTGAAGGCAAGGGCAATCTGGACATGGACACCGCCATGGCCATCCTCAACAACCGCTTTCAGATCATGGCCCAGTACCGCAAATTGGTGATCGGCCCGCTGGTCAAGCAAGAGCTGGCCAAGGTCGATCATTCGGTGCGCCACCAGTTCCACCGCGCCAAGCGTTTGTTGTCGCGGGAGACTAGCCTGCTGGAAGATCGCCATCACTTGCGCATCCAGACCATGCTCGAGCACAGCCAGGCATTGAAGGTAATTTACGAAAAACGCTTGGCACTGCAGCAGATCTGGGTCAAGACCAGCGCAAATGGCCACGACATGCTCGCGGCCATCAAAGAGTGGATTCACGAGGCAGAAGCCAGCGGCATCCAGTCCCTGCGCGAATTTGCTGATCAGTTGAAAACCTACTCGTTGCGTCCTGCAGCGGTCTGAGACCGTTGATCGGTGCACCCGGCTCCCGGGTGCACCCTTCGGAACTTCGCTAAAAATCGCCTATCTCAAAGACACTTCGCCATCCCGGCGGGCTGTACTGTGGCCGTTGTCGAATTGCGGCACGTCCTTTGAGATCTGTGCCGATGGTCAACAACAATCAAAAAGACTCATCCTTCCCGCAGTGGCCCGAGGCCGCGCAAACCCTGATGGCGTTGATGCACGCCCAAGGCGAGGTCGCCCGCTTGAGCGAACGCGAACAGCTGTTCAGCTCCTTGCTGGTCAGCGTCAACGCCGTGCTCTGGGCCTTCAACTGGGAAACCCGGCAGGTGCTGTACGTCAGCCCCGCCTACGAACGGATTTTCGGCCGCTCTGCAGGCCTGCTACTCGCCGACTACAACCAGTGGCGCGACAGCATCTACCCCGACGACCTGGAATACGCCGAACGCAGCCTTGCCGAAGTCCTGCACAAAGGCGCGGTGGAAGATCGCGAATACCGGATTATCGCCGCCGACGGCCAGGTGCGCTGGCTCAGCGACAAATGCTTCATCAATCGTCAGGACGAGCCCGGTCAGCCGGTAATCATCGTCGGCATCGCCGAGGACATCACCGACAAGAAGCAGATGGAAACCGAGCTGCACCGTTTGGCGACTACCGACGTGCTGACACAAAGCAGCAATCGCCGGCACTTCTTCGAGTGCGCCAATCGCGAGTTCGAAGTAGCGCGTGTACAGGGCGCACAAATGGCCTTTCTGCTGCTGGATATCGATGACTTCAAAATGATCAACGACACCTACGGTCATCCCGAAGGCGACAACGTGTTGCAGCGGATTGCCGAGTGCGGGCGCGGGTCATTACGTCGAGGGGATCTGTTCGGGCGGATTGGCGGCGAAGAGTTTGCAGCGGTATTTCCCGGTTGTGCGCCGGACATGGCCATGCAAGTGGCGGAACGGCTGCAGCAGGAGATTCAGCGGTTGAGTTTCAGCCATGATGGCCAGACGTTCGGTATCACCGTCAGCCAGGGGTTGACCAGTCTGAACGAGACAGACGACAGCCTCGACAGCCTGTTCGCCCGCGCGGATGCGGCGATGTATGAGGCCAAGCGACAGGGCAAGAACCGCATTATCTCTGCCTGACCCCCGTCCTCCCGCCTCAACACAAACCCACTGTGGGAGCGAGCCTGCTCGCGAAAGCGTCGTATCAGACAATGATGTGCTGAATGACACTCCGCCTTCGCGAGCAGGCTCGCTCCCACATTTGGAATGTGGGTGAGTCAGGTTATTTGCGCATCCGCATCAACTCCGGCAGCCCGATCTTCAGCAACCGCGCCGTGCGGCTCTTCGCCAACTCCTCAACGCCCTCATGCTCGGTCAAGCGGGCCATCTGCGCCGCCATGTTCATCACCAGCGCCTCACGGGAATACACCCCGCCGCCGAGTTGGTACACCGACGCAATCAGCTCCCGCAATTCCAGCGGCAATCGCCATCGGGTACGCAACGCCGAACCATAAGCCGCGCCAAACTCGGCCAACGCCTCGCCGACTTCCTCCAGTTCATCCAGCTCACCACCCGCCTGCTGCCATTCCTGCAGACAACGCAGCAACGCCAGATCGCCCAAGCGATGCAGCATACCCGCGCAGTAACAGCGCTCCTGATCGAGATCGAGCAGCCGCGCGAGGGTGCGCGCATATTCAGCGGTGTGCAGCGACAACCCCCAGTAACGTTCGGCATAGTCCGCCAGACACGGATCACTGAGCCTTGCGCTGCGCTTGAGTGCCAGCCCCAGAATCAGGTTCATGCTCTGCCCGGTGCCCAACCGATGCAGGGCTTGCGCCAGTGTCTGCACCGGCGCGCCATGGTGCTGCGCCGCGCTGTTGGCCGCAGCGATCAGCACCGCCGTGATTTGTGGGTCGGTCTTGATCTCATCTTCCAACAGCTTCAGATCGAGGCCATTGGGGTTGAGGCTGCGCTTCACCGCCACCTGCACATCGGTCATCAACGGCGCACCGTCAGCCTGCTCACGACGTCGCTCGAGAAACACCGACAAGGTCATGCCCGGCGCCAATGCCGGTACGTCACAGAAAACCTCTTCACCGGCATTCAGCAGCAAACCCTGCAAACGCTCGGTCAGGCTTTCCATGTTCAGTGGTTTGGTCAGATAGGCCGTCGGTGCCAACGGAATCGCTTCGCGCACGCTGGCGCTGTCGTTACGGCTGCTCATCAGGATGAACGGCAACGGCGGGTTGCGTTTGCGCTGGCGCACGCTGCGCAGCACGCTCAAACCATCGATGCCGGGCAACTCCCAATCAACGATCGCCAGGTCATACGGCACTTCACTGAGCAATGACAGGGCTTGCTGCCCGTCGGCGCACAAGTCTATCCGCGCATCGCAACGCACGTTCAGGAGCACTTGTTTGAGCAGGTCCCGGGACCACGGATCGGCCTCGGCAATCAGCACTCGGGGTACGGCGGGTAAATCAACGGCAGTCATGCGCGCTCTCCCTTGCAATGCCTGAACCTTAGCCAATGCTGGCCATTCGATACAGCGCTAAAGCAATTGATATGTTCACGGGGCGAAAAAAAACCCGCCGAAGCGGGTTCTTTTGTCTATCCGATCACACAGTGCGCGGCTTACAGCTCCGAGAAGCACTCTTCGATGATCGCCAGACCTTTGTCCAGTTGCTCGTCCGGCGAGGTCAGCGGTACGAGGACGCGCAGAACGTTGCCGTAGGTGCCGCAGGACAGCAGGATCAGGCCCTTGTCGCGCGCCTTGGCCACAACGGACGCTACAGCGGCGGCGTTCGGCTTGTGGCTGTCGCCATTTTCGAACAGCTCGACCGCGATCATCGCGCCCAGAGCACGGACTTCGCCGATCACCGGATACTTGGCCTGGATAGCTTTCAAGCCAGTAACCAGACGCTCGCCGACAGCCTTGCAGCGGTCCAGCAGTTGCTCTTCTTCGAACACTTCCATCACCGCCAGCGCAGCGGCGCAAGCGATCGGGCTACCGGCGTAAGTGCCGCCCAGGCCACCCGGGGCGATGGCGTCCATGTATTCGGCCTTGCCGCACACACCGGCCAGCGGGAAGCCGCCTGCGATGGATTTGGCGAAGGTGGTCAAGTCGGCAGAAACGCCCATCTGCTCCATGGCGAAGAAGGTGCCGGTACGGCCAGCGCCAGTCTGTACTTCGTCAGCGATCAGCAGGATGCCGTGCTGGTCGCACAGGGCACGCAGACGCTTCATGAACTCTTTCGGCGCAACGTAGAAACCCCCTTCACCCTGCACAGGTTCGATGATGATCGCGGCGATGTCTTTCGGCTCAGCGTCGTTCTTGAAGATGCGTTCGATGGAAGCGATCGAATCATCGATGCTCACGCCGTGCAGTTCGTTCGGGTACAGCGCGCGGAAGATGCCGCCTGGCATCAGGCCCATGCCGGCCGAGTACGGCACGACTTTACCGGTCAGGCCCAGGGTCATCATGGTGCGACCGTGGTAAGCGCCGGTGAAGGCGATCACGCCAGCGCGGCCAGTGGCGGCACGGGCGATTTTCACGGCGTTTTCAACGGCTTCGGAACCGGTGGTGACCAGCAGGGTTTTCTTGGCGAAATCACCTGGCACCTTGGCGTTGATTTTCTCGCACAGCTCAACGTACGGCTCGTAAGCCAGCACCTGGAAGCAGGTGTGGGTCAGCTTGTTCAGCTGTTCGGTCACGGCGGCGATGATTTTCGGGTGCACGTGGCCGGTGTTCAGTACCGCGATGCCGCCGGCGAAGTCGATGAATTCGCGACCTTCAACGTCCGTCACGGTGGCGTTCTTCGCCGACTCAGCGAAGATCGGGTGAATCTGGCCGACACCACGTGGAACAGCTGCGGTACGACGGGCCATCAGTTCAGCGTTAGTCTTGCTCATTACAGTCCTCATTCGCCGCTCATCGGGCGGCGTGGTTCAAGGATTAAGCGGGAGAAATCGACGGTGGCAGCATGCGATGATCGACTGCCACGGCGTTCCTGGCCGCAGAGAAAATTCCGGTTTGAAACCACGCAAAGGGACAGCGCTCTCGTGCCCTTTGCGTTTGCAGCAATCCTTGTCCGAGCTTAGATGCCCAGGCAGAGGTATTTGATTTCCAGGTAATCTTCGATGCCGTACTTGGAGCCTTCACGGCCCAGGCCCGAGGCCTTGATGCCACCAAATGGCGCGACTTCGTTGGAGATCAGCCCAGTGTTGACGCCAACCATGCCGTATTCCAGCGCTTCCGCGACACGGAACACACGACCGAGGTCGCGAGCGTAGAAGTAGGAGGCCAGGCCGAACTCGGTGTCGTTGGACATCGCGATCACTTCGGCTTCGTCTTTGAAACGGAACAGCGGCGCCAGTGGACCGAAGGTTTCTTCCTTGGCCACGGCGGCATTTTTCGGCACGTTGGTGAGGATGGTCGGCTCGAAGAAGTTGCCTTCCATCGCCTTGCCGCCAGCCAGCACGGTGGCGCCTTTGGCTACAGCGTCAGCGATGTGTTCTTGCACCTTTGCCACGGCTTTTTCGTCGATCAGCGGGCCAGTGGTGGTGCCGTCTTCCAGACCGTTGCCGATCTTCAGTTTCGCCACAGCCACTTTCAGCTTCTCGGCGAATGCGTCGTAGACCGAATCCTGAATGTACAGACGGTTGGCGCAGACGCAGGTCTGGCCGTTGTTGCGGTATTTGGAAATGATCGCGCCTTCAACGGCCTTATCCAGGTCCGCGTCGTCGAACACGATGAACGGCGCGTTGCCGCCCAGTTCCAGCGAGACTTTCTTGATGTCCTTGGCGCATTCCGACATCAGTTGACGACCGATTTCGGTCGAACCGGTGAAGGACAGTTTGCGCACGATCGGGTTGCTGGTCAGCTCGCTGCCGATGTCGCCGGCGCTGCCGGAGACCACGCTGAACACGCCCGCAGGAATGCCCGCGCGCTGGGCCAGTTCGGCCAACGCGAAAGCGGAAAACGGAGTTTGCGAAGCTGGCTTGAGCACCATGGTGCAACCGGCAGCCAGTGCTGGACCGGCCTTGCGGGTGATCATCGCCGCCGGGAAGTTCCACGGGGTAATCGCCGCGGTCACGCCGATTGGCTGCTTGATCACGATCAGGCGCTTGTCTGGCTGGTGGCCCGGAATCACGTCACCGTAGATGCGCTTGGCTTCTTCGGCAAACCACTCGATGAACGACGCGGCGTAAACGATTTCGCCCTTGGCTTCGGCCAGCGGCTTGCCCTGCTCGAGGGTCATCAGACGCGCGAGGTCGTCCTGGTTCTCGATCATCAGCTCGAACCAGCGACGCAGCTTGCCGGCACGCTCTTTGGCGGTCAGGGCACGCCAGGCCGGCAGCGCTTTGTCTGCGGCTTCGATGGCACGGCGGGTTTCGGCAGCGCCCATTTTTGGCACGGTACCGAGGATTTCGCCGGTGGCCGGGTTGTTGACCTTGATCGTCTGACCGTTGTCCGCATCGACCCAAGCGCCATCAATGAAGGCTTGCTGGCGGAACAACAGGGTGTCTTTAAGCTGCATGTCGGCTTTCCTTAACAGCACCGCGGCCTGCGCGGAGCAAATTATGATTGTAGAAAGGCGCCTCGCAAGGCTGCCGTCAGGGAAATCAGTGACCGGGTGTGGCGCATCGACAGTGCACGATTCGAAACACCGGCGCTTCAACGCCCGGTCAACGAGCGTTTGAAATCTCAAACGGATCGTAGGATCAAAGGGGTTAAAGGACAATAGGTCGTTCGAAAAAAAGAACAAAAACGCCGCGTTTGTGGAATTTTTCAGATCAACGAGCCTAAAGCCTCAGCCGCAGCAAAACCATAGAACAGTCCCACGAAAGCGCCAAGCGAGGGTTTTGCAGGACGTTACCGCTTTATGGAATACCGCGATTTGCGCGGACATGCGCACTGACAATACCCGCCAAAACCCGGCATGGACGCCCCGAGTCGACCTAGGTATGATGTCGCCCGCTGCACCAGTAGCTCAGCTGGATAGAGTACTGCCCTCCGAAGGCAGGGGTCGTGGGTTCGAATCCCGCCTGGTGCACCATTGATTTAACGAGAAAGCCCCGGACTGTCATGGTCCGGGGCTTTTTTGTGGACGATGCAAAGGCACCTGAACGACGTCACTCCGTCGTCCAGTCGAACTCGTCGTAATCATCGTCGTCTTCTTCCTCCTCAACCTCCTCTTCGAAAACGTCGTCTTCATCAACGACATCTTCTTCCGGCTGATTCAGCAGAAATTCCTTACGCGTCTCGGTAATCGCTCGCCGCATCTCTTCGCCCTTCTCCGGGCAGTTGAGCAGTTGGGCGATGCGGTCAATTTTTGCTGCCACGTTGTCCTCCAGCGCATTGGCAATAGCCCGATAGTGCGCGTTTTTGCGGGGCAATGCCAAATGGCTGGGGGTTCAGGCGGTCATTTTTTCTGCAACTGTTCGAGTTGGGCGTCGAGATCGGCGTTCGGGTAGCGTTTGTGCAGGTTGTTGAACAGGCTGTCGGCGGCTTGCGATTGGCCGGATTCGCGTAGGCGCAGGACTTCGCGCAGTTGTGCGTCGAGGCCGTTGGCCGGGGCGGCGGCGCGTTTGCTGAATTTGGCTTCATCGGCGCTGATGGCTTGATCCTGCATCGGTGCGGCCATTTCCATCATCGGCGCAGGTGCCGGCATGGCGCCGGCCGGAGCGGACAATCGGTGCAGTTGCGCTGAGTTCGTATCGGTCATCGGTACGGCAAGTTTGGGGGCTGGGGCGTAGTCGTAATGACGCAGCGGCTCAGGAGCGCGCTGTACCAGTGACAACATCAATGCCACGCCGACGAGGCTGGCGAATGCAACCTGCCAGCGTGGTTTACGGCAAGCATCCAGCCAGCGTTGCCACAGGCTTGGTTTCGGCGCAGGGGTTTGACGCTGCGCAGCGTTGAGGATGAACGCATCCAGATGCGCTGGCGGTTCAGCGTTGTGCTGTTCGCGAACATGTTTAATCACCGAATCTTCCGGTGTCTGGCGGGCGTCAGTCATGTCAGTACCTCCTCGGCCAGCAGCCGACGCAGTTTTTGCTGGGCATAGCGCAAGCGGCTTTTGACGGTTTCCAGCGGTGTTTCGGTGAGGCTGGCGATTTGTGCCAGGTCGAGGTCGCCGTGGGCACGCAGCAAGAACACCTCGCGCTGGTCGGCGGGCAGGGTTTGCAGGGCGCTTTCCAGGCGCTGGCTGTCGCGACTGAGGCTGAGCAGTTGTTCGGGATCGTTGGTTTCATCGCTGACCGCGTGATGTTGCTCGTCGTAGCTGTCGTGCAACGGTTGCCGGGCGCCGTGTTTGCGCCAGTGGTCGATCAGGCGATTACGGGCAATCTGGAACAACCACGTCCGAAATGTCGCCAGCCCTTGTGGCTGACTGCTGCTGCGGATCAGGCTCAACCAGGTTTCCTGAAACACCTCGTCGGCCAGTTCCGGTTTGCCGCTCAATCCGAGCAGAAACCGGTACAAACCCTGACGATGGCGCGCGTACAAGGTCTCGAACGCCGCGCTGTCGCCCTGGCGATAACGCGCCAGCAACGATTCATCGCTGCTGGCGGTTGAGCTGTCTGCCGAGGCAAACAGCTGACTGATGAAGCCTTTCAGACGACTCACTTATTTGATCCGTTGTTCAGTGGCCAACGCGTTCGATGCGGTTGAGCTGCGCAAGCTCTGCGCCAGTTCGACCAGTTGCACGAACTCGTTGCGCAGACCGAAGCGATCATCGCCGCGAGCGCCACGGGCCAATGCCTCGGTGTCCTTCAAGCTGAAGTCGCCGGTATAACGGCCGTCTTTGAGCTGCTGGGAGAACGCGGCCACGGCGGCGGCAAAACGCAGATCTTCGCTGGCGGTTGCAACCTGATTGGCGATGGGCCGTTCGATCAGCAGACTTTTCCCACCTTCGGCACGCTGATAACGCACACGCAGCATTGCTAATTCTCCGCTCTTTGCCGAAACAACAGCGTCGGATTTGCCGTAACGCAGCGGCTCCAGCCAGCCCTGCTCGCCCGCCGGAACAATTTCGTACAGCGCGGTCACCGTGTGTCCTGCGCCGATTTCGCCGGCATCGACTTTGTCATTGCTGAAATCCTCACGCTTCAACGCACGGTTCTCGTAGCCGAGCAGGCGATATTCGCTGACCTGCGCCGGGTTGAATTCCACCTGCAGTTTGACGTTTTGCGCCACCACGGCGAGGGTCGAACTCAACTGATCCACCAATACTTTGCGTGCCTCGCGCAGGTTGTCGATATAGGCGTAGTTACCATCGCCAGCGTCGGCCAGTTGTTCCATCAAGTGTTCATTGTAGTTATCCACACCGAAACCCAGGGTCGTCAGCGAAATCCCGGTTGTGCGTTTATCCACAGCCATTTGTTTGAGGCTGTCGAAGTCACTGACGCCGACATTGAAGTCACCATCAGTGGCCAGGAGGATGCGGTTGATGCCTTTGGGGATGAAGGCTTGCTGTGCCATTTGGTAGGCCAATTCGATGCCTGAAGCGCCGGCGGTCGAACCGCCCGCAGTCAATTGCTCAATGGCTGTACGAATTTTCGCTTTTTCACGTCCAGAAGTCGGCTCCAGCACCACTCTCGATTCGCCGGCATACACCACCAACGAAACGCGATCCTGATCGCGCAACTGATCGACCAGCAATTTCAGCGTGCTTTTGACCATCGGCAGGCCTTCGCGGCGATCCATCGAGCCGGACACGTCGACCAGAAATACCAGATTGGCCGGGGCCAGTTCCGCCACGGCGCGGTCGGAGGCCTTGATGCCGATGCGCAGCAAGCGCGTGTGCGGGTTCCACGGTGAAGCGGCCAGTTCGGTGGTCACGCCGAAGGGCGAGCCATCACTGGGCAGCGCGTAGTCGTAGGGGAAGTAATTGACCAGTTCCTCCAGCCTCACCGCGCCTTCCGGCGGCAGTCGGCCCTGATTGAGCAAGCGGCGGACGTTGGCATAAGCGCCCGTATCGACGTCGGCACTGAAAGTCGAAACCGGTGTCTCGGCGACGCTGTGGATCGGGTTATCGGCCAACGTCTGATACTGCTCGCGCTGCTCGTCGCGATAGCTCTGTGGATAACTTTCACTCAACGGCATCGGCGCGCTGCCCGCATTGGGCATCCTGTACAGCGCGCGTTTGGCCATTGAGCTGTCAGCCATCACGGCTTCCTGTTGAACCAGCACCTCAGGCTGCGCCAGCGCTGGCACAGCAGCGGAATCGGGTGTGGACGAAGCACCGCAACCGGCGAGCGCCAGCAGCACACCAACCGCAACAGGACGCAAGAGAGAATGAGACATGGGGGCTGACCTCGGGATGAATTTGATCATTCATCCCCTGAGACGGGCAGCCCTTTCAGTTCGGGTTAAACGCCGCTAAAAATATTTTCAGCGGTGATAACGGCGCACCGCACTGCTGTTGCGCAGCACATGGCCTTTGATTTTTTCCATCAGCTCGGCGCGGGTCAGACCAGCGGGCAAGGCGTCCGGCGCCAGATCCAGTGCGTAGATCTGGATGATGTAATGGTGCGCACTGTCGCCCACTGGCGGGCACGGCCCCATGTAATGGGTGTTGCCCTTGCTGTTGGTGCCACCGACACCTTCGAACGCGGACTTGGCACCGACGCCAGCTGCAATCTGCCGTGTAGTGGACTTGATGCCGTAATGAATCCAGTGATCGACACCCAGGCCTTTCTGGCCGTCCGGGTCGTGCATGACGATCGCGTAACTCTGGGTGCCGGCAGGCCCGGCGTTCCAGCTCAGGGCCGGCGACTGGTTCTTGCCACCGCAACCGGGCGCATCGCTGGCCGCTGCCGAGGTGAACAGGCGGTTATCGGAAACACCCGGGATGCTCAGGGTGAAACGCTCCTGGGCCTGCGCCGGAAACTGCACGCAAAGGGTGACGGCGAGGGCCGCCAGCCAGGGGTTGAGAGAGGTCAATCGGGTCATTCCGGGAGCACCTTGTGCAGTGGGGCCGTCGTCGGCTTGCAAACTATAGCTGTACCGTTCGTGCCGTGGCAGTGGCAAATGGCTGAACCTCGCACTACCGCGCAAACTCACAAGAGAAATGCCCGCGAGGAAGCCGATCATGCCCCTGCACCGTGTCGCCCGATTCGCCGATGTCCCTGAAGACCGTGGCCTGCAGGTTGAAATCGGCGAATGCAAGATTGTGCTGTTGCGCACCAACGGCCAGTTACGTGCCTTTCAGGGCGAATGCCCACATGCCGGCGCGCCGTTGGCTGATGGTGCGTTGTGTCACGGACGCCTGATCTGCCCGTGGCATAAAGCTGCGTTTCGCGCGGAGGACGGCGCACTGTGCGAGCCCCCGGCGCTCGACAGCCTCAAGCGCTATACGCTGGAACTGCGTGGCGACGAGGTTTGGGTCGATGATCAGCCGTTGCCCGACCCGCATACGCCGCCGGCGGACGATTCGCGCACTTTCGTGATTGTCGGTGCCGGCGCGGCAGGTACAGCGTGCGCGGCGGCGTTGCGGGAAAAGGGTTTCGGTGGGCGGATTGTGATGATCGATCGCGAGGCGGATGCCGGTTACGACCGTACCGTGTTGAGCAAATTTGTCCTAGCCGGGGAGATGACCCCGCAAGAAACACCGCCGCTGCGTGAAGATGACTTCTATAAAGAGCAGCGCATTGAACGTCAACGAGGCGAAATTAGCGCAATCGACGCGCCGAACAAAACCTTGCACCTTATCGACGGCCAGACGCTGAGTTATGACGCCGCGGTGCTGGCCACTGGCGGTGAGCCCAACTCGCTGAAGTTACCCGGCGCCGACCTGCCTCAGGTGTTCGTTTTGCGCTCAAAAACTCAGGCAGAGCAGATCATGAGCTCAGCCAGACCGGAGCAACGCGCGGTGATCATCGGCGACAGCTTCATCGCCCTCGAATGCGCATCGGCCCTACGCCAATATGGCCTCGACGTCACGGTACTGGCTCGCCACGCGATTCCCTTCGCTGCGCAATTCGGTGAAGCCGTGGGCAAGGCGATCCGCGCGCTGCACGAACAGAACGGGGTGAAGTTCATCACCGAACACGCTGCCACCGAGATCATCGGCGATGGCAAAGTCGAGGCCGTATTGCTGGACAATGGCCTGCGTCTTTCGGCGGATCTGGTACTGGCCGGGATCGGTGTGCACCCGGCCACCGAGGCCTTCGCGTCACTGCCGAGGGAAAAAGATCAGTCATTGCGCGTCGATGACGGTATGCGCGTTACGGACGGCCTGTGGGCGATCGGCGACATCGCTACTTTCCCGCTTCACGGCCAGCCGCAACGCATCGAACACTGGCGCCTGGCCCAGCAGCATGCGCGAATCGCGGCTGCCAATATGCTGGGTGGCGAGGAGCATTACCTCGACGTGCCGTTTTTCTGGACCTGGCACTTCGGCAAGAATTACGACTACCTCGGCCATGCTGAGCACTGGGATGAAGTGGAGTTTCTCGGCGAGCCTGAACATCCGCCATTTATTGGTCTGTTCGGCAGAAACGGCATTCTGGTCGCTGCAGTCGCTTGCGAGAAGGAACGGGCGATGGCGCTGCTGGCCGAGCGAATGAAGCAACCGCTGGCAATGGAAGAGGCTTGGACACTGGTCCGCGATTACGCTTGATCGTTCCCACGCTCTGCGTGGGAATGCAGCCCGTGACGCTCCGCGTCACTGGACGCAGAGCGTCCCTAGAGGCATTCCCACGCGGAGCGTGGGAACGATTAGTTAACGGGGAAGGGGTTCGCGATTGTCGTCATCTTCAGCATGCAGAAAGATCACCCGCGGATGCTCCAGTGGTGCCAGCGGCGGTGGCAGTTCCTGCGGCTGAACCGGCCAGAAATGTGTCACCACATGGCTGATGTCACCCTCCTGATCGTTATGAATGGTCATCACCCCTGGCGTGCGCAACTTCTGAAAGCGGTCATCGCAGAGTTTGAAACTCTTGCTCAGCCCTTCATCGTCAATCACCGGCGATGGCAAGCGGCGCTGGGCGAAGCTGCGGCTTTTGCGCTGCTGATAGCGCGCCCAGGAAATCAGAATCACCGCGTTGACCAAGGCAATCCACAGATAAATCTGCAGGGTGCCCAGCGCGTCGAACGCCGATTTATCGAGCAGCGGCCCGCCCGCGTGAGTTTCGATCAGCGGCCATAAGCCACGGATCAGCAGAAACAGCAGGCCAACCCAGGCCACCACGGTGAGGATCACATCGATCACTACCAGAAAGGGCCGCTGGCGAGTCCGGATGATTTTCATTTGATGACCTCCTCTTCGTCGTCGCCGATCGGTTTGATGCCCCGATCAGGACTGACCCAACGCGCACGTTTCTGATGTTGACCGAACAGCACTTTGGGGAAGCTGACCAACGTGGTCAGCAGGCTGATTAGCCAGAACACCAACGGATACCAGACCACCCAGAACATCGTGCGGCCCAATCCCGGCTCATAGCGCCGATCGATGACGATGCTTACCGCGAACTGCACCAGGCAGACGAAGGCCAGCAGCAACCCGGTAAATGCCGGCGGCATCAGGTGATCCACCGCGATCGCCTCCGGCATGACCACAAATTTGCCCACGCCCCAGAAGATTACCGACAGCAGGAAGGTGAACGCCCAACCGGTCGACAGGCAGTATTCGAAGAGCAGCGGCCACAGGTAACGATGGCGGTACTGCCAGATGCCACGAATATTCTTGAACAGCACTTCGGCGCCGCCCTGCGCCCAGCGCAGTCGTTGCTTCCACAGACCGCCGAGGGTTTCCGGCATGAGGATCCAGCACAGCGCGCGTGGCTCGTAGAAGATGCTCCAGTGATCCAGTTGCAGCTTCCAGCTGATATCGATGTCTTCGGTGATCATGTCCGGGCTCCAGTAACCGACGCGGTTCAACGCGGTACGGCGGAACGCGACGATCACCCCGGAGACGGTAAAAATCCGCCCGAATACCCGTTGCGTGCGCTTGATCAAGCCGATGATCGATGAGAACTCACCGACCTGCACCCGCCCGACCAGCGTCGAGCGCGTTCGGATCCGCGGGTTACCGGTCACCGCGCCAAGGCGTGCGTTATCCAGCATCGGCGCGACCAGATACGCCGCGGTGTTCGGCGCCAGCAACGCATCACCATCGATGCACACCAGATACTCACTACGCGCAGCGATCGCCCCCATACGCAGCGCGACAGCCTTGCCCTGGTTTTCCGCCAGATGCAGCACGCGCAAACGTGGATCTTCCTTGGCCAGCGCATCGAGCACTTCGGCGGTGTTGTCCTTCGAGCCGTCGTTGATCGCGATAACTTCGATGTTCGGATAATGCTGGGCCAGCGCCGCATGGATGGTGTCGGCAGCGTTGTCACCTTCGTTGTAGCAAGGAATCAGGATCGAGATCAGCGGCTCGCCTTCCAGTGGCGGCGGCAGGGTGTCGTCCTGCCATGGCCAGTGGCGCTCCCAGTGCAGCCAGAAATACAGGCCGCCGGCAATCCACAACCCGGACATGAACAGCGGGTAGAAGAACACGAAGTCCATCAGGAACTGCCCGGTGACCAGGAAGATCAGCCCCAGCGGCACGCCGAGGACGAGCGCCAGAACAAGCAGGGCTAACAGTCTATCCAGCATGTTATGGATTCCATTTGTTGGAGAGTGCAGGCCTTACGGTTTTCAGGTCCGGCAGGTTGTCGAGGAAGTTGTCCGGGTAGTAACCGAAACTGGTCGCGCCCTGACGCTTGAGGCGGCCCATCCAGTCCGCCAGATGTGCGCCGTCGATGTCGGCCTGATCCTTTTTCGTCCAGTCGCGTGCCTGCAATTCGAACACCGTACGATCCAGCGCGCCGGGGCGTTTCCTGACTGTAGCCACCAACGCTTCCAGCCACGGGCCGGACTCTGCCTGGGTCTGTTTTTCCATCAGCGGCATGGCCATCGGCGCGGTCCAGTCGTAGGTCTGCAAGAAGTCATCGAGGTTCTGTGCGTACCATGCTTCGCTCTCGGGATTGAGCATTGGCTCGGCGAAAATATTGCGTGCGGTCAGCACCTGCGGGCCGCGGATCGCACGGACTTTGACGGTCAGCTCGTTGGTGAAGTCAATGAGGTATTGGCTCTTGAAGCGCGTCCAGCGCTGCATCGCTGCCGGATCGTCGCGCAATGCTGCAATCGAACCCGGCAAGCCGTGGGCAGCGTAGGCTTTCAGGGCTTCAGGGCCGGCATCTTCGAAATCCGACAGTACGGCGTCGTCGTGGTAAAGAATGCCGTTGACCGAGGTCAGGCGCGCCACGTCTTCGTAGATTTCACCGATGATCCGTCGCACTTCAGGATCGAACGGCGACAAGCGTTGGTACTGATCCGGATCCACCGAGGTGATGCCGGTTTTCGGGTCCCAACGGGTCACGCGCGGCAGTTTCGAGTCGAGACCAAAACTCAGCACCGGCATCCACGCGAAGACCTTCACGTTAGCGCGGGTACGTAGTTGCCAGGCGACGCGGTTAAAAATATCCGCACGCACCGGCAAGTGACGGTTGGGGAAGTACAGCGAATGCACCAGGCCATCGCCCTTGGGATCGGCGAAGGCTTGCAGGAACACCGTGTTGGCGCCCAAGTCAGCGATGCGCTGCACCAGTTTTCCGAGGTTGATGTCCTGCTGCGCCGGATCCGGGTCGTAAACGTTGTCCAGATCAACATGCACAACGCGCATGACGAAATCCGACTGCACGTCGACGATACTGTTGGCGAAACGCTCGCCGTCAGGATCCGAAGCAACGAGAAAGCGCGGGCTGCTCATCAGGTTGTCGAGGGCGTCGAGACCGTCTTCGAGGGTCAGGGCCATTTCGTAGCCCTCCTCGCCAACCACCGTCAGCGATGTGCCGTCCGCCGCGCCATACGGCCAGACCCAGACGCGTGGTTTCTTGCCGGTGACCTTGCGGATTTTTTCCGAGATGTTGTTCACGTCGGTGCGAATCCGTGCTTGGAATTCGGCCTCGGACTCATAACGTTTGGTCAGCGGATCATAGCGCCGGGTCGCGGCAGCAGGCTGCAGGTTGCCCTGCGGGTTGGCCAGGATCCCTTTGTGGTTGGCGTCGGTGTGCGCGGCAATTTCCACCAGACCGGATTGCGAGATTTCGCGAATCTGATCCCAGGTCAGGAAGTCGGAACGCGCACGCGGCGCACCGGCAAAATCCACCGGTTGATTGAGCGGCGTGTCGATCCAGCTGCCGACCGGTGCCAGCAGCGCGTGCCAGTTATAGGCGCGCAGCACCGGCAGTACGCGGGTGTAAAAGCTCGAATAGCCGTCGTCGAAGCTGAGCAGGATCGCTTTCGCCGGCAGCTCCGGGCCGCCCTTGCGCGCGGCCATGATCTGGTCGACGGTGACCGGTTTGTAGCCGTTCTCGCGCAACCACGCGAGCTGCTCGATCATGCGCTCGGTGCGCACCGCCACCACGGCCTGATCGGGATCGCGGTCTTCAACGTCGTGATAGGCAATGCCGAGCACGTGATTTTTCGGCCACGGTTTTTCGCTGGCCGCCAGCGGACGCTCGGATGGCGGCGCAAAGGCCGGAGCTTGCTGGGCGCAGGCGCTGACCAGCAGCGCTCCCAGCAGAAGGATGAAACGCGAAATCAAAGGCATCTTCAAACTCTTCTAGAAGCGGAAAGTGAGGTCGACGAGCAGACGCAGATCGGTCTCCCGATCACCGTCGTAAGGCCGGTTGATCACACTGAACAAACCGCCCACTTCGAACACGTCGTTCCAGGCGTAACGTTGGCCGTAACCGAGCAGGGCCATGCCGCCGGTGCCGTGCTCACGCTGGCTGTACGTGCCTGCTCCGGCTTGGAATTGTTGGCTCCAGGAGGTTTCGTAGCGGTGGTAGAGCACGTGATTGACGTTGACCAGCGGCATCACGCTGAAGTCGGATTTGGGGTTGAAGTACGGCACATCATCAGACTTGGAGTTGTGGCTGGTGCCGACCTCCAGACCGGCGTCGACCTGCACGTTCGGCGCGCTGTAGACGCCCTCACGGCCGGTGAGCAAGGCTTCGACTCGGTTGTTACCGTCGCTGAAGTGCGACGGGCTCACCGACAGGCGCCATTCGCGGCTTTCGTTGGCGCGCCAGCGGATGAAACCGCTGCCGCCGTTGGCCTTGATGTCGCTGTTGAGCGCGCGCAATGGTGTCTCAGCCGAGAGGTATTCGAGGCTGCCGCCGTACTGCCAATGGTCGTTGATGTCGCGGGCGATCGCCAGCCGCGCGCCCTGTTTGTCGCCGAAACCGTAATCGTGATTGGACACTTCGGCTTCAAGGGTCATGTCACGAGTGCGGCGTTCCAGGCCAACACGCTGAAAGCGGTGGTGACCGGTGCCTTCGGCGAAGTCGCCGGTGGCATAACCGACCCCGGCGAACACGCGCCAGTCTTCATTGATGGGCGGGCTGTACAGGGTGGTCTGGATACCGAAATCGCGGCTGCCGCTGACAGCACCGGCATCACCGCTGCCACCACCGTTGGCCTTGCCGCCGTAGGCTTCGACGCGCAGCTCGGACATGTCGTGCACTTCGCGCTCACGGGCCAGACGCTGTACCTGGCGGTTATCCGGATAACGGGCGACGACGTCGTCGGTCAGCGCATCCATTTGCCGCCATTCCTGTAATTCCATCGCGGTGTGGGCCTGGCCAATTTCCAGGCCCATGGCGCGTGGCACCATGCTCTCGGTTTCCTTGAGCTGCATTTCTGCGCGGCGCGGCCAGTTACGGGCCAGGTATAAATCGGCCTGAGCCAGACGCAAACCGACGTTACCCGGCGCCTGATCGACCAGCGTCTGCAAGCGCTCCCCACCGTGGGGCAAGTCAGCGCTGTAAGTGCCGGCCTGCGCCGCCAGTTGCTGGGCGTCCATCCATTCATCATTGGGGTTGCCGATCGGCAAGCCCTTGAGTTCGACACGCGGACGCTGGGACTTGGCGGCGTCCTCGGCGACTTTGCGCGCCTCATCAGCGCGGTCGCTTTCCAGCAGCGAGTAGTACAGCGCTGTGGTGTCTACGAGTCGGTCGCCGACATCGGCATCCGGCGCCGCAAGCACTTGGCGATACAAGTCCGTGGCGATTTCCGGCTGGCGTTGATCCAGATACGACGCCGCTACCCAACGCAGTGCGTAGGTCGGAATCTTCACGCCTTCGGCTTGCAGCTTTTGGTATTCAGTGATGACGTCGGCGGTGCGCGCCCGGGCCTTGAGCGCGCCCATGCGATCGATGCGCCAGCGAATCACGTCGTCGTGCGCCGTGGCATCCGGTGTCCAGGTGGCGAGCAGTTTGTCGTAATCGACCAGCGCTCGGTCGGCGATGACGTAGCGTTCTTTTTCGCTGCGGGTGGCGAGTTCGGCGAGGCGCACGCGCTCGGCGGCCAGATCACCTTCGAGGCGACGCAACGTGACCGGATCGATCAACCCCGGACGCTGATTGGCCAGACGCAGCGCCGGTTCCGGCAAACGCGCCTTTTGCAGGGCAACCACGTATTCGCGAGCGACTTCCGGCTTGCTGCCGGCGCGCTTGAAGGCCTGATCGTATTCGAACAGGGCATCGTAAGGTTTGTTGTCACGGGTCAGGGCATAGCCCAAGGCGAGACGGCGCGACGGATCATCGGGCTTGGCCGCGACCAGCGCTTTGGCGCGGATCACCGCTTCGTCGGGTTTACCGGCGTCAGCCTGAGTCAGGGCCAGGCCCAGTTGCAGGTCGGCGTTGTCCGGCTCCAGCGCCAAAGCCTTGTTGTAGACCTGCGTGGCTTGATCCCAACGTTTGAGATTGCGATAGGCGCGGGCGGTGGCGGTCAGCGCCTGCACCGGCAGCACACGGTCGCGGCCCTGGGTTTCATAGACTTGCACCACTTCGGCGTCGAGTCCGGCCCAACTGGCAATTTGCAGGTGATCGCTGATCTGCCCGGTGGTCGATTGGCCGGGTGGCACCTGCCGCAAAACCGTTAGCGCAGGCGTGGTTTGCCCGGCACGGGCGTCGCGCACCATTTGATCGTAGGGTGTGTCGGCAAACGCCAGTGCCGGCCAGAGCAACTGGCTGCACAGCGCGACTCGAAACAAAGGGCGTAAACCACGATGTAATACGGGAACATCAATACGCGGCATTCGTCAGCATCCTTACATGGCCAGCCGGGTCGCAATGCCCTCCTTGCCCATTCGTAACGGTGGCCGCCAATGCACATGCAACGGCCAAGCTTAGTCAGGCAGTTTTGCACGCAAGCGCAGAGCAATATCCAGAACACAATAATTGTTCAGAATCGTGCTGGCGGTTCAGTCAAAAACCCGAACGCCAGACAGCAAAACGCCCGGCGTCTGTGCGATACAGAGGCCGGGCGCTGCTATTAAGAACGCAGAATTACTGCACTTGCGTGACGCCTGCGAACTTGCTCATCAGGAAGCCGACGAACTGCTCGACGGTCATCTTCTGGCCGTTGAATTCGACCTGATTGGCGGCGTAATGCAGCTTGGTCACGACATTGGTGCCGTCGACGACGGCCAACTGCGAACCGACCGCCATGCCCGCAAACATGTCGGCCGCTTCCTTGGACTGATCGACGATGGCTTTGGCATCGGTCTGGCCGTCGAGTTGCGCCTGCACACTGAGCAGATCGACCAGCATCGGCTTGGACACCTGGATATTCAGATCCAGCAATGCAATCAGTTGTTTGCCCAGTTGATCCGGCGGCAAATCCATCGATTGCGGCTTGGTCAGGTCGATCACCAGATTGGCCTTGCTCTCGCCGTTGGCGGTGTTGAACGACAGGTTCTCCAGCGCAATCTGTGGGCCGGCGGCCAGCAATTTCTGCAGGTCGGCTTTGACCTGGGCGTTTTCAGCTTCGGTGAGGTTCAGCTCCGGCGCTGGCAAGCCTTGGGCTGCAGCCTCGGCCGCGGCTTTTTCATACGGCTGCAATTTAGTCTGGTAGATATGCATCAGAGACATGGTCGACGGGATGTCGAGGTTTTTCAGGCTCATGGCCATATTGGCCGAGCCGATTTTCTTGTCGTTGAGGCTGACTTCGCCAACCTTGTAATCGGCACGGCCAGAGGCATTGCTGCCGTTTTCTTCGGTGAGGTTCTTCATTTCGAAGTTCTTCACACCGAGCACCGATTGCTTGGTGCCGAAGGTGGTTTTGCTGTTGGTCAGCTCCAGAGTGTTTTCCCCGGTGTAGTAGCCGTAGCTGCTCTTGGCGAGGTTGCTGGCCAGGGTCAGACCGTTGAGCTCGACCTGCACCGGCGCCTGGTCTTCAGCCACAGTAACCAGTTTCAGGTTATCCATGTAGCCGTCTGCCTTGACCTTCTGCGCTTTGGCGTTAGCGGAGATGCTCATGGTCAGGCCGGAAAATTTCAGACTCGATTGCTCATCCAGCGCAGTTTCGAACGGCAGCAGGTCGAGAGTGCTGGTGGTGGACTCGTCGTAGCCGATGCTGGTCACGCCTTTGAGCGGCGCGGCGCCCTTGGTGGCGGCGAACCACTTCTCGGTAGCCGGATTCTTTTCCAGTTCGTAGTTGCTGGTGGCCATGACCGGCAGCCATTTCAGCGAAACCAGACGCGAGAACGGCAGCGGACCGTGTTCGATGTGGTCGACGAACAGCAGTTCGACCGGCGCATCACCGAACATCTCGCCTTCACCCTTGAGGCGATAGTGCGCGGTGCTGGTGAAGGTGTGGCGATCCAGCGACACCAGCTCCAGCGATGCGGTGCCGTTGGAGCCGGCCATCGCGGTTTGCAGCTCTTTGTTGGCGTTGCTGACGGCGTTGTTCAACACGCCTTCGATTTTGGTCCCGGTGTACCAGGCCCCGCCCGCGCTGATCGCGCCGATGGCAACAACAATTCCGAAGAGCACGCCTGCTGATTTATTCATGAATGACCTGATCGATTTCCGTGGCTGTGAGTGTGGTCGTCTTCCCTGAACCCGTGACCGGGTCGCGGCTCGACTGCGCTGAATTCAGCGGTGGAGATTAGCACCGGGCGCGTGAGCTGGCCCAATGTTTAAAGGTTAAAGAGTGTCTATGGGGGGAATGGACAGTCGACAGGTTGGAAGAGTTTCGGTGTTTTTCAGTCCGCCTTCGCGAGCAGGCTCGCTCCCACAAGGACAATACTGTACCTGTGGGAGCGAGCCTGCTCGCGAAGGGGCCAGATGATTCAGGCAAAAATCAGGAATACTGAACCTCGATCTCATCCAACTGATGATCAAAGCTTTTGAGCCGCGCGGTCCAGGTGTACACCAGCACTTCAAAGTCCCGATCGATCACCGCCCCGCCCGGCCCCTCGGCGCGCGGGTCGCAGAAATCCAGTTGATAACGCTCGCGGGCCATGGCTGTAGCGACATCGGACAATTCGCGGGCATTGTTGAGCCAGTGCCAGCCCTCGTCATCGATCTGCTTGTCGAGTTCCAGGCACTGCTTTTTCAGCGCTTCGAGACTTTTTTCCAGCGGCGTGCCGGTGAGTTCGCCCATGACTTCGGCGAAGGTGCGCCCCGGCTGCCAGTAACTGCCCCAGAAATACCGGTCGAACACGGTTTCGACCCGGCGCAGGGCGACTTTGATGTCCCAGATCAGCACCAGGGTCTTGCCCTGTTCAAGCTGCCGCTTCTTCACGCGTTGCACCTGAACCGACGCCCAGGCGACCACGACGATGGCCATGACCGCAATCAGCGCGACGGCGCTGTCGAGGAAAACCATGGCCTTGTCGATCTGGTGGGCCAGCATGATGCCGTAGAAATAGGTCGCCGAGAGCAGCACCAGCGCTGCGATGGCGCACCAGAAGCCGAGAGCGTAAGGGTTTTTCATTATTGGTTTCCCCTAGACCAGCGCTAGCAATGTGCGCTGAAAGGGCGCCTTGCTCGGGGCGCCCCTCCAACACTTCAAAGCATAGCAACGGCCTCAGGGTTTGCTGGGGCTTGCAGCGTGCGTTCGTCCGCTTTCCCAGCCGCCGCCCAAGGCGAGGAACAAATCGATCTGGCTCATCGCAACCTGGGTGTTGGCGGCGGCCAGTTGCGCGGTGACATCGGTGTAGGTGCGCGTTGCTTGCAGGTCGGCGAGGAACGACTCGCGGCCGGCCTGGAAGAAGCGGTGGGTTTGGTCCGCGGCCAGTTTCGCCGACTGCTCGGCATCGGCCAGCGCATCGCGGCGTTGCAGCAGCGCGCTGTACTGGGCCAGACCGGTCTGGGTTTCACGAATGGCGTTGAGCACCACGCCATCGAAGTGCGCCAGTGCGCCTTGGGTCGCCGCTTCTGCCTCGCGGATTCGAGCGCGGGCGCCGTTGGTCGGCACCTTCCAGCTCAGCGACGGGCCAAAGCCCCAGCGGTTGGTCGACGGATCACCCAAGTCATCGATGAGACCAACAGTGCCGATGGTCGCGCCGATACTGATGTCCGGATACAACTCGCCCGTGGCGACGCCGATCCCGGCGGTCGAAGCGGCCAGACGACGTTCGGCCTGGCGAATGTCCGGGCGACGTTTGAGCAGCGCAGCGCCATCGCCGACTGGCACCAGTTGAGCGATTTTCGGCAGTTCTGCGCAGGTGGCGGTACCGGCCGGCAATTGATCGACCGGTTTTGCCAGCAGCATCGACAGACGGAACAGCCCGGCCTGACGCGCCGCTTCATAGCGCGGCAGGTCGGCGCGCAGGGATTTGAATTGGGTTTGCGAACGGGTGACCTGGGTTTCGTCGCCACGTCCGGCGTCACGCAAACGCTGAATCAGCGTGGTGCTTTGCGATTGCAGGTCGAGGGAGTGCTGGGCAATTTCCCGTTCTTCGTTGGCCGCGCAGACTTGGGTGTAAGCGCGAACCACGTCCGCCACCAAGGTGATACGCGCCGTATCCGCTGCGGCTTGGGTCGCATCGGCATTGGCCTTTGCGCCTTCGATGCCGCGTTGCAAAGTGCCCCACAGATCGAACTGATAAGAAGCGCTGATGCCGATGTCGCCGACGTTATCGACCGGGACTTTTTCCGGCAGCAAGAATGCCTGACCAGACTCTTGCAAACGCTGCGCGCCCATCTTCACACCTGCGCTCCAGCCGCCCGCTGCTTCGGCCTCATCGACCTGAGCTCGAGCCCGTTGCAGGTTCGCCGCCGCGACGCGCAAATCGGTGTTGGAGGCCATGGCCTGCTGTACCAGTTGATCCAGCCGCGCATCCTTATAAAGACGCCACCAATCCGCTGGCACCGGCGCCGAGACGACCGGTTTTCCGGCAACCGCCAGTTCGCCCTGAAAATCCTTGCGCTGAACCGCTGCATCCTCAGGCACCTGATAGTCCGGCCCGACCATCTGACAGGCCGAGAGCATCACGCCCAACCCGGCGATCATCAGCGCCCTGCTCATTGCGCGGGCTCCTGCTTTTTATCGTCGACCTTTGAGTCTTCGATGATCGAAACGGTGGCAGTGCGCCCGGCAATCATGCGGAAATCTTCAGGCACATCATCAAAGGCGATCCGCACTGGAATCCGCTGCGCCAGCCGCACCCAGCTGAACGCCGGGTTGACGTTCGGCAACAGATTGCTGCCGCTGGTACGGTCGCGGTCTTCGATACCGGCGACGATGCTTTCAACATGCCCGCGCAGTTTGGCGCGGTCGCCGATCACACGAATATCCACCGACTGGCCAACATGAATGCCGTCGAGTTTGGTCTCTTCGAAATAGCCGTCGATGTGAAACGAATTGCTGTCGACCACCGACAACACCGGACGCCCGGCCGTGACGAACTCCTGCGGACGCGGCGCACGGTCGTTGACGTAGCCGTCCACCGGGCTGCGGATCACCGAGCGGTCGAGGTTGAGTTGGGCGCTGTCCACGGTGACCATGGCTTCGGCCAGCGCTGATTGCGCGCGGGCGACCTTCGACTGGCTTTCTTCCAGTTGCTCGGCCGGCACGAGGTTGCCGAGGCCACGGTTACGCTTGGCTTCGCGCTGGGCTTGAGCGAGGGTTTCTTCGCGATCAGCGACAGCCGCTTTGGCCTGACGCAGAGCCAGTTTGAAACGGTCCTGATCGATGCTGAACAGCACCTGGCCGCGTTTGATCAACTGGTTGTCTTTCACCTCAACCTGCTGGATCAACCCGGACACGTCCGGAGCGATCTGGATGATGTCGGCGCGAATGTGGCCGTCACGGGTCCACGGCGCAAACATGTAATACATCACCATGCGCCAGACGAGGACAACGGCAAAAGTCACGATCAGCAGGGTCAGTACCACGCGACCGATGGTCAAAAACGGTTTTTTCATGTCATCAGGTATCGACTGAGTGAGTCCACGCCGTACAGCAGTACCGCGTAGAGGGCCACGTTGAACAATGCCCGGTGCCAGACCAGACGGTAAAAGTGCACACGCGTAAGCACGGCATGCACCAGCAAAAACAGCACATAAGTGATGCCCATCAACACCAGCAGGGTCGGCAGGAAAATGCCGCTGATGTCCAGATCACCGATCATAGGGGCGCTCCATCGGGCAGCGGTTCTTCGGAGTCGGCACTGGCGACGAATTCGACGCCGGGCAACAGCGCCAGACGCAAACCGCTCAAGGCGTGCAGCAGGTTCAGACGGGTTTCATCGTCGCCGTGGCCATTGAGTGCGCGACGAGTGCGATCGAGGGTCATCAACAGCGGCGCTGGCGCCGGCAAGCGTTCGCCAGCCTTGAGGCAGGCGCGGAAATACTCGCCGACTTCACTGACCACTTGCTGCAACAGCGCGTTCGGCGCGCCGGTCACCCGTGGGGTGTAGGCGAGCAAATCGAGCAGGTTCAGGCCCACCCGCACTTCGCGCATGGCGATGCCGGTGTCCTGGCCGGTGAGGGCCAGACGCGGCAGGTGCTGCATCAGTCGATCGAGCAACTGCACGCCCAATTTGCGGTGTTCGGCAAGGTTGGCCGGTTCGGTCATGTCGACGATGTCTTTCCAGCTGAAGCGGGTCAGGCGTTTGGCCGCCAGTTCGGCGCCGAACGGGCGTGCAACCAGCGTCCATATAAACGCGAACAACAGCCCTAACGGACCCGCCAGGTTGGAGTTCACGAAGGCAAAAAAGTCCGCGTCGTAAGCCCCCTGAATACTGATGAATGAGGAGGTGTTAACCAGCGTCAGCAGCATGCCGAGGAAGAACCGCGGCTGCACCGTCAGGGTGCCGACGCAGATGAACGGGATGGAAAACGCCAGCACCAGCATCGGGAAGTCATGCAGGTTGGGCAGAATCAAAAACAGATAAAGGCTGGCGAACAATACCGACATGCCGGTCCAGAAAAAGAACCGGTAAATCTGCGGTGCCGGGTCGTCCATCGAAGCGAAGAAGCTACAGGCCACCGCGGCGAGAATCACCGCGCTGCCGCCGTCCGGCCAGCCGAGCAGAATCCACAGCACCGAGGCGGTAATGATCGCCAGAACGGTCGAGGCCGCCGAGTAGAGCATCAGCCCACGATCAATGAACGGCGTCAGACGACCGAGGCGCCAGTGACGGTAGACCGCGCGCCAGCTGTCCTGGCGCTCGCAGAGAATCGCGTCTTGCAGACTGCGGCAGTCCTGCCATAAATCGATGAATTCGCCGAGGCGATAAATCGAGTTGGAGAACAGCAGTTGTTTGCGGTCTTGCAGTGCTTCGGCACTCGGTTGCAGGGCTTCGAGCTGATCTTTCAGCGCTTGCCAGCGGTCGAGATCGGCGTCCTGATGAGCGAGCCATTCACGGGTTGCAGCCAGCAGCGGTTCGAACTTTTCCACCAGTTCCGGCGTGCGCCGTTCGAGGGCGTAGAGCGAATCTTCCAGCGCATCGATCACCGGTAATAGATGAATCATGCGCCCGCGCAATTCCTTGGTGTTGCGCACGGTTTGCGGTCGCGCGCCTTCGTGGGGCAACTGGCCGATCATCAATTCGAGGCTGTTGAAGTTGGCAACCATGGCCATGCGCAGCGCAGTGACTTCTTCGGGCTGCACGTCGCGACTGAGGAATTTCAGGCTATAGGTCGTTGCGTCGGCGAACCACTTGCTCACGGCATCGTTGAACACCGGGGCCAGACGACGCGGCCAGAACATCGCACCAACCACGGCGGCGACAGCGATGCCGAGGAAAATCTCTTCGGTGCGCGCCTCTGCTACGTCCCACACCGCCAGCGGGTTATCCACCACCGGCAAGGCAATCAGCGGCAGGGTGTAACCGGCGAGCATCAATGCATAGTTGTTGGCCGTGCGCAGTTGCAGGGACAGGAACAACAAAATGCCCGTCCACAGCGCGATGACTACCACCAGCACATACGGGCTCTGCACGAACATCGGCACGAAAAAAACCGCCGCCGCGGCACCGAGAAAAGTCCCGATGGCGCGGTATAAGGCCTTGGAACTGGTCGGCCCGAGAAACGGGCTGGAAACGATATACACCGTGGCCATCGCCCAATATGGACGCGGCATTTGCATGAGCAAGGCGATGTACAGCGCGATCATCGACGCTGCAAAAGTTCGCACCCCATAAAACCAGTCACGGGCCGGCGGGATGCCAGAGAAAAAACCGTTCAAGAATTGACCACCAAAGGCGGGCTGGCCGCCTCAAAAGCTCTGAGTACCCGAAGCGTAGCTTCCAGATCGCTTTGCTCGATGCCTTCGAGCACCTCATGACGCAAGCGCACCAGTTCGATCTCGACAGCCTGCACCAGTTCACGCCCGGTGTCGGTCAGGCTCAGGCATTTGGCCCGGCGATCCTGGGCATCTTCGGTGCGGCAGACGTAGCCGGAATGGCAGAGCTGATCGAGCAGACGCACCAGCGACGGACTCTCCATCCCGGCCGCCTGCGCCACTCGCACCTGGCGCACGCCCTCGCCCAAGCGGCCGATCATCAACAGCGGCACGGCGCAGGCTTCGGAGATTCCATAGTTGACCAGCGTGGTCTGGCAGATCTTCCGCCAATGCCTGGCGGCTACCACCATGGCACTGCTGATGTTCATCTGGAGAGCGTCGAGATCGTTCGGCAAGGGGAGATGCACACTGTTAGTTTGCTAACTATCAATATCGCATTGGAGGGGAATTTCAGTCAAGTTTTGAAACAAATTGCCTGTTCAGGGTTAGCCTACCGAATCGAAATCACCCGCTATCTGCTCAATGAAATCGAAAACCTCCTCCGGCACGCTGAACTGGAACTGCTTACGTCGATGCTTTGAAACTTTGTTACCGTTATCCAGACACATCATTACCAGTTTCGAGAGGTCGCTCCCCCGTACGTCAAAACGCCCATTCACCTCTTTGATGACGTAGTCGTATTTTTCAAGAAACTCGGTCTCCTCGCGCAGCTCCACTTCCAATGCTCGCAAGGCCATCTGCAAGGTAAATTCTGCACATTGAGTCCCGTCCCAGAATCGATAGATTGAGTCGTGCCCAATAAAATCGAAAGCCATCTGATCAGCGTCCAGCCAAGTGACATTCCAGAACTCTCTTGCTGGTTTCGAGAACTCCTTTAACGCTTCGAGATAGCCAGACTCTTCGTGTTTCATCGCTACGGAAACCGGTAACAACAAACCATTTTTTAGAGCGCCAGAGTGGCAAAGCGTCTGGTGAATCAGGAAACGTGAAAGTCGACCATTGCCATCCATGAACGGGTGAAGAAAGACAAACCCGAAAGCCACAACCGCTGCAGCTATCAACGGATCAACCTGCTTGGCTGAGTGATTGGCAAAACTCATCAACTCGTCCATCAACTCCCTGCACAATTGCGGTGGAGGCGGGACATAGCTGACGCCAGCTGCGCCTCTCAAGCCGTTGTGTAAATGGTTCTGTTCATGACGGAAAAGCACAGCTTTATCGAAAGGATTGGAAACCGTACTGTTCTGCAACTCGACCAAATAGTCTTCGCTCAACTCTGTTCGCTCATGGGCTTGGCGGAGAAGCCGAACAAAACGGCGCGACTTTTCTTCGTTGGGCTCTTCTTTCTCAATGGCGAAAGAATCGCGGGTCTCATGCAGATAGGCCCAATTGATTGCCCGATCCATCATTTCCGGCGGCAACGTCGCCATAAAAGCCTGGACTCGACCAAGGATGTCCAGATCAAGCAGCGCCTGCAGCTCCGTCGTACGCTCGACTGTGGCGCAGTAACGCATTGACCCCAACCCGTTAAAATCTACCCGCCAACGACTATTTCGAATTGCAGGCCCGGTGACATAACGCTTGGGATCAAACAAAGCGACAACGTTGCCCCGAACCGGTACGGAATATTCCAGCTGTTTGCCCGTGAAACTTTCCCAAAGAAAACAGGCCTTGCGGATAAATACCCCGTTAGGTGATCGGCTCAACTCACCTAGCAACTCGTCCGCTTCAACGGTTTCAAGCGCCTGAGCAAGAATGCACAGGTTTATTCCCTCATGCTTCAGAGCAAACAAGATGTGCTCAAGTGTCGAACCCTGTGCCGGCGCGACGCCGTTTGGAACCGCTAGACACTCACCGATCAAGGTAATCCGGGTAACCGGTTTGATCATCGCAATGCGCTTGGGGGCAAATGCATTAAGCTTCAGCGCATCACGCAGGTGGGCATATCCAACAGTTGGCATCGTCATCGTCCACATAAAAAATTCACTGAGACGATTAAAGCCCAGTTTTTTTTACATCGCGCATGTTTTTTTTACATTTCAGCCTTTTCCTGCAATTTTTTTTACACACTTCTACCCTTACGCAACAACACATCCAACTGATCCACCACCTCCGCCCAGTCGGCGTCATCCAGAATCTCGTCCCGTAAAAACTCCGCTTGGCTCTTCGTCCAGAAAAACGCATCAGCCAAATGCAGTTCGGGTTTGAGCGGGGAATGGGTGGTGATGAATTGGTCGATGCTGGTCGGGTCGTTGTCCAGGCCGAGTTGTTTGAACAGGGATGGGAGGCTATGGGTTGGTTGCTCCATTGCTGAGTTCCTTCAAAAATGGGGTGTTTGGAAGATTATTCGCGAGCAGGCTCGCGAAGGCCTCAGTGCCGGCGCCACAAAACCTAATCACTCAACTCCCGCACCTCGGCATGCGGCACCATTTTCAGAAACTCCGGCATGCTCATGTGCAGCAAGTAGTTGTGGTTGCCCGCCTCCAGATAAATATCCTTCTGCCGCGTCAGCAACGGGTCGATGACCATGTCCAGGCCATAGGAGTCACCCAGCGGCGGCACCGCGCCGCGCTCACAGTCGTCGAAGATGTGCGCCAGATTGCTTTCGCGGGTCAGTTGCCATTCGCCGCTGGTGCGCACCTTGCTCAGGTCCAAGTGACGGCTGGCCGGTAGCACGGCCATCAGGTAATGCCCGTGGTGGTCGTCGAGGATGATCGATTTGGCCACGCGCTCGGCGGGCACCCCGGCGACCCGTGCGGTTTCCAGGCTGCTGGACGAGTGTCGATGGGCGACGATGTCGTATTCGCAGTGCGCCCGGTTCAGGCTGCTCTGCACCTTTTTTGCCATACGCATGATGCACCTCGGTGTTGCGCTGAACGGTGGTTGCCGTGTCTTTGAGTCTAGTTCGGCGGGTGTCTGGCGCAGGGAAATCCGCTCACCGGACATATCTGCACATTGATCAAAATTCATACAGGACAACCCTCAACTAGACTGAAAGAACCAGCCCATGACGCTCGCGGAGGGTCACGTGAACAGCCGATGTTGTGCGTTTGCCTTGCTCCTGCTGATTAGCGGCTCAGCCCTGGCTGCCGACACCCCGTTGCCGCCGATGAGTCCGGCCGGTTTGTGGCTGATTACCTTGGGCATCGTCTTTCTGATCGCCGAAGCGGCGCTGCCCAATTACGGAGTGATCGGGCTGGGCGGCATCATCATGTTCGTCATCGGTGCGCTGATTCTGAGCAACGCCGAGTTGCCAGTGCCAATGATGATCGGCCTCGGTCTGATCAGCGCCCTGCTGTTGATCGGACTGCTGATCCGCGCCCTGAAAACCCGCCCGCGCCACGCCGTCAGTGGCGACGCCGGCCTGCTCGGCAGCGTGACCGCGATCACCACGGTGCAACCGGGCGATGCCCGCAATGGTTGGGTGCAACTGCAAGGTGAACGCTGGCAAGTGCTCAGCGCCACGCCGCTGCACACCGGGCAACCGGTACGCGTGGTGGCGCGCAAGGGATTGTTGCTGCAAGTGGCCGCGACTGACGCGGCACCGCTCGGAGAGTGATCATGGGTCTGCAAATCGGTTTTGTTGCGCTGCTGTTACTGGTCATTGCCTTGGCCGGCTCGACGTTTCGCATCCTGCGCGAGTACGAACGCGGCGTGGTGTTCCAGCTCGGCCGCTTTTGGCAGGTCAAAGGCCCTGGCCTGATCCTGCTGATCCCGGTGGTGCAGCAAATGGTCCGGGTCGACCTGCGCACGGTGGTGCTCGACGTGCCGCCGCAGGACGTGATCACCCGCGACAACGTCTCGGTCAAGGTCAACGCCGTGCTGTATTTCCGCGTGCTCGATCCGCAGAAGGCGATTATTCAGGTTGAGGATTATCTTTCTGCCACCAGCCAACTGGCGCAAACCACCCTGCGCGCGGTGCTCGGCAAGCATGAACTGGATGAGCTGCTGGCCGAGCGCGAGCAGTTGAACATCGACATTCAGCAGGTGCTCGATGCTCAAACCGATGCCTGGGGCATCAAGGTCGCCAACGTCGAGATCAAGCACGTCGACCTCAACGAGTCGATGGTGCGCGCCATCGCCAAACAGGCAGAAGCCGAGCGCGAGCGGCGGGCCAAGGTGATTCACGCCGAAGGCGAACTGCAAGCCTCGGAAAAACTCATGCAGGCAGCGGAAATGCTCGGTCGCCAGCCTGGCGCAATGCAGTTGCGCTATATGCAGACCTTGAGTTCGATTGCCGGGGACAAGAGTTCGACGATTGTCTTTCCGTTGCCGATTGAATTGCTCAAGGGCATGGCGGATTTGTCCGGCAAATCCTGACCCGCCTATCCACCCGCAGGTTTGGCCACGAACAAGCGTGCTTGCATCCCGCCCGCGTGGACTTCAGCGCTGGCCTGCCAGGTTGCGGGTAGCGGTGAGAACTCTTGTGGCTCGTCGACGGTTCCGACCAGCCAGACCCGGCCTCCGGCTGAGAGCTCCGTCAGGCTGTTCAGATAGACATCACTCGTCACCAGCGTGCCGAACCCGTACTCATTTGGCCGCGTCGATTGGCCATCGGCTTTCGGTGGGGTGAAGAGACGCACCTGCGCCCCGGTGCGATCGTAGTAGACGTAGCTCAGATACCAGAGCATGTCGCTGGTGACGATGCGGTCACCGGCAAGGAAATGCTGGTTGACGTACTTCACGACCGTGTCGAGTTGATCATGAGTGTCGACCGTGGTGTTGTTGTTTACGCCGACCAGTTCCACCGCGATCAGCGACACCAGCACCGCCAATGCCAACATCCGCACGCGGCTGTACAAACGGTCGATGGCCAACGCCGTCAGCATCGGCAGGCCGAGGGCGTAAGCCGTCAGATAACGTTCGATGAACACTGGCGTAATGAACGACACCAGATACACCAGCAACAGCGGCAGGCCGGTGTACAGCGCCAGCAGGATGCTACCGCGCGACACGCTGCGATCGCGCATCACAGCAATGACTGCCAGCCCCAGCATCGCCAGCGGCAACGCCGCGAAAATCAGCCACGGCAAACTTTCACCGTCATCCTGAATCAGCCATGACCAGATCATCGACGGCAGCGAACTCAACGTTACGGCAGGCTCCCAACCGACATCGCCACCGGCCTCGAGCTGCTGCATGTGTTGCACCAAATCAAGCAGATTGGGCAGCCAAGGCAGATACAAAGCAACGATGGCCAGGTTCGCCAGCCACCAGTTCCAGCGCTGGATATGCCGGAATCGATAACCTCGTTGTACGCGGATCGCGATCAGATAAAGCCAGTGACACAGCGCCGCGAGCACGGCGAAATAGTGGGTGTAGAGCGCGGCGCTCATCAGCAGCACGTAATACACCAGATATCGCTGGCGTTGCGGGCGCCGGATCCAGTAGGCCAGCGCCAGGCTCGCGGCAAGCAGCAGCGCCCCGAGCAGCGCGTACATGCGCACTTCCTGGCTGTAACGCACCGCAGTCGGCAGCAGCGCCAGCAACACACCGGCGATGAATGCGGCGCGGCGAGTGGCCAGGCGATCCACCAGCCACACGCCCAGCCCGACCGCCGCAATGCCGGCCAGCGCACTGAGAGAGCGGACCGCCAGAATGCCGTCCCCGAACAGTTCGACCCAGCCATGCAGCAGCATGAAGTACAGCGGCGGATGCACATCGAATGCCGCGTGCTGCCAGATTTCACTCAGCGAATAGCGCGCCAGCAGCAGACTGGAACCTTCATCGCCCCATATCGCTGCCGCGGTCAGATCATAAAAACGCACGAATGCGGCCAGCGCCAGGATCGGCCATAGCCAGTGATTTTTTATCCAGCGCACCCAGCGCAAGCTGCCGAACCAGGAGCCGGGCGCGGCAAACGGATCTTGCGTGTCGCCCATTGGCGTGACTCTGTTCGCCGCCATTGCTGCCTCTTGCCGCGCCGCAGCGCCACGAGAGTATGACGCGCCAACCTGCCCATCACTTTAGGTCAGCCACGGCAGAACCGTCGATGCCGGTTGGTGCTTTCACGACACCCGGCAACCCGACGGCGACTTTTGCCTCTGGATACACCGACTCCCAACCGCCGCCCAACGCCTTGTACAACCCGACCATCGCCAGCGAAACACCGGTCGAACTCTCCACCCACTGCTCCTGCGTCGCCAGCAGCGCGCTTTGCACGGTGAGGACGTTGACGAAATCGACCACGCCTTCGACGTATTGCTGTTGCGCAGTGCGCAGGGCGATCTGGTTCTGGCGTACGGCTTCGGCGAGGCTGTCGCGGCGGCGTTGACTGGCGTTGTAGGCGCTCAGTTGATCGTCGATTTCGTGCCAGGCACGCAGTACGGTTTGCTGGTAGGCAACGGCCGCTTCCTGCTGTTGCGCTTCGCGCAGTTGCAGCACGCCGCGCAGGCGTCCGCCGTCGAATAACGGCAAACTGAATTGCGGGCCGATGCCGAAGGCCCGCGAACCCCACGAGCCAAAGTCGCTGAGCTGCATGGCTTGCGAGCCGAGGTTGCCGGACAGGGTGATGCGCGGATAGAAATCGCCCTTGGCCACGCCGATATTGGCAGTGGCAGCGTGCAGGCGCGCTTCGGCCTGGCGGATGTCAGGGCGGCGTTCGGCCAGTTGCGACGGCAGGCCGATGCCGACTTGCAGCGGCGACTGCGGCACGGCGGCGTCTGTGGATAACTCCTTGGCCAATGCCTGTGGCGGTTCGCCCATCAACAGGCTGATCGCGTTGATCAGTTGCGATTGGCGCTGTTCCAGCGCGGGCAGGCGCGACTCGATCGCGGCGACTTGCGCGGCGGCTTCGGCAACGTCGAGGTCAGTCGCCACGCCGTCGGCCAGGCGCAGTTGCGAGAGCTTGAGGCTGTGCCGGGCAACATCGAGGTTTTGCTCGGTGACCGCGCGAGTGTTCTGCACGCCGCGCAGCTGAATGTAGTTTTGTGCGGTATCGGCGAGCACGGCCAGCAACACGCCGCGACGGTCGTTTTCGGCGACTTCGAGGTTAGCATCGGCAGCTTCGGTTTCGCGGCGCACGCGGCCCCAGAAATCCAGTTCCCATGAGGCGGAGAAACCGGCGTCCCACAGGTTGAACGCGGAATCGCCGTTGCGTCCGGACGGGTCGTTCAGGCCTTCGCCGCTGTTGCGTTTGCGCGCGTAGCTGCCAGTGGCGGCGGTGTTCGGATAACGGTCGGCGGTGATCACCTGGCGAGCGGCGCGGCTTTGTTGCAGGCGGCTGCTGGCCAGTTGCAGGTCGAGGTTGCTCTTCACCGCACGTTGAGTGAGCGCGGAGAGTTGCGGGTCATTGAAGACTTCCCACCAGCGTTCGTTGAGAGGTTCGCTGACGGCTTGGCTGGGGGCGGACTTGGCGGGTTTGCTCCAGTCAGCGATTTGCGTGGTTTCGGGCTTGTGGAAGTCCGGGCCTACGGTGCAGGCAGTGAGGCTTACTGCGAGCAAGGCACTGAAGGTGAGTGGCTGCCACAGACCCCATCGCTGGCAAGCCAGCTCCCACAGGGATTGTGCAGGTTGTCCAAATTGTTGAGCCCTACCGACGGAACCTGTGGGAGCTGGCTTGCCAGCGATGAGGCCAGTCGAATTACCACCCATCATCGCTGGGTCACCTCACGCACGGATTTCTCTGAACTGCCCGTATCAATACTCGCCTCCACCGACATCCCCACGCGCAAGCGCTCGGCCAATGGCTGACCCGGTTCCAGCATGATCTTCACCGGAATCCGCTGCACCACCTTGGTGAAGTTGCCCGTGGCGTTATCCGGTTTGACCGCCGCAAAGGTCACGCCAGTTGCTGGAGCAATACTTTCGACGCGACCGCTCAATGTCTCACCGCCGAGGCTGTCGACACGCACTTGCACTTCCTGCCCAGGCTGCACGTCCGTCAGTTGCGTCTCCTGAAAATTCGCCACTACATACGCCTGCTGCAACGGCACCACCGCCAGCAGTTTGCTGCCCGGCGTCACATACGCACCTACGCGCACCGCACGCTCGCCGATCATGCCGTCCTGCGGCGCCGTGATACGCGTGTAGGAGAGTTCGAAACTGGCGATTTCCAGTGCCGCTTGCGCGTGTTTCAGACTGCCTTCGGCGGCGTCACGCTGAGCGGTGAGGATGTCGACCTGCTTGCGTTCCGCCGCCAGCTTCGCGGTGGCGGTGTCCAGATGAGCAGTGGCCTGATCGATGCGCGTGCGCGCCTGTTGCGCGTTTTGCACGGTGCCGGCGCCGACGCCCGCCAAGTGGTTGTAGCGGTTCAATTCCTGCTGGGCAAAGGCCATTTCAGCCTTGGCAGACACCACCGAGGCTTGCGCCTGGGCGATCACCGAAGTCTGGCGCTCCAGCGTCGCTTTGGCATTCTGCAACTGCGCCCGCGCGACCAGGGTTTGCGCGTCCGCTGCCTCAGCTGAAGCGCGCAAGTCGCGATCATCGATCAGCGCCAGCAACTGGCCCGCCTTCACTTGCTGGTTGTCCTCCACCAAGACTTCCTTGATAAACCCGGCCACGCGCGGCACGACGAGCGTGTAGTCGGCAGAGACAAAGGCGTCGTTGGTGTTTTGCTGGGTGCGTTTACCAAACACACCGGGGAATGCCAGGTATACCAGCACGCCGACAGCCAGCGCGGCCGCTACAGCCACTGCGAGTTTTTGCTTTGCTTGAGTCGTCATAAAAACCTTCATTGTTCAGTGCAGCAATCAGGTCGGTGCGCGGGGCGGAAAGATCCGCGTCGGCAGCCAGAAAATCAGCAGGATCAACGCCACCGCGACGCCGGCCATGCACACGTAGAGATCGGAAGAGGTCAGCACCACGGCCTGCTCGTGCAGGCGATGGGCGAGGCCCGGATCGCTGCGGTCGGCCAGCGGCGAATTGCCGAGGCTGTCGACCAACATGGTCGAGTGAAAATGCAGGCGCGCCGTGGTCAGCGCCTCAAGCGCCCCGGTGGCGACCACCGCTGCCAGACCTTTCACGGTGTTGAACCACGCCGAGGCAAACGGACCGTCCGTTGGCTGGATGCTGCCGGTCGAGAGCATCAACAGCGGCAACACTGACATCGGTTGACCAAAGATCTGCAGCCATTGCAGGACGTAGAAATTGTCGCGAATCCATTCCGCGGTCAGCAGCGAGCCACCGAGGCAGGACAGCACCAGCATGCTCAAACCGATCCCGAGCACCCAGCGGCAATCGACCCAGCGCAGGTTGCACAACGCTGCCACCAACGGCAGCGCAATCAGTTGCGGCAACGCGGCGATCAGCATGATCGGTGCGGTCTGCGCCGGGCGATAACCCTGCACCTGTGCCAGATAACTCGACGGAATCAACACCACCGCCTGCAGAACGACCAGCACACCGGCCAACGTCATCAAGGCGAACGACAGGTTACGAATACCGAGCATCTGCAATTTGAAAAACGGGATCGGCTGCGACCACTCGTTGATCAGGAACGCCACCAGCAGCAGCGAGCCGGCGCCGAGCAATCCACAGATCAGGCTCGACTCGAACCAGTCCAGCCGATTGCCCTGCAACAAACCGATCACCAACATGCAGATCGCCGGAAAGCCCAGCAGCAGGCCCTTCCAGTTGAACGATTTGAGGCGTTCCAAACGCAGCGAGTCCTGCGGAATACCCCACGCGACCATCGCCATGGCGATCAGGCACGGCACGATGATCTGCCAGAACGTCCATTGCCAACCGACGTATTCGGTCCACAAACCGGCCAGCGGCGTGCCGAGACCCGGGCCGAATGTCGCCGTCAGTGCGTAGCCGGCCAGACCGTAAAGCTTGATGTTCGCCGGCAAAAAGCGCAGGGCGACGGTCATCAGCATCGGCGGTAACGCACCGCCGGCGAGCCCCTGCAAAGTGCGCATCAGCAGCAGACTTTCGTAGTTCGGTGCAAACGGGCACAGCACGCCAAGCAAGGTGAACAGGCTGATCGCGCAGAGGGTGAAGCGGCGCAACGAGAAGGTCACCGAACACCACGGCGCGAAGGCCATGGCTGCAACCGAGGTGGCGGTGTAGCTGGCGACCAGCCAGGTGCCTTCGTCGTAACCGATGTGCAACCCGCCACGGATGTCGGCCAGGGCCACCTTGGTGACCATCTCGTTGAGGCCCGACACCAGCACCGCCAGCAGCACGCCGACCAGGCCAATGATGATCCGCGCCCCGAACACCGGTGGCGCGGCCGCCGTCGCCGGGCTGGCCGCAGCGATGGGCACCGCAGCCGACAGGGATGTCATGAATACACACTCCGGAGGGAAAAATACCGGAGCATCTTAGTCGGGCTTAGCAATGACGAAAATTGACTTATTGGCAGCTTATAAGTGCGCCGGACGCAATCATTAACCTCTGTAGGAGTGAGCCTGCTCGCGATAGCGTTGGGTCAGCCAATGTATGTGTTGACTGACACACCGCTATCGCGAGCAGGCTCACTCCTACAAGGGTTTTGTGTGGGTTCGCAGATTAAGGCTGGGCAGCCAGCCACGTTTCATCACAACAAGCCTTGAGGGTTTCGCGCAGCCAGCGGTGCGCCGGATCTTTGTCGAAACGCGGGTGCCAGGCTTGGGTCAGCATCAAGGTCGGCAATGGGATCGGCAGGTCGAACGAGCGCAGTTTCAAACCGAGCCGGCGCACGCTGAGCAACGCTTCTTTGGGCACCGGCAGGATCAGGTCGGAATCCGGCAAGGCAAACATCGCCGCATGAAAACTCGGCGCAATCACTGCCACACGGCGCTCCAGCCCCAAGGCATTCAGCGCCGTATCGATCGGGCCGCGCGCGATGCCGCGTCGCGACATGCTGATATGGGAAAACCCGGCGTAGCGCTCGGCGGTGATTTCACCGTCGAGCAATGGATGATCTTCGCGCACCAGTCCCACGAAGTGCGTCGAGAACAGGTTCTGCACTTTGACTTCCGGGGTGACGGGCCGGGTGTTGCTGACGCTCAGATCGATGCGGCCCTCGCGCAGTGCCTCATCGTCGCCATCGCCTTCCGGGACGAAACGCAATTCGCAGTGCGGCGCCAGTTGATCGAGGGTGTCGAATAGCTTGCCGCCGTAAACACCGATGAAGAAGTCATTGGCACGGATGCTGAAGCGCCGGCGCAGCGTGCCCAGTTCCACCGAGTCGGCCGAGCGGAACAGCAGCGCGGCCTGCTCGACCACATCGCGCACCTGTTCGCGCAACTCTAGCGCCTTGGGGGTTGGCACCAGACCACGACCGGCGCGCACAAGGATCGGGTCGCCGATGGCCTCACGGATCCGCGTCAGGGTGCGGCTCATGGCCGCCGGACTGAGGTTCATCCGCCGAGCGGCGCCGACCACACTGCCCTCATCGAGCAAGGCGTCGAGGGCGACCAGAAGGTTCATGTCCGGGAGCTGCATACTGAGCACTCATGGCTGATCAGGATTGATCTGCGCGCAATGCTAGCAAACATCCTTTAGGTATGGAGGCGCCGGACAGGACGCCATCGCTGGCAAGCCAGCTCCCACAGTGGTTGAGGCGTTCACAACATCTGAAAACACCAAAAAACCTGTGGGAGCTGGCTTGCCAGCGATGGGGCCAGCCGTCACGCCAGAAATTACCGCTGCATCCCCCACCGCTTAACGGTCACCCGCTCCAGCGTATCGAACACCAGATTCTCCACCAGCAACCCGATCAGAATCACCACCGCCAACCCGGCAAACACCTTGTCGGTATACAGCTCATTGCGATTCTGAAAGATGTACCAACCCAGCCCACCCTTGCCGCTGGTCGCGCCAAACACTAGTTCCGCCGCGATCAACGTGCGCCAGGCAAACGCCCAGCCGATCTTCAGCCCGGCCAGAATCGACGGCAGCGCCGCCGGGATCAGGATGAACAGCACCAGCCGCAAGCCCTTCAAACCGTAATTGCGCCCGGCCATGCGCAGCGTTTCAGAAACTCCGAGAAACCCCGCGTAAGTGTTTAGTGCCAAAGCCCACAACACCGAATGCACCAGCACAAAAATCAGGCTGTTCTGCCCTAGGCCAAACCACAGCAGCGCCAGCGGCAACAGGGCAATCGCCGGCAACGGGTTGAACATCGAGGTCATCGTGCTCAGCAGATCGCGCCCCAACTGCGTCGACACCGCCAGCGTGGTCAGGGCAAACGCCAGAACGATGCCGATCAGGTAGCCCTTGATCAGGACCACCAGCGATATCCACACCTTGGCCAGCAGCTCACCACTGAGCAGCCCCTCGAACAGCGCGTGGCTGGTCTGCAAGAAACTCGGCAGCATCAGGTCATTGTTCTGGATCCGTGCGACCACTTCCCAAAGCACCGCCAGCACAATCAGGATCAGGCCTTTACGCAACCAGCCCTGTTGCCACAGCCGCGTGCCGAGCGACAACTCCCGCTCGACCGGCACTTCAGTCAGCGGCTCCAGAACAACTTCAAACTCTTCACGCACAGATGATGAATGGCTCATCGGGTAATCCTCCTGGCCGCTCAATAGGCGATGCGAATGTCGTTGAAGTCGTGGTCACGCTCGGTTTCCGGCGACTGGCCTTCGTCGAACAGCAGTCGATGAATGCGCCGCGCCGACTCCTGAAACGCCACGCCACCCAAGCTGTGCAAGTCGTATTGATGGCTGTGCACTTCGGCGCGCACTCGGCCGGGATGCGGCGACAGCAGCAGGATACGATTGCCGACCACCAACGCCTCTTCAATCGAGTGGGTGACGAACAGCAGAGTGAAGCGCACCTCTTCCCAGAGCAGCAGCAGTTCTTCCTGCATCTTGCGCCGGGTCAGCGCATCGAGTGCGGCGAATGGCTCGTCCATCAGCAGGATTTTCGGCTGCATCGCCAACGCCCGGGCAATCGCTACGCGCGCTTTCATGCCACCAGACAAAGTGTGCGGATAGGCATCGGCAAACGCCGCCAAGCCGACCTTTTCCAGATAGTGCAGCGCGCGTTCTTCAGCTTCTTTTTTCTTCAGCGTGCGTGAGGCGAGCAGCGGAAACATCACGTTCTGTTTGACGGTTTTCCACGGCGGCAGCTGATCGAATTCCTGAAACACCACAATCCGGTCCGGACCCGGCGCATCGACGCGCTGACCTTGCAGACGGATCTCGCCTTCGCACGGTTGAATGAACCCGGCGACCGCTTTGAGCAAGGTGGATTTGCCGCAACCGGACGGCCCGAGCAACACGTAGCGATCGGCCGGATCGATTTCGAAACTGACCTGGTGAGTGGCGCGCACCACACGTTGCGGCGTGCGGTATTCGAGGCTGACGTGATCGACCGCCAGCAGTGCTTCGCTGCGGGCGATCGGGTTGCTGGCCGCGTGGCCTGGCAAGAGAGCGTTCATGATTTGATCAATCTCCGGCGAATCAGAAAGGCGCATCGCCCTGAATGGTCGTGCGATACAGCTTGCGGCGCAGGTGCGCCGGGCAGCCGGCGGCGAGATGGATCAGCGAACGGTTGTCCCAGAACACCAAGTCGTGTGGCTGCCACTGATGGCGGTAGATGTTTTGCGGCAGCACGCTGTGGGCGTAAAGCTCGGTCAGCAACTGCTGGCTCTCGTCATCCGGCAGGCCGACGATGCGCGTGGTGAAACCTTCGCTGACGAACAACGCCTTGCGGCCGTTTTCCGGGTGCGTGCGCACCACCGGGTGCACCACTTCCGCGACTTGAGCCAGTTGCTCCGGGGTCAGGGTCGGGCGCCAGTTGCCTTCGAATTTGGTTTCGCTATAGCGGGCGGTGTAGGAATGCGCGGCACTGCGGCCTTCGACCGCTTTGCGCAACGCTTCGGGCAAGCTGTCCCAGGCTTTGTGCATGTCGGCGAACAGCGTGTCGCCGCCCTCCTCTGGCAACTCCTGTGCATGGAGCATCGAGCCGAGACTTGGCAACTCTTTATAGGAGAGATCGGAGTGCCAGAACTTGCCAGCATCGCCGAGGCCGATGTTCTGGCCGTTTTCGATGATGTTGGAAACAATGAGGATTTCCGGGTGATTGGCCAGCAGGAACTGCTTGAGCACGTGGATCTGCAACACGCCGAAGCGGCGGCTGAAGTCGATCTGTTGCTGCGGGGTGATTTGCTGGTCGCGGAACACCACGACGTGGTGATCCAGGTGCGCGCGGTGAATGCGCGCGAAGTCCTGATCATTGATCGGCCGGGTGAGGTCAAGGCCGATGATTTCGGCGCCGACGGCACCACTGAACGGGCGGATTTCAAAGGATTGCGGCGCGGCGGTCGCGGCGCTTGGGGAAGCAGTAGCTGCGGACATCTTTCCATCTCCCACGCACGGCGCGCTCACGGGCGCGCTCGTCGATCAGACACTCACGCTGGATTGCGTGTTGGTTCAGGTCGTGCGGCGCGCCGATTGGTCGGCAGGTACGCAGGGGGAGACTTTATAGCTATAAGAAGTGGAGATTAAATACCGTTAATGAATAACGATATGGCGATTGGTGAGGAATGGACTGGATGGTGAGTGACGGTTTTTGTCACTTACTGACAGGCATGTGGTGTTTTGGCTGCCGCCATCGCTGGCAAGCCAGCTCCCACAGGGTTCTCGGCTGGAACATCAATATGTGTCCGACACAGAAACCTGTGGGAGCTGGCTTGCCAGCGATGAGGCCGGCAAGGCCACTAGAGAATCAACGCTCGTGCAACGCCTCAGCCCGCGCGCGAATGATCGGCTTGAGCAGATAACTCAACACCGACTTCTTGCCGGTAATGATATCCACCGACGCCACCATCCCCGGGATGATCAGCAACGGTTTTTCATCCGTACCCAAGTGGCTGCGCTCAGTGCGCACCTTGATGATGTAGTAGGTGGTTTTCTTGTCTTCGTCGGTGATGGTGTCGGCACCGATCTGCTCAAGCTTGGCTTTGAGCCCGCCGTAAATGGTGTAGTCGTACGCGGTGAATTTGACGATCGCTTCCTGCCCCGGGTGCAGGAAGGCAATGTCCTGTGGACGGATCTTCGCTTCGACGAGCAAGGTGTCGTCCAGCGGTACGATTTCGACCATGTCGCTGCCCGGCTGAATAACGCCGCCGATGGTGTTGACCAGCAACTTGTTGACGATGCCGCGCACCGGCGATGTCACCAGCGTGCGGCTGACGCGGTCTTCCAGCGCCTTGCCGGTAGCGCTGGCCTTGTTCAGGTCGGTGCGCGCCTCGTTGAGTTGGGTCAGCGCTTCGCTGCGGAATTTACCGCGCGTCTCGTCGATCTTGCGCTGCACTTCCTTGATCGCCGATTCAGCGCGCGGAATCGCCAGCGTCGTTGCATCCAGCTGACCACGGGTTTCCACCTCGGCACGCTTCAGACGCAAGACCTCTACCGGGGACACCGCGCCCTGCGCCACCAGCGGCTCGGACATATTGATTTCCTGCCGCTGCAAGCCGAGCTGCTGCCGATACTGCGCTTGCTTGGAGGCGAATTCGCGCAGCTCTTGCTGACGCTGAATCAACTGCTCCTGCAAACCACCAATTTCGTCATGCAATTGCTGACGGCGGCTGATGTACAGCGATTCCTCACTTTTCGCCTGGCCCGGCACGGCCTTGAGCACGTCCTCGGGGAAATTCAGCGGACGGTCATCCACTTCGGCGCTCAGGCGCTCGACCCGCAGCAACATCGACAGGCGATCGGCTTCGGTTTCGCCGACGTTGGAGGCAAATCGCGTGTCATCGAGACGAATCAGCGGCGCACCCGCCTCGACGATCTGGCCTTCCTTGACGAAAAGTTCGGAGATGATCCCGCCCTCAAGGTTCTGGATTTTCTGGATCTTCGACGACGGAATCGCTTTGCCGTCGCCCTTGGTCACTTCGTCGATCACGGCGAAGTTGGCCCACAGCAGCAGGAATATAAAGAAGCCGATGATCGCCCAGATGGTCAGGCGCACGACGCGCGGGGCGTCTTCGATCAGCGCTTTGTTGACCTCTGGGAGGGGCTGGCCCTGCAGTGATGCCGAGCCTTTGAAGTAGCGACGGATCGAATCCTTGAAACCCGACTTAAGCAACACTGATCTGCCCCTTCTTCAACGCTTCCATCACGGCGGCTTTCGGGCCATCGGCGAGAATCTGTCCACGGTCAACCACCAGCAGGCGATCGACCAGCGACAGCAGCGACGCCCGGTGCGTCACCAGCACCACAGTCTTGTTTTCAATCACGGCGGCGAGGCGTTGCTTGAGTCGTTCTTCACCGGTGTTGTCCATGGCGCTGGTCGGCTCATCCATCAGCAGGATCGGCGGATTGAGCAACAAGGCCCGGGCCAGCGCAACGTTCTGCCGTTGACCGCCGGAGAGGTTCTGCCCGCGCTCGCCAACTTGCAGCTCATAGCCTTGCGGGTGCAGGCGGGCGAATTCGTGGACGCCGGCCAGTTCGGCCGCCTGCAGGACCAGCTCGTCTTCGACATAACGCGCGCCGGAGACGAGGTTGTCACGCAGGGTGCCGGCCAGCAGTTGGATGTCTTGCGGCACGTAGCCAATGTTGTAGCGCAGTTCGCTGACGTCGATCTGGCGGATATCCACACCGTCGACCAGCAACGCGCCATCGTCCGGCTGATACAGGCCGACCAACAGTTTGGCGAGGGAGCTTTTGCCCGAGCCGCTGCGTCCGATGATGCCGATTTTCTCGCCCGGACGGATCACTAGGTTGATGTTCTTCAGCGCCGGGTTCTGTTGTTCCGGGTAGGTAAAGCTGAGCTGGCGGCACTCGATCGCGCCTTGCAGCACCTTGCGGCTCAGCGGGCGCTCTTCGAAATTGCGCTCTTGCGGCAGCTCCATCATCTGGTCGACCGAGGTCATGGTTACCCGCGCCTGCTGATAACGGGTCAGCAGACCCGACAGCGACGCCAGCGGACTCAGTGCGCGACCGCTAAGCATGTAGCAGGCAATCAGACCGCCCATGCTCAGGTTGCCGGCGATGATCTGGTACACGCCGAAGACAATCATGATCACCCCGGCCAGTTGCTGGATCAGCAGGGTGATGTTCATTGCCAGGCCGGAAAGCATTTTCACCCGCAGCTCGAGACGGCTGAGGGTGCCGATGGTCTGTTCCCACTGGTACTGGCGTTCGCTCTCGGCGTTGTTGACCTTGACCGCGTCGAGGCCGGCGAGTGTTTCGATCAGGCTCGACTGGCGCTCGGCACCGAGGGCCATGGTGCGCTCCATGGTCGCCACCAGCGGTTTCTGCAACGCGTAGCCGATCAGCAAGGCAATCGGGAAAGCCAACACCGGAATCCACACCAAGTGCCCGCCGAGAATGGCGATAACGATAAAGATGAGGATGGTGAACGGCAGGTCGATCAGGCTGGTCAGGGTCAGCGAGGCAAGGAAGTCGCGCAGGCTCTGAAACTCGTGGATGTTCTGCGCAAAGCTGCCGACCCGCGCCGGGCGGTATTTCATCGACATGCCGACGATGCGTTCGAACAGCGTCGCGGAGATGATCAGGTCGGTTTTCTTCCCGGCCAGATCCAGGCACAAACTGCGCAGGCTCTTGAGGATCAGGTCAAAGAGGTAGGCGCCGGTAATCCCGAGGGCCAGCACCCACAGGGTCGCTTCGGCCTGGTTCGGCACCACGCGGTCGTAGACGTTCATCACGAACAGCGGCGCGGCCATGGCGATGATGTTGATCAGGAAACTCGCGGCGATCGCATCGGCATACAGCCAGCGCGAACGCTTGAGGGTGTCGCGGAACCACGAGCGTGCGCGCGGAATCAGCGTGCCGTGGTTGACGTCGAATTTGTGTTGCGGCTGGGCGAAGAAGACTTTGCCGGTGTAATCGTCAGCGAGCAGTTCGCGACTGACGATGGACTCGCCGCCGTCGGTTTCGCTGAGCAGCACCCGCGCTTCGTTGTCACCCTGCCAGCCGAGCAGGACGGCGCTGCGGCCATCCTTGAGCAGCAACAGTGCCGGCATGGCGATCGCCGGAATTTCTTCCAGTTTGCGCTGCAGCACTCGACCTTGCAGGCCGGCGCGAGCCGCCGCGCGGGGCAGCAACTCGACACTGAGGCGTTGTTTGGGCAGCGGCAGGCCGGTGGTCAGCATCGCCGCGCTGGCGGGTTTCTGGTGGAGCATGCAAAGGGCGAGCAGGCCGTCCAGTAAAGGATCGTCGTGCAACGCGCGTGGATCATGACTGAGTTGAACTCGACTGACTTCTGATTCCACGCTCGACACTCTTTGACAGTTGAAAAGGGATAACTCAATTCATCCCAGGCAGCTGGACCTTGGGCTTCACGTCGTTTTGCACAACGGATGCCAACGGTGCGACCACTCCCTGGCTTCTGAGCAACTCGCCCATGGTCGCCTTGATTCGGTACTGAGTAAATAACTGAATGTTTTTGATTTCAGCCAGACGCCGCGAAGCGGTGAACAACTCGTTTTCGCTGTCGAGCAAATCGAGCAGGGTCCGTTCGCCGAGGCTGAACTGACGCTGGTAAGCGGTGCGCACCGAGGTGCTGTGGTCGACGTATTGCTGAGCGATCGGCACCTGCGCGTTGGCGTTGTTCAAGGCGTTCCAGGCCAGACCCAGCTCTTCGTTCAACTGACGCAAAGCGTTGTTGCGGATGTCCAGCGCCTGGTTCGACAGGTACGACTTGGATTCCAGATCGGCCTTGTTGCTGCCGCCCGAATAGAGGTTGAAACGCATGCGCAGCATGGCTTGCCATTCGTTGTTGTGACCGTTCTGGCCGTCGAGGTCGTTGTCGGCGGTGCGCCCCAGTTCGGCGTCGAAACGTGGGTAGAAGGTCGACTTGGCTGTTTCGTATTGTTTCTCGGCGGCGGCGATGTCGGATTCGGCCGAACGCAGGATCGGGCTGTTTTCCAGCATCTGCTGCCGCGCTTCGTTGAGGTTGGCCGGCATCATTGCCATGAACGGCGCCGGCCGCTCGAGTTGATCGGGCATCTGGCCGACGGCGCTGAGGAAATTGGTTTCCGAGTCGGCCAGATTGGTCTGCTCGGTGATCAGGTTGTTGCGGGCCTGGGCCATCCGCGCTTCGGCCTGATCGAGGTCGGCACCGCTGCCGACGCCGCGCTGGGTGCGCAACTGGATCTGATCGTAGATGCGCTGGTGGCTCTTGAGGTTTTCTTCGGCCAGACGCACGAACTCACGACGGGTCAGCACGTCCAGATAAACCTGGGCGACGGTCAGCGCGGTGCGCTCGGAAGTACCAAGCAACGAGTACGCACGGGAGTTAACGGTGGCTTGTTGACGCCCGACTTCGCTGGACGTCGCAAAACCGTCGAAGACCATTTGCGAGAGACGTAAACTTGACTCGCTGCGGTTCAGGGTTTCCCAGTGGTTGCCGCCGCCATTGGCGCGGGTGGTGACGCTGTCGGTGCCTTCACGGCCATAACCGCCGAGCAGATCGACCTTCGGCAGGTATCCCCCTTTCGCCGCTCTTAATTGATAATCCGCCGCCAAACGACTGTTGACCCCTGCCTGGATTTCCGGATGGACATCCAGTGCCTGCTGCATGGCTTCTGGTAAGGATTGTGCTTGTACAAAAGAGGCGGCGAGAGCGAAGGGTACGGCGAAAAGCAGGGGCGAACGCATGATAGGAATTTCCCAGAACTTCTTGTCTTGAATCACAGCAAAACGTGGCGCTGCGTCGGATGATGGCAACCAGATTGACCGTATGTCGGAAAGTTCAAAACAGGAACTGGATCACACGCTAAAGGACAGGTCGCCGCGGAAATATCAATGTGACATTAGTGGGGCGATTGTTTAGGATGGCACCCAGAAGGTCAATAGTTTGGCATAAAGTTAATAGCGAAAGAATATAGCCAAATTATTGACGATTAGATGCGTCAAACTTGATTCGCAAATTTTAAAAGTACGTCCAGACTGAGTCGGCGCCAAAAGCCATCAGGTCTATGGAAGTCAACTGAACGTGACACCCCCGGAGAGTCTTCAATGAGCAGTGTTGTTGCCATCGTCAAAAGCATTGTCGGTCAGGTATTTGTAGTCTCCCCTGAGGGTGTACGTCGCGTACTCGTTGAAGGCGATCGCCTGTTCGTGGGTGACCAGATCGACACCGGCCTCTCCGGCGCCGTGTCGCTTGAGTTGGCTGATGGCCGCACCCTCGATCTGGGCCGAGAAACCCAGTGGAGCGCCAACGCGCCTGACTCCAGCACTGACCTGGCCGAGGCCACTGCGCAGGCAGCGCCGTCGGTAGCCGAACTGCAGCAAGCCATCGCCGCCGGTGTCGACCCGACCACCGCGCTGGACGCCACTGCTGCCGGCCCGAGTGCCGCAGGCACGGGCGGTGCCGCCGGTGGTGGTCACAGCTTCGTCATGCTCGACGCCACCGCTGGCCGCGTTGACCCGACCATTGGTTTCCCGACTGCAGGCATCAACGCTGGCGGACAAGCCGCGCAAAACATCACCGGCGGCCAGACCACCGACACCACCACCAACGCCTTGCGTGATTCGACCCTGAGCCTCAGCGCCACGCCGTCCATCACCGAAGCCGGCGGCGTGCTGGTGTACACCGCGACCCTGACCCAGGCGCCGCTGACCGACCTGACCATCACCCTGTCCAACGGCGCGGTGATTGTGATTCCGGCAGGCGCAACCACTGGCACCGTCAATGTGCCGCTGGCGCCGAACGACACCGTTTACAACGACCCGACCCAGATCGACGTGACCGTCACCGGCACCACCGGCGGCAATGGCATCACCGTGACCCCGCCGACCACTCCGGCCACAACCCAGGTCACTGACACCATCGACACCACCACCGTCACCCTGACGGCCGGGCCGAGTGTCACCGAAGGCGGGCAGATCACTTACACCGCGACCCTGACCAACCCGGCGCAAACCCCGGTGACCGTCACCCTGTCGAACGGCTCGACCATCACCATCGGCGCCGGCCAGACCACCGGCACGGTCAACGTGCCGACCCCGGCCAACGACGTCTATAACAATGGCAGCACCGTCACCACGACGATTACCGGTGCCAGCGGCGGTAACTTCGAAAACCTGGTGCCGAACCCGACGCCAGCGGTGACCACCATCACCGATTCGATCGACACCACCAACCTGACCCTGACCGCCACCGGCACTGTGGTCGAGGGTGGCCAGATCACTTACACCGCGACCCTGACCAACCCGGCGCAAACCCCGGTGACTGTCACCCTGTCGAACGGTTCGACCATCACCATTGAGGCTGGGCAGACCACCGGCACCGTCAACGTGCCGACTGCGGCCAATGACGTCTACAACAATGGCGGCACCGTCAGCACCACCATTACTGGCGCTACCGGCGGCAACTTCGAAAGCCTGGTGCCGAACACCACGCCTGCGACCACCACCGTTACCGACTCGATCGACACCACCAGCGTGAGCCTTACCGCCACCGGTACGGTCGTCGAAGGCGGCCAGATTACTTACACCGCGACGCTGACCAATGCTGCGCAGACTCCGGTGACGATCACCCTGTCGAACGGCTCGACCATCACCATTGACGCCGGCCAGACCACTGGCACCGTCAACGTGCCGACTGCGGCCAACGACGTTTACAACAATGGCAGCACCGTCAGCACCACCATCACCGGTGCTACCGGTGGCAATTTCGAAAATCTGGTGCCGAACACGACGCCAGCGACCACCACCATTACCGACTCGATCGACGACACCAACCTGTCGCTGACGGCAACCGGGACCGTGGCCGAAGGTGGTTCGATTGTTTACACCGCGACCCTGACCAACCCTGCCGGCACACCGGTAACCGTGACCCTGAGCAATGGCTCGGTGATCACCATCGAGGCTGGCAAAACCACTGGCACCGTGACCGTTCCGGCGCCGGCCGATGATGTCTATAAAGACTCAGGCAAAGTCGAAGTCACCATCAAGGATGCAACTGGCGGCAACTTCGAGAATCTGGTGCCTAGCACCGTTCCAGCCGTGACCGAAGTGACCGACACCATCGACACGTCGACCGTGAAACTGACGGCTGACACCTCGGTGGCTGAAGGTGGCACCGTCACTTACACCGCCACCGTCGGTGCGCCGGTGACTGGCTCGCCAGTGATCGTGACCCTGGCCAACGGTCAGAACATCACCATCGAAGTCGGCAAAACCAGCGGCACCGTGACCACCACCGCCCCTAACGATGCGTTGACCGGCAATGCGCCGCTGACCAACTCGATCACCGGTGTTTCCGGTGGTAATTACGAAGATCTGGTTGCCGACAAGACCCCGGTATCGACCACTGTTACCGATGTCGCCGACACCACCGACCTGTCGCTGAGCGCCACCGGTTCCGTGGCCGAGGGTGGTTCGATCGTTTACACCGCGACGCTGACCAATCCGGCCGGCACGCCAGTCACCGTGACCCTGTCGAATGGCTCGGTGATCACCATCGAAGCGGGTAAAACCACTGGCACCGTGACCGTTCCAGCGCCATCTGATGACGTTTACAAAGACGCCGGCAAAGTCGAAGTCACCATCAAGGATGTGTCTGGCGGTAATTTCGAGAACCTGGTCCCGAGCACCACGCCAGCCGTGACCGACGTCACTGATACCATCGACACGTCGACCGTAAAGCTGACGGCTGAC